>JBGSOF010000003.1:0-13385 GCA_041739275.1 Schleiferiaceae bacterium | reverse complement strand
TGCGCGCGCTGAAAAACCGAAAAGCCGTCTCGAATCCCCAACGAGCGAGCTCGAGGGTCTTCTCTACGGCTTTTCGGTGGTCCGCCTGCGGCGGACCGGTTCTCGGGGCTTTGCGGAGAGACAGGGATTCGAACCCTGGATGCCCTTTTGGGGCATACACACTTTCCAGGCGTGCGCCTTCGACCGCTCGGCCATCTCTCCTTTATTCCGCTGAATTACAAGGCAATCGGTTTTGCTTCGATCGCTTTGGAGCGGGCGCAAAGATAAGCGAGAATTGCGGGCTCAGTTATGAATCGGACATCTCTCCGCAGAGCGGTTGTTCGAACGCGCGCATGAGTTCTCTGCCTTTCAGGTTCTTGGCACCGAGATACATCAACTTGGTCAACGCTGCTTCGAGGGTGATATCTCGGCCTGAGGCGATGTTCATCTCTGCCAATGCTTTGCTCGTATCATAACGACCCTGCAAGACCGAACCCGCACGACATTGACTCACGTTAAAAAGCGCCTTACCCGCATCGAGCGCTCCTCGAAGAATGTCCACAAATCGGCGATCGGTAAACGCATTGCCATTTCCGAAAGTGAGCAAAACCCAAGATTTGATTTTCGGATCAGACAATCGATGACTCAGGCTCTCGATCGAAATTCCCGGAAAGAGATACAAGACGCCCACCGAAGTGTCCAATCGATCGCTCAGCTCAAAGGGCCTGGCCCCGGCGGGCAAAATAGACGATTCATGAAACCTGAGATGCACCCCGGCTTCGGCCAAAATGGGCCAGTTTGGACTCGCAAAGGCGTCAAAATTTTCAGCGTTGTGCTTATAGCATCGATTTCCGCGCATCAGCGCATACTCGAAATAGATGCACACTTCGGGAACTCGAGCGCGTCCGTCGGGCATTTGAGCGGCGGCAATCTCAATCGAACTCAGCAAATTCTCTCGGGCATCGCTCCGCATCACCCCAATGGGAAGTTGAGAACCGGTGAGAATCACAGGCAAATCGAGGCCCAACAACATAAAACTAAGGGCTGATGCCGTGTACGCCATGGTATCTGAGCCGTGGAGCACCACAAAACCGTCGCACTCTGCTCGAAGCGACGCAATCTCGCGCGCCAGCCGGATCCAATGCTCGGGCCCGAGCTCAGAAGAATCAATGGGGGGGTCGAAGGCCGACCAACTCAAGGTGTAGGGCATTTCGGCCAGGTCGGGGAGTCGACTCAACAAGTCGTCAAATTCCAGCGGACGCAAGGGCGCGCCGAGGTCGGGAGCCGCCATCCCAATGGTTCCTCCCGTATAAATCAAACTAATGTGTCGCGGTCGTGTCATTTGCTTCGGTGTCGAACAACGCAAGAGCATGAGGTTCAAAGAGCCCGAGGGCATTGGCCGCTGTTTTTTGGCGCAGGAGCTCAACCGGCACATCCAAAGCAACCGACAAAGCAAGGGCAATATGCGCCACATAGGCAGGGCGGTTCGGCTTGCCGCGAAACGGCACCGGACTGACATAAGGCGAGTCGGTTTCCAATACCAAGCGCTCCAGGGTTATGTCTTTGAGCACTTCCGCGAGCCCGGCTTTGGGATAGGTCACCACCCCGCCGATTCCCAGGTGAAAGCCTTCAGCCAAACATCGCTCGGCTTGTTCGCGATTGCCTGTAAAACAATGAATCACGCCTTTGGGCGTCGGCTTGGCCAGGTTGCTGCGGTGGTCGAGGAGTTCAAACAACGCTTCAAAAGCCTCGCGGCAGTGAATGGACACGGGCAGTTTTTTTTCGATTGCCCAGTCGAATTGTCGATCTAAGACCGCCATTTGTTGCTCGATATTGTCCTTTCGCCAATACCGATCGAGACCGATCTCGCCCACCGCGATGTAGTCGCCCTCGCGGGAGTACAATTCCTCTCGAATTTTGCTCAGAGCCTCTTCTGCCGCATCGTCGACCGAGCAGGGATGCAAGCCCATCATCATTCTAAAAAAGTCGGGGTGTCGCTCTCGTGTGCGCCTCATGGGCTCGATCGAATCGAGATCGATGTTGGGGAGATAAATTCGAAAAACCCCTGCTCTCTTGGCCTCTTCGACGGTTTCATCAATCACCGGCTCGAAAGACGGGCCGTAGATGTGGGCGTGGGTGTCGATCATCTGAACCTCAGAGATCAACCGTTGATCGATTCTACTTCCACAATCTCGTCCGGGAGCATTTTGACCAACAAGCTTTTGATGCCTTGCTGAAGCGTGGCTGTGCTCGAAGGGCAGCCGCTGCACGCACCTTGAAGCAGAACTTTCGCCGTGCGGTCTTCGACCCGAATCAGGCGAATAAGGCCGCCGTCTTGAGCCACCGCCGGGCTGACGTATTCGTCGATAATCTCGGCCACCTTGAGCTCGATTTCACTGTAATTCTGGGGGTCGTAGCCTTGAAGAACTGCGCGGTTCGGTCCGGCGGAGTTCAGCTCATCCAAGGGTTTCGAATCTGAATTAACTTGATTCTGACTCACTCCAAAATCCGGATCGAGAATCGGGCGACCTTCAGCCAGCCAATTTTTTACGAAGCCTCTGATTTCGTGGGTAATTTCTAGCCAATCAAGGGTATCGAACTTGGCGATGGCGACGAAATTTGCCGAGATAAACACTTCTCGAACAAAGGGAAAGTGAAACAATTGCTGGGCCAAAGGTGCTTTTGATGCCTCGGCGATGCTGCGAAACTCAAGGCCGTCTTGCGCGACGAGCCGCCGATTGGCGACAAACTTCATCACAGCGGGGTTCGGTGTGCTTTCGGCATAAACCTCTACCGGGATACGGGTTATTTCCATCCGAAAATTTGATTTTTACAAAGTTATCTCTCGCGTGCTCGGTCTTGGCTTTTTTCTCAACCACTTCAAACTACTTAAAATGGCGCTGATCCTTTCTGTGCGTGGCAACACTCCTCAAATTGCCGCAGACTGCTGGCTGGCACCCAATGCCACGATTGTTGGCGAAGTGCGCATCGGCGCGGGTTCAAGTGTGTGGTTCAACGCCGTCGTTCGAGGCGATGTTCATTTTATCGAAATCGGCCAAAGGGTAAACATTCAAGATCAAGCGGTGATTCATTGCACCTATCAAAAAGCGCCGACGCGAATCGGAAATGAAGTGTCGATCGGGCATTCGGCCATTGTGCACGGATGCACCATACACGATCGGGTGCTTGTGGGGATGGGCGCCATTGTGATGGACGGCTGCGAAATCCATTCGGGAAGCTTGATTGCCGCAGGAGCGGTCTTGACACAAAACACCATAGTCCCCCCCGGCACACTTTGGGGAGGCATTCCCGCAAAACAACTCAAGCAAGTTGACCCGGAACTCTTTGAAGGCGAAGTGATGCGTATTGCCAAGAACTACGCGCTCTACTCGAGTTGGTTCAAGGCGTCTGAAGCGGTCGATCAAGACCCCCAGATCGAATCTTCAGATAAATGAAGCTTGCGGCCAAAAAATATCCGCGCGGTTTTTGCGAACGAATCGGTGTAGTCTGAAACCACAAATCGGTGTTTGGGCTCTGGGCGTCCCTCGAGACTGCTTTCTGAGCCAAAATGAGCTTCGAGCTGGGCGGCCAAAAGTCGGGCAGAATCGATGAGTTCAACCCCGGGACCGACGATCGAAGCGATTTCTTCGCGGATGAGCGGATAGTGCGTGCACCCCAAGACCAGCGCCTCTATTCCCTTTAACTTTCGATGAGACAAATAACTGCTCAAGATGCTCTTGCTAATGTTGTTGTTGAAGAAGCCTTCTTCAATCATGGGCGCCAAGAGGGGTGTGGCCAACATGCGGACATCGCAATCGGGGGCGCGAAGGGCGATTCCTCTGGCATAAGCCCCGGTTCGAACCGTTGCTTTGGTTCCGATCACTCCCACCTTTGAATGGGGAAAGTGCTCAGCCACATGGGCCGCGACGGGATCAATGACGTTAAAAACGGGAACTCGTCCGTCGACAAATTCTTCGACCACGCGGCTCGCAATGCTCGATGCTGTGTTGCAGGCGATCACAATCGCGCGAGCCTTGTTTTTAAGCAAATAATGAGCGATGCGAATCGAATAATACCGAATGGCGTCTTCGCTCTTGTCGCCATAAGGCATGTGCGCCGTGTCTCCGAAGTACAGCAAGGGCCACTGCGGAAGACGGTCTCGAATGGCCGCGGCCACCGTGAGTCCCCCGATGCCCGAATCGAACAAGCCGATGGGCGCAAGTGGAGACGGGCTCTTAGGCCTTGATGCGCCGGGCATGAACTCTTGTTAGATGCCGAGTTTCTTCTTCACCAGAGGCATGACATCGATGCCGCCCTCGGTGGCCACCAGCGTGCCTTTAGACGCGGAGCTGTCGAATATGTACGTGAATTTGCCTTCAACACTCACCGCTTTGACGGCCTCCTGAACTTTTTCGACGATCGGCTTCAGCAACTCGGTTTGCTTGAGCTGAAGGTCCTGATTGGCTTTGACTTCAAACTCCTGAATGCGCACTTGCATTTCTTGGAGTTCGCGCATTTTACTCTCCTTGTTCAGGTTGGTCATGTTCGGCTCGTTCTGCTGGAAGCTCTGAACCTTGCTCTCGTATTCAGCGCGCATTTCGCTAAAATCTGCCTCGAGGCGCGTGGCATATCGCGTGAGGCTGTCTTTGGCCGCCGTGGTTTCGGGGTAAAGCTGAATGAGTTCGTCCATGTTGACGTGGCCCAGCTTTTGGGCGGAAGCTGCGCTTGCGAACAAGGTCGAAACGAGCAGAAAGGCGATTGCTTTGAGGTTCATTTTGTCTTTTTGGGGTTGCAAAAATAGTCGGGAATCAGTAGCCCATTTTCTGAAGCACTTCTTCGCTGATGTCGAGGTTGGTGGCTGCGTACAAAAGCGTAATGGCCCCTGCTTTGTCGAGTACCAAATCGAGTTTTCGCTTTCGGGCCACTTCCTGAACGGCATTGTAGATCTGATCTTGGATCGGCTTGATGAGCTCTTGGCGCTTTTTAAAGAGTTCTCCGTCGGGTCCGAAGTATTTGCGCTGCAATTCGAAAGCGTCTTTTTTGGATTGTTCTACAGCCGCTTCGCGCTCTTTTTGCATCCCGGGTGTGAGGAGAACTTTTTCTGCCTGATAGGCCTTTTCAAGTTCTTCTGCCTTATTTCTGAGCGAGGCCACCTCGTTTTCCCAAGTTTTGGTCATTTCCTTAATCTGATTCTCGGCTTGGGCATATTCCGGAATCTTTTTGAGAAGCGCCTGGCTATCCACATACGCCAGTCTCTGGGCAAAAACCGGCTGAGCGGCGAGGGCCGCAAAAGCCACGGCACAAAAAAAACCGAGAATCTGTCTTTGGTTGGAGTTCATGTGAAGTGTTCGATCAAAATTGTTGGCCGATAATAAAGTGCGTTTGCCAGCCACTGGGGTTGATGCCGCCGAGCAAGGGGTCAAATCCATATGCAAAGTCGATGCCAAGCAGTCCAAACATGGGCATAAAAATTCTCACTCCCGCTCCGAGCGAACGCTTGATTAAGAAAGGATTGAAGCTCTCAAAATTTCGATAGCTGTTGCCGCCTTCGGCAAAGGTCTGAACGTAAACGGTTGCCTGAGGATTCGGAGAAACCAAATACCTGAGCTCAAATAAAAACTTGGTGTACATGGGGTCTCCGGCACCACTTGAGAGCGAGTTGTTCGGGTAGCCCCTCAAACCAATGATTTCTCGACCGTCGACCACAAAGTTCTGAAGCCCGTCGCCCCCCACATAAAACCGTTCAAACGGAGGTAAGCCAATGTCGGGATTGTAGAAACCGAGAATTCCAAACTCCGTTCGAGAATGCAAAACGAGGTTTTTTGCCATTTGGGTAAAAAACGAACCCGAGAATTTCCACTTGTGGTATTCAATCCACTGATAGCGAATGCGCTCTTCGACACCTTCAAGCTCCTTTCCGCCTATTTGCGAAAAAGGAGGCGTCAGTTCGAGCCCGAGCGAGAGGTTCGAGCCTTGAGTGGGGAAAATCGGTACATCGGTATTGTTCCGGCTCAAAATAAATTTGAAGTTGAGCGAATTTGACTGTCCTGTTTGGAAGCCGAGAAAGCTCAGGCCTTGATATTGCCGCAGTCGATACACCTGGTATTCAACCGCTGTGTAAAGTGTAAAATAATCGTCCGGCCATTTGAGTCGCCTCCCGAGGCCAACGGTCAAGCTCGTAATCGCCAATTCCTGTCGTTGGGGGTCGCTCTTGGAATACCCATTCGTCTGAATGTTGTGGAAGATAGAAACCGTGAGCGAATTGGGCTTTTTACCCCCCAACCAAGGTTCGGTAAACGAAAGGCTGTACGATTGAAAAAACGAACCATTGGTCTGTGCCCTCAAGCTAATTGTTTGTCCGTCTCCCGAAGGGAGGGGCTTCCACGCTTTGCCGTTAAACAAGTTGCGCGCCGAAAAATTATTGAAACTCAAGCCTACAGTGGCCACCACTCGACCTCCTCCCCAACCCCCTTGGAGCTCGAGCTGACTGGTCGACTTTTCAACCACCTTGTATTCAATATCTACGGTTCCTGTTTCGGCATTGGGAACCGGGCTGACATCGAGAGCTGCGGGATCGAAAAAGTTCAACTGAGCGAGTTCGCGCATCGAGCGCTGGATGTCGGAACGGCTAAAAAGCTCTCCGGGACGGGTTCTGAGCTCTCGCATCACCACGTGGTCGTTGGTGCGGTCGTTTCCGGTAACGGTCACTTTGTTGATGGTCGCCTGGCGCCCTTCGCGGATGCGCATCTCGTAATCGATGGAATCTCCTTCGACCCGAATCTCTACGGGGTTCAGATTAAAAAAGAGATAACCGTTGTCGAGGTAAAGCGAGGTGATGTCGTTTCCGTTTTTATCAATAAAAAGACGCTCTTGAAGCAGTTTGGCATCGTAGATGTCCCCTTTTCGGATGCGAAGAATTTTGTCTAAAACTTCGTTCGTGTATTTCGTATTTCCCAGCCAGGTGATATCGCGGAAGTAGAATCGCTTTCCCTCTTCAATTCTCAGTGAAATCGAAACTCGGTCGTCGCTGACGCGGCGAATGGTGTCCGAAACAATTCGCGCATCTCGAAACCCTTGTTGATTATACAGTTCGATTACCGCCTTTTTGTCTGTCTCATAATCGTCTCGAATCAACTTCGACGATTTAAAAACAGTCCAAAGTCGCTTGCGTTTGGTCTCCTTCATCGCCTTGCGAAGCTTGGAATTCGAAATATTCTCGTTGCCTTCGAAATCGATGTTCTTAATCCGAATCCGCTCGCCGGGCTCTACAAAAATGTTCAGCAGCACGGAGTTGTTCAAGCTGGTATCTCGCAATTCTTCGATGCGCGCATCGGCATCGAGATAGCCCTTGTCGCGATAGTATTTACGAATCCGATTTCGAGTGTTGAACTTGAGGTTTTCAGTGACAATTAATCCCCTTGAAAGGTTTAATTCTTCTCTGAGCTTGTCCTTCTGAGATTTCTTGATTCCAAAAATTCCGAATTTGCTGAGTTTTGGCAATTCAACCAATTCAATCTCGAGAACCACATAATTATCTCGCTTTTGAAGCACCCGAATGGAGACGTCGTCGAAGAGTTTCTGATCCCACAACTTTCGAATAGCCTTTTGAATGAGCTCTCCGGGAAAGGTCACCTGATCGCCGACCGACAAACCGCTCAGCAATACAATTACAGTTTGGTCGAGATTGCCCGAGCCCGACACCTCGATGCGTTCAATGGTGTATTCGACTCCGGGAATCAGAGAAACGTCTGTAGACTCGGGTTCTGTGGCCGGCTCCGGGATTGAATCGACCGGGAGATTCTCGATTCCGGGCGCTTCGAGATCGAGGCTGTCTGAGACGACCTGAGCGCAGACATTCTGAAATGGGGCACATGCCAAAAGAGCAATCAGCGCGAAGGCCGAGTTTACGGAGCGCCGGTTAAACCTCATGAGAGCGCGTTGATTTGTTCTTGTGTGAGCCCAAAACGACGGTCTCGGGCTTGATAATCCATAAGAGCCAGGTCAAAATCGGCCGCTGTGAAATCGGGCCACAATTTGTCGCTGAAATACAATTCGGCATAGGCAATTTGCCAGAGCAGATAATTGCTGATCCGATATTCTCCACTGGTGCGAATCAGCAGGTCGGGGTCGGGCAAAGGATGGCTGTAAAGCGCTGATCGAAAGAGCGCCGGGTCTATTTCGTCTGGCTTTATGCGGCCTTCGGCCGCTGCTTGAGCAAGGATTCGAGCCGCGCGCACCAATTCGTCTCTGGCACTGTAGCTCAGCGCCAAGGTGAGGGTCATGTGTTGGTGGTGGGCCGTCTTCTCGCGAACTTCTTCGAGCTCGGCTCGGCAGTTTTTCGGCAAACTATCGAGGTCTCCGATGGCGTTCAGCCTGATGCTGTTGTCATTTAAGGTTTTGAGCTCGCGCTTGAGGGCGCTCACCAAGATGCTCATCAAGGCATCGACTTCTGCTTTGGGCCTTTGCCAATTTTCGGAAGAGAAGGCATAGACGGTCAAGAAGCGAACCCCGAGTTCAGCGCTGCGCGTGGCAATTCGCCTGAGGGCGTCGACCCCGTTCTCGTGCCCCAAACTGCGAATCATACCGCGCTTGCGCGCCCATCGGCCATTGCCGTCCATAATGATGGCCACATGGCCGGGAATGCGGGCGGGGTCGAGCGCACTCATCTTCCCCAAAATTTAGCGCAGCGTTCGGCCTTATCCGTAAATCTCCACACCAACCCGATGCCCGAGAAAAAATACCAGTCGTCGTTGTTGGGGTTTCCTCGATCTAAACCCTTGCGATTGGCCGGGTCTAACGACCGATCGCTCAAGGCCGCGCTTACTTCTCCCATTTCAAAGGCCAAAAGATCGGGGTTGGCATAGCGTCCGCCGACGTCGTCGAGGTAGTCGCTCGTCGTGCTTCTCCCCCCAAACTCCGCAAATAGTTGAATCCTCTTGTTGGGTGCGTATTTAAAGCCAAATCCAAAGGGGTAGGTCATGGCGATGAGATTGTATCGCGCCGTTTTGCCAAACGTCGTGTTTTGACCTTCGGTTGAGAGGGGCTGCAGCTCGTACCAAACGCCTTCGTATTCGGCCTCCGGATTGAATCCGACCACCCCGACCCCGCCAAAGACGTAAAATGTTTTATTGTAAATGGAAGATCGGGGGTCAAAGCGAAAAAAATTGAACTCGAGCGCTACATAACTTTCCCAAATCTCCGAACGAAAAGAGAGGTTGCGGTTGACGCGTTCGGAGTATGAACTCCATTCGTCGCGATTTTCAAGAGTCCCGACCCCCCCTGCAACTCTTAAGGCAAAATACTGTTGGTAGGTAAAGCGATACAATCCCCCAAACTGCCATCCCCGGGGAAGGTGCACTCCGTAATCGCCCACATCTCCAATAAAATTCGTGCCTCCGCCATAGATCCCCACTTCGTGGTTCTGCGCAGACACCGATAGAGAACTCAAAGAGAACAAAGCCGTTGAAACAAGCGCAAACAGGAGGCTCGATGCCACTCGTCTGGCGAGGCACCCCGGGAGCTTTGTCCTGAATTGATTCAATACGAGCACGGAACTACCCATTTTTAAAAGGAGCGCAAATATAGCGGTTCAGGACAGGCGAAGCGCTCAGTCGATCAATCAGTTCCGCCGATCTGCTCCCCAAAAAAGCTTGCTTCGAAGCGTCTGAGCGAACGATTGTCGCTCGGTTCGAATCGACGCGAACGAAAATTCCGCCTTTCGTATGCAGAGCTCGCTTCCGCTTTGCGCGCTGTATACCCTCGAATCGAGCGACACCAAAAACTGAGGTTCGCGGCTCTCCACTTTGAGTCGAATTTCGCAATCATCGGGAATAACGAACGGACGCACATTGAGATTGTGCGGAGCGATGGGCGTGATGACAAAATTCTGCGCTTCGGGCATCAAAATCGGTCCACCGCAACTGAGCGAGTAGCCCGTCGAGCCGGTGGGCGTGCTTACGATGAGGCCATCGGCCCAATAGGCGTTTAGAAAAACCCCGTCGATGTAGGCGTAGACCGTCACCATGGAGGTGCTTTCTTTTCGGCTCACGGCGATTTCGTTCAGAGCATGTCGCGGTTGGGGGTGAGGATCGAGACCCGATTGCATGTGCAGCATGGTGCGCTCCACGCGGCTGTACCTCCCTTCAAAGTAGTCGTCGAGGGCAATGCGCACTTCGCCCTTGGCAACATCAGCCAAAAAGCCGAGTCGGCCCAGGTTGATCCCCAAGACCGGAATGCCTGTGCTGCCGATCAAAGCGGCCGCGTCGAGCATGGTCCCGTCTCCGCCGAGCGCAATGAGCAGCTCGGGATTGAATTTAGAAAGCTCTTGAGGTTTTTCCCAGCGGTTCCACGAGAGCCGGTCGTCTTCGGGGGTTGGGGCCATGTTCAACACCTCGGTGTGCAAACAGAGCTCAGCTTCTCTTTGACCGAGCAAACGAATCAAGTGCTCGATGTGCGGTCGGGCATCTGAGGACAAACTTCTCGAGAAGAGTGCAACGCGGCGCATCGCTACAATTCGAGGTATCTCATGAGGCTTTCGTAGCGATCGTTCAGTCGCAAATCGTGCGGATCGTCGTAGATCGCCGCTTTGACGGTGTACTCGTAACGCGCAAAAGTTTGGAGCATTCGGGCCAGATCTGTGCGGTTGAGTTTGAGGCAGACTTCGAGACACGTCGTGTCGGGCAGCGATCTCGTCAAGACGCTCAGAACCCTGAGCCCATTCGATTCAACAATTTGCACGACCTCCGACAGGGAGTACTCCGCAGCGGGCACTTCGAGCAAAACGACCCCTCCGATTTGATCGGCATTGACGAGATACGAAAGCTCTCTCCCCATTTGGGCCAAAGCGATATACCCTTCGTACAAGCCTTCAGAACCCAAAACAGGCAGCAGGCTAAAGCCGCTTTCGGCAAATACGCGGAGCGCTTCAAAGAGACCTCGATCTCGTCCGATAAATACGGGAACGGGAACGAGCCGAGCCGCTTCAATGCTCAAATCGTCGTCTGACGCCTTGCCCAGCATTTCTTCGCTCACGACACCGAGAAAGATGTCCCCGTCGAGAACGGGCAAGTGAGAGAGCTTGGACTCATCCATCAAACCGAGGGCATATGAGACCTTGTCTTTGCGCTGCAAAGGAATGAGGTCGGTGCGCACGTATTGTTCAATTGTCATGGGGTCGAGGCAAACCTAACAATAGTCTGCACAAGGGTAACGAAGTCTGAGGGGATTTAATGGGGTGGGCGATTGAATTTATTTGCGTCGGACTTACATATTTATGATTTGTCCGGGCGGCCAAAACAAACCGGGCTCTGCCCCCGAGTTAAATTTGTGGCTTCTGATCGCTTCGAAAAAGTGGTCGAGCGATTCGAAAAAACAAAGAATGGTCCGACTTAGCGTCAACATCAACAAGATTGCCAGCCTCAGAAATGCCCGGGGTGGAGAGATTCCCGATCCGGTCGAAGCGGCCTTGAGGCTTCAAAACTGGGGGGCTGAGGGAATCACGGTGCACCCGAGACCCGACGAACGACACATTCGCTATTCGGATGTGCGAAAACTTCGAGCGATTTTGAAGGTCGAGTTGAATGTGGAAGGATTCCCCTCAGGCGACTTTATCGATTTGTGTCGGGAGGTGAAGCCCGACCAAATAACCCTGGTGCCCGACCCCCCCGGGGTTTTGACTTCGAATGCGGGTTGGGATGTGCGAAACAGGCTCGGCGAACTCAAAGCCGCGATCCGAGAACTGCGCGACACAGGGGCGAGGATTTCGATTTTCTTGGACCCCGATCTCGAACAAGTCTCCTATGCCCTCGAAGCGGGAGCCGACCGAATTGAGCTTTACACCGAAGCCTATGCGCGCCGATATTCGGCAGACCCCAAAGGCGCCATCGCGGCATACGCAGAAACCGCAAATCGCGCACAAGCCTTCGGACTGGGCGTCAATGCGGGGCACGACCTCAATCTCGACAACCTGGCTTTTTTTGCCGAGTGCATACCCGAACTGCTCGAAGTTTCGATCGGTCATGCGCTGATTTCGGATGCACTTTATTTCGGACTCGAAAATTCGCTGAGGATGTATCGCAGACAGCTCGACGAAGGGGTGAATAATCGAAAAACGCTGTGAAACTGCACTCTTGGGTGGCTGAGGCCCCGCAGAGTTCTCTCGCCCCGGTCTTGGTCTTGCACGGACTCTTCGGCCAAAGCGACAATTGGATGAACCTCGCCAGGCGCTGGGGCGTCCATCGAGAGGTGCATGCGCTCGACTTGAGAAACCACGGACACTCTCCCTGGAGCCAAGACTGGGACTATCCGAACATGGCCGAAGATGTGCGCGAATACATGGACGATCGCGGGCTCGAGAACATTCACCTCCTCGGGCACAGCATGGGTGGAAAAGCGGCGATGCAACTGGCCTCGACCGAACCCCAAAAATTGATTTCGCTGGCGGTGGTCGACATCGGCCCCAAGCGATATCCCGTGCACCACAGAGCGATCATTGACGCTCTTAAAGACCTGGATGTACGCAAAATAGAACAGCGAAAACAAGCCGAAGAACAGCTTGCGATCAGCGCCTGGTCTACCAAACAGTTTTTGCTGAAGAACCTCCACCGCAACGAAACAGGCGGCTATTCTTGGCGCTTTAACTTGGATGTAATCGATCAAAAAATCGACGAAGTTGGAGCCGAACTTCCTGAAGATATGGGCTTTGCCGGCCCGTGTCTCTTTGTGCGGGGTGCGCTTTCCGATTATATTGTCGATCGAGACTGGGAGCGCATCGAGCGGCAGTTTCCAAAAGCAGTACTGGCTACCGTCGAAGGTTCGGGGCACTGGGTGCATGCCGAAAAGCCCGAAGAACTCGACCGCCTGCTGAATTCGTTTTGGAAGGAGGCTGAGGGAGCATAGCTATCGAAAGGCGAAGTAAACCGCCCCAATCAGGCAGGCCAGAGCCATCAAATGGTTGGCATTCCACTTAAAATCGGGATAGGCTAGCGACAAAAATCCGACGAATACGATCAGCGCGACCACTTCTTGGATCACTCGGAGTTGAACCAAGTGGAATGGGGTGATAAGATAATTCTGGGGAGAGATATGATTTTCGTGCAACCATTCAGACAACTCTGAAGGGAGGGTAAATGTCATAGATTGAGTCCTTTTCTTGTCCGATGCAGTTATTTTGGTATTGGAATCGATCTCTCGAGGCTTCGCCGATGAGCATTGTGTAGTGCCGCGATGCTTCGTGGCGGTGCGATTTAAAGGTAATAGTGGATCTTGGCCTTCGCTGTTCATTCCCTCTCTACGACCTTGATGTCTTCCCCGCTGCCGCGGAGGTCTTCTTTCTTTGCTGCTCCAAAGAAAGAAGGAAAGAAAGGAGCTTTTTAGACCGGCGCAGCGCTCTCTTGTCCTACCCGCGT
>JBGSOF010000037.1:0-15025 GCA_041739275.1 Schleiferiaceae bacterium | reverse complement strand
GCCGAGACGCCATGCCGAGACGCCATGCCGAGACGCCATGCCGAGACGCCATGCCGAGACGCCATGCCGAGACGCCATGCCGAGACGCCATGCAGAGACGCCATGCCGAGACGCCATGCCGAGACGCCATGCCGAGACGCCATGCAGAGACGCCATGCAGAGACGCCATGCCGAGACGCCATGCAGAGACGCCATGCATGGCGTCTTTACGACGTAGGTCGGTATGCGCGATGTAGATCGGGTCGGCATGCGCGATGTAGATCGGGTCGGCATGCGCGATGTAGATCGGGTCGGTATGCGCGATGTAGATCGGGTCTGCTGTATGCCCCACGCAGACACACCAAGGCGCGTCCCTACGGATTGCCCCTTACCCCAACCGCTCTCGCACCTTGACAAAGGCCGAAACGGCCTTTTCGATGTGTTCCGGCGTGTGCGCAGCGCTGAGCTGAATTCGGATGCGGGCCTGCCCCTTGGGCACCACAGGATAGAAAAAGCCGATGGCGTACACCCCTTCTTCGAGCAAGCCTTCTGCAAAGCGCTGAGCTTTAGGAGCATCGTAGAGCATCACCGGAACAATGGGGTGTTCGCCCGGTTTCAGGTCAAAGCCCGCAGCCTCCATACGCCTCCTGAAATCGCGGGCATTGCGGTGCACCTTCTGTTGAAGCTCGACCGATTCGCGAAGCAATTTCAACACCTCGAGCGAGGCACCCACAATAGCAGGCGCGAGGGTGTTCGAGAACAAATACGGGCGAGAACGCTGCCGAAGCAGTTCAATAATTTCCTTGCGCCCACTCGTAAAACCCCCCATGGCTCCGCCCAAGGCCTTGCCCAGAGTACCCGTGATGATGTCTATGCGCCCCATCACCCCCTTGTGCTCGTGGGTGCCCCGCCCGGTGGCCCCCATAAAACCCGAACTGTGGCATTCGTCCACCATCACCAGAGCATCGTAGCGGTCGGCCAAGTCGCAAATTTTATCGAGTTGAGCAATGGTGCCGTCCATTGAAAACACCCCGTCGGTAACGATCAATCGAAAGCGCTTGTCTTTGGCCTCGACCAAGCGTTGCTCGAGTTCGGCCATGTCGTTGTGCGCGTAGCGGTAGCGCGCGGCCTTGCACAAACGCACCCCGTCGATAATGCTGGCGTGGTTGAGGGCATCCGAAATAATGGCATCCTGCTCGTCGAGCAAAGGCTCAAATACCCCCCCGTTGGCGTCGAAGGCCGCCGCGTATAAAATCGTATCCTCAGTACCGAGAAAATCGGCCAGCTCGGCTTCGAGTTGTTTGTGAATGTCTTGGGTGCCGCAAATAAAACGCACGCTGCTCATTCCGAATCCGCGATCGTCTAGCGCGCGATGCGCCGCGGCCACGACCCTCGGATGGCTGCTCAAACCCAAATAGTTGTTGGCGCAAAAGTTCAAGACCTTTCGCCCGTCGGCCAAGGTAATTTCGGCGTCTTGGGGCGAGGCGATGACCCGTTCGCGCTTGAACAAACCTTCGCCTTCAATTTCAGATAAAACGCGCTGCAAATGCGCTTGAATGCTTCCGTACATGGCCTTTGGATTGAGGCCCGAAAGATAAGTCTCGAACGAGCGCCACCTCCCGCTTCCGAGCTCTTACACCAAACAAAAAACCCCGAAACCGCAAGGCTTCGGGGCTTGTGGAACGGAGGGTACGGCGCGAGGGCCGTTCTCCGAACGCTGAGGGTTTAGTGAACCACGCTGAAGCGCAGATTCTGAATTTCTCCTTGCTGAACCAAAACCAAGGTGTATACGCCGTTGGCCAATTCAGAGGTGTTGAAGCTGAAGGCGTTCAATCCCAAAGCGATGGCTGAGTTGCCCGACAAAACGGTGCGTCCCATCAAATCGACAATGGTGAAGCTCAAGTTGCGGTCTTCGAACGTCTCGACTTCGAGGTTGAGAACTTCGTTGGCAGGCACGGGGAAGATTTCGACGCGTGGATCGTCCAAGATGGTGATCTCCGCGTAGTTCTTGTTGTTTCCGTTGCCGCTGCGGGCGCAGAAAGGACCGAAGCTGTAGTCATTTCCTCCGGTGGTTCCCTGGTCGGTCCAGCCGATGTTGATGCGGTCGATGTCGCCAAAGTTCACTTGGCCGAGACCGGGAAGGGTCACGGGGATCACGTATTCTCCGTCGTTGGTCAGAACAATCGAAACCGCCTTGCTCTTGTAGCCGGGGGTGCCGATGCCGCTGATCAGGTTCATGGTGAAGGTAACCTGACGACCGGTGTTGTCGAGATCTCCGTCGAAGTTGTCGATGACGAACTCGATGTTTGAAAGCGCGCTGAGGTCGAGGTTCAAGTCCATGTCGCTGCCATAGCGCAAGCTGGTAGAGCTCCAACCTGAGGCGCTATTTGACACTGAGAACATACCGCCTCCGCTATAGGCTTCAGAACGACCTGAGGTGCCCGTGTTGTGGCGCATCCAAGCCCAACGGCTTCCACCGACGACCCCGGGGAGGCCTGTTTGGAAGACGATTTCAGAACCGCGGTTGGTGAATGCGACCGGCTCGCCGACTTGGTCGTTGTTCGGAGAAACGGCAATGCCGCGGGTTCCGATTTCCAGACCGTTCGACACAAAGGTGCTGGTGATAAAACCTCCGCTGCTGTTGGCAAAAGTCTCTGCGGGGAATTCGTCGACAAAATCGTCGAGACAAACGCGATTGTAGCTTGGTGCGGGGACCACTTCGATTTGGAAGAACTGCTCTTCAAAGCTCGAGCACGCATGGTGATGGATGTCGACCACTTCGAGCTCGATGTCGTACAGGCCGAGATCGGCGGCGGTAGGCGTTCCGAAAATCTTGATTGAAAGCGGCCCGGTGTGGACGTGGGTCAACCAAGAAGGCAAAATCGGATTGTGAATTTCAATCGAGTCTCCATCGTTCAAATCGGGATCGTCGAAGGTGACATCATACTCGAAATACTCGCCTACTTCGACCGAATTGTACGCAGGGATCGAAGAGGTGAAGTACGGAGCCGAGTTGACGATCAACTCATAGGTGTGCACCGTGCTGTTGTTGTAGATGTCCGTGGCGGTAAAGCTCAGGGCATGCATACCCCAGTCGCTGATCATGGGCGTCCAGTCGAACTGTACAGAAGTCGATACTCCTGCGGCCGAAGGCAACATGGGCGTCAAAGAGCCGCCGGGGATGGTGGCCGAGGTGATCTGCACCGACGCATTGTTGTCGGGGGTGTAGGCTTCGATGCTGGTGCTGAACAAAACGTTCGGCTCGATGCACGTAATCGAACCCAAAGGAAGGGTCGGAGGCACGTTGAAGATCGGGTCAAGGCTCACGACAATATTAACTGAAGTGTTGGTTTGCACCCCGTTCAAGTCTTGAGCGGTAAACGTGACGACGCGGCTTCCTAGATCGCCGGCACCGGGGGTCCAGCTAAAATCGGTATTGACGGGGTTGCCATTGGTGGGCAGGTTTGGAGTGAAGACAGCGCCTAAGGGCTGACCTACAACGCTCAAAGTAACCACATCTCCGGCGTCAAGGTCAGAAGCTTGCACATCGAAATTGATGTTTTGCCCGGGTTGTACGTTGAACGATTGACCATTTACGGGAGTAATCGCGTAATTGAAGGTCGGCGGGGTCGAAGTGCTGACGATTCGGATCAAGAAGTCGATCGGCACTCGGCTCGCTCCATCGCTTACCATGGCTTGCATGGTGAACAAGCGGTTTACGGGTTGACCCATAGTGCTGAACGAAACCAATCCGCTGGGCGAAATGGTCAAGCCGGCAGGCTGAGGTCCACCTCCTTTTTGGGTGGTCGTGGCCAACGAAAAGGTCAGTGATTGTCCATCGGGGTCAAAAGCCGGAATCTGGAACTGAGCGGGGTTGAGACCGGTCTGCAAATTCACGATCGGTTGAATGGTCGTCACCGGGCTGTTGTTGCCCACTCCGGGGTTTACCACGGTTTCTGTGCGATAGCTACCGTCGGGGTCGTTGGCAAGGGTGCTCAAACGGCAGCACGATTCGAAGCTTGCAGAGTAGGGTCCTACACCTGGGTAGGTCTTGACCAAAGTCGCCGTTCCGAAGAACCAGTCTTCGACCAAATTCACCGAGGTTACTGTTAGATTCAAATTGGCGAAGGTTCCATCGCCGAAGTTTACCGAACCCACGTTCACCACACTCCCGACCACGGGGGCTCCAAAGAAGCTACGGCGATAAGCTTGGTTGATTTGGAACTGAACCGTGTTGCCTGACACATTGGTCCAGGTCATTGAGCCGTAGCGAAAGTGTGTCGCGAGGGCTTCGGAAAGAGAGAACGTAAAGACGAGCGCCAAAAGCGCCAAACGTGCGGCAAGACCGCGAAAGTTGCGTTGTTTCATGTTGGTTTGGAAAAAGTCAATAATTGAAATCGCCGGGTGATCGCGATTGACAAGACGGTAGATCTTTTTTGAGCAAGCAAAAAGCAAACTCACACCCTTTTGCTCAAGGCTTTTGTTGCATAGGCATTTCTCGGTTAGGTTGCAGGCTAATATAAAAAACTTTATAACACAATTAACAACTTAAAAAATTAAGAGTAATTCATTAAGAGATTATTGGGTTGAAACTTTCTATGGCTGTTTTGAATATTTTGACAGGCGTATTCGTCGCTCCGGTATGTTCACATCTCGCTCAGATGATGCGAGCGGCCCATTGAAAATGAAAAACCCCGAAACCGTTAGGCTTCGGGGTCTGTGCTTTGAGCTCCGGGATGATCCGAATCTCGAAAGAGAAAGGTTTAGTGAACCACGCTGAAGCGGTGGTGCTTCAATTCGCCGTTTTTCACCAAGCTCAAGGTGTACACACCATTGGCCAATTCTGAGGTGTTGAACTCAAAACCGTTGGCGCCGAAGGTTACCGTGCTTTCGCCCTCGATGACCACGCGGCCGTTCATGTCGAGGATGCTGAAAGAAACAGCGCCTTCGTTTTCAGACATGATGTCCAAGAAGAGACGATCGCCTGCAGGTACAGGATATACGTTGACCAAGTCGCCTTCGATCAAACCTTCTTTCGCATAGATGCTCTGACCGGCTTGTGGGGCGAGGCCTGCGCGAACGCATACTCCGCCAAAGGTGTAATCACTTCCGCCTGAGGCTCCGATTTCGGTCAAACCGATGTTGACGCGGTCGATGTCGCTGAAATCAACTTGAGAGAAGTTGTTCAAGAAGGTTGGGATTACATAGTCGCCGTTGGCTGACATTACGATCGAGATCAACTTGCTCTTCATGAAGGGAGTTCCGTTGCCGCTGATCAAGTTCAAGCTAAAGATTACTTGACGTCCGTTGGGGCTCAAATCGCCGGTCAAACCGGGAATGCTGATTTCGGGGTTTTGGAAAGCGCTCCAGTCGGCGTTGAGGTCGCCAAAGTTGCCATAGCGCAGGCTCACCAAAGACTTGCCCGAAGCGCTGTTCGATACAGAAAATTCGTTGAATCCGCTGAATGCTTCAGAGCGGCCGGTTGTTCCGGTTTGGCGACGGAGCTGCGCCCAACGCTTTCCACCGATCGCACCGGTCAAGCCCACTTGATATTGAGTTTCAAAATCGCGGTTGATTTGGACACCGGGTTCGCCGACCTGGTCGTTGTTTGGAGAAGCTACGGTATAGCGCAAACCCACTTCAAGACCTTCGCTTACGTAGGTGCTGGTGATCAAACCACCGCTGATGTTGGCAAAGGTTTCGCCGGGTAACAAATCGGTGAAGTTGTCGATGCAAATGGTGCTGGGAACGGCAGTGCAAGTTCCGGGAACGCTGGCATAGGTTCCGGGCAAGTTCCAGTTGTCGGTAATCATGCGGCTGCTGCCACCGTTTCCGATAAAGTCGACTACCATGCGGTAGGGCTGTCCGTCAATTACCGAAGCGGGGATGGGGAAGCTGATGTTTTGGATGTTGGTGTTGGTCGGCGCGTTGAAATCGTACTGATATTCGATTCCACTATATGCGCCTTCGTTGAATGCGGCGTTGGCGTCATAAGCGATAAAGCGAACCACGATCGAACGGCTTTGGTTGCCGGCGGCGTTCAAGCGAGCGTCAAAGGTTACGTTTCCGTTGTTCCAAACGGTCCAAGGCGTTTTGATCCAGCTGCTGCCCAAGTTCAAGCTCGACAATTGATTCGAACGGGTCGAAAATCCATTGATCGGCATGTCGGTGTTGGTGTAGCTGTGTGCTCCAAAAGCCCAACAGTTGGCGCGGTCGGCAGAGATGTCGCCCGACTCAAAGTCCATGGTGTACCCGGGAGCGTCGGCGTGAGCTCCAAGGCTCAAACCCAAAATCGAAAAGAGAAGTACTGCGTTTTTCATTTGATTGAAATGGTTAAGTATGATTTCTAAGGGTCAAACCTGAGACCAAATGATGAGGATAATTTAATTTACTGTTAATGTGATATTTATGAAATATGATTTGGATTGAATATTTCCCAGTATGAAGTAATTTTCCATAATCGAGAAAATACCCACGAATGGATTGATCTGAGATATTATTCTCAATATGGAGGGCGTCATCCGAGGCATAGCATGAAAAATCCCTGACGTAGCCGGGATTTAAAATCATCAAGAACCGGAACAGGCCTGCTGCGACGCGCAATCAGCGGGAGAATATCACATCGATGTACGACTCATTATTCGTGGCACACCGCAATTCGCTGACTTGTTCTTTCACCGGCCAATGTGGTGTTGACGATATACAGGCCATTTGCCCATTCACCCACTTCGATTTGAACCGCATGCGCTCCACTGCCCAACTCGCTGTGTTCGCGATGCATCAGTCGTCCTCGGAGGTCGTGTATTTCGATGAGGCAAGAAGTCTCTTGAGCTGCCGTAAAACGGATATTCAGAATCTCAGAAGCGGGCACAGGATAAATCGTTGGCATTCCAGCGTCCGCAAACTCTGTTTTGGGAGCCACCGCGGGCAACGAACGCAGGCAAAAACCATGAATTTCCCACTGATTTCCGCCGCTACCCGAGTTGATTAAACTCAAGCTGATGCGGTCGACGTCGCTCCAATCGATGCCGGTGAACTCCGGGCTGGCCGTAGAAATGATTTGGTCTCCGTTGGTCGAAATGGAATGAGTGGCGGTGCGCGTTTTGTGTTGGGCCGTTCCGATGGCGCTCGTCACGGTTACCTTCACCAAAACCGTATTGCCGGCAGCAAGTGTGCCCGTGAAATTGCGCAGCACGAAAGCCGGGTTGGGCATATTTCCCAAATCGAGATTCAGCGGGTCGCTTGCTTTGCCGTAGTGCAATACGACGGTTCCGTTGCCGAACAGACTATTAAAACTGCTGAGTTTTCCGGTCGATGAGGTCATAGACACGTTGCCGTTGGGGCTGTTTCGCGTGAATTTCACTTGGCGTTTTCCACCCAATACCCCGCCTAAATTGTTTTGATTTTGGTTTTCAAACGAACGCCCCAAAAAGAGAACGGGTTCGCCTACTTGGTCGTTGTTCGGCGCTACCGGCTGAGCCAATTCACCGGCTTCCAGCCCGGCTGAAGAAGTGATCCCGGTAATGATTCCATTCGAGAATTGCACGAAGCTCTCGCTGCGGAATGGGTTGGTGAACGCGTCGATGCACAGATCGGTCTGCGCGCTTGTCGAAAGGCAGTTAATCCAAAGAATTGTCGAGAAAAAGGCCGTACGGTACAGTTTCATAATCGGGAAAAAGTGTTTTGTTTTGAGACAGCGAAGTTGAATTATTCCATGTTAATTAAATAAAAAATATTAATTAAGTATTATGATTGTCCGACTGTTACAAGCGCAATGGCTAGAATTGAAGCGCCCAGTTATTCTCCGTGGAATCGGGCAGAACACTGGCCCCTTGCGAGGACTCGGGTTTGCTCGGCAATCAAAAATGAATTCCCAAAAAAGAGTTGCGATGTCGACCGCGGCTTTTGAAGTGAGCACCGCGTTCCTAAGATCAGTGCTGCTGTCGCTTAGAGCAATTGTCAGTAGTACTCATCGGCGAGGGTAGATAGAGCGATTTAAATATCTGAATATCAATACATTATTCACAAAAGTATTCTAAAATATCCCTATAAATAAAGCAAAGCCGCCCGGCCAACCACCTGACCCGATTGCTCGATTCGCTGGCGATAAATCTGGATTTGCTCGAGGTGCTCAGGCTTTTCGCGCCCCGTTTTGTAGTCGAGGATATGAAAAACACCTTCGGGGTCGAGAACCAGGCGATCGGGGCGGATAATTCCTTCGGAGTCCAACCATTCGCGCTCATTCCACGCGGTTTCGCACTCGAAGAAAAAGCGATAATCACCTTCTAAAACCGCCTGTTTCGCCTTCTCAAGATGTTGGCTTAAGGGCTCGGGATAATCGCTCGGGCGCAGCTCTTCCCAATCAGAAAGCCTATGGAGACCTGCGAGGATTTCGTGTACGCTCTTGCCCGTTTCTTGCTCGGCGTTTTCGATATGAATCCGTCCGAGTCTGAGCTTCTTGCGCCAGGCCACCGAAAAGGAGGGGAGCTGTACGGGTGGTTCTTTCGTTTGGTGAACCGAGAGCGGTGCAGAAGGCTCTCCCGATTTGTACAAAGGGCTGTCTGCGCCCTCGGTTTCGATAAAATGCCGAAAGAACGAACGAGTTTGATTGCTCTGTTTGGAGCCGCCCCTGCTGTAGACATACAGGCGCTCTACTGCACGGGTCATGGCCACGTACATCAGGTTCATCTGGTCGAGCCGTTCCTGAGCCATCTTTTCTTCGATGGGCTTTCGAACGCCCTCGGTAGATGCCTCGTTTGCGAGTGTCGAGCGGGCGGGAATCCAGAATCCGGGCAGACCCATAAAGCGAGGATCGCTCAAATTGACCCACACATTTCGATTGGAAGTGTCGATTTTCTCGTCGGCAAAAGCGAATATAACCACCGGATATTCAAGTCCTTTTGACTTGTGTATGGTCGAAATCACCACGGCGTCTTCGCGTTCGGGCAGCGGCACCCGGATGCGATCGGATCGATCTTGCCACCAGTCGATTAAAGCGTCCAAATCTCTCCGGTTGCCGGGCAAATGACGCGAACGGTCGATTAAAGTCGAGAAAAAGGCCCCGCCTGAACTACCCAGCGCAAATACCCTTGAGCAATGCTCCAAAAAGTCGTCTGCGGGCAGACCCCGATCGAGTTCTCCGAGCTCCGGAAACCAAGAGCATAGAGCCGTCCAGCCATTTTTGGCTTTGGCGTAGGCCTTTTCGAATTCGAGTCGATCGGAAGTGCTCGGCATCAAGTCGCGGCTTCCTAGAAATTCGAGAATGGTCTTTCGAGCTTCGCTGCGTTCAGGATGGACGTACAATTCGGCTAAGGCGAGCGCCAGGCGGCAATCGAGCGATTCCGAAAGCGCACTGGCATCGTCTGATGCGCTGGCAATGGGCTCATCCATGGCGCGCAAAGCTTGAGCCATCCTTCGGGCATCGCTGTTTTTCCGAACCAGAATGGCGATGTCGCAGGGTCGATAGCCTTCAGAAATCAGTTCTGACACTCGTTCGCAAACGAGCATGGTTAATTCCTGCCTCCATATATCGGCCTTGCTCGAACCCGGGAAGTGAATTTCGACATAGCCCCCTTCTTTGGCCGCGGCGATTTGTGCCGATTCCGCGTACAAACCCGCATGAGATTCATCGGAGAGAAGAGCGCTCATCGAGGCAAAAAAGCGATTGTTGAAGTCGACCACTGCGGGCAGGCTGCGCCAATTGGTCGTGAGGCTTCGGTAGGTCCACTGCGGATCGCTTCCCGATCGAGCCTTTTCTCTCAATTCGAGGAATTGTTCGACACGGCCATTGCGAAATCGGTAGATCGCTTGTTTTCCGTCTCCGACAATCAAGCCACTGCCGCCCTCAGACAATGTGTTTTCGATCAGAGGCTTTAGATTCTTCCATTGAAGAACCGAGGTGTCTTGAAACTCGTCAATCAGCAAGGCGTGAGAGCGCTCGCCGATGCGCTCAAAGAGATATGCCGAGGGTTGTTCGGTCAATTCGCGATCGATCATCTGGTTAAATCGGCCTATCGGAACGAGATTTCGACGGTCGGCCTCGAGTTTTGAGAGTTCGGCTACGGCATTGAGCAGTGCAAATGCATGCGATTGACGCGCAATGATTTGGGCGAGCAAGTAGAAATCGTCCGGGTCTTCGAGTTCCGTTTCGATTTCGCCAAAGAGCCCCGACAACAATTCGAAAACAGCCTCGTGCTTCGCGATGGTCGCTTTTGGGCATGCCCGAGTGTACAAGGCGCCGCTGTCGTACTGTTTGAGCAGACTGTCGCTGGCCCGGTTCGCTCGGCCTTCGCTTGCGTCGAAGAAGTACTTCCACGCCGAGCCGCGGCTAAAGTCCTCTCTGACCAATCCCTGAGCGGCAATCGCTTCGAGCGCGCGCCGGGCTTTTTCGGCAATCGAGCGATTGCGATCGACGATCAACCTCATCAAATGGCTTCGAAGATTTTTGAAGCGTACAAAATCCCATCCCAAAAACAGCGGATTTCGATCTAAGAATTCTTCATTTAACAAATGCAATGCACTTTCGACGAGTTCTCCGCGAGGATTCCATCCCACTTCTCGATCAAAGCGAGATTCTGAAAAGTCGACCAGCGATTCGGTCATTTTTTGATCGCTTCCCACCCGCTCGAACAGCAAATCGACCGCGTCTTCGATCAATAAGTCCTCGTCCATCTCAATCTCGAAGCCATAGCTCAGGCCTAAGTCGCGAGAGAATTGACGGATGATGCGCTGGGCAAAAGAGTCGAGTGTGCTGATGCGAAACAGCCCGTAGCGGTGCAAAATTTTTCGGTGCATCAAACCCGAACGACGTTTCAATTCGGACGCATCGAGTTGGGTGGCTTCGAGCAGTTCCTCGAACATAGGCGAACGGCTGTCGGGTTCTGAAAGCTCGCGCAACACCTTGAGAACGCGCACCTTCATCTCTGCCGTAGCCTTGTTTGTAAAGGTCATGGCGAGCATTTGCTCGAAACCGTTGCCCGAGGGATCGAGCAGCAGAGCGGCCGCCAAGTATTCGCGAACCAAGGCGTAGGTTTTGCCCGAACCCGCAGAAGCATAATAGAGATCGATGCTGCCCTTCGAAAGCATTTTCTTCAATTCAAGAGCGAAAAGATAGTCGGTTGGCTTCAGAAACCACCTCCTCGAGCATGGCGAGGAGTCGCGTTCTGAGGAAGGCCGCTTATGAGGCTCCGGAGAACTCGATGAGTTGTTTTCTGTAGGCCGTAAAGAGCTTCGATTTGCTCACAAACCCGAGGTAGCGACCGTCTCGAACCACGGGCAAGTTCCACGCACCACTGCTTTGAAAAAGTGCGATGACCTTAGACATGGGCTCTTCGGCTTCGATGACCCCGGGAGGGGCGCTCATCAAATCGCGTACATAAGTGGTTTGATAGATCGAGCGATCGAACATGAGATGCCTAAAGTCGTCGAGCAGGAGCACTCCATCGAGCCGGCCTTCGGAGTCGAGCACCGGAAAGATGTTTCGCTTTGATTTCGCGACCACTTCCACCAAACCCCCGAGCGACAAATCAGCCGAAATGGGGTTGAAGTCGCTTTCGATCACGGTTTCGAGTTTGAGCAAAGTCAGCACTGCTCGGTCCTTGTCGTGGGTAATCAACTCGCCGCGCTGCGCGAGTTGCCGAGCGTAAACGGAATAGGGGACGAAGGCCTTAACCACCGAAAAGCTCAGCGCGCAGACCAACATCAGCGGCAAGAAAAGTTCGTAGCCCCCGGTGACCTCGGCAATCAAAAAGATGGCCGTGAGCGGGGCGTGCAATACCCCGGAGAGCAAAGCGCCCATGCCGACCAGCGTAAAATTGGCTTCGGAGAGCGTGGCTATCGAAAGCTGATTCACCAAACGCGCAAAGCCAAAGCCGACCGCGGCGCCCATAAACAGGGTGGGCGCGAAGATTCCGCCGACTCCGCCTGCGCCCAGAGTCAGAGAGGTGGCCACGACTTTGAAAAGCACCAAGCCAAAAACCAAGGCGATGAGCAGCCAATCGCCCGTGAATTGTTCCGCCCAGCGCGTGCCTGCAACCACTTCGTTCCACTCTCCGTTGAGCAATCGGTTGATGGTTTCGTAGCCTTCGCCGTATAAAGGGGGAATCAAGAAAATGAGCCCTCCGAGCAGGGACCCCCCGACGAGGGCTCGCAACCATTCACTTTTTACGGCTTGGAATCGCTCGTGAACAAAGAAATAGATCTTGTTGAAGTAGAGCGAAAAACCGGCCGAAACAATTCCGAGCGCGATGTACCAGGGGAGATCCGAAACTTTGAAGATTTCGGTGGGTTTAAACGGAAAGAGATAGCCTTCTCCCGTAAAAAAAATGCTCATCACCGTGCCCGAAACGGAAGAGAGCAGCAAGGGCACCAGAGAGGCAAGGGTTAAGTCGAGGCTGAACACTTCGATTGCGAAGATGAGCGCGGCAATCGGTGTTTGAAGAATGCTCGACAGAGCGCCGGCCGTGGCGCAACTGATCAATAAAATTCGAGAGCGGTAGTTGAGCCGCATCGCCCGGGCCAAATTCGAACCCAGCGCAGATCCGGTCGAGACTGTGGGACCCTCGAGCCCGACCGAGCCTCCAAAGCCGACCGTAACGGCGCTCGTCACGATCGATGCCCACATTTTGTAGGGCGGAATCAAGCCGTTGCGTTTCGAGATGGCAAATAGAGTCGAGGGCACTCCATCTCCGAGCGGCGCGCGGATGAGCCACTTTACCAGCCAAACAGTGATGAAAATACCGATGAATGGAAAGGCGTAGCCATAGAGTTGGTGTATGTCCTTCAGAGCGCCTTCTCGGATAAAATGCCCTACCGCGTGCACGGTATTCTTGAGCAAAACCGCCACGGCACCGCTCAAAATGCCGACGAGCACGGCGAGGAAAAGCAAAAAGCGATCTTCGGACCAATGGCGTGCCCTCCAGATTAAAAAGCGACGAAACGCTTGTTGATGAGGTTGAGGCACTCGAATTTTACTTCAAAGGATGAGGGGCGATCACGAGACCCAGCTCCGTGCACTGAGTGGGGTCAATATACGAGGGTGCGTCGATCATGACATCTCTCGCAGAGTTGTTCTTGGGGAATGCAATAAACTCGCGAATGGTTTCTTGACCCCCGAGTATGGCGCACAATCGATCGAAGCCAAAGGCAATTCCCCCGTGAGGCGGGGCCCCGTATTCGAAGGCGTCCATCAAAAAGCCAAACTGCCGCTGCGCCTCTTCTTCGCTAAAGCCGAGCAGAGCGAACATGCGTTTCTGCACCTCTCGATTGTGAATCCGAATGCTGCCGCCCCCAATTTCGTTGCCGTTGAGAACCAAGTCGTACGCATTGGCTCGGACCTTGCCGGGATCGCTTTCGAGCAGAGCTAAATCTTCGGTTTTGGGCGAGGTAAAGGGGTGGTGCATGGCGTGCCAGCGGCCGCTTTCTTCGTCTTGTTCCAGCAGGGGAAAATCGAGAACCCAGAGGGGCGCGAATACTTTTGGGTCGCGCAGACCCCGTTCTTCAGCCAGGTGCAGGCGAAGCTCGCTCAGTGCTTTTCGGGTCTTGGCTTCTGCCCCCGCGAGCACGATCATCAAATCTCCGGGCGAGCTTTCGAAGCGATCGGCCCATGCGCGGAGGTGGTCTTCGTCGAAGAACTTGCTCGCAGACGAATTCAGACTTCCGTCTAGACTGTGTTTAACCCAAACGAGGCCGCTCATGCCAAGCTGCGGTCTCTTTACAAAATCAGTCAATGCATCGAGTTGCTTTCGGCTATATTCCGCTGCGCCTTCCACGCGAATACCGACGATGAGCTCGCTCTGGTCGAAGGCCACAAAGCCTTTGCCCCGGGCGAGTTCGCCGAGTTCGACGAAGCGCATCTCGAAGCGGATGTCGGGCTTGTCGATTCCATACGTTTTCATGGCCTCGGCATAGCTCATCCTCGGGAAGTCTGAGGCTGTTTGTCCGTGAATTTCTTTGAGGAGGTGCCTGAGCAGTCCTTCAAAGGTTTGGAGGATGTCTTCTTGGTCAACAAAGGCCATTTCGCAGTCGATTTGGCTAAATTCAGGCTGGCGGTCGGCGCGCAGGTCTTCGTCTCGAAAACAGCGCACGATTTGGTAGTAGCGGTCGAAGCCGGCCACCATCAAGAGCTGCTTGAAGGTTTGAGGAGACTGAGGAAGGGCGTAGAACTCCCCATGATGAATGCGCGAGGGTACCACGAAATCTCGTGCCCCCTCAGGGGTCGATTTGATGAGGAAAGGAGTCTCGATGTCTAAAAAACCCCTTTCGTTCAAATAGTTGCGAACCAAACTCCCCACCCGATGCCTGTGGATCAGATTGTCGCGAAGCGGAGATCGCCTCAAATCGAGGTATCGATAGCGCATCCGCAATTCTTCGCCACCATCGGTTTGTTCTTCGATGGTAAAGGGCGGTGTTTTGGCGGTGTTCAGCACGGTGATGCGGTCGACCTTAATTTCTATGTCTCCTGTGAGCAACTGAGCATTGGGCCGGTCTCGCAAGACCACCGCACCCTCAATTTGGAGCACGTATTCTCTTCCACAGCTCCGGGCTTGTTCGAGCAGGTCTTTATTCCAACCCTCGTTGAATGCGAGTTGAGTGATTCCGTATCGGTCTCTCAGATCGATAAAACTCATAGCCCCGAGGTCTCGATTGCGCTGTACCCATCCCGATAAGATGACGTTTTGTCCTTGGTGCTCAGCGCGCAGTTCGCCGCAAGTGTGTGTCCGATAGCTCATAGTATGTTTGAAAACCGTGCATTGAAAGTGCTTGTCTGGGCGCCACTCGATTTTCATGCGCGAAAGTACAGAATGAGAAAAGGGGGTGTGTCAAAATTGGATTTTGAAGGGTGATTGGGGTAGAAGAGGTGGATGGATAAATATAAACCTGATTACGAGTCAGTTAAAATTTCACATTCTGGAATCCAGAATCCAGAATCCAGAATCCAGAATCCAGAATCCAGAATCCAGAATCCAGAATCCAGAATCCAGAATCCAGAATCCAGAATCCAGAATCCAGAATCCAGAATCCAGAATCCAGAATCCAGAATCCAGAA
>JBGSOF010000031.1:0-19454 GCA_041739275.1 Schleiferiaceae bacterium | reverse complement strand
TTCCCTCTCTACGGCTTTGATGTTCACCCCCGCACAATCGTGCGGGGCTACTTGTGTCCGTTGGTGTTAAAATGCCGCGGAGGCCTTCTTTCTTTGCTGCTCCAAAGAAGGTGTAGAGCCACGACGCCTCGTGGCTCTGTTATATTGCCGAATCTGTTTTGACCGACAGATGCGCTCTCTTGTCCACCCGCTTGCGCTTTGGCCGAGGTCGCCGCCGCAGAATATTAAAAAGGAAGTTGCGGCTGTTGTGCGACTCGGCATCGCTTGCGGGTCCCGGAGTCGAGAGGCCTTAGACACCTTGGTAGCCGGACAACTCGTTGATTTTTAATTCGCTCAAGTAATTCTGGGACTATAACTTCTAAAAGAACCCCCTTAATCGACTTGAGTCAACCTTTAAGGATTTCTCACTAGGACGATGTCCTTAAAGTCTCATTGCGCATTTTTCACTTAGTTCCCAGAATTTTACGCTGTCCCCCTCAGGGGGATACAGGATGATGACTATTAGGCGCTCTTTAAGAACTAAGACACATCCCTTTGTATGAACTCATTTATGGTTAACTGTTTACTCAATAATTAAACTGTGAATATTGTATTTAATCTAACAAATAATTGAGCATTCAATCTATCTCGATCAGCTTTCTAATATTCCTGCATCGAATGGGCTTTTATCTGTAAATTAAATTATTCATTTTCTATTTTCTTGGGCATCGATAACAATAAATTGATTTATCGTGAAAAGACTCGAAAACAAAACGGCAATAATCACCGGGGGGGCGGGCAGCATTGGCCTCGCGACGGCCAAACTCTTTCTCGAACACGGCGCGAAAGTATTGCTCGTCGACTTGGACGAAGATTCGCTCAAGCAAGCCGAAGAACAGTTGGGCGGACATAATGTCTACTCCTGCGCTGCCGACGTTCGCCGTGCAGAGGATGTGTCGCACTATTCCGTTCAAGCTCGAAAACTCTTTGACAAAATCGACATTTTCTTTAACAATGCGGGTATCGAAGGCGTGGTAAAACCGATTTCTGAATATCCCGAAGAAGTTTTCGACCAGGTGATGGCAGTGAATGTCAAAGGCGTTTGGTTGGGCAACAAATATGTGTCGGCCATGATGCGAGAGGGAGGCTCTATTGTGATGAGTTCCTCAGTGGCGGGGCTTTCGGGCACCGCAAATGTGAGTGCATATGTCATCAGCAAGCACGCTGTGATTGGCATTATGAGAAATTTAGCCTTGGAATTGGCGCCGAGAAAAATCAGGGTAAATAGCATTAATCCCGCACCGGTCGACAACCGAATGATGCGCTCTTTAGAAGAGGGATTTGCCCCGAGTCAAGGAGCTGAGGCGAAGAAGGGTTTCGAGCAGACCATTCCCTTGGGTCGCTATGCAAAACCCGAAGAAATTGCCCAACTGGTTTTATTTCTGGCGAGCGACGAAAGCCGGTATATTACGGGCACAACACACGTAATTGACGGAGGACTTACTGCTCAATAACATTTAATAACGATCGTGCTATGAATTACTTATACGAAGTTCCGGGTTGGGAAGGTTGGATCGTACTGTTCTTGGTGGTGCTCGGACTCATCGCATTTAATGAATTCGGACGGACGACGAAATGGGGCGGTCTTTTGCTCTTTCTCGTAATACCTATAATTCTTACATTTTTGGTTTGGCCACAAACGGCTTCGAGCGGAAATGAATTTGGCACGGGCACCTGGTTTAATTGGGTAAAAACGTATTCGGCCCTTATTGGGGTATTGGGGTTTATGGCGATTCGATACGTTCCTGCCTTAGCGCGAAAAAGATGGGTGCTTGTTTTTCCGGCCGCCATTCTTTCGATCAATATTCTGGAGGCTTGTATTCGAGATTTTCAAGTGTACGGATATGGCCTTTGGGCCGGGGGTTATGTCGATCATCTCTGGACCATTTCAGGGCCTTGGAACATCATGAATGGAATTGCCGGGCTTTTGAATATTGTGACCATATCGGGCTGGTATGGGATTGTGATTTCCAAGAATAATTCTAAGGACATGATCTGGCCCGATATGATTTGGCCGTGGATTATTGCCTACGATCTTTGGAACTTTGCCTATACCTACAATTGCATCTCAGATCACTCGTTCTATGCAGGGCTAGCCTTGCTGCTTTCGTCTACCATTCCCGCGTTTTTCATCGTCAAAGGGGCATGGCTTCAGCACAGGGCCTCGACCTTGGCGCTGTGGATTATGTTTATCATGACCGTGCCTCAGTTCGCAGACCACATTGCCCCCGTACCGACCACGCACGACCCCAAGGCCTTTTTTACGGTGAGTTTGATTGCTCTTTTGGCCAATGTGGCACTCTTTATTTATCACATTTTCCTGATTCGAAAGCGAAACCTGAATCCGCTCAAAGACGAACTCTACGCCGATACCCCTTCTTATCAAAACGCTCTCGCCGAAAGCCGCTAGATCAATTCGCAGTCAGCCGAGCTCTCTAGGGTCGACGTGTCCCGGCCCCACGAATCGCGTCAAGAATGGAAAGAATGACATCCTAAAAAAAATACTCATGAAGTGCACATTTGATCAAACCCATTGAAAATAGCCGAGATCGAACCACGCCGAATTGCCTATACCCCCTGCCCATCGCACTTATCTTCGCGGGTATGCATCGAATACGCAAAATTTTAATCGCTTCAAGCCTGTGCGTTGTGCAAATTCCTCTGGCCGGTCAGCCCTGGCCGCTGGTGCAAATCGGAATTTCGCAAGAGAGAAGCCTCGGCCCCTGTGAGCCCGAAATCGCCATAGACCCCACAGAACCCGGGCGCATGGTCGCCGGAGCGGTGTTGAAATATGTCTACACCAGCGAAGACAGCGGAAAAACCTGGACTTCAGCTCAGATGAAATCGCTATGGGGCGTATATGGCGACCCTTGCCTCGTAGCCGACGCCAAGGGAAACGTTCACTACTTCCACCTCTCCGACCCCGACCAAAAAGGCTGGGGAAGCCCCCGCTTTCTCGATCGCATCGTCGTGCAGACCCTCAAAAAAAAGAAGGACAAAACCCTGTCTGAACGCTCTTGGAGCAAAGGCAAATCCATAGGCCTCAACAGCCCAAAACAGCAGGACAAAGAATGGGCCGAAGCCTCCGAAGACGGTGAAAACATCTACCTCGCCTGGACCGAATTCGACCGATACGACAGCAAAGACCCCGCCGACCGTTCGCGCATTCGATTTTCGTCAGGGCGCAAAAACGGGTCCAAATGGAGCAAACCCATCACCGTGAGCCAGACCCAAGGCGATTGCCTCGACGGAGACAGCACCGCCGAAGGCGCAACCCCTGCTGCGGGCATCGGAGATCAGGTCTTTTTGAGCTGGGCACTGAACAGCCGCATCTACTTCAGCGCCTCGGCCGACCGCGGCAAAACATGGAGCCCCGAACGAGTCGTAGCCCAACAACAGGGCGGATGGTCTCAAGACGTGCCCGGATTCGACCGATCGAACGGAATGCCCGTGCTGGTCTGCGACCGAAGCCAAGGCCCGCATCGAGGCAGCCTGTACCTGATGTATACCGAACAAAAAGGTCAAGACATCGACATTGTGCTGATGATTTCTCGAGACCAAGGCCAAAATTGGACAGACCCTCGAAGCATTCACCCTCAAAACGACTCTTCGGCTCAGTTTATGCCTTGGATTACCGCTGATCCTCAAACCGGCCGGTTGCACGCGATTTACTACGACCGAAAACGACGCAGAGGCGAAGAAGACCTCCACCCTTGGGCCACTCATACCACCCATGCATGGTCTGCCGACGGAGGACTCCACTGGTTCGAAGAACGCCTCACCGCAGAACCCTTTCTGCCCAGTCCCAAAGCCTTTATGGGCGACTACAACGCCATCGAAGCTGTAAACGGAGTGGTGCGCCCCGTTTGGACCGAACTCCGCGAAGGCCGACTCAGCATTTGGACCGCTTTGATTGATTTTAACACCCCCCCTGTCCGATGAAGGCATTGTTGGCGAGCACCTCCACTTTGCACGGAGAGGGCTACCTCGATTATCTGGAAGCTGAGATTAAAGAGTTCTTCGAGAACCGAAAGAACCTAGTCTTCATTCCCTACGCCCGGCCCGGAGGTCGAAGCTGGTCTGAGTATTCCCGATTGGCAGAAGCGCGATTTGCGAGAATGGAACTCGAAATCAAAGGCATCGAGAAATTCGTAGATCCCCGAACCGCCATCGAAAACGCAGACGGCTTTTTTGTGGGGGGCGGAAACAGTTTCGTCCTACTTAAAACATTGATCGAAAACAATTTACTCGAAACACTAAGGGCGAAAGTTGTGGCCGGAAGCCCGTACATGGGCAGCAGTGCGGGCAGCAATCTCGCGGGCCACAGCATCGGCACCACCAACGATATGCCGATTGTTCATCCGCCTTCGCTCGAGGCCCTTGGCATCTTGGATTTCAATATCAATCCCCATTATTTGGACCCTGAAATCGGGAGCACCCACATGGGCGAAACCCGCGAAACGCGCATTGCCGAATTTCACGTCTTCAACGAACAAGCCGTTCTGGGCCTTCGAGAATCGAGCTGGTTGCGAATAGATGGGAGCGAGATCGAACTCAAAGGCCCCCTAACCGCACGTTTGTTCTGTCGAGACCGTCCGGCTCGGGAATGCGCTCCGGGCTTGATCTCTGAACCTGAACTCCGCGTCAACTCAAATTTATCTTAGGTTTGGAGAGGTTCAATCTTTAAACTCCTTCCCTATGCGATTCGCAGTATTGCTACACGGCTGCGGCGTCTACGACGGCACAGAAATCCAAGAAGCGGTTTTGACCTATCTCGCCATCGCCCAAGCGGGGCACGAGTACTTTTCAATCGCCCCGGATTGGGATCAACACCACGTATTGAACCACCTCGACGGCAGCGAAATGCACGAAACCCGCAGCATCTTGATCGAATCGGCGCGCATAGCCCGCGGAGATGTCCGTCCGCTGTGGAGCCTCAAGCCCAACGAATACGACATCCTCGCTTTGCCCGGCGGATTCGGCACGGCTAAGAACCTCACCAACTGGGCATTTGCAGGCGAAAAAGCCAGTATTCGCCCCGAAGTGGTTCATTTGATCCGATCAGCCGTCGAGAACAAAAAGACCCTGCTCGCTTTGTGTATGAGCCCGACCACAGTGGCCAAAGCCCTCGAAGGCACCGAAATGCATCCAAAATTGACCGTAGGGACGACCAAAAAGCCTTCGCCCTATGATATCGCTTCGATTGCTTCGGGAATGGTACAAAGCGGAGCGACACACGAGGCACACACCAACGAAAGCGTGGCCATCGACCGCGAACTGCGCATTGTTTCGGGGCCGTGTTACATGATGGAGGCACGAATTGACGAAGTCTGGGGAAACATTCGGCTGGGCGTGCACGAGGCTTTGGCTCTGGCAGAGGCCCCCTGAACACTTCGATCGGGAGCAGCTCCTTGAGGTGATTTTTCTGCAACACCCGCCGGAGTGCCTATTCGTTTCAATTAAGCCCTCCATCGTTTATTTGCCGCCCTTGTAGAAGGAACGTTTCCCGGATCGGGATTTTCTTCTGCTCCATTTCGAAATCAACACACGGCATCTCATGAATCGCTTTATTCGAAAAATCGTTTTGCTCGCCCTGTTTCTGGGCTCGTTTGCAGCCCAAGCTCAAGAAATCGGCATTCGTTTCGGTCAGGTATCCGGCAACAACGTAGCCGTCGATGCCGTCTTCGCCGCGGGCGACTGGAGCCGGATTCACGCCAATGTGTCGTTTGGCTCGGGGCTGGGCCTGGACGCGCTTTGGGATTTCGTAGACCGACCGCTTTCGGGCGAGGCCTTCAGTTGGTATGCGGGGGTCGGGCCCTCGGCCTACATCTCAGACGACCGCTTCCTGCTGGGTGTGAGTGGCGAAATTGGCCTTGAATATCACTTCAATACGGTTCCTCTGGCGATTGGCTTAGACTACCGACCCACCTTTTGGCTGGTCGAAGACACCGACTTTGAATTTGGCGGCTTCGGACTCAACTTTAGATACGTTTTTTAGCGATCTTCAAGTTCAACACCAAACTCTTTTAGAGGCCTTGGGCTGCTTTCGACGAGGGCAGCTCAAGGCTTTATCTTTGACCCATGGGGCAAAAGACGCTTTTGATGATTCTCGACGGCTGGGGCATCGCAGCCGATCCAACGGTTTCGGCGGTCGACCTGGCCCAAACGCCCTTTATGGACGAGCTTGCCCGGACCGTGCCCAGCACGAGTTTGGAGGCCAGCGGTTTGGCCGTGGGTTTGCCCGCGGGTCAGATGGGCAATAGCGAAGTCGGGCATATGAACCTCGGGGCGGGGCGCGTGATCGACCAAGAATTGGTGCGCATCCACAAGGCCGTAGAGAGCGAAAGTCTCTTTGAAGAGCCTGTTTTGATCGAGAGCATGGATCGTTGCTTGGCCATGGGCAAGCGTTTGCATTTGATGGGCTTGATTTCGAATGGAGGCGTTCACTCGCACATCCTCCACCTGAAGGGCCTTTTGAGCATGGCCGCCAAAAGAGGGCTCACCGAAGTATACGTTCACGGTTTTACCGACGGGCGAGATTGCGACCCTCAAAGCGGTTTGGTCTTTGTGGACGAGCTCGAAGCACACATGAAATTGACGACCGGCCGCATCGCCTCTTTGTGTGGCCGTTATTATGCCATGGATCGAGACCGCCGATGGGAACGCGTCAAAAAGGCCTACGATCTGCTGGTTCAAGGCATGGGGACCTCTGTTTCGTCTGCGGCTGAGGCACTCCGGTCGAGCTACGAACAGGGCATGACCGACGAATTTGTCTTGCCGGTATTCATCAAGGACGCCTTCGGCCAAGCCGTGCACTTCAACCCGGGCGATTCGGTAATCTGTTTCAACTTTAGGACCGACCGTGGACGCGAAATCACCGAAGTGCTCACCCAAACCGCCTTTCCGGAGTTCGACATGCATCCCTTCGACCTCCACTACACTACTTTAACGCGCTACGACGATCGCTTTGTCGGCGTGCACGTGGTGTTTGAAAAAGACAAGCTCGAGAACACCTTGGGCGAAGTTTTGGCTCAAGCGGGCAAAACCCAGCTTCGAATTGCCGAAACCGAAAAATACCCGCATGTAACCTTCTTTTTCTCGGGAGGTCGAGAAACCATTTTCGAGGGAGAAACCCGGAGGCTCTGTCCCTCACCCAAGGTGGCGACCTACGACTTGCAGCCCGAGATGAGTGCCGAAGACATTCGGCTTGCGGCCATCGAAGAACTTGAGAATAAGGCTCCCGACTTTATCTGCCTCAACTTTGCCAATGCGGATATGGTGGGACATACAGGCGTTATGGAAGCGGCCATCAAAGCATGCGAAACCGTCGATCGATGTGCTCGGTCGGTAGCCGAAAAAGCTGTTTCGCTCGGATATGCCGTTCTGGTTCTCGCCGACCATGGAAATGCCGATTGCATGCGCAACCCCGATGGCAGCCCCAACACGGCGCACACCACGAGGCCCGTGCCCTGTCACTTAATGGGCGTCGATTTGACCCTTGGTTTGCGAAATGGGGTCCTCGGAGACGTCGCCCCGACTTTGCTCGCTTTGATGGATATCCCTCAACCCCCTCAAATGACGGGGCAATCGCTTTTGCTCAAATGAAGGGCGAGCGTTCGCTCATACTGGCCATCGACTTTGACGGAACCATTGTCGAAGACCGCTATCCCGCCATCGGAAAACCGATGCCCTTTGCATTCGATACGCTTAAAAAGCTCGAATCAGACGGACACCGCTTAATTCTTTGGACCTATCGGACGGGTAAAAAACTCGAAGAGGCCGTTGAATTCTGCCGCCAAAACGATCTCGAATTTTACGCGGTCAATCGCTCTTTTCCCGAAGAAGACGCGCTCGACCCCGTCAACGGTCGAAAAATTCACGCCGATCTGTTTATCGACGATCGAAATTTTGGAGGATTCCCAGGTTGGGGAGTCATCTATCAACAACTGACGGGCTCATTTCAACCACCGCATCAACAGATCAAACGCCGCAAGTTCTTCGGCCTTTTCAAACGATGATTCATTACAAGACGAGCGAAGAAATTGAATTGCTTCGCCAAAGTGCGCAACTCGTTTCCAAAACACTCGGAATGATCTCAGCCGAGATTCGGCCCGGGGTTCGCCCGCTCGACCTCGACCGTTTGGCCGAAAGCTTTATTCGAGACCATGGCGGGATCCCTGCATTTTTGGGCCAGTACGGCTTCCCGAACAGCTTGTGCACCTCGGTGAATCAGCATGTGGTGCACGGAATCCCCGACAGCCGTCCACTTGAAGAAGGCGATATTATTTCGGTCGATTGCGGGGTGATCATGAACGAGTTCTACGGCGATCAGGCGTACACTTTCGCGGTCGGACCGATTTCGGACGAGATCTTCAACTTGCTCAAAACCACGTACGAATCGCTTTTATTGGGAGTCGCGGCCTGTAAGGTGGGAAATCGAATCGGAGATATTGGCCACGCCATTCAGTCTCATTGTGAAGCCCGGGGGTATGGGGTGGTGCGCGATTTGGTCGGACACGGTTTGGGACGCTCCATTCACGAAGAACCTCAGGTTCCGAATTACGGCCGCCCGGGCAAGGGCAAAAAAATTCAAGAAGGGCTGGTCGTGGCCATCGAACCGATGATCAACATGGGCACCTATCGCGTGCAGCACCTCAAAGACGGTTGGAATATCGTGAGTGCCGACGGTACCCCGAGCGCTCATTTTGAGCACGATGTAGCGGTAGTCAACGGAGCACCCGCCTTGCTTTCGACCTTCGACTACATCTTTGAAGTAACGGGAAACCCCTTCGAAAAGAGCGCGATCTGATGGGCTTGTACCGCACCCTGCTCAACTGGATTCCAAGGCCTCTGCTGATCCGCGGCAGCTATGCGCTGAGGCCCTTTTTGCCTCTTTTTTTTGCGGGCGATCGATTCGAAGATCCCATAGACGGCAAGAAATACCGCAAGCTCCTGCCTTACGGATACGGCGAGGTGCAGAGACCGAACGCCCTTTCGCCTTCGACCTTGAGCCTCGAAAGGCACCGTTTGCTCTGGTTGTATTTGAGCCGAAAAACGGACTTTTTGAGCAGAGCTGCCGAACTACTCCACTTTGCGCCCGAGCAGTGTTTTTATGCGCGCTTTAAAAAACTCCCGAATCTCAGGTATGTCACGGCCGATATCGACTCTCCTCTGGCCGACCTATCGGTAGACGTTCAGGACTTACCGCTCGAAGACAACCGCTTCGACTGGATTTTTTGCAATCACGTACTCGAACATGTCCCCGACGACCGCAAAGCACTTTCGGAGCTCTACCGGGTTCTAAAACCGGGCGGAACCTTAATCGCACAAGTTCCACAGCGCTTTGATTGGGAAAAGACCCTCGAAGACCCGAGCATTACCGACCGCAAAGAACGCGAGCGGCTTTTTGGGCAGTACGACCACCTGAGGATGTACGGCCGAGATTATCCCGAGCGGCTCAAAGAAGCGGGATTTGAGGTTCGACTGTGGGACGCAGCCGCTGAATTAGGCGAACAGGCGGTGAACCGATATGCCCTGCCCAAAGGAGAACTGCTCCCCGTGGCTCTGAAACCCCTTAGTTAAGCTGTTCCAAACGAGCCTTTGCCGTCCGCTGAATCCCTTCGGCAAAAGGGTATCCCTTGAGTGCTGAAGCCGATGTGTAATACGTGCGCGCTTCAGAAATTCTGCCTTGTTTTTGATACAGTTCGCCCAAGTACAGCTTAGACGCACCGCAGTTGTAGGTTCGATCGGAGCACAGAGCGGCCGCCTCGAGAAAGATTCTCGCCTCGTCTAATCGACCGAGTTTGAGGAGCACATGCCCATATCGATAGCGATATTCCAGTCGTTCCGAATCATTTTGACAAATGCGCTCGGGCGGGAGTTTTCCCAAAATATCGAGGGCCTCTCGCTGATAGCCTCCGTCGAATCGGAGCCGGGCTTTGACCAGCGTCGGATTGTATCCGGCCTCCAAATCGACCACGGCTTGCCGGTCTGCCTCATTGCCGGGCACCATCGACTTGGCCCTTTGGAAGTACACCTGAGCCGCAGAACGATCTTCGCGAAGGCAGGCATCCCACCAGAGATAACGAACTGCCGAAAGCGAGCGGTCGGGAGTGGGCGAATCGAGGTAGCGCTTAAACCAAAGCGATGCCGAAGGGTCGAGGGCATTGAGCAGTGCCTTGCCCGTAATCAAATCCATCAGCGGATAGTCGGCATGGCCTTTGCCGCGAGGTCTCCGCACCAAAAGCTCTATGGCGCGCTCGTTCTTGCCCGAGGCCATCAGCAACTGGGTCTCGAGGTAGAGCAAGAAACTGCTGTTTGAAGGGTCAATTTGGTAATCGCTGAGACTGCCGCTCGCTTCGTCAAAAAGGTGAAACCGAATCAGCAGATACATATAGGCCATTTCGGTGCCGAAAATCGGATCTCGCCGCAGTTGCGCTTGAGACAGCGCCGTCTTCATTTGCCCGACGCCTGCGCGGATGTTGCCTTCGACGCCGATCAAACGCGTCATCCAGCGGTAGTCTTTGGGCAAGCTGCCGGCGGTGGCGCTGATGAGCCCGCTCGAAAATTGACTGAGCGGATGCCCCGGATAGAGTTCTCTGAGTTTTGAAATGCGTTGATACGCTTTGAGACCGTCGATTCCGGCCGACCATTGCTCCGAAGATCGCAGGTGAACAAAGGCGCGCATCAGATGGAGCTCCGCCAGAGCGGCCAAATGTTCGGAGTTTTCTTCGGGACGGTTCTGAGCGAGCCCCGAAAGCAGCGATTCAAAGCGCTTGGCGTCCTTCCCCAATGTGGAGCGCTCGCTCGAGACATAGTGTCGAAAAAAAATCGAACGAGCCTTGAGGAATCCGGGGAGGGCGTTGGAGATGCTGTCTTGAGTAGAGAGTAAGGCGTCGGCCTCGTCGAGCCGAAGCTCGAGCAGGAGCTGTTGGGCCTTCGACAGATTTGAATCGGGTTTCCATTGAGCGGCAATCAAGGGCGCACAAGAACCCGTGAAGCTCAGAAGAGCGGGGATGATCCATCGCAACCCGCCGTACATCGAATTCGAACTTAGTGAACCTCGCGGAAAAAAGCCTCCATGCGGACTTCTTCCTCTCTGGCCAATTCGGGATCGACCAAAATTCGGCCCGAGTGCTCGTCGGTAATAATTTTCTTGCGAGAGGCAATTTCGAGTTGACGCTGAGGGGGGATTACGAAGAACGAACCTCCGGACGCACCGCGCTCGATGGGAACTACGGCCAATCCGTTGCGGGCACTACCGCGAATACGAGAATATGCCGCCAACAGACGCGCGTCGATTTGCGTTCTAAAGCTCTCGCTTTTCGCCACCAAGGCATCTTCCTCTTTGCGCGTTTCGGCCAAAATGCCGTCGAGTTCTTCGCGCTTGTATTTCAAGTGCTGGCCGCGTTCTTCGGCGCGACTGACCACTTCTTTGGCCTGCTCTTCTTTGATGTCAACCTTGGCCTTGATCTCTTTGATCCGTTTTTCGTTGAGCTGGATTTCGAGATTTTGATATTCGATTTCCTTGGTAATGGCATCGAACTCGCGGTTGTTGCGGACGTTCTTTTGCTGCTCTTCGTATTTCTTGATGCGCGATTGCGCGTCTTTGATCAAGTTCTTGCGCTCCTTGATCTCTCCTTCCATCTCGTCGACTTCAGACTTGATTTTGGCTTTGCGCGTTTCGAGACCGGCAATTTCGTCTTCGAGATCGCGAACTTCGAGCGGCAGTTCTCCGCGCATCCCCCGAATTCGATCGATGCGGGTGTCGATCAATTGGAGGTCGTAAATCATTCGGAGTTTTTCTTCTACGGTCAGCTCTTTATTCGGAGACTCTTTGGTCGTGGACATCGCTGTGGGAATTGAAACGGAAATTCGTCGGATCGGTCGATCGCGAGGGGAAAAGGACGGCAAAATTAGGGAATAAATCGCGAAGCCTCTGAGCTAAATCTCGGAGCGCCGGCTCTTCGGTCCGAGCATGCCCGGCGTCGACCAGCAAAAGCGACTCTGCTTCGAAAAAGTCGTGGTGTTTTAGATCGGCCGTCACCAAGGCATCCGCAGCGGCAGAACGCGCATCGGGCACGAGAAATGCCCCCGAGCCCCCGCAAACGGCCACCCGCGAAATTCGCTTTGCACCCGCAGAATTGTATCGCAGCGCGCTGCAACCGAGCCTTTGGTTGACGAAGTCTAAAAACTCTTCTCGATCCATCGGCCGCTCGAGCGCACCGATCATTCCAAGCCCTCGGCGGTGATCTGCATTTTGAAGTGGTACAATTTGATAGGCTACTTCCTCGTAGGGATGCGCCGCGTGGAGCACTCGGAGCGCAGGCGCGATTTGTTCGGCACGAATCAAAACCGAGCTGCACACTTCGTCGGCAGACGAGCGCTGACCGATTTGTCCCGAAAACGGGCTGCTTCCGGGCAGAGGTTTAAACGTGCCTATTCCACGGGTCGAGAAGCTGCATTCCGAATACTTGCCCACGGTGCCGAATCCCGCTTCAAAAAGCACGTTAAGGCAGGCCAAACCGGCTTCTTCGGGCGCGTAAAACTCGAGTTTGAATAGCCCCCCGAGTTCGGGGCGGAGCACCCGCGGAGCCCGCAGACCCAAAACGCGTGCGAGCACACCGCTCACACCTGATTCAACCTTGTCAAAGGCCGTGTGAAAAGCGTAAACGGCAATTCCGTGCCGAATGCAGCCCGAGACGATTCGGTCGGGATAGCGCCCCGGAATCAAGCGTTTGATTGGCTTAAAAATCAGCGGATGGTGCGCGACAATGAGATTGCATCCTCGAGACACGGCTTCGTCGAAGACAAAATCATCAATTTCAAGGCAACACAGAACGGCTGTTACTTTTTGGTTGGGATCGCCCAAAATCAAACCGGCATTGTCGAAATCTTCGGCCAGGTTCTCGGGTGCAATGGCGCGAAGCGCAGCGAGAACTTGCTCTATGCTTGTCTCTGAGTTCGCTGAAGGGGCTTGAGGGGTCATGGACACAAAGAAAACGCGGACTTCTGTGTAAAATGTGTTCTTCTCTCTTGGATTATTGCTACCAAAATAAGTTAGGTATTTTTTACTTTCGCCCTCAAGAACCAACCAAACAAAAAAGTAAAAAATGAAAAAGTTCTCCATCGTTCTTTCGACTGTGCTCGTACTCGGACTCAGCGCCTGCAGCTCCATCAACGAAGTGCTCAAGGATCCGCTCAAGTTTTTGGCAGGGCAAAATTTCAACATTGAAAGCCTTTTCGGCCAAGGCTTGAACCTCGCTGACTTTGCCGGGGGAATTCCGAACATCGGCTTTGGCGAAGGAGGGAAAATCAGCGGTTTTACCGGCTGCAACAACTTCACGGGAACTGCGACCGGTGGCGATGGCGGAAAACTCGGCCTCGACTTGGGTGCTTTGACCAAGAAAGCGTGTCCCGGCGAAGGCGAGAAGAAATTCATCGACGCCGCCAAGCAAGTGCAAGGCGTAAAGTTGGACGGAGAGAAAATTAAGCTCAGCGGAGACGCCGGAAAAGAGGTGATGAGCTTGGTGAAGAAGCCCGTTTAATTGATGAAGATTATCACCACATTTTCGCTCGCTTTTGCCCTCTCGATCGGGGGGCTAAGCGCCCAATCGATGGGCGGAGGCTGCACTGCGCTGTCGAACACGCTAAAGTCGGCGGTGCCGCTATTCGAGGCCACCGAAGGCAGCGACAGTTGGAAAGAAAGCAAGTCGTCGGTCGAAAAGGCCGCGCCGATTTTGGCTCAAGCACTCGTCGAAAGCCAAAACTGCCCTTGCATTGAGCTTCAACTGCCCAAAGTGATTGAGAAATTGCAGAAAGAAGCTGAAAAGGGATTCAAGTCGAGCGACTGGGACGACACCAAGAAATCGGCAGAGTCTGTTCGCAAGGACATCGAAGACACCGTGAAGGACATCGAAAAATGTCAAGACGAGCTGGAAAAGCTTCAGAAAAAGTGAGAACTCCGGTCTCCGGAATCAAAAAGCGGCCTTCGGGCCGTTTTTTTTGGCTTTTTTCGAGCGCGCTCATACTGGCCTGCGCCGCTGTCCCAACTCCTTCGCGCTTTTCGGCAGCCGAAAAAATGTCGGGAATCGGCATCGACTCGAGAAATGTGGTCGTTTGGCTTCCCCCGGGCTACGATGGCCGGCCCGAGCGCAGATATCCCGTGTTGTACATGCACGACGGTCAAAACCTATTCGACCCGTCTAAGGCCTACGGAGGGGCCTCCTGGCAGGCGCACTCCACCGCCGAACGACTGGTGCGCGAAGGCCTTATCGAACCCTTTATTCTCGTGGCCATCGACAACAGCTCGAATCGATTCCGCGAGTACGCCCCACAAAAACCGCTTGAAACTTTGGCTGACTCCATACGGCTGGGTCTTCGGCCGCAAATGCGCGAAGGTGAACTCCTTGCCGATCGCTACCTCAAGTGGATTGCAGACTCACTGGTTCCTTCGATCGACCGTCGATACCGAACGCAAACAAATCGGGGCGGCCGAGCGATTGCGGGCAGCAGCATGGGCGGTTTGATCTCCCTTTATGCCGTCTGCGAGTATCCCGAAATCTTCGGTTCTGCGGCTTGCTTGTCGACCCATTGGCCCATCAGACTCGACACCAACAGCGCTGTGTTTCGAAGGGCTTTTGAGCCCTATTTGCACGAAAAACTCGGAGTGCCGCAATCGCCCAAACCCCGCCTCTACTTCGACCGGGGCTCGGCCACTTTGGATCGATTTTACCCCGTTCATCAAGCGGCGATCGACAGTTGTTTCGAAGCGTGGAACTATCCTCCCGATCGATGGCTCAGTTTAAAATTTGAGGGTGCGGAACACAACGAACGAGCTTGGGCACTGCGTTTTGACGGGGTTTTGATGTGGCTTTTTCCCGTTCAAAAAAAGGGGTAAGACGAAAGTTCCGGCGATCGCCCGGTAAGCATTTCAAATCACAACCTTAGGAAGGTCATCCGGATCACAATTTAGAGTTGTCATTCAAGAGTGAAATACAAGCAATTCTTTTTAATTCATTATCAATAAGTGAATTCCACAAAACAGCAATCGGCGATTTGCCCGGAAATCAAGAGGCTTTAAGCCTCTCTCCACTTCGGGTTTAGACGACGCCGTGCCGGACCAAATAAAATCCTTCGAAGGCTCTGAATCATCCAAAAAAAAAACCGCCCCTGAGGGACGGCTTTCAACGGGAATCGGTTGCGATTTACTCTTGCTCTTCGCGGGCTTCAAGTTCCGCTTTGAGCTGAGATAAGGCGTCGAAATCGCCGAGGGTTGAGCGCTCTACCTTGCCTTGAACCTTGCGCAACGCGCCTTCGGTGTCGGCAGACTCTTTGGCCTCTTGCTTTTCGCGAACGTCTCTGTTCATCTTGCTGTGCGAAACCACCACTCGTCGGTTCTCGGGGTTGAATTCAATCACCCTGAAGTCGACGACATCGCCCACTTTAAGCGGAGTGCCGTCTTCTCTCACCAATTGCTTGGCTGGCGAAAAGGCTTCGATGCCGAGGTTCTCGAGCAGTACGGTGCCGCCTTTGTCGAAATTCTCGATCAGTTTACCGCTGTGGGTGCTGCCTTCTTCGAGAATGGTGGCATAAACTTCCCAAGGGTTCTCGGTGACTTGCTTGTGTCCGAGGCTGAGCTTGCGGTTCTCGGTGTCGATATCCAGTACTTGGATGTCGAGCACGCTGCCCACCGAAGTGAATTCTCCGGGATGCTTCACTTTTTTGGTCCAGCTCAAATCGCTGATGTGAATCAAACCGTCGATGCCTTCTTCGAGCTCAACGAAGACACCGAAGTTGGTAAAGTTGCGAACCGTGCCTTTGTGCTGGCTGCCCACGGGGTACTTCGATGTGATATTGCTCCATGGGTCGGCACTCAACTGCTTGATGCCCAAAGACATCTTACGATCGTCGAGGTCGATTCCGAGCACGGTGCACTCGATTTCCTGACCCACTTTAACGAAGTCTTGAGCGCTGCGCAAATGCGTGCTCCAAGACATCTCGCTGACGTGTACCAGTCCTTCAACACCGGGAATCACCTCAACAAAAGCTCCGTAGTCGGCAATCACCACCACTTTGCCCTTGATGACGTCTCCGGCCTTGAGATTCTTGTCGAGCTGCTCCCATGGATGTGGGTGAAGCTGCTTGATGCCCAATTGGATACGGGTTTTTCCTTCGTCGAAATCGAGGATAACCACGTTGATGCGCTGGTCGAGTTCGAGCAATTCCGATGGATGGCTGACACGGCTCCAGCTGAGGTCGGTGATGTGCACCAAACCATCGACGCCGCCGAGGTCGACAAACACTCCATACGAAGTGATGTTTTTGACCACCCCTTCGAGAACTTGTCCTTTCTCGAGTTTGCCGATAATTTCTTTCTTCTGCTCTTCGAGGTCGGCTTCGATCAAAGCCTTGTGCGAAACAACCACGTTCTTAAACTCCTGATTGATTTTGACAATCTTGAATTCCATTGTTTTGTTGACGTAGACGTCGTAATCGCGGATGGGCTTGACGTCGATCTGAGAACCGGGCAAGAAGGCCTCGATTCCGAATACGTCGACGATCATACCGCCCTTGGTGCGGCACTTAACGAAACCGGTCACGATTTCTTCGCCGGTAAAGGCGTCGTTAACGCGATCCCATGCCTTGATTTGGCGGGCTTTGCGGTGAGAAAGCACCAGCTGCCCGTTTTTGTCTTCGTGTTTGTCGACCAGAACTTCGACTTGATCTCCGACTTTGAGTTCGGGGTTGTAGCGGAATTCGTTGAGCGACACGACCCCTTCAGACTTGGAATCGATGTCGATGATGATTTCGCGCTCGTTCATGGCGATCACCTTGCCCATGACGACCTGGTGTTCGGCCACGGCGCCGAGGGTGGCTTCGTACATGCGAACCATCTCGCCTCGCTGTCCATCGTCGGCCACAATGCCTTCGTAGCGGCCCCAGTCGAAGTCTTCTTCTTCTTCGACGAGCATCACGAATACATCTTCTTCTTCAGGGCTCGAATCTTCGGAGCTCACGGGCTTGGTGCGGCGGTTGCGCTGCTTGCCTTCTCCTGATTCTGATGCGGGTTTTTGGGCCGATTTCTCCTCGACTGCGGCCACTTCAGCCACTGTTTCTTCGGCTGCCGGATCGGCGGCCTCGACTGCCGGAGCATGAACTTCTTCGACAGATACTTCAGCTTCTGCGGCGACCTCGACAACGGGGTCGGCCTCAGCGTGAATCTCGGGAACTTCTTCGACCGGGGTTTCGGGCTGCGCTTCTGCTTCTACAGCAGCGGTTGCCTCGACTTGCTCAGGCGCTTCGGCCTGAATTTCTACATTGCTTTCTTCGACAGACGACTTGTTTTCTTCAGACATGCACAAACATTTGTATCCTGCGGCCGCAGCGGGATGTCGTGCGAAGCAACCGGTCGGAGGGGTTCAGAAAAAGAAAGAAAAAACCTCAAACCGGACATCCCTGCCGCCGGAAAAGGGGCTGCAAAGATACTCAAATCTCTAATTCTGCGGAAGTTTTAGCGACGAAGGACTCTCATTTGTATCCGATGGAACTGGCTTCTTTAATTCTCGGCATTGCCCGAGTTGCGCATTTGAGAACCTCGTGCAGACCATTCGTTCAGCGCAACAATAGCACTATCCAGATTTCCAGAGTCTAGTTGGAGGTGTTCCCATTGCCCCCCTTTGCAAACGAGCATTCCGGAACGCTCGATAAATCCTTCGCCCCAATCTCGGTTTTCGGAGAACAACACACCTGCTTGCGTTCGCACGCTGTCCCAGGCATCCAAATTCAGCCTTTGTTTATTGGCCAATACGACAACAGGAAAATCCATGTAGACCTCAGAGTCAAGTAATGCTCTTGACCAATGCACATTACAAGGAATGCAACCGAAGTGATCTAAGACAAATATCACACTATCACCGAGCCTTCCTGGCTGCAATCCAAATGCCCCATTTGGAATTTGACAATCGCTACTGCCCGTTACACATCCCATCGCTATTGATAAAATGGGGACTACATTAAAAATCCGGTGCATAATATTTATGAATCATCAAATCCTCATCAAGACCCTCCCTGTACTTTGATATGTACAAGGTGTCCCGATACAACTGACATGACCATGGATTCAAATCCGAAGTACTAAAATCCCACTCTCTCTGTTCCCCTGTTTCAAAATCAATTCGAACGATAGACCAGGGTCGTTTTCCTTTGGGATCATATTTCCATTCATGCAGAATAAAAACCAATCCAAACTGATTATCGTCTGAAGGGAAAATCCTGAATAAAGAGGCGCCGTTTCTCAAACGATCTGTAACACTTTCAGCATTGTACTTATTGCGCTTTAAGGAGAGCCATCCCTCACCCAATATCGCTAAACTAGACTGTACATCCCAATATTCTACCGTCGCATTTGGCCTTAAAGCAATGCGATAGACTTGTTTGGAAAATGGCGAAACTCCAAACACATAAGGCGAACTAATTGTGTAATACGGTAAATTAAAAGCATACAACGAATCCCTAAGTCGGTTCTCAAATAAATCACTTCCCAATCCATAATAATTGGAATCTTTTAGAGAATAAACCGATAAATAATCAAATTTCAATTGTCTCTTAATATAATTATAGGCCTCAATGGAAACATGAGAATACTCATTCCTTAAAGCATATGAAACATTCAAAACTAAATTTGAGTCATCAATAAAACTCGAAAACATTGATGGATAAAATGCCTGCAGAGAATCGTCATTCATAATCTCCGTCAATCTTGGGATGGAATTTTCATTCAATAATTTTGTTTTTGGACTATAAGAAACGAGCAATTTTGGATCAATAAAAAAATAAATTAGATCACTACTTATGATACTCAGACGAATCGGATTGGCCGTAGATGGAAACTGAGGAAGTACAATCGTATCTACAGGAACACCTGCAAGAGAATACACTTCAATCCTAGGATTGCTTACCGTAGAACTTAAATACATGAATGTCCTATTCTCCTCAACAAAAAAACCCGCAACGGATCCATTGAGAGATAATTCCGATTTAATCCTTATTGTATCCTGTGCCTGCGGATGGCTAAGTAACTCAGCAGGTCTATTACAAGAGGAGAAAACAAAAAAACACAACCCTGCGAACAGGGTTGCGTTTAATTGATACAACAATGTCGAACAACGTACAATCACAATGCAATTATCCTTCACGGACAGGATAGACCCCATAGATATCGTTGCCTGAGTCTCTGAGAATGAAGTACACTATTCCTTCAGAGGGAACTCCCCGGACCGACACTGTCAAGATTTCATCTAAAATCTTATCGACATTATCCTGTGTCAGAATATCAGACCAGAAGGCGTATTCCTCATCCAGCAAATCATCGAAAGTACCAGAGTTAACCGCACCCACGCCTGTTTCAATCTGAG
>JBGSOF010000019.1:0-13750 GCA_041739275.1 Schleiferiaceae bacterium | reverse complement strand
AATATTACCAAACAACGAACTGCGGATAATACACGCTCCCTCTCAAAGCGTTACACCTTAATCTTCCGAAACCGCATATTCAGCATCTCGACACCGAGCGAGAAGGCCACCGAGAAATACACATAGCCCTTGGGCACATGGAAGTGGGCCGCTTCGGCGATGAGGACGAAACCGATCAAAATCAAGAAGCTCAGCGCGAGAATTTGAAGCGTCGGGCGTTTTTCGATGAACGAAGCAATCTTTCCTGCGAAAATCAACATCACCACCAGCGAGACCACCACAGCGGCAATCATTACCTCCACGTCTTCGGTCATCCCGATAGCCGTGAGAATACTGTCGAACGAAAAGACAATATCGATCAATCCAATCTGCAGAATAATCCCCACAAAACTCTTGGCCACCTTTTGCTCTTTTGACTCGGAATGCACGTGCTCGAGCTCATCCATCTTGTGGTGAATCTCTGAAGTACTCTTAAATAGCAAGAACAAGCCCCCCAGAAAGAGCACGATATCTCGCCCGGTTACCTCGTGGGTGCCCAGGTGAAAGAGCGGTTCGGTAAAGCGAATGATATAGGTAATGCCCAAAAGCATGATGATCCTAAAAATCAAGGCCAAGGCAATTCCAAACAAGCGAGCGCGCGGACGTTCCGCCTCGGCCAGCTTATTGGTGAGAATCGATATAAAGATGATGTTGTCGATGCCCAGCACGACTTCGAGAAAAGCCAAGGTCAAGAAGGCGATCCACAGTTCGGGTTGGGCGAGCATTTCGAGATTCACGCGAGAGGGGAGCGTTTAATGTTGGAAGTCTTGAAAAAGCACGAAACAGATTTCGGAACCAAAGGTATTTGTTCGCAAGGGCTGAAAGCGTGTTGACATCTCGCCAATCTTGTAAAATTCGCGCGGCACTCGGCGATTTACTTTTGCCTTTGGCACTTTGGAGCGGTCTTTGAATTCAAAAAAGCGCTCGTCTCGGCCTCGACACTCCCTGAACAATCGAAACACTCGATGAAAAAAAGCAACGATTTACCGGCATTGTGCACTCAAATTCGCAGAGACATCTTGAGAATGGTCCACGCGGTGCTGTCGGGGCATCCCGGAGGTTCGCTGGGTTGCACCGAGTTTTTCGTCGAATTGTATTTCAACAGAATGGAGTACACCCCCCTTCCCTTTTCAATGGACGGCCTGGGGCAGGATGTTTTCTTTTTGTCGAACGGGCATATCAGCCCTGTGTTTTACAGCACCTTGGCGCGCTCAGGGCACTTTGATGTGGCAGAACTGGCCAGCTTTCGCAAAATTGACTCGCGACTTCAAGGACACCCGACCACCCACGAGGGTTTGCCCGGAGTTCGGGTGGCCTCGGGTTCGCTGGGGCAAGGGCTTTCTGTGGCCATCGGCGCCGCCCTGGCCAAAAAGCTCAATGGCGACAAGCGAACGGTGTACAGCCTTCACGGAGACGGAGAATTGCAAGAAGGACAAATCTGGGAAGCGGCGATGTTCGCCTCGGCCAAAGCCGTCGACAACCTCATCGCCACGGTAGACGTGAACGGACAACAAATTGACGGATCTACCGACGACGTGCTCCCCATGGGCGACCTGCGCGCAAAATTCGAAGCCTTTGGCTGGGCGGTCGTCGATATTGACCAAGGCAATTCGCTCGAAGCAATTCGCCAAGGATTGGATCGAGCGCAAAGCCTCTCGGGGCATTCGCGCCCCGTCTGCGTGCTGATGCACACTCAAATGGGCGCAGGGGTCGACTTTATGGCGGGCACGCACCACTGGCACGGAATTGCCCCCAGCGATGATCAGCTCGAAAAAGCACTCGCCCAGTTGCCCGAGACTTTAGGTGATTACCCATGCTAAAAACCCTGCGGATTTTGTGGCTTTGCGCCCTGGGGCTGGCGAACATTTCGAACCTTGAGGCGCAGGTCAAAACACGCGCTGAGGCAAAACCCGAATACACCCCGCCCCTGACGCGGATTCTGTTTGTGTTCGACGGTTCTCAGAGCATGTACGGGCGCTGGCAGAGCGGGGCCAAAATCGACGTAGCCAAAAAGCTGATGGGCCGCATGCTCGATTCGCTGTCTGAACTCGATTCGCGCAGTTTTCAGCTGGCGCTCAGAGTGTATGGTCACCAGAGCCCGGTGCCTCCTCAAGACTGCGACGACACCCGCCTCGAAGTACCCTTTTCGGACCGCAACATCCCCAAAATAAAAAAGGCGCTTGAATCGGTTCAGCCCAAAGGAACGACCCCGATTGCGCGTTCCTTGCTCCGGGCAGCCAACGATTTTCCCGACTGTGCCAACTGCCGAAACATCATCATCTTGGTGACCGACGGCATCGAAGCCTGCGACGAAGACCCCTGCGCGGCCTCGAGACTTCTCCAAAAAAAAGGAATCATTTTGAAGCCTTTCGTCATCGGGGTGGGGATTGAAGAAAAAGCCAAGAAATCGTTTGAATGCGTGGGGCGATATTTTGATGCCGCAGACGAAAAGTCGTTTTCAGACGTACTCGGAATTGTCATCAGCCAAGCGCTCGACAACACCACCGCCCAAGTCGACTTGCTCGATTTGCAGCAAAGACCCTCGGAAACCGACGTCGCTATGAGCTTTTACAACCGCGTTTCAGGCAAGCCGGTCTATCATTTTATACACACTCTAAACGCCCTCGGCTTTCCCGACACTTTGGTGCTCGACCCGCTGATTACATACGACTTAATCGTACACACCATTCCCCCGGTGCGCCGAGACAGCATTCTTTTGGTGGCGGGAAGGCACAATCGCATTGGGTTGGAAGCCGCGCGCGGAACCCTTGAGTTAAAACAAGCCGGGGTGCGAATCGAAGGCAGCCGGACGCCCTGCATCGTCCGCCAGGCGGGCTCAAATGCCACCCTCAATGTTCAAGAAATGAACAGCCAACAGCTCTATCGGGTCGGCACCTACGAAGTGGAAATCCTCAGTTTGCCTCGCTATCTCGAAAGAGATGTCGAGATCAAACAAACCGCGACCACCACGCTGAGCATTCCGCCCTCTGGCAAAGTGAGCATTCAAACGGCCTCGGGGGGCTACGGCAGTTTGTTCGTCGAAAGGGCCGATCGGCTCGAATGGGTCTTGGACCTGCCGCTCGGGCTGAATCGTTTTTCGTATGACTTACAACCCGGAGATTACGTCTTGATTTTCAGACCAAAAACCGCGAGGAACACCTTGTATAGCGTTTCCAAGCGATTTTCGATTCAGTCGGGGAGCAGCACCGTCGTTCAACTCAAATAGACCGTTTTCCACATGAAACTATATCCCAATCAGGGCGATCGAGACACCCGTTCAGGTTTTGGAGCGGGTTTGTCTGAGCTCGGCAAGAGCAATCCAAAGGTGGTTGCGCTGTGTGCCGATTTGACGGGATCGCTCAAAATGGACGCCTTTCGAGACGCGCATCCGGAGCGATTTGTACAGGTGGGGATCGCAGAAGCCAATATGATGGGCATTGCAGCGGGCCTAACCATCGGGGGGCACATTCCGTTTACGGGAACCTTTGCCAATTTTTCGACCGGCCGAGTGTACGATCAGATTCGCCAGAGTATTGCCTATTCGGGCAAGAACGTCAAAGTGTGCGCCAGCCACGCGGGCTTGACTTTAGGCGAAGACGGAGCCACGCATCAGATTCTCGAAGACATTGGGATGATGCGCATGCTGCCCGGAATGACCGTCATCGTTCCCTGCGACTACAACCAAACCAAAGCGGCTACATTGGCCATTGCTGAGTTTGAAGGACCTGTATATCTGAGATTTGGACGTCCGAAAGTGCCGAATTTCACCGATCCCGACACAGGTTTTGAAATTGGGAAGGCTCAAAAACTCGTCGACGGAGCGGACGTCACGATTATTGCCTGCGGGCATTTGGTGTGGAAGTCGCTCGAAGCGGCCGAGGTTTTGGCTGCTCAGGGAGTTCGCGCCGAAGTGATCAACATGCACACCATCAAGCCGATCGACCGGTCGGCCATTTTGGAATCCGCAGGCAAGACCGGGGCAGTGGTGACGGCCGAAGAGCACCAGAGAAACGGGGGGCTGGGCGATGCCGTCGCCCAAGTTTTGGCTAGTGAACTACCTTGTATACAAGAATTTGTGGCCGTCAACGATTCCTTTGGCGAAAGCGGAACCCCCGAACAACTGCTCGTCAAATACGGACTCGACGTTCCGAACATTGTCGAAGCGGCGAAAAGAGCCATTGCGCGAAAAAGCACAGACAGAGATTAAACCCCCGCCCAAAATAGGCGTCAAGAACGGGTGAACTTCGACGAAGCGCGCTTTCGAGATTTATGCGACAAGGCCGCTTGGGAACGCGCGTTCGAGATGCTCGTCGCGACTCATGCCGCGCCTTTGTTGCGCATGGTGAGCCGCTGGGTGAGCGATTTGAACGATGCCGAAGATGTGGTTCAAAATGCCCTGATCAAAACCTGGAAAGGGCTTCCGAGCTTTCGATTCGAGTCGAAACCCTCGTCTTGGCTCTATCGGATTGCCTACAACGAGGCCATGGACTTTTTGCGAAAAGAGCAGCGCAAGCGAACGCGCATTTCTCCGCACACGGCGGCCGAATTGAACATTGCGGGCGATTCGAACTTCGACGGAGAAATGGCTCAGAAAGCACTTCAAAAGGCCATTGAAAAGCTCCCGCAACGGCAAAGACACGTTTTTGAATTGCGGTATTTTGAAGAACTGCCATATGCTCAAATTGCCGCAACACTCGGGCTGAGCGAAGGTGCCCTCAAAGCGAGCTTCTTCCACGCCGTTCGGAAAATTGAAGAATCGCTTAAATCGAGTTTATGGTCTTAATCGCCAAACTCGTTTAAACCTTCGAAGCTCACGATCGTCAGTAAATGCAAGAACATGAACTCAAAACACCCACAGAACACCGAACATTTCGAGCTGCCCGACGAACATCGGGAGTTGATCGATCTAAACCAGCGCTGGGAACGCGAATTCGGGCTCAAAGGCTCGGTCGAAAAGCCCGGTATGGAGTTCGAAGCGGCACTAGAGCGGGTTCGAAATCGAGCGATCGAAATTCCTGAAAATCACCCTGCACAGAAGAGATCGATCCCCATAAGCCGTCCGTCGGTTTGGGCTGCTCTTGCCATCGCGGCGGCTTTGACGATCTGGGCGGCGCTCGGAATCTTGAATCGCATCGAAGAGCCCGTCCAACCCGATTGGGCCGTGCTCGAAACGGTGGGTACCGAAACCCTGATGCTCGAATTGGAACCCACGGTGGTGTACCAGTCCGCCCCCGAAGATGCCTTGGATTCAGAGCTCGAAATCGACTGGAATCTGGACGAAAGCGAGCTAGATCCTTCCTTTTGGGATGATGCCGAATCGCTCTTGCTCGAAATTTGAAATCCGAAGAACTAAAGTTGAAAAACGGACTCCTCCTCCTCGCTTTATGGCTGAGCTCAAACCTGATACAGGCGCAACCCGGCGGACCGCCTCCCTTCGAAGAGAGCGAAAAAGTGCGCTCGCTGCGCGTGGCCTTCATCACTCAAAAACTGAGTTTGAGCTCGACCGAAGCCGAAAAGTTTTGGCCGGTTTACAACGAATTTCAAGATGCCGTGGCCGCTCAACACCGCAAGCGTTTCGAGGCCATGCGGAAGGTAAAAGACGAGTTGGACAAGCTCACCGACGCGCAAATCGAAGAACAAGTGCGATTGAACTTCGAAGCTGAATCAAAAATCGTCGAGCTGAGAAAAACCTATCACGAGCGGTTTCTCAAAGTGCTGAGTTCAAAAAAAGTGGCCTTGCTCTACGCCACAGAAATTGAATTCCAACGAAAAGTGATTCAACAAATTCACAAAAGAGCCGAGCGTCCGAGGCCCTGACCGAATTTTGGCTGCGAGAGAAGCGCCTGATTTGGCTGAACTTTTCTCGTGAAAACCCACGCATGCACTCTTCAAAAAATCTTGCGGAAGACCGCGGCGATTTACAAAAACCGCCGATGTACGACCGATTTCTGAACCACGTTGCCCAGACTTCTTCCGAACCGATGGGGCTCGAAGTAAAGCGCGCCGACGGCTGTTGGATCGAAGATCTCGAAGGCCGGCGGTACCTCGACCTCATCTCGGGCATTTCGGTCGCGAATTTGGGGCACGGCCGGGCAGAGATTGTCGCGGCTGTGCGAGAACAAGCGGGGCTCTTCATGCACACCATGGTCTACGGAGAACATGTACAAACGCCTCAGGTGCGTTTGGCCGAACGCTTGGTCGACGCTTTGGGTGACGGCTTTGAAACGGTGTACTTCGTCAATTCGGGCAGCGAAGCCATCGAAGCCGCCCTAAAAACAGCCAAGCGGTGTACCGGCCGATACGAGATTGCGAGCTTTGTAAAATCGTATCACGGCAGCACGCATGCCGCGCTTTCGGCCATGCACGAGCCCTATTTCTGCGATGCGTTTGCCCCTTTGGTTCCGGGGTTTAAGGCGCTGAGCTTTAATCGATTTGAAGATCTGGAGTCCATTGACGAGCGATGCGCTGCCGTGCTCGTCGAACCGATTCAGGCCGAAGCCGGCTGCGTTGAAGCCACCGAAGGCTTTTTGGCCGCCCTCCGCAAGCGCTGCGATCAAGTGGGGGCCTTGTTGATTTTTGACGAAATCCAAACGGGCTTTGGACGCTCGGGTTCGCTCTTTGCCTTTCAGCGCGAAGGGGTGATTCCCGACTTGATTGTGCTCGCCAAAGCGCTCGGTGCGGGCATGCCCTTGGGAGCCGTCTCGGGCAAGGCAGAGCTCTTCGCGAGCTTGCGCGACCGTCCGGTACTCGGCCACATCACGACTTTTGGCGGACACCCGGTGTGCTGCGCGGCGGCCTTGGCAGGCCTCGATCTGCTGTTGCGGAACGCATGGATTTCTGAAGCGGATGCAAAAGGCCGGCGCTTTAAATCGAGGCTTTTGTCTGATCCGAATGTGCGCGAAATCTCCGGCCGAGGCTTGATGCTGGCAGTTCACCTCAAAAAAGAAGGTTCGGCACCTGAAGTCGCTCGAAAAGCGCGAGCGCTCGGATTGATTACCGATTGGTTTCTGCACACCACCGGCGCTTTGCGAATCGCACCGCCGCTTGCCATCACAAAAGAAGAAATCGACTTTGCCTGTTCCGTGCTCTCTAAAGCCTTGAGCGAGACGACCGGCGAGGCTTAAACCCCGGCTGAGGGTTCGAGCCGGTTGAGGCGGACTTCTTCGATGCGCGAACGCCCGGCCTTGGTGATGGTGGCGGCCCAGCCATCGAGCGCAATGCGCTGACCCTTGGCCGGAATATTGGCTGTTTGAAAGACAATTAAGCCCCCCAGGGTCGAGTATTCCTCGCTTTCGGGCAAGCCCAGGTCAAAGCGCTCGTTGAGGTATTCGATTTCGAGCCGTGCAGAAAAAATGTATTCGTCTTTTGAAAACACCCGTTCGGTGCGTTCTTCGACATCGTGTTCGTCGTCAATTTCTCCAAAGAGTTCCTCGACGACGTCTTCGACCGTGATAATGCCCGAAGTGCCGCCGAATTCGTCGAGGACCACAGCCAAACTGCGCTTTTCGCGCAAGAGCAGTTTGAGCACCTCGCTGGCCGCCATGCTCTCGGGGATGAACGACACGGGGCGCAGAATGCTCTGAATGTCCTTGGGGTTCGCAAAGAGCTCGTAGCTATGAACATAGCCTTTAATGTCGTCGACGCTTTGATCGTGAATCAAGATCTTGCTCAATCCGCTTTCGATGAATTCTTTTCGGAGCAATTCCATAGACACCGATCGATCGAGCGAGACCATCTCGGTGCGGGGCACCATAAATTCTCGAGACTTTCGACTACTGAACTCCAGCGCATTGCGAAACATTTTGACTTCTTCGTCGATTGACTCTTCGCGGTCTGAGCGCTCGGTTCGTTCGCGGATGTAGTGATCGAGGTCGATTCTTCCAAAACTCGGGTCCGAATCGCGCTGAAAACCCGGGGCCAAAACTTTCATGGCCGCATTGGACATGCCAATCATAAAGCTGACCACGGGATAAAAAACGTAATAAATCGCCATGGCGGGTACGGCAAAAACACGGCTGAGCAAATCGGCATTTTGCTTAAAAAAAGCCTTGGGCAAGAATTCGGCGAGCACCAGGATAATCACGGTTGAAAAAACGGTTTGAATCGCCGCCAAAACGAAGGGGTTTCGAATGACGTGTCCCGCGGGCAGGAGCAGTTCGGTCATATACAAACCGAAGATTACCAGGGCGATGTTGTTGCCCACCAGCATGGTGGCGATGTAGCGCGCCGGCTTTCGATTGAGTTTGGAGAGCAGTCTGTACGAGAACTTCCCCTTGAGGTTTTCCAACTCCACATGAAGTCGGTTGTTGGTTAAAAACGCGATTTCCATTCCCGAAAAAAACGCGCTAAACAACAAGCTCAAAAAGACGATAAGGAGTTCGGTGCCGATCATTTACCCGACTTTGAATCGGAATTCGACGCTTCGTTTCGCTCAGCCCTTTTGCGCATCGACCTGCGGAGATTGGCCATCACCACCGCCAACAAGGCGAAGCCCGCAAAAAGAGCGCTGCGCATCCGATCGCCGTTCCAATTTCGAACCGTTTCGACGATTGAAACAGCCCCGATTGCCCAATAAATCAGCTCCGATACCCGAAGCAAATTGCGCCGTGAACTCATTCTAATCCAATTGACTTTTTGAGCAGGCGAAAATACGCCCCGCTCACTCGTCGAGGTAAATCTGTCCGGTTACTTTGCTGATCTCGTATTCAGTAAAATTCTGATCGGCTTCGAAACCTTCGCCCAAGATGATGTTTTTTGCCGTGGTGAGGCGAACAAAAACCTCAGAAAAGATCCGCTCGTTTTTCTCGTCCCAAACCAAATGCTCGGTTTCGAGCTTTTCTCCTTTTCGATTGGTAACCACCACATTGCCCGTCGCTTCCCAGCGCAACTCACCCGGATATCGAACGGCATAGTCGGCGCGCAAATGCGAATCTTCGACGCCTGAAGCATTGTAAAATCGCACGTCGATGCCCTTCGGAAACTCGAGTTTGGGGCGCTTGAGTTTGGGGAAATTCAGTGCTTCTTCGGCCCTGAGCCGCATTCGGGCAATGGCGGAGTCGGAGTAGACGAGTTCTAAGTTCTGCTGCCGTTCAGAGGGCAATTCTTCAGTCGGACTGAACACCGCCATTTCGGATTTTGAATTCGAACACCCGAAAAAAAGAAACATCGCCCCCGCAGAGGCGATGTTCAAAAAGAATCGAGCAATTCGAAGCGCGTTCAAAAGCGAACCGTCACGGTTTCGTTAATCCAACAGCCGATGTTGACCCGGTCGCCGTCTTTGATGGCCAACTGAAAGCCGATGCTCTTGGCCGGAATCTGAGCTTGATAACTCGAGATCAGTCGATTGCATTTAGAAGCTACCGATGGGTCGATGCTCTTGGCATAGTTCAACTTGTCGATCGCGGCCCAGTATACGGCCTTGTTTTCGATGACGTTGGCGCCGGTGCAACTTCCGTCGGCCGAGGCGTAAAGCGTGGCAATCAGCACGTAGGGCTCGCCCCAATTCTTGCGCAAGCTCGCCGCTTTGAGGGCTGCAGACTTGGCTGCTGAGGGATTTCCCCTTTTTTGATGGCTGATGGCAATTTTCAGAAAGTCGTCGGCTTTTTTGACCGGGTCGATTTCGCGTCTCGAAGCTTCTTCAAAATACTCGACGGCCTTGGCGTAATCTTTCCGACTCCAAGCGAGCTTGCCGACCGCACGAGCCGAAACGGCTGAGGGTTCAAGTCTGTAGTTGGCCTCGGCAATCTTGAAGAAGATCGGCAAATTGGTGCAGTCCTCGCTTTCGCCCTCGGCATTGAGGCGCTCTTTCTGCAACATTTTGGCCGCGCGTCTCAGCCATTCAGCATTCTCCTTATTGGCCGAAAAGCTTGCCTCATCGTATAACAGCTGAAGCTTTTCGCAGGTGGCGATGGGGCCCAGAGTTTTTTCGATGTTTTGGTCGACCACTGTGTAACGGCTCAATTCTCTTCCGAGTGCGGCCGTGTCCTTCTGCTCTTTGTCATCCAAAACGCCTCCTTGCTCAATTTTGTCGGTATAGACTTGGAGCTGGGCGTTGAGCTTGTTGTTGTTCTTTTCAATTGCCTCACTTACAAGGTTATACACATCAAAGACTTGGTTGATGGTATAATCCTTCGAATTGTACATCTGCGCCCCCGTCATAAACATTCCGTTAAAGGCGGCCGCGGGCAAATCGTAGCCATCGGCCTGATATGCTTGCATGTACAGCTCGTGCGCTTCTTTGACTTGTTCGGGTCGATACTTCTGCAGACTCACCGCCTTGCTGCTCAACACAAATCCCTGTTTTTCGGGAAAGTATTCCAGGCGCTTGTTATACGACTCGAGGAGCAAGCCGATCAACTGTTCCTTTTCGTCGGGATTGGTGGCCTTGGCAATGCGCGCCTCGACAATGGCGGGGCCGTAGATAAAGGTGTTCTTGGTCTTCGAGGGACACAGATCGTACACCACTTTCCAAGCGTCATAAGCGTCGGCGTACTGCTTCGACTTGACGAGTTGGTTGTACACCTGAGTATTTTCCCAACATTTAACGCTGTCGGCAACACCCAGTTTCTGGGCCTGCGCGGCGAATGTTCCTACAACCAGAGCCAGTGCGGTCGTCATTAGCCGGCTCTTCAATGCCCTCGTTCTCATCTGTACTTGTATTTGATAAACCACTTGTCGCTCAAGGTGACGCCAAAAATAAACTGCACGCTTTCCTCTCGAATTAAGCCTGCATCAATTGTGCCACGATTGAGCCATTGCACGCCCAGATGAACAAAACTCTGGCGTTGTTCGCCCGGAATCGAACTCTTGGTTCTCAGAGGCAAACTGGCCCCGGCGCTCCACAATTGACTGTCGATTCGAAGGCCTTTGAGCGTAAGCGGACTTTCAGTGAGTTGATATCCTGCACGATACGTGATTTGAGCCAAGTAGCTTCGATTGCGCACCGAAGCCCCAAAAGTGTAGGCGGGGATGAACTCTAAACCCATAGAGATCCGTTGACCCACCGAAAGGGGTTGAGGGCCGCTAAAACCGATAAAGTCTGAAGCGTCGGTTCGTTCGTAATCGATGGTGAATCCGTAGGCATTTTGAAGGATGTCGGGATGCCTTTTTCCCCAGCCCAAACCTGCGCGAATCGAGCCCGGATAGAACAAATCGACGGGGACTTCGGTGGCGCTCAGGGTGTCTCTTCCATTGAAGTTGGGACTGGCCCCCGCGAAGGTGTACGCCAGCTCAGAGTAATTCCCCGAGAGCTGCGTAGCGTTGTCCCAGACGATTCCCGCGGTCAACTCGCTCTTCCCGATCGGTTGGATGTACTGTATTCCCACGGAATAATTCCAGTCGCTCATCACGTAATTCCGTCTAAAAAACGAGTTCAGACTGCCCGGATGGCTAAAGTCTACGCGCTGGTTGTAGTCGACACTGCCAAAGAGGTACGACGCCTCGAGCCCGAGGTGGACGCGATTTGAAAAAAAGCCCAGACTTTGGGCGATGAATGCTTTGTTGATGCCGCCTTCGCCTTCGTATCGATAATCGACGTTCTCTCCGTTGAGCAGTTGAGATTCGCTGTTTTGATAACCGACGGCCGTATAGGGCAAAAACCCTGCGATAAAACCATAGCGCTTGCTCACGGGGATGCCGATGGCGAAGTAGTTAAACAGCGCGGTTCCGTGTTCTACGTCTCTGCTTTCAGCCGCCGACTGAGTTACCGTGCCTGCTCGAAAGGCCATTTCGAGGGTGGTGAGGGCGTGGGCATTGGCCGAGGCGGGATTTGCCAGATTTAGGCCGTAGGGATTGCGAAGTGCGACCCCGGTGTTCCCCATCAACATGCCCTGAACCAAAGAGGGGGTCAAGTATTCTCCGAGCCCGTAGCGCGAATAGGGCGATACCGTGGCTTGCTGCGCTCGGGCGCCGGGTTGAAGTGCGAAGAGCGCCGCGCAAAGGCATAAGACTCGCTTCAATGCAGGTTGGGGGAGTTAAAAAGCAGAATGCTGTTCAAACCCTGAATCTGAAATTCGGGGCGCGCAAAAGTCGGGCTTTTCAGCAGGCCGACCAAACGCGGGGCATCTCCGCCGGTAAATACGACCTGAACTTCGGGATATTGTTCTCGGTAGCGTTCGAGCATTCCGTCTATTTCGGCTGCGAGCCCGACGATTCCGCCGATCAAAATGCAGTCTCGGGTGCTGCTCCCGCTCAAGGGCCATTCGACATCTTCTTCGGGCACTTCGACCCGGGGCAGGCGTTCGGTCATTTGATGCATGGCTTCAAGGCGCATGTGGATTCCGGGGTGGATGCTTCCGCCGAGGTAATGCCCGTCGGCATTGACGAGATCGAGGGTGAGGCAGGTTCCCGCGTCGAGTACCAGGCAATTTTGTCCTGGGAATTCTTCGACGGCGGCTGCAACCAGCGCCATGCGGTCGGCTCCGAGCGTGGATGGGGTGGCGTAGTGGTTGATGAAGGGCATCCGCAAGTGGTGGCTCAGTTCGAACCCGACCAACGATCGACTCGCCAAAGCGGCTTCTATTTCTTGATAGCCCCCCCCTGTTCGGCTCAGGATGTAATGAGTTACCCCATAGACGCTCAAGATTTCGTTTAAGAAACTCTCGCCCTCTTGCGGGGGGATATGCCCTTGCTTTACGAGCTGTTTCTCGGTGAAGAGTCCGTATTTGGCCCGGGTGTTCCCGAGGTCGAGGGCAAGTTGCATAGGCGTTGAATCAAAACGAATCGAAATCGAAGTTATTTTGTTTTATGTTTGCAGCCCGTTTTGAAAAAGCGGTGCCATAGCTCAGTTGGTAGAGCAAAGGACTGAAAATCCTTGTGTCGCTGGTTCGATTCCAGCTGGCACCACCCCAACGGGGAAGTGAAACTCCAATTCGCTTCCCCGTTCTTTTTGGATAACGCGCTCACCTATTGATGAGGCGATGATCCCGAAGACCGGATTGACCGCCAATTTCGAACTCGCTCTTCTGTTTTTTGAACCGGATGCCCTCGGGATAGATGAGTTCCTGGAGTTTCTGCGCGTTGTTAAAGTCGCTGCATGAATCAAACTAAGTCAAACCGCCTTTGGTCGGAAGATTGGGGAGTAGTATAGGTTGGGGCGGGCGAAAAAGAATGATCACGAAGATGTTGACCCTCCAACCCGAAACCCAAAACTAACCGAGCCGCGACGGATTCCGCAGGATTTGTCGCATAAATTCCCCAGAGCCGCTGCCGAGCCGAGCCCGAGAAATCGGAAATTGAAAGGGTGCCCTGACGAAGCTGCGCGTGTCAGGACAGGGGCGTGGAGGGGTGGGGAGGGGTATGAGTTCAGAAATATGTCGGTTTCCTTTGTTCTTAGATTCAATTTTAAAACATGATGGTCACTCGTTAATGTCACACCCCGTATGCATAGAATTCACATCCAATTAAAAACGCTCATCGTTTGTACAAATCCGGCACCCATTCTTCCAGTTCCGGTCGCTCTTCTTCTTTCAAATAATCCAGTTTTTCCCAAAATTCGTTAGGACCAAAATTAAATGCCTCTGAAAAAATAGATCTTCTCTTTTGATTAAATCCTATTATTCTAATAGGTCCAGTGAGGTGGCCTAGTCTCTTCGGACAGTTTTCTAATCAAATATAGTTGATGTTGAAAAGAGGGGGTCTGGGGGAGACTTAAAACTCTTTGTTTTTGTTGAAATCGCTCAAGAGGCTTTTCTATACACCTGATATGGAGCGG
>JBGSOF010000007.1:0-92326 GCA_041739275.1 Schleiferiaceae bacterium | reverse complement strand
AAAACCCGGCAGGTGGTTGGCATCCATTCCGAAACTACTTTTGACGCCAAATCCCACAAATTCCACATCGGAATGGAAAACAAATTCAGTAAGCAAATCGAGGACTTCATGACGGGCATCAAAGTCCGCAACGGGCACGAGCCCGAGTTCCTCCAAGCCGTGCACGAAGTGGCGGAAACCGTAATTCCCTATATCGCAGACCATCCGCGATACAGCGAAGCCAAAATACTCGAGCGCATTGCCGAGCCCGAGCGCACCATCATCTTCAGAGTGCCATGGCTCGACGACAAAGGCCAAGTACAGATCAACCGCGGCTATCGCGTCGAATTCAACTCCGCCATCGGCCCCTACAAAGGCGGATTGCGCTTTCACCCCTCGGTGAACCTCAGCATTTTGAAATTCCTCGGCTTCGAGCAAGTCTTCAAAAACTCCCTCACCACCCTCCCCATGGGCGGCGGCAAAGGCGGATCAGACTTCGACCCCAAAGGCAAGAGCGACAACGAAGTCATGAAGTTCTGCCAGAGCTTTATGACTGAACTCCAAAGACATATCGGCCCAAACACCGACGTACCCGCAGGCGACATCGGCGTAGGCGGACGCGAAATCGGCTATATGTTCGGCCAGTACAAGCGTTTGCGCAACGAATTCACCGGCGTATTGACCGGAAAAGGCATCAACTGGGGCGGTTCGCTCATCCGCCCGGAAGCCACCGGATACGGCTGCGTCTACTTTACCCAAGAAATGCTGAGCGTAAAAGGCGAGAGCTTGAAAGGAAGGACCATCGTGGTTTCGGGCTCGGGCAACGTAGCCCAATACGCCATCGAAAAAGCCACCCAACTGGGCGGAAAAGTAGTCACCGCATCAGATTCCGACGGGTTTATCCACGACCCCAACGGCATAGACGCCGAGAAACTCGCCTTCTTGATGGATCTCAAAAACAACAAGCGCGGTCGGATTTCAGAATACGCCACCAAGTTTGGCTGCACCTACGTAGCCGGTCAGCGTCCGTGGGCCGTTAAAGCAGACATCGCCCTGCCCTGTGCCACCCAAAACGAACTGAACGGCGACGATGCCAAAGTTCTGATCTCGAACGGAGTGATGGCCGTAGCCGAAGGCGCGAACATGCCCTGCACCCCCGAAGCCGTCGAGGCATTCCACGCGGCCAAAGTGGTCTTTGCTCCGGGCAAGGCCTCAAATGCCGGAGGAGTGGCCACCTCGGGCCTCGAAATGTCTCAAAACTCTCTGCGCTTTAACTGGACGCGCGAAGAAGTCGACACCCGCCTCCACACCATTATGGTCGACATCCACAAGAGCTGCGTGAAGTACGGCACCGAAGGCGGACACACCAACTACGTGAAAGGAGCCAACATTGCCGGTTTTGTCAAGGTGGCCGACGCCATGCTCGACCAAGGCCTGGTATAAGCGACCGCATCGTTCGATTCAAGCGCCTCCCAAATGGGGGGCGTTTTTTTTGGGGGGGACACAGCCGAGCGACGGTATGAAAAATGTCCCAGTCGCTCGCTTTCAGCGAGTGACGACTATTTCGGAGGAAGGTCTTCGAAGTCAGATCCACGCATCGCCCGTAGCCCAAGGGGAACATTCGTCTTTTCCGGGTTGAAAACCCGGACCATAGCCGTCACTCGGCGCAGCCGAGCGACTGAATGGGCTTTGTCCTTTCGTCCAGTCGCTCGCTTTCAGAGAGTAACGACTATTTCGGAGGAAGGTCTTCGAAGTCAGATCCACGCATCGCCCGTAGCCCAAGGGGAACATTCGTCTTTTCCGGGTTGAAAACCCGGAACATAGGGGTCACTCGGCTCAGCCGAGCGACTGAATGCGCTTTGTCCTTTCGTCCAGTCGCTTGGTTCCTGCCGAGTGACCATTGACAGATGATCGAGCAAGGCCATTTTTCAGAATCCTGTCGACCGTATCAGCCACTCGCATTGCCCGTAGCCCAAGGGGAGCATTCGTTCTTTCCGGGTTGAAAACCCGGACCATAGCCGTCACTCGGCTCAGTCGAGCGACTGAATGGGCGCTTTTTTTTTGTGAACCTAAGGCTCTTGGTTTCTCCGAGGCGAAGAACTTGTGTCTTTGGAGCCCAATTTGAGCTGAGGAGGGGCCCCGCCTTTGACTTCCATGGTCGAAAGCCGCTCGATGACCGCATCGTAGAGAGGCTCCAAGAGTTCGGGATGCCGGCTGTACCAAGCAAAGCTCCGCCCCCAGTCTTCGGCGGTGAGGCCGTTTCGCTTGAAAACGCTGGCTTGATAATCTTCGAACTTGAGGCTATCGCCCAAGATGTCTGTTCCGCTCCGCGCCCCTTCCACCAAGTGCATTTCGACCAAAACGGCCGTCATTTGCTCCGCCCCCAGCACATCTTGAGGGGGTTCGGGTGCCTTGCTCTTGCCGCACGAAACCAGCGCCAAACACAGCGCCAAACACAACGCTCGGTTAAACCGACTCATGTTCGAGTCTCATCGAATGAACGCCCTCGGCAAAACGCCCCCGATCGTACACCTGTACCCCATTCACAAAGGTGCGTTCTACGCGAGCCTTAAAGGTGGTTCCGGTGAACGGCGACCAACCGCAGGCCGACAAAACATTGTCTTTGTTCACCGTAAACGGTCGCGCAGGGTCGACCACGACCAAATCGGCATGATATCCCTCTCGCAAAAATCCCCGCTCTTTGATTCGAAACAGTACAGCCGGGTTGTGGCACATCTTTTCGACCAAAACCTCGATAGAGAGCTTGCCCGAGCGCACGAATTCGAACATGGCCGGCAGAGCGTGTTGAACCAGCGGACCTCCCGAAGGAGCCTGAGCGTATGGCCTGTTTTTTTCTTCGAGTGTGTGGGGGGCGTGGTCGGTAGCAATCACGTCGATCCTGTTCGAGAGCAGTGCTTCCCAAAGCGCTTCGCGATCGGCCGCAGTCTTAATCGCAGGGTTCCACTTGATCAGGTTGCCCTTGGTTTGATAGGCCGAATCGTCGAACCAGAGGTGGTGGATACAGGCTTCGGCCGTAATTCGCTTGTCGGCCAGGGCCAAGCCCGAATCGAAAAGAGCGGTCTCTTTGGCCGTGCTCAAATGGAAGACGTGCAGCCGGCTGTTGTGCTTGCGCGCCAATTCCACGGCTTTGGAGCTCGACAACCAGCACGCCTCTTCGCTTCGAATGGCGGGATGCATCAAAGGCGGGATCTCGTCTCCATAGGTTTCTCGAGCCTTTTCAAAATTGGCGCGAATCGTGTCCTCGTCCTCACAATGAGCGAGAATCAAATGCGGGCATTGTGCGAACAACTGCTCCACAGATTTCGGGTTGTCGACCAGCAAATCGCCCGTACTCGAACCGAGAAATGCTTTTACGCCGGGATACTTTCCCAGAGGCGCGCGCAAGATTTCGGAGAGGTTCTCGTTTGTCGCACCGAGGTTAAAACCGTAGTTGGCCAGCGATTTTACAGCTGCGAGATCGTATTTGGCTTCCAGAAGCTCCAGGGTGGTGGCCGCCGGAACGGTATTCGGCTGTTCGATGTAACTCGTAATCCCGCCCGCGATCGCCGCTTTAGACTCCGTGCCGATGTCGCCTTTGTGGGTCAACCCGGGTTCGCGAAAATGCACTTGGTCGTCGATGGCCCCGGGCATGAGAAACTGACCGTCGAGTTCGACGATTTGCTCTCCGGGTTTTTGACCTAAAGACGAGTCGATCTGCTCGATCCGCCCGTTTTCGATTCTCAGGTCTCCTTCAAAAACGCGCCCTTCGTTGACCATCCGGGCGTGTTTGAGCAAAATGCGTGGTTTCATATCAAGGGTTGGAGGGCGCTTTTTTTAAGCTGGGGTCCCACCAGCTGGCGATCTTCATTTGAAGTACACCGAAAATGGCCTCGCGGATAATCCGGCGGCTCATCTTGCTCTGTCCCTTTCGGCGGTCGGTAAAAATAACCGAGACTTCTCGGACGTTAAATCCACGTTTCCAAGCTCTAAACTTCATCTCTATTTGAAAGGCATAGCCTACGAATCGAATCTTCGAAAGGTCGATCGACTCGAGCACCCGGCGACGGTAGCACACAAAGCCCGCGGTGGTGTCGTGCACGGGGATGCGCGTGATGAAGCGGACGTATTTGGACGCGAAGTACGAGAGCAATACCCGCCCCATGGGCCAGTTGACCACATTGACGCCTTGGCTGTAGCGGCTCCCCACCGACACATCGGCGCCCTCTACTTCGCAGGCCTCCAAAAGCCTCGGCAAATCTTTGGGATCGTGCGAAAAGTCGGCATCCATTTCAAAAAAATACCGGTACGAATGCGACAAGCCCCAGCGAAATCCCGCGATATACGCTGTGCCCAGACCCTGCTTGCCCGCGCGTTCGATCAGGTGCAAGCGCCCCGGATATTGCGACTGCAGCTGCTTGACGAGCGATGCCGTGCCGTCGGGCGAACCATCGTCGACCACGAGCAGATCGAAGCGATTGGGGAGATTCAAAACTTCGAGCACCACGGCCTCGATGTTTTCTTTCTCGTTATAGGTTGGAATGATGCAGAGCAGCTCGCTCAAGGGCGTGTTGAAAAAGGGGAAACCCCGGTGTCTGAAACGAGCGCCAAAAATAGACCCAAACCGATCGATTCTCGATATCGCAATCGCGGAGCCGAGGCAGCAAAGAAGATGCTTGGAAGAGCGAAATCTTCGGAACTCTTTTGGGAGAGCGCAATCAAACATCACCGAAACGAGGCTCTTGAGGTACTTTAAGGCCGTGAAAATCGATGTCTATGCCCGCAAGGATTTGTGGAAGAGTCTGCTCCTCGCGGCGGCGGCTCTGATCGGGGCGGGCACGCTCTGGTATACCGAGAGCTTTTTGGAGAAACTGCGGGCCGAAGAGGCGAAGAAGCTGGGGCTCTGGGCCGAAGCCATACACGCGGTCAACAACGCCCCGCCCGAGGCCGATCTCAACTTGGCTTTTGAGGTGATCAAGTCGAACACCAGCATCCCCGTCATCTTGACCGACAGCCTCGGAGACATCATTACGCACTCCAACCTCGACGAGCGCAGGTCGGGCGACAGCCTATGGCTCAGAGCACAACTCGACGAAATGGCCTCAAATCGCCAACCCATTCCCATTCCCTACGCCGACGGGGGGGTCAACTACATGTACTATCGCGACTCCACTCATTTGTTGAGGCTGCGGCAGTATCCCTTGGTTCTGCTCGGGGTGATCGCCCTGCTCGTAGGGGTGGCCTATTTGGCTTTTGGCAGTGCTCGGCGGGCTGAGCAAGACCGGGTTTGGACGGGAATGGCGAAAGAAACCGCGCATCAAATCGGCACGCCGCTGAGCTCTCTCTTGGGCTGGATTCATCTGCTTCGAGAACAAAGTGCCGACCCTCAGATTGTTATGGAAATGGAGCAGGATGCCGAACGGCTCAGCCGAATTGCCGAACGCTTCTCCAAGATCGGCTCTCATCCCGAGCTCGAACTTCAAGCGATCGAAGCACTGATCGAACGGGTACTCGATTATTTGCGGACGCGCACCCCGGGCAAGATTGAAATTGTGTATCGCGGCAGCGCGGGCTCAAATCAGTGGTTGGCCCTGATCAATGCCCCTCTTTTTGAATGGGTTGTCGAAAATATGATCCGCAATTCGGTGGATGCGCTCGAGGGTCGGGGGCTGATCGAGCTGGAACTCCATCGGTCGGCGGACCACTACCGATTGACTGTTCGCGACAACGGTAAAGGAATGACATCGGCCTTGTCGCGCAAAGTGTTTCGACCCGGCTTTACGACCAAACAACGCGGCTGGGGGCTGGGCTTGAGTTTGTCGAAGCGCATTGTCGAAGAATATCACGGAGGCCGCATGTGGGTGCTTCAAAGCGAACCGGGCAAAGGCACGACCATGGCCGTAAAGCTCCCCTTGGTTTAGCCGAGCCCTTTTCTCAAAGTCAGCACCGTGATTTCGGGCCAGATGCCCACTCGGCCGGGGAAGGCCAAATAGCCAAAGCCGCGATTGACGTAGAGTTTGCGGCCGAATTCTTCGTAGAGCCCCGCCCATTTGGGGTAGCGCAGGCTCACCGGGCTCCACTTTACAAAGCCGGGGATTTCGATTCCGAACTGCATTCCGTGGGTGTGGCCGCTCAAGGTGAGGTGCACTTTGTGGGGATGCACCTTAACCTGTTCGTCGAAATGGCTGGGGTCGTGGCTCATCAAAACCGTGAACGCCCCTTCGGGGATTTCTCCAAGTGTTTTGTTTAAATCACCGTACTGCGGAAAAGGCGGCTTGCCCCAGTTCTCTACCCCGGCCACGTAGATCTGTTGGCCGTCTCGCTCGATAGCTCTGGTCTCGTTCCGGAGCAAATCGAAGCCGATTTGGCGGTGCACTTCAAACAAATCCAATAGATTGCGCTTCTTGGCCTCGGCGTCGCTCCACACGGCATAATCGCCGTAGTCGTGGTTTCCCAGCACGCTCAATTGCCCGTCGCGGGCGCGCAAAGTCGAGAACAGATCGGTCCAGGGCTTCATTTCGTCGGCTCGGTCGTTGACGAGGTCACCGGTAAAAAGGAGCAGGTCGGCACCTTCTTTTTGAAGCATTTCGAGCCCGCCTTCGAGTTTTTTGCGATCGTCGAAACTGCCCGAATGGACATCCGAGATTTGCGCGATTCGATAACCGTCGAAAGCGTCGGGTAAATCGGTATACCACAGCTCTTTTCGAATCACGCGAAACCGCCATCGGCCACTGTGCACTCCATAGGCGATCGAGAAGAACGGCAAGGCAGCGAGCAGCAGTGCAATTCGGCTGATGAATTCTCGTCGCTCGGGCAAGAAAGGCTCGTCTCCCCCCCGGCTGAAGTAGGCGTAGATTCCCGAAAACAAGCGCGCCGCGTCTTCAGAGAGCAAAACGGCCGAGACCATCAGCTTGGGCACTACGCTCAAAACCATCAGGGCAGCGGCCCATTTCATGGCCTCGCTGTGTCTGCTCGTCGGGTCGTTTTTCCAAAGGGCCCAGACCAACACCGCGAAAACGCCTGCGCTGAAGATCCAATACACAGGCTTTGCCCAGATCGAGCCTCTACTCAGGGTTTTTACAGCCTGAAATGCATAGACGTCCAAGGCAATCAACAAACCAAAGGCCCAAATCCATCGAATCATCATGCGAAGGTAGGGGCAAGGCCATCGCACAGCCGCGGTATACCGCCGCGAGGCATCGTGGCGCTTCCGATCGCATCATTGCATCGTTCTTTATCCTTCAATCCCCTCCTTTTCCATCGTACAGCCGCGATGCATCGCGGCTCATATCGTTCATCGAAATCCCCTTTGCGATGCATCGCGGCGCTTCCGATCGCATCATTGCATCGCCCTTTAGCTTTCAATCCCCCCCTATTCCATCGTACAGCCGCGATGCATCGCGGCTCCAATCCCAGAATGCCCCTTTGCGATGCTTCGCGGCTCAAAAGGATCCTCGAATTCCCCCAATCCACACCCCCTAACCCTTTCCTTTGTATCGCACATCCCTCAAACGCCTTTCCCGATGGCCCCCAAAGACGCCCGGCTTTTTCTCCTCGACGCTTATGCCCTCATTTTCAGAGGGTATTTCGCATTTATCAAAAACCCCCGCGTCAACAGCAAAGGGCTCGACACCTCGGCAGTTTTTGGCTTTATGCTCGCCCTGACAGAGTTGCTTGAAAAAGAAAAGCCGACGCATTTGGCGGTGGTCTTCGATTTATCAGGCCCGACGCAAAGACACATCGATTTTCCGCAGTACAAGGCCAACCGAGATGCCACTCCCGAGGCCATCAAAATAGCCGTTCCCTACATCCACCGCATCCTCGACGCCATGGGCATTCCGACCATTGCGCTCGAAGGCTTCGAAGCCGACGACTTGATCGGGACGCTGGCGCGCAAAGCGGAGGCGGAGGGCTACACCACCTATATGATGACGCCCGATAAGGATTTCGGTCAATTGGTTACCGATAAAACCTTGATCTATAAGCCCGGACGCGGGGGGGAGCCCGCTCAGATTCTGGGGCCTAAAGAGGTTTGTGCCAAGCACGGAATCGAGCGTGTTGAACAGTTGATCGACATGCTCGGAATGATGGGCGATGCGGTCGACAATATTCCGGGTTTGCCCGGGGTGGGCGAAAAAACGGCCCAAAAGCTTCTGGCTCAGTATGGAAGCCTCGAAGAGACCATTGCCCACGCTGCTGAAATCAAGGGCAAGCTGGGCGAGGCGATCCGCGCGAATGCCGAGTTGGGTTTGTTGAGTAAAAATTTGGCGACCATCATTACCCATGCCCCCATCGAGCTCGAAGAAGAGCGCTTGATGGTCGAAAAACCCGACAGCGAAGCACTCCGAGGGCTTTTTGAGGAGCTCGAGTTTCGAACCTTGCTCAAGCGGGTTTTGAACGAGCCGTCGGCGGTGGTCGAAAAGAGTGTTTCTCAGGCTTCGAGCGCCGGAACTCAGGTGGGTCTTTTTGAGGTGGAGCGCGGCGAGGTTTCGGGCAGCAGCCTTCGGAGCTTGGAGAGCTACGATCACCAGTACACCTTGATTGAGACCGATCAAGAGATCGACTGGCTTGTCGATAAATTGCTCAAACAGAAGTCGGTTTGTTTCGATACCGAAACCGATTCGCTGGTCGAAATCGACGCGGGTTTGGTGGGGATTGCGTTTTCTTGGCAGGCGGGCAAAGCCTATTACGTGGCGTTCCCCGACGAATTCGAAGAGCAAAGGAGCCGACTGCAGCGCTTGAAGCCTTTTTTTGAGCATCCCGAGATTGAAAAAATCGGGCAGAATCTCAAATACGATTTGTCGGTTTTGCTCAACTATGGCGTGGAGGTGGCGGAGCCTTTGTTCGACACCATGCTGGCGCACTACCTCATCAATCCCGACCAGAGGCACAATTTCGACACGCTTTCTGAAAATTATTTGGGCCACCGCACCCAGAGCATCGAGACGTTGATTGGGCCCAAGGGCAAGAACCAACGGACCATGCGCACGGTGGAGCCGGAGCGGGTGTGCGAGTATGCGGGAGAAGATGCCGATTTGACGTTTCAGCTCAAGCAGCGGTTCGAGCCGATGCTCGAGCAGGCGGAGCTCAAGCCGTTGTTTTCGGAGATTGAGGTGCCTTTGGTCCCGGTGTTGGTTTCGATGGAACGGGCGGGGGTACGGATCGATTCGAATGCGCTGAATGCCTTGAGCGGGAGTATGTTGAATGAGCTGACCGAGATCGACCGCAAGGTGCAGGAAATGGCGGGGGGGCAGTTCAATTTGGCGTCGCCCAAGCAGTTGGGCGAGGTGTTGTTCGAGCGGCTCAAGCTGGGGGGCAAGCCGAAGAAGACCAAGACGGGACAGTACGCAACGTCCGAGGATATTTTGCAGACCTTGGTGCACGAGCATCCGATTGTGCCTCTGATTCTGGAATTCAGACAATTGCAAAAGTTGAAGGGGACCTATGTGGATGCGTTGCCGGAGTTGGTGCATCCGCGTACGGGGCGGATCCATACGTCCTTCAATCAGGCGGTGGCGGCTACGGGTCGATTGAGTTCGGTGAATCCGAATTTGCAGAACATCCCGATTCGGTACGAGCGGGGCAAGGAGATTCGCAAGGCGTTTATTCCGGACGAGGGGCATCGCTTGCTGAGCGCGGATTACAGCCAGATCGAGTTGCGTTTGATCGCGGAGTTGAGCAAGGACGAGGCGATGTTGGAGGCGTTCCGCTCGGGTTTGGACATCCACCGGGCTACGGCGGCGCGGGTGTTTTCGATTCCGCTGGAGGAGGTTTCAAAGGAGCAGCGGAGCTATGCGAAGACGGTCAACTTTGGGATTATTTACGGGGTGTCGGCCTTTGGCTTGAGCCAGCAGACGGACTTGAGTCGGTCGGAGGCGGCGGAGTTGATTCGCAACTATTTTGAGAGCTATTCGGGCATCAAGAAATACATCGATTCTCAGGTTGAACTTGCGAGGAGACAGGGGTTTGTAACGACCTTGTTCGGGCGCAGGCGCTATCTACCCGATATCCATTCGGGCAACCAAACGGTGCGGGCACATGCGGAGCGGAATGCGGTCAACGCCCCGATTCAGGGCAGCGCGGCCGATTTGATCAAGAAGGCGATGATCGAGGTACATTCCCGTCTCCGCAAGGGTTCCTACGCGAGCCGTATGGTGCTTCAGGTACACGACGAATTGGTGTTCGATTGCCCTGAAAACGAGGTCGAAGCCGTCTCAGCCCTCGTCAAAGACGCCATGCAAACCGCGCTCTCTCTGAGCATCCCTCTTGTGGTCGACACGGGGGTGGGAATGAATTGGCTTGAGGCGCATTGAGAAAGGGGGGTTTTGATGATCCAATCTTCGAAGGGAAGGAGCGGGAGAGAAAATCGGTAATCGATTGAGTTTATTTCGGCCCAAAGTGCCTTGCTCGTTCCTTCGGAATAGTCTTCATTCGCTCAGAGCGAGCGGCTGTGAAAGGGGGCTCCCTCTGAGGTAGGATTGCATGGCTTCGGCTATGGTTTTTCCAATGGAGGCATTTGAATCGAACTCCTTTCGTCCCAAATAAGGTAAATTATTGGAACAAGATTGAGAAATACACGGAGTCCGTATGGCTAAGTCAAGGGGTTTTAGAGGTTGTATGTGTCATTAATTGAATACGGCAGAGTCAAAGTGTGCTGGCTGCTCAAGACGAATTAGTTGTAAGCGTATTGTGCACTACTCCCCACGATTCAGAACACAGGCAGTCAGACTTGGTTAAATGCGTATGACGTTCGAAACAAGCCTAGCTCGTTCCATTGACCGGAATTCTACCTAGTGTTTTAAAACAATTCGCCTCCGCTATCTGAACAAGACAGCGGAGGCGTTTCGGATGGAGGATTCTTTCGTCAGCCTATTTTGTCACTTCAATTAACAGACTTAAACCGCAGGCCATGCATTGTTCGTAGTCTTCTTGTTCCACGCCCTTCTCTTTTTTACATCCCTGCCCAACAAATTGTCCTTGCACCGTTTTACCGGGTTTGAGCGTCTCCTTGATCTCATCGCCATAATAGCCCTTGACCAATTTGTCATAATAATGCGACTTCATTCGGATCTTCAACTTAATGTCGGAAAGGTTCTTTACTTCAAGCGAATAATGACATCCAATCCCTTTTTTGTCTACGAGAGCTACGCGATATTCGATTTCCACCGTGGTGTTGTCTTCAAATGACACCCCCGCTTTTTTCCACTCACTGTATTGTCCCATTTCGCCCATTTCAGGGGCAGTAATGTTTGAGATGATCTGTGCCTCCAGGCGGGTGAAAAGGAGGCTCATCGCTGCAAAGAATAGTGTCTTTTTCATCATTTTCGTTTTCTTTATTTTCCTACTCTTAAGGTTTTTCGGCACCACCTCTGTTCTATTTTGGCCGACAAGAGAAGCCAGTCCGGGGGCATTGTTTCCTTGCCGTTTAGTTCATGGGCTGTTGTTTTAAATGGATTCGTAGTGTTCAGACGATTGAGGATATTTAAAACGCACTCAATATGAGAATGCTAGATGATTTTTTTCCCTCAATCCGTTCCTTCACTTTAAACGAAAGTATTAAAATTTTCATAACACATGCGTAAGGCGAAAGTGTTTTTTAAATTCTATTTAATCGAATTGCTTCGCTCATGCATCATACGGTCTGTTCAGGGCTTTAGGCAATGCGCTCTATAAGGCCACGGCTGACTCTATGTGACGTCGATTCTTTGTTAAAATTGAAAGACAATCGCCTTGCAATCTGTTCATTGAGTGTGGGTTTGCGCAGAAAGCAGACGAGCCGTATGGTGCTTCAGGTGCACGATGAATTTGTGTTTCACTGCCCTGAAAACGAGGTCGAGACCGTCTCAGCCCTTCTGGTCGATACAAGCGTCGGGATGAATTGGCTGGAGGCTCATTGAGAAAGGGGGGAGGGGGGACTTGATGATCCAGTCTTTGAAGGAATTCTTACACTGGTCGAATGGCATTGATTCTCCCTTGAAGGTCAGAGATTCTTTGGATTAATTGTGCAAAAGTCAATGCGTCGCCATAAATCATGAACTGGGTCATTTCGGAATAGTCTTTTTCGTAATCGCCGATAACGGAGTCAGGTGGTATAATTTTGATTTTTTCAGGCGTATGATGGCTGTAGTCAACCCCTTTAATTGCGTTGAATTTTTCTCGATGGGCAACAATATTGTTGTACAATTCCGTGTCTTGAAGGGCTGCCTCACCGTGTTCGGAGTCCATCAATCTTTCTAAATCATATAGGTGTCGCGAAAGTCGATCAATGCGTATTTTCTCAGGCGCTTGTGCGAATTCTTCGTGTAGGAGGAAGATCTTTTCAAGAAACGTTCTTCGGGGCAGAACGATTGGAATTGGAAAAGCCTCGATGGCGAGATCGAGTTGGGGAAATTGAACGCTCAAGATGGAGTTGATTTCTCGCAATTCTACCGGTTCCATAAGTGAGCGAACACCTACTTCAATTAGGACCCTTTTGGGTAAATATTCAGTGGCATCGACAACCGAATCAAATTGAATCTCAATACATTGTGGGTCTTTATCTGGAAGGGTTATAGGATGAGCGAAAAGCTGACATTCATGAATGGCGTTCCAATCCGTCAAAGTCTGGACTAGGTCATTGAGAAAAGTTGATGAAATGAATGCACAAGAGGCTCTTCGGAGTTTTCCAATTTGTGTATTGCTGATATCGCCAACAAATCCGAAATGGGCCCGGTTGATGGCTAAGTCAATGTCTTCTGAGAACCTTTCTATTGCATTCCAACCCTTGCTCAAGGAGGTGCCGCCTTTGAATACGAGCTGTTCTCTGTAGGGAAGACTAAAGCATGCCTGAATGCAGAGCGACACCCACCAATCTTTTTCAATGGCACTGGGAGGCAAGCCTGTTGCAGCGGAGGCTTGATTGAGAATGTCAATCCTTCGCTCCCTGTGGAGGGTCAACCAACGGGTATTCAATTCAGCGCGTTCATGAGTATTTTGTAGATCCAAGCAGGGGACAGCTTCGCGTCGTGGACGATGTGTTGTTTCTTTTCTTTTTGTAGGAGCTCAAGGATTCTCTTCAGAATTTCTTCATCGATCTGGTGTTGACCGAGGGTTTTGAGGGCCTGTATCACCAAACTGCTGATTTCACCCTGCATTAATAGGTTCTTGGGACTGGTACGTCGAAAGGCGATAGTACGCTTGCCCACGGTAACCGTTCGTGCAGTACCGTCGGTGAGGTAAACCACCTTCATGGGTATTTGGGTAGACAACCCAAGTTTGTTTAAGGCGTGGACCCCAGTGGGAAGAATGTGTGCTTTATCCCTTCTGGCGATGGCTTTAGCGATATCGTCGGTGGAGGGAAAGAGATTTCCCAGTTCTGGGTCTCTTTTGGGAAACAGATATATCCCATGGGCCAGTCGGAAGAGGACTTCCTTTTCATTTAAACGGAACAATGCTTTTTTAACGCTTTCGGGACTGCCATAGTCCAGAAAGTCATCGACAAACAGTATGCTTCCTCCGGGGTAGGATTCAACCGCCTCGGCGATGGATTTTTCTACGCGTGGTCTTTCTTGAAAAATCATTTCGTCCCAAATATAGTTAAAATTTGGGACGAAAATCAAATCACACTCAAGGTTCATCGCCTGATGCAGCGTGATTCTGGTGAATAGCTCAGATTCTGGGCATTCCCGATGTAACCTTTCCCTAGAGGTTTATCCGACTCAATTTCACGGGAGATTATAGAAGGACGTGTTCTCGTTGTTCTGACACGTTGAGCATACCCTCGGGTACCCTTCTTTTAAACCAAACGCCAGATTCCATTGACACTAAAGTAAGCTTCGGCGCAATACTAGCCTAAATGGGTACAATAGTCTACCCCTCCAAATACCCCTCGTTCAAAAAGCGTTTCCGGAACCAGAGCTCAAAGGCCGGATCGAGGAACTCATAGCCCGTTTCGGTTTCGTGGATGATGTCTTGTTGAACTAAGGTTTTCACATTCTTACTCACGTTGTTCGGTGTGCCTAAAGCGTGGGTTTGCATGGCAGAGACACTGGTCAATTGGGTTTCTCTGTGGGCAATGGCCACCAAGAGATTGGCCTGAGTAGCACTGAGACCTTCCATTTCGCGCATATAGAAGGGCGCATTGGCCTGAATCAGCTCTTCAAGGGCCCCATTGAATTCATCCCAACCCGCACGCTGTTCCGTCGCATTCCAAGTGTAGTGCGCCAGTTGTTGTACATACCAGGAGTGATCCTTCATCCGCCCTGCAATGGCTGCCGCCAACGAATAATCAATCTCTTTTTGGGTATCGAGAAACCCCTGTTGAATAAACGAGATCCACTTCTCTCGTCGGATTTTCGGCAGCAACATGATGTCCCCAAATCGATAAAAAGGAGCCGAGGGGTGGTTGAAAATCTCGGTCATCATATGCCTTTTGCTTCCGTAAAGACAATAGGTAACCCTTTGTTGTCGCTGCCATTGCGCCCTGAGCTTCTTTTGCAATTCAAGTGCATTTGGAAAAGTCCCCAGATTCTGAAATTCATCGAGGCAGATGATGAATTGCCCGTTTCTGGCCTGGGCAATCGACTCGGGGAGGTTGAGAATTTCGTCGCTGTTTTTTTCCAAATCCTTCCAGTCCAGACTCAACGAAAAGTCATTGAAGGGATCGGCGCCAAAGTTCAGGCGCGGGGTGATTTTCTTGAACACCTCCCCAACCACTTTGACCCACTCTTGCCATTGGGGACTGGATGCTTTGATCACCTCTCGTGCAAAAGCTTCCAAGAATGAAGCCTCGCTATTGACCGAATACAGGTCAAAATGAACCACTTTGATCCCTGGCTCGTGCGTTCGAATTTCGGAAGTGACCCTCTCCACCAAGGATGTTTTACCCCAGCGACGCGGCGAAATCACCGAGGTATTCACTCCATTGGTCAAATTGGAGTACAGCCTCTTTATTTCTTCGTCACGATTCGTGAACGCGTGCGTATTGAGGCTCGTTCCATAGACAAAAGGGGATTTTTTCATTTTTATACTCTTCGGTATTATACCCAAAGGTATAATACCAATCGGTATAATACTCATCGGTATAAAATCACTCCCCCGCTCCAACCAAAAAAAAAGCCGCCCCTTTTCAGAGACGGCTCGTCGAAAATGCTTGGCGGTTGGTTTACACTCCCAAACCAACGCGAGAGAAAGAAGTCAAAGCGAGTTCTTTGTCCACTGAGGTGAGGTATTGAGCTACGCTGAGTTTTGAGTCTTTGATGAACTCCTGCTCCACCAAAGTGCTCTCTTTGTAGAACTTGTTCAAACGACCCTCGGCAATCTTGTCGAGCATATTCTCGGGCTTGCCCTCTTGACGCGCCAGTTCGCGGCCAATTTCGAGTTCGCGTTCGATCATTTCCTGAGAAACGGCATCGCGGTTTAACGCCACAGGGTTCATCGCAGCCGCTTGCATGGCCACATTGCGTCCAGCCTCGGCAGCCTCTTTGTTCATACCCACCAACGTGGCCAGTTTGCTACCGGCGTGGATGTAGTGCGCCACAAACGGAGCCTCGATCTTTTCGTAGGCCATGATGTCGATCTTCTCGCCGATGACTCCGGTTTGTTCGATCAACTTTTCGGCAACGCTCATTCCGCTGTCAAAGGGCAAAGCCTTGAATGCATCGAGATCGGCGGGGAGGTTCTCCATGGCGATTTCGAGAAGGCGCTTGGCCAAAGATTGATAGCCCTCGTTTTTGGCCACAAAGTCGGTTTCGCAGTTCAAGCTGAACACCAAGCCAATATTTTGCGCAGCGGTGGTACCGGCCAGGACAATTCCCTCGGTGGCATCGCGGTCGGCGCGCTTCGCGGCTACTTTTTGACCTTTCTTGCGGAGGATGTCAATGGCTTCTTCAAAGTCGCCGTTGGCCTCGGTCAGAGCCGATTTACAGTCCATCATGCCTGCGCCGGTCATTTGACGCAGTTTGTTTACATCCGATGCGGTGATGTTCGCCATTTCAGTTGAGATAGGTTTGGTTGGTCGCAAAAAAAACAGGGGCAAAATTCGCGATCCGGCCCCTGTTCGCCCGAGGTCTTCGGGTTAACCTTGTGTTAAGGAGCGTGTTTCTTATTCGTCGTCTTCGGTACCTACGCGCTCCGCTGCTTTGCGGCGGATCTTTTCGTCGGCAGGCTTCTCGCGCTCTTCTTTGCGGTCGGTCAAGCCCGAAAGAACAGAGTTTGTTACGTGCTTCATCAAGATCGCGATGCTCTTGCTCGCGTCGTCGTTGCCCGGAATGGCATAATCCACTTCAAAGGGATTCGAATTGGTATCTACGATGCCAAAGGTGGGAATGCCGAGATTCTTGGCCTCGGCCACCGCGATGTGCTCGCGCTTGATGTCGATGATAAACAAAGCGGCGGGCAAACGGCTCATTTCTGAGATCGAACCGAGGTTTTTCTCCAGTTTGGCGCGCTGCCGATCTACTTGCAAACGCTCGCGCTTTGAAAGCGTGTCAAAGGTGCCGTCGGCCTTCATGCGGTCGATGTTCGACATCTTCTTAACCGCCTTGCGAATCGTTACAAAATTGGTCAACATGCCGCCGGGCCAGCGCTCAACGATATAGGGCATGTTCATTTGCTCTGCGTAGTTCGACACGATTTCCTTGGCCTGTTTCTTGGTAGCGACAAATAGAATTTTCTTTCCCTGAGAGGCCATTTTCTGAAGAACAGAGCCTGCTTGCTCGAGCTTGGCAGCCGTTTTCTGGAGGTCGATGATGTGAATCCCGTTGCGCTCCATAAAAATGTACGGAGCCATGTTGGGATGCCACTTGCGCGTCAGGTGACCGAAGTGCACCCCTGCGTCGAGAAGTTCTTTTACGTCGATGTTGGACATGTCCTTGGGTTTAAACGAGGGTTAAACAACTCCCGGGTAGCGCGCCACAAAAAGGCGACAGTCCCGAAAGTTTGGAGGGTTGAAGAAATCTGGAAATTAACGCTTCGAGAACTGGAAGCGCTTGCGTGCTTTTTTCTGACCGAATTTTTTGCGTTCGACCATGCGCGGGTCGCGGGTCAGGAAGCCCTCGGGCTTTAAACTTGCGCGGCTTTCGGGGTTTTCTTCGCAAAGGGCGCGAGAAATTCCGAGGCGGATGGCTTCTGCTTGGCCTGTAATTCCTCCTCCTTCTACGTTTACGCGAACGCGAATGCTTCCGAAGGAATCCACGGCGCGGAGCGCTTGCTCGATTTTGTAGTGAAGAGCCGGGGTGCCGAAGTACTCTTTGTAATCGCGGCGGTTCACCATAATGGTGGCTTCCTCTTCGCTGCTCACGCGCTCAATGTATACGCGGGCTACTGCGGTCTTACGGCGTCCGAGGCTGTGAATAAAGGCCATATTCAGTTGAAATCGTTCAGGTTAATGACTTTGGGCTGCTGAGCGACATGGGGATGCTCGGTGCCTTCAAAAACGTGGAGGTTGCGGAACAATGCGCGTCCGAGGCGATTCTTCGGCAACATTCCGCGCACCGAAGCTTCGATCAGTTTGATCGGACTCTTTTGAAACAATTCGAGACTCGTAATAAATCGCTGACCGCCGGGGTAGCCCGTGTGGCTGATGTATTCCTTGTCGTTCCACTTCTTTCCGGTCAAGGCCACCTTGGCGGCATTGACAATGATGACGTTGTCGCCACAGTCGGAATTCGGGGTAAAGCTGGTCTTGTGCTTGCCGCGGATCAACTTGGCCACTTTGCTGGCCATGCGCCCGAGGCTTTGGCCTTCGGCATCGACCAAAACCCACTGTTTGTCGGCCGAGGCCTTGTTGACCGATACGGTCTTATAGGATAGAGCGTCCACTGGCTAATGCGTATTGTCGTTTTTTACGTGTCTTTTCCCGCAGCGGCATCGCACCTAACCGGCGCTCTTCAAGGGTCGGCGGAAAAATGTTTCTCATCGAGAAACACAAACCCAGCGATTTGATGCAGAAAAACGGGCTGCGAAATTACAAAGCTTTCCGATTGAAGACAAACGATTTCTACGAAATTTATTCAAGATTCGATTAACCGTTAACACATTGGGCATCGTTCGCAGTGCCAAGGTCTTGGCTTTCGTGAGTATTTTCGCTGTCCCCCTTTCCCAAAAATCTTGCTCATGCCCAAGCAAACTCTCGGCTTCTCGTCGAAGCCGCTCCTTCTTTTTGCATTCGCCTTTGTCTTTTTTCAAACTGCAACAGCTCAAGAAATTTGCGGATTCGACGCCGTGCTTTCCTCACTTGAATCGGAACCCGAATATCGCGCGGAGCGCCTGAAGGCCGATTCCCTTTTGTTTCGCGCCCATCCGCTCGCAGAGTCCGCTCAGCAAGTAGTGCATGTCATCCCCGTGGTCTTCCACATTATATATGCCGACGGCAGCGACAATATCTCTGAGGCTCAAGTTTTGGATCAGTTGCGCATCCTCAACCTCGATTTTCGCAGGCAGAATGCGGATGCTTCCAACCTGCGCGGCATTTTTCAGGCAGTGGCGGCCGATCCCGAAATCGAATTTAAACTGGCTACGCGCGACCCTCAGGGCAATTGCACCAACGGAATCAATCGCGTCCAATCGAATTTGAGCATTGACGCGAGCAACAATGTCAAAAGTTTGATTTCTTGGGACAATTCAAAATATCTCAACGTTTGGGTGGTGCGCTCAATCGATATCAGTATCACGACGGGAACCGTGCTCGGATACGCTTATCCGCCTTCGGCCAATCAACCGGCAAGCCTCGATGGAATTGTAGTGAGACACGACCGCGTCGGCACCATCGGGAGTGCAGTCAGTGAAAGTCTCGGACGCACCCTCACCCATGAAGTCGGCCATTATTTCGGGCTGAGGCATCCGTTCCAAGGGGGCTGTAGCGGGGGAGACCAAGTGGCAGACACCCCGCCGGTGGCTTTGGCTTCGAATGGTTGTCCGCTCGGGGCCAACAGCTGTTCGAACGACAGCCCCGATTTGCCCGACATGCTCGAGAATTACATGGATTACAGCGACGAAGACTGCCAAAACACTTTTACGCAAGGGCAAAAGACCGTGATGAAAAATTCGATTTCGCAGTTTGCGCTTCGGGGCGACGTGGCTTCTTCGGCCAACCTTACCGCCACGGGGGCGACAGGGCAAGTTTGTGCTCCGAGCGCGCGAATAGATCAGAACCGAAACGTGGTGTGTGCCGGCGGAACGGTGGCTTTCGAAGCAGGATCGATCGGTGGAAATCAAGCCTCATTTGCCTGGAACTTTCCGGGAGGAAGCCCCTCGAGCAGCAACGCGGCCAATCCCGTGGTGACCTATTCCACCCCCGGAGTGTACGATGTCACTTTAACTGCGACGAATGCGGCGGGCAACGGACAAACCACCAAGTCGGGCGCGGTTCGCGTGGGGCAAAGCAGCCTCCCGGCAGCCGCCTTGATTTCGGGCGGATTCAATCTCGGGCAGGTTCCCAATGCTGAATGGACGGTTCATTCGCACCAGGACGATTGGTTCTACGAACTCCAAAACATAGGCTACGCCAACAGCGGAGGTCTGCGCATTCGCGCATTTCTGACCACCAACGGACAAGTGGACGATTTGATTTCACAACCGATCAATTTGAGCTTGTACACTCAGGCTGAATTGCGATTTCAGTATGCGTTTCAAAAGCGCGTTTCTGCCGGTTTGAGCGCGCTCAGGGTTTTTGTGAGCCCCGACTGTGGACAAACCTGGACCACACTGCGCGTGCTCGGAGGCAATCAGTTGAGCACGAATACGAGTTTGAACGAAACCGCGGAGTACGTGCCCACGTCGTCTGAATGGAGGCAGGCCGTGATTGACTTGGGCAATTGGGCGGGCAATCCAACGCCGCTCGTATTTCGATTTGAGTTTACCGCCGAGGGCGCCAACAATTTCTACCTCGACGAAATCGAACTTGCGGGCATCTTGAGTTCACCCGAACAAATGCTTGCGGGCTTTTCGGTGTATCCGAATCCGGTGAGCGGCTCGACTTTTTGGATTTCGTCGGAGAGTCTTCGATCAGAGCCCTTCGCAATCAAAGTTTTCGACCGCCTGGGGAGGCTGCTTTGGTCGGCCCCTCTGTCTGGCAGTTCTCCCTTTGAAGTGAAACTGCCCTTTGATTTGGCGCGTGGAATCTATCCGATCGAAATCTCAGGAAGCTCGGGTTCAAGCGTTCAGCGTCTGATCGTCGAATAGCGGCTCAAGCCCAATTTTCTTCGCTCCGAGCGTTTGGACAGTGTGTTTTGAACACCAAGCGCTCATTCGGCCGCTTTTGTATCTTTCCCCACCATGCAGCTTGAGCCTATGCAGCCAAATGAGCAGCCTAAACCCCTGATTTTGATCGCCGAAAGCGGTTCGACCAAATGCGATTGGATCGCTGTCGAGCGCAGTCGGAAAGAATACATTCGCTTTTCGAGCATGGGGTTTAATCCCTACTTTCATTCCTCGAGTTTTATCGAACAAACGCTTCGAGAGAATCCGGATGTGGGCGAGTGGTCGAAGAGGGTCGAAAAGATTTTTTTTTATGGAGCGGGTTGCAGCAGCCCCAAGCTGAATCGAATTGTTCTCGAAGGGCTTCGCCCCGTGTTTTCTTCGGCCGAAATTGAAGTCGATCACGATCTGTATTCCGCGGCCTATGCCACTTATCGCGGGGTTCCGGAGATCGCCTGCATCCTCGGAACCGGTTCGAATTCGGTCTACTTCGACGGATGCACCTTGCGAGAAGAAGTGCCCGCCTTGGCGTATATCCTCGGAGATGAAGGCTCGGCGAGTTGGCTGGGCAAGAGACTTTTGAGTCAATTTCTGTACAAAAAACTACCTGCTCCGCTCGAACAAGCTTTGAAAGACGATTTTGAGCTCACCAAAGAGCGCATCGTCGAAGCGGTCTACAACCGCCCCAACGCCAATGTTTGGCTCGCTTCCTTTTCGAGATTGCTCGGGCAGCACGCGGATCTCCCTTGGGTCGAAAGCACTGTGCTCGAGGGTTTTCGACTGTTTCGCGACATCCACGTTTTGTGTTATCCCGAAGCCCGAGCGGTCGAAGTCAATTTTGTGGGCAGCGTGGCTTGGCACTTCAAAGGAATTCTCGAAACGGTCTTGGCTGAAGAAGGTCTGCGCTTGGGCCAGGTCGTCGCCAGACCGCTCGATGGATTGGTCGATTTTCACTTTGCCCATAAACAGATCGGAGAGCTTGGCACTCAAGGGGCTCCTCAAACTGAGGCACGCTTATGAGCAGACCGATAGACGCTTTGATTTTCGATTTGGACGGGGTGATTGTCGATACCGCGAAATATCATTTTTTGGCATGGAAGAGTTTGGCCGATTCGCTCCGGATTGATTTTGACGAAGAGCGAAACGAAAAGCTCAAAGGAGTGAGCCGCGTAGAGTCCTTGATTCGGATTCTCGACTGGGGCGGAATTCAGCTTGAAGAAGCCGATTTCTCTGCAGCGCTCGAGCGCAAAAACCAGATGTATTTGGAGTATGTGCGCGCCATGGATCGATCTGAGATTTTGCCCGGTGCTGAAGCCTTTTTGCTCGAAGCCCGCGATTTGGGCTATCGCATCGCCTTGGGTTCGGCCAGCAAGAATGCTCCTTTGATTCTCGAGCGGCTCCAAATGGTGAGGCTCTTTGATGCCGTCATCGACGGGAATTCCACAACGCGCTCGAAACCCGACCCTGAAGTGTTTTTGCTCGCGGCCTCGGCCCTGGGTGTCGCGGCAAATAAATGCTGTGTTTTTGAAGATGCCGAAGCCGGAATTGAAGCCGCCCACCGCGGGGGAATGAAAGCGATTGGTGTCGGAGGCGCCGACGGGCTGCACGCCGCGGATATCACGATCCAAGGTTTTGAAGGGCTCGAAGTGGAGGCTGTGATTCACAAAATGTTAACCAAAACACTCTGAGCGAACCTCCATGCATTCGTACATCGAAGCCCACGATTGGAAGTTGATTGAACGCGGTTTCGTCGCCGAGAATCTCGAGCGTTCAGAAGCGCTTTTTTCGCTCGGAAACGGGCATATGGGCCAGCGCGCAAATTTTGAAGAAGACTATTCCGGTCCAAGCCTTCGGGGCAGTTATGTGGCGGGGGTGTACTATCCCGACAAGACGCGCGTAGGCTGGTGGAAAAACGGATATCCCGAGTATTTCGCCAAGGTGCTCAACAGCGTCAACTGGATTGGCATTCGGGTCTGGATCGAGGGCGAGGCAGTCGACTTGCACAAGCTCGCGGTTGAAGAATTCGTCCGCGAACTCGATTTTCGCGAGGGTGTTTTGATGCGTACCGCGCGGTTTCGATTGTCGAGCGGTGCCTTGATCGAAATCCGTTCGAGGCGCTTTTTGAGCTTGGTCCGTCCGGAAATCGGCGCCATAGAGTATTCGGTTCGATGTTTGGAGCAGTCGGTGAGCGTCGAAATGGAGCCGTATATCGATTTTGACGTACGCAACAAAGACAGCAACTACGACGAGGCCTTTTGGGAACATCTCGAAGGACAAGTGGGCAGTCAAAAGGCCGTTTTGAGCGCGCGCACCAAAAAACTCTTTTTTCAAGTTGCCGCGGGCATGCGCTTTGAGGCCTCTTTGGGCGATAAGCCCTTGACGCTTTATCCCGAAACGATTTCGCGGCCCATGTATGCCTCCAATCGATTTCAGGTAGCGGCTCCTGCGGGAGAGTTCGTGGTTTTGCGCAAGTATTGTTCGGTGCTGAGTTCGCTCAATCACCCCGCCGAGCAACTGGTGAAGCAGGCCGACGAACGGGCTTCCGAGGCAAGGCGGCTCGGTTTTGATGCCTTGCTCGAAGAACAAAAATTGGCCTGGAGTCAAAAATGGGCCTTGGGCGATATCCGAATCGAAGGCGATGTGGCGGCCCAGCAAGGAATTCGATTCAACATCTTTCACCTTCACCAGACTTATACGGGCGAAGACGAACGTTTAAACATTGGTCCTAAAGGCTTTACAGGCGAGAAATACGGCGGAAGTACCTATTGGGACACCGAGGCATACTGCCTGCCTTTTTATCTCAGCACGGCAGAGCCCGGCGTGGGAAGACAACTTTTGACCTATCGCTTTCGCCAGCTCGACAAAGCCATCGAGAACGCCGAAAAACTCGGGTTTACCTCCGGAGCCGCGCTCTACCCTATGGTGACCATGAACGGCGAAGAGTGCCACAACGAATGGGAAATCACTTTTGAAGAGATTCACCGCAACGGTGCCATTGCCTTTGCCATTTACAACTACATCAGGCATACCCTCGATCGAGCCTATTTGCTTGAAGGAGGTCTAGAAGTGCTCGTCGGAATCGCTCGTTTTTGGGCGCAGAGGGTTCATTTCAGCCATGCTCGGGGCGTGTTTGTCATGCACGGGGTCACCGGCCCGAACGAGTACGAGAACAACGTCAACAACAACTGGTACACTTCGTATATCGCCCGCTGGTGCTTGGAGTATACCCCAAAGGCCATAGAAGAAGCCCGGGGTCTCGATGCTCAAAGAGCGGAGGAGATTCTCGTCGGGCTCAACTTCGACGCTTCGACCGAGTTGGGTCGTTGGGCTGAAATTGCGCACAATCTCTGGTTGCCCGAAGACGAAGAACGCGGAATCTTCGTGCAGAACGAAGGCTTTCTCGACAAGGAGTTGAAGCCCGCCGCCGCGCTCTCGCCCTCAGAACGCCCCATCAATCAGCACTGGTCATGGGATCGCATTCTCCGCTCGTGCTACATCAAACAAGCCGATGTGCTTCAGGGCATGTATTTGTTTGAAGAAGAGTTCGATGCATCGAGTTTGGAGCGCAATTTTGACTTTTACGAACCCATGACCGTCCACGAGAGCTCGCTTTCGCCTTGCGTCCATTCGATTTTGGCCTCTCGGCTCGGGCGCATGGACAAGGCTTATGAGCTCTACCTCAGAACCTCGCGCTTAGACCTCGACGACTACAATCGCGAAGTGGCCGAAGGGCTCCACATCACCAGCATGGCGGGCACGTGGATGAGTGTCGTTCAAGGCTTTGGCGGAATGCGATGGCAGGGCGAGCACATGCTCCTCGAGCCCCGGCTCCCGGCACAATGGAGTTCCTATGGTTTTCACCTCAAGTTTCGATCGGCTACCCTCGAAATTCGCGTATCTCGAGATGCAGTAGATATTGAGCACAAAGGCGGTGCCCCGGTCGCCTTCATGGTCTACGGGCAGGCGATTGAAATCGAGGCGGGAAGAATCACCCATATTCCAAGAGCGCTTTCATGAAATTCAACCGTTTTATCTCCGTACTCGGCGCCTTTTCCCTTCTCGCCTGTTCAAAGCCCGAGCCATTCAAGCCGGCCATTCGCGGATTGGGCACTCCGATTCGGCTCAAGTCAGAGCAAAGCCTTGTTTTGCTGGCAGATTATTTCGGTGCGCGCGCCTCGGAATTGGATAGCGTGGTGTGGCCCAAAGGCCTGAGCGCGGAGCCCACCGACAGCGGGTTTATCTTGCTGAGCGGCACTCCCGAGCGCGCCATTGGCGTGGCTCACTGTTATTTGGATGGCTTTCGATACGACCTGCCCGTGTTTCGTTCGAACGAGCGAAAAGTAGAGCTTCGCATATCCGGGGTGCAGGCAGAGCGAGTGATGCTCTTTGGGAGCTTTAATGCCTGGAATCGAGAACAATTGCCCATGCGTCGCGAAGGCGGAGACTGGGTGGCCGAACTCTCGCTAGCGCCGGGCAAACACGAATATCGCCTGTTGGCCGACGGAAAAGAGCGCACAGACCCCTCGGCCAAAGATTCCGTCTCGAATGGAATGGGCGGTTATAACTCCGTGCTTGAGACGGGTGCCTCAGAAAAACCGCCAGTGGCGATACAAACTGAGAGCTTCGGCAAAAATTATGTCGCATTGGCGCCCGTTCCCGAGGGGCAAGACGTCGTTGGTTTTTGGGAAAACCACTTGATCGAAGCGCGCACTACCTTCGAAAATGGTGAGGTGATCTACAATTTCCCCATTCCGAACGCGGCCTTTCGGATGAAGCGGACGCATTTGAGGATTTTTACGGGAAGCGAATTCGAACGCGGAAACGACCTCTTGGTTCCGCTTGAAATGGGCAAAGTGGTGGTCGATGCCGCAGAGCTCAATCGGAGCGATTGGCGGACTTCGGTGATGTACTTCGTCTTTGTAGACCGCTTTTTTAACGGAAATGCACAGAACGACCGCCCGGTACAAGACCCTGAAATTCACCCCAAAGCAAATTATCAGGGAGGCGATGTCGAGGGTTTGAGCCAAAAAATCGACGCGGGGTATTTCGAAGAATTGGGGGTGAACAGCCTCTGGATTTCTCCGCTCAGCCGAAACCCCGACGGTGCTTGGGGGCTGTGGGACAAAGGCGGTGTCAAGAGCAAGTTCTCGGGGTATCACGGCTATTGGCCTGTCTCGAACACCCAACCCGATCCGCGCTTTGGCACGATGCAAGAACTCCGCGGCTTGGTCGAAAAGGGGCACGAAAAGAACCTAAACCTGCTGATTGACTACGTCGCCAATCACGTTCACAAAGAAAACCCAATCTATGTTCAGCATCCCGAATGGGCGACTTCGCTGAATTTGCCCGACGGCAGTTTGAACACCGAGCGTTGGGACGAACACCGCCTCACCACTTGGTTTGACGTGTTTATGCCCACCCTCGAACTCCGAGATCCGAAGATCGCAGAACCCATGGCCGATACCGCCTTGGCCTGGATTACAGACTATGGCTTCGACGGCTATCGCCACGATGCGACCAAGCACATTTCAGAGGTTTATTGGAGGGCTTTGACACGCAAACTCAAAGACAGCCTCGCCGACCGCGACGTCTTTCAGATTGGCGAAACCTATGGCTCTCCGGACCTCATCGCGAGCTATTTGTCTACGGGCATGCTCGATGCTCAGTTCGATTTCAATGTCTACGATGCGGCGGTCGGGGCTTTTTCAGGTCAGCTCGCTTTGGGTTCGGCCTTGCAGCGCTTGGTCGAGGTCGAGCGGTCGAGTTTGGCTACGTACGGCTCGCACAACCTCATGGGCTACATCAGCGGCAATCAAGACCGCGCGCGCTTTATTACCTATGCTTCGGGTCAGCTCAAACTTTCAGACGACGCCAAATTGGTGGGTTGGACGCGCGAAATCGGCCCCCCGAGCGATACGGCGTATCAAAGACTGGCCATGCTCCACGCGTTTAATATGTCGATTCCCGGCATTCCCGTCATTTATTACGGAGACGAAATTGGGCTTCATGGAGCAGGCGACCCCGACAATCGAAAAATGATGCGCTTTGAAGGGTTTAACGCCCTCGAAAATGCGCTGCGAGAACAAGTGATACGGCTCGCCCACCTCAGGCGCACATCGATGCCGCTGGCCTACGGGAGCACCGAAATGGGCGTGCTCTCCGGAGATGTGCTCTATGTAAAGCGTTCGTATTTTGATCGTTCGGCTGTTGTTTTAATCAACCCGAATTCAAATTCGGTGTCTATAGACCCCAAGCTCATCCCTTCAAACCTCAAGGCCCAGTTTGGGAATCTCACTTCTGAGGCAGGCGATTTTATCCTTCCCGGCCTTTCGTTCGAGTACTTGCTTTAATTCACCATCAACCCACTGAGCACCATGAAGAACCCCGCTATTGGACTTGCACTTCTCGCTTTGGCCTTTTCTTGTGCCGAACCCACTGCCGAAGAAGCCGAACCCGAAACCGCGATCCAAACCCGCCACCCCGAGTGGGTAAAGAGCGCGAATATCTACGAGGTCAATGTGCGGCAATACACGGCCGAAGGCACGTTGAAGGCGTTTGAAGCGCACCTGCCGCGCCTCAAGGAGCTCGGGGTCGACATTTTGTGGTTCATGCCGGTTCAACCGATCGGCAAACTCAACCGAAAAGTGGATGGCAAAGACAGCCTCGGGAGCTTTTACAGCATTAGCGATTACACGGCCATTCACCCCGACTACGGCACCGAAGCCGACTTTAAAGCGGTTGTAGACAAGGCGCACAGCCTCGGCATGAAGGTGATGCTCGACTGGGTGGCCAACCACACCGCTTTTGATCACCACTGGACCAAGGAGCACCCTGAATTCTACACCCGAGACGAAAAGGGCAAAATCAGCGTGGCGAGAGACAACGAAGGCAAACCGACCGATTGGACCGACGTGGCCGATCTCAACTACGAAGCCCCGGGTTTGGCCGAGGCCATGTTTGGCGAGATGCGCTGGTGGGTCGATCAGTTCGATATCGATGGATTTCGCTGCGATGTGGCTGGTTTTGTTCCGAATGCGTTTTGGGATGAATTGCGTCCAAAACTCGAAGCGGTCAAGCCCCTGTTTATGTTGGCCGAGTGGGAAGACCCGGCGCATATGAAGAGTTTCAACATGAACTACGGTTGGGATCTGCATCACCGCTTGAACCAAATGGCCCAGTCGAAAAAGGGGGTCGCCGTGCTCGACACTTATTTTGAAGAGCAGAAAGCCAAGTATGGCAAAGACGATATCCGCATGTACTTCATTACCAATCACGACGAAAATTCTTGGAACGGAACGGAGTTCGAGCGCATGGGCGATTTGTATGAAAACTGCTTTGTCTTATGCGCCACTTTACCGGGTATGCCCTTGATTTACAGCGGTCAAGAAGTGGGTCTCAACCGGCGGCTGAGCTTTTTTGGCAAAGATTCCATCGATTGGAGTTCTCAAGCCTACACCCCATTTTATAAGGGAATGCTCGATTTAAAGCACCGGGTGCCTGTTTTGTGGAATGGAAACTGGGGCGGAGATTTTGAACGCCTCGAGACCGGGGGCGACAGCTTGGTTTACGGATTTCGCAGGCATTCGGCTCCCGGACATCGCGATTCAGAACTCTGGGTTTACACCAATTTTGGCACGGCCGAAGTACGTGTTCCATTGCCCGAAGCCCTCGCGAAGCCGAGCAGCGAATCAGGGAGCTTGACGGAATGGAGCAAGACGGGAGAATTGCCTTGGAAGCCCTCGAGTGCCATGATGACGATTGCCCCTAAATCGCATCGAATTATTTACCGCAAACTTTGAGCGCATGGCTTCGCAAGACCCTCTGAACCCGGAAACGGGGTTCGACGAGAGACCTACGCGGGTCGATCGGCTATTGAGCGCCTTCGGAGCCTTGTGCATTGTCTTTGCGGCGGTTCGCGCGGGTTTGGCCTACGGTGGTTTGCCCGAACGAATTGCGATTCACTTTAACTTGAGTGGCCAAGCGGATGGATTTTCAGGGCGCTCAGCCATTTTTGGTCTTCCGGCATTGCTCGGCTTTGTTTGGCTGATGCTCTTTTTGGTCTCAGAACACATGCCGGCCTCTGAAATGAACATTCCGGCAAAGCTGGACGAGCGGAACCGTTCGAGGGCGTATGTGCTAAGCAAGAGGCTCTTGCGCTTTGTTCAAGCCGCTATTGGCCTGACGGGCATCCTAATTACCGAGCATATTTTGGCCTTTACCGCCGATCCGGTCGCGGGGCAAAAGGCTTCGATGGCGGTGATGATTTCAGTTCTGCTCATCGTGATAAGCCCTATCGTGGTGTATTACATCGCCCTAAGAAGAACGGTGAAATGAAGATTGCATTGATTGCCCACGACGGGAAAAAAGCGGAAATGGTAGCCTTTTTGCGCGATCATTTGGATTTGTTCCACCGCAGCGATATCGAGTTGGTCTCGACGGGCACCACGGGCAAGCACGTGAAAAACGCGGGATTGGAGGTCAATGCCCTGCTCAGCGGTCCGTTGGGCGGAGATGCGCAAATTGCGGCCATGGTGGCTGAAAAAAAGATCTCGGCCGTGTTCTTTTTCCGCGATCCCCTCGACAAACATCCGCACGAACCGGATATTGCGATGCTGATGCGGCTGTGCGACGTGCACAACATTCCACTGGCGACCAATCCGGCCACGGCTTCGCTGATTTTTAGAAGTTTGTTGGTGTGAGCGATCCGTATGTCCCCATCGATTGCTCTTGGTACGATCAATTCGAGCTGTGGTGCATGCGTTCGAGTTTGGTCTCGGTGGTTTTGCACTCGGGCGAAGCGTTTCAAGGGGTGATTGCCGATTTGAAGACCGAGTCCGATGGCGAATTTGCCCTTTGGGCAGATGGACGGCGCAGCAGGCTGGACGAGATCGAGCGAATTTTTACCGTTTCAGAAGGTTCACCATGAGGCAGAAGTCGTTGGAGTTGCAGTTTTTGAGCGAGCCGACCGATGTCAACTACGGGGGCAAGGTGCATGGGGGGGCGGTGATGAAGTGGATCGACCAGGCGGGCTATGCCTGTGCCTCTCAGTGGGCGGGGATGTATTGTGTGACGGCTTACGTGGGGGGAATTCGGTTTTTCAGCCCGATTCGAATCGGTCAGGTGGTGCGGGTTCGAGCTTCGGTGATTCACACCGGTCGTTCGAGTATGCATTTAGCTGTGGATGTGTATTCTAAGGATATTTCTTCGGGAGATTTTGAGAAGAAAACCCATTGTATCGTGGTGTTTGTGGCGGTAGATGATCATGGGGTTCCACAAGGGGTTCCGGAGTTTGTTCCCGGCAGTCCGCGAGAGGAAGAGCTTCAGAAGTATGCGCTGCGTTTGATGGAGCTTCGCAAGGCGGTAGACCTTGAAATGGAGCCTTTTTTGAGGAGGTCGTCGAGGGTTCAAGAGGGTGATTCTCCGGCTTCCTGATTCGTTTTTCGAACCCGAGCCGAGTTTTGAGGAAGCTTTGGCCCTGGTTCGGCCGGTTCCAATTCGGACTTTTCCCGAGATTTTTGACTCTCTGGCGGCCTGTGTGGTCGAGCAGCAGCATCCCTTGCGCAGCAGTAAAAAGCTGCATGCGCGCCTGCTCGATGGCTTGGGTTTGGATGTTTTGAAGGCCTCTCGTTTTGATGATTATACCGAGCGAGCGTTGAGTAGCTTGAAGCTGTCTGAGGCCAAGATTCGCAGCCTGGAGGCCCTATCGGTTTTGGCGTCACAACACCCTGATTTGGAAAGCATTCGCCTTCGTTCAGATTTCGAACGCCTGCTCGGGGCTGTTCCGGGCATTGGAGCGTGGACCCTCGATATGATCGAACTCTTTGATTTGGGCGCTGCAGACGTTTTCCCCTCTGGCGACTATCATCTGGGCAGGGCATTTCTGAAACTCCCCGATCTCGCCCCCTGTCCCAAAACCCCCGCTCAAATCCGCGTTTTTGCGTCTCGATGGTCCCCTCATCGCTCCCTGGCGGCCCGTTTGTTGTGGGCGGGATTGGGATAGAGAGTCGAATGGGTTCAAAAGGGTTTCGAATCGCTGTGCTGCCATTGAGTGCGAAGCCCTGTAAATGATTTGGAAATCCAGGCGCTCCTCATTCCCTTTTGACCGACGACATCCACAATCGGACTTTGATTTTTATTGGGATCCGCGGACTCCATTCGACCTTCGATTGCCTCCAGAACGTTCTCAAAATAAGCGTTGCTGCGATCATCTATCTTTGAAGGATGAGACTGCTTGCCTCCGATTTAGAGAAAATCAGGAAATACTTTTCTGAGCGCCCGGTAATTCGGGCTTACTTGTTTGGATCGTGCGTTCGCGGTAAGGCAGACGAACGGAGTGATATCGATATCATGATTGAATTGGATTATCAACTACGCGTGGGTTTGTTGTTTGTCCAAATGCAAATAGACTTGGAGGAAATACTCGATGCAAAAGTGGATTTGGCGTCGGCCAATGCGCTTTCGAAATACATCAAACCGAGGGTGGACAAGGAAAAGAAATTGATCTATGAGAGGTCGGTTGGGTGATGTGGTTCGCTTACATCATATGTATGATGCTATTGTTGAAATCGAAGCTTATTTGAAAGGAGTAAATTTGGATGATTTTAGTGCGCAGTCTATGCTTCGGAATGCGTGTATAAAACAATTGGAGATTATCGGAGAGGCGAGCGATCATATTTCTTTAGAATTAAAAGAGAAGCATTCGGATATTGAATGGAATCAATAAAGGGAATGCGCAATATTCTCGTCCATGAATACTTTGGCATGGATTCGACCTTGATTTGGCAGATTATTCAGTTTGATTTGCCTGACTTTAAACAAAAGATTCAGGAAATTCTTCAATCAATGACCGGAGGTGATTTGGAAAACTAATGAATGGAATAAGTCTTATGTTTCTCTCCTTCAAAAACGAGTCTTACTTTTTTAGAAAATACCCCGCATACTCTTCAATGCACGCTTCGAGGGGCCGGAAGCGAAAATCGAGTTCAGACTCAATCAGGGCAGAGGAATAGACCGAAGTGCGGAAAGCGCTGGCCGCGGTCTCTCGCGTAATTGAAGCCCTGGGGCCTCCAAGCCGTTCGCGAAGCGCCTGAAACAAGCGGACGGCATGTACTTGATATGCCCGGGCCGCCCTGCGAGGTGGAGGAACCGAAAGGGCCGCAGACATTTCTTCCATAAATCGCTTGTAGGGCCAGTTCGCTCCGACCAATACATAGCGCTTGCCCACAACCTCCCGCTCGAGCATTAAAAGAGCTGCCCGTGCAAGGTCTTTGACATCCACAAAGCCCGTAGCCCCGGGGCTGTAAAATGGAAAGCGGCGAAAAGCCAAGCCGAAGAGTGCCGAACTCCCCCCGCGATTCCAAAATCCGGGACCCACGACGATGCCCGGGTTCAGAATCGAGGCGTTCAGACCCTCTTCGATCCCCCTCCAGACTTCATTTTCGGCCAAAAACTTAGAAAGTGCGTAGGTCGAATTCGCCGGACCGTCCTTCCATTCGCTCCGCTCGTCTATCGGCCCTATTGCGTGCGGATCTCGTCCGAGGGCTGCCACCGAGCTAAACGCAACCAATCGATATCCGGGTACGTCCAAGGCCGCATTGACTACGTTGCGCGTTTGTCTCGGGTTTTCGTCGAGCAGCCGATCGCGGTCTTTCGCATGAAAACTTACCAGGGCCGCGCAGTGAATGAGGGCATCTGTCTCCTCGACAAGTTCAGCCACTCGATCTCGGTCGAGGAGATCGACTTCAAACCACTCCACGCGATCGAAGTCGGCTTCGCGGTTGTAGTAGCCAAACACTTGGCGAACCTCATCGAGATGCGCCCGGCTTCGAAACTGAGCTCTCACGTGGTGGCCGCTCGCCAAAAGCTCCAGCACCACATGGCTGCCCACCAATCCACTGGCACCGGATACTGCGATCATCGTCCAAAGATAACCTTGACTCGAGGCGCAAGAAATTTCTCGAAAATGGTCTCAATTCAACTGCCACTTTACACTACACCCAATGATGATGGAATGCAGCATAAAGCGCTCGGGTTCGAGCGATCGGGCTTTGTTGGGATTGGAAGGATCGTCTTGGGCCAAGCCGTCGAAGACATATTCCCGATCGCGGGTGGTCAGCAAGGGCAAGAGATCCACTCCATCGGCCTCATAGACGGTGCGTTCCATGCGGTCGGTTTGCATGATGAGCTGGCCGTAGTGAAAATTGAGGCCCCAACCAAAGCCATTTTTGTAGTTTTTGATATAGCGGAGTCCAGTGACCCAAGTAAGCCCCCAAGAAGTCCGAAGAAAATCTTCTTGGGCTTCACTCTGTATAAACAATGTATCGGGGTAGGCGACCCCTGACCCTTGTTCAAAAACTTTTCTTGAATTGAGATAGGTCGTGTAGGCAGGGCCCGCAGCGAACTCGACAATCAGTGATGTTTTTTGCTGGTTAATCCGTCGATGAGGATCGCTCCACGCAGAATAGCCCACATTGCGTTTGATATCCCATCCAACACTCATCAAGGCCTCCGATTGGGTCCAATGCAACGACCAACTGTAGCCTGTCCCACCTTGATATCGACCATAGTTGGGATAAATCCCCTCCTCATAGTTCAAATTGACACCGAGCACAAGTCCGTTCCAAAAACGCCAGTGGTTTCTCAGACCGATTCCCCCGAGAAGAACATTGTCCCCTCTATTTGTATACTGCCAAGGCACTTCCGCATATTGTATAATATAGGCGTAGTCGAGAATGTTGTTTGGATCGGTGAATTGATTTCTATTGCGGGTGTTGCTGTTGTTCAACCACGTATCAACGCCCATTTCCCAGTGTACGTCTTGGGCAAACAAGGGTTGAAAGAGGAGAATAGAACAACATATGTAGCCCCAATAATCTAGAATAGGGTTCTTTTTCATTACTGCATATTTGACAACACTTTGAACACTTTGATCTCTGAAGTTGAGATTTTCCTTATGGTAATGAGTGTCCATTGTGGAGGAATACTTGAGAGTAATTCTTCAATTGAAGTCAAGACTTGTTTAGGATTATCAGTTGGTTCAGTTATAAACAGTTTTGCACCATTTATAGAAGTCACAGTCAATTGATAATTACTCATATTTTCTTCACGGAACATTAAAGAACGGAGTTCATTAAATGAATGAACATCGCTGATTGAAATATGATCATCGGAGAAGAATTTACCTTCCGGACAGTCGCTGACAAAGAAGATATCTTGAGTTGAACAGAATGGATCATTCGGGTCGGAGTACTTGACCAGATAAGCTCCCGGTGCGCTTACACTGATGCCACTTACTCCTAAAGCGATCGGCACATAATCATGGAACCACTCGACGGAAATTGAACCGGGAAGGCTAGGAAAATTCAAATCTTCCATTGGAAAGTCTTCTCCGCAATAAAAACTCTGGGCAGATTGAATAAAGGGCTGAAACAAGCCTCCGTTGGGATCCTCAAGGCCGTTACAGGTGCAGTAATAATCTGAATACACAGTGCCGTGGGGAGCTTGAAGCTCGACAATTTCGCCCTGAGAAATATATCCGGGATTGGGTTCGCTGGGTTCTGTGCTAAAGTAATCCCATTGAGATTGCCCATGTACGTTCAAGAAGGCCCATGAGTTTTCATGAAACGAGGGTATTTCAGCAAAATTTTCGGTGTATGTCCAACTACCCCATTGTTCGTTGCAACAACCGTTGGGATTGCTCACTGCACCCGTGTTTAAATATCCATTGTCATGATAAGGCACGATGTGATTGACGTGGAAGGAGCTGTGAAACCACAGATCGGTATTCCACAATGCCCCATACCCACCCCCGGCCAGGCCGGTGCTCGATGCATAATAAATGGTTTTTCGGATGTTCGCCAACAACATTAAATTGCCGGTGAAAGGATAAGACTCCAAACCTTGATGACTGGGATTGGACGAAGAGGTTTGCACACCTAAGTTCGACAAAGCCGTGGCTAAGGAATTGGCCGAACTAAAGGTGGTACTCGTACTCGGGCTGGTGGTCACATTCACTGAATCATTGGTCGGTCCGGTGGTGGTCGAAAAAATCAACTGAGCCAATGACGGTATGGCTTTCACCAAATTGGCCCATCCGGGAGTAGTGCTTTGACTCCAATCGATTTGACGATCCACCAAAGCACTGATTTGAAGTCCACTAATGATGTTGCCAGCCGGTACGTGGTCGTAGCTGTAAGCGCCAAAACCATAATTGAGTCGCGACCAATGGCCGTAGCCACAGAGCCAGCACGAAGAAGAACCCGAATAGTCCCAACGACCATAATAGGTGCCCTCGATGATCAAGGGCTTATCGCACAAGCACTCTAAGTTCCGCTCGAAGTTTTCGGTGCATAGATTGAGAAAGTCATAGCGGACGTAGGCTGCTGGAACTTCAGTTCCGCCATCATGTGCCCCGTCGTCGCCTCCGGTTTCCACTCTCATTCTGACTGCCGGTTGGTCAACAAGTAAAGTGCCGTAGACGCGCTCATTACCTAAAAAGTGATCATCTTCATCAAGTAATCTGTGGAGATACGTATCGTGAGTACTTCTACTCACTTCACTCATAGCTGGGACAACAGTATTGCAAATGCAATTGGTGCTTTGATTGGAGGTCTTGAACCGTTGTTGCGCTTGGATTTGCTCTAGCGTCTGACCACTGTAGGCTTCAACAAAAAGTGCCACCTCTAACGGACTTTGATGCTTTGCCAATAAGAAGTCTATGAGATTATCCCCTAAATCCTCGTTCAAGGCCCATTCAGAAATCAACTCAAACAATTCAGGTGAGACTTCGATTTTGGGCCCACTTTGAACATATTCGACGCGGGTATCACGCTCTTGGGCGGAGATCGATAGGCAGCAAAGAGACAAGAGAGACAATATTGCAGCGAAGAGAAATGGGGTTTTCATTTTTAAAGTATTTGATCTGAAGTTACCCCCCCCCACCCGAGTTGTGCAAAATGGTATTTGTTAATTCACAAAACGATAACATACCAAATATAACCATCTCCACAGTCCAATGAGATTCCACGCGGATTTTTGAACGCCTCGTCGACCTCGGTATCTTCGCACCCATGCATCGCTATCACTTTGTCGAAGAACTCCGCTGGAGGGGAATGCTCCACGACCTGATGCCCGGAACCGAGGAAAAACTCCTCCAAGGACCGTGCAAAGGCTATATTGGATTTGACCCCACCGCCGATTCGCTCGGGGTCGGAAACCTCGTGCAGGTCATGACCCTGCTCCACTTTCAACGCAGCGGTCACCAGCCCTATGCCCTGATCGGCGGGGCCACCGGCATGGTCGGAGACCCCAGCGGCAAGAGCGAAGAGCGCAATTTGCTCGACCTCGACCAACTCCGGCACAACCAAGAGCGCCAAAAGGCCCAACTCGAGCGCTTTTTGGACTTCACCACCCTCGAGAACCCCGCTGTGTTGGTCAACAACTACGACTGGTTCAAAGAATTCAGCTTTCTCGGCTTTATCCGCGACGTGGGTAAACACCTGCCCGTCAACTATATGATGGCCAAAGACTCGGTCAAACGCCGGCTCGAAACCGGCATGTCGTTCACCGAATTCAGCTATCAACTCATCCAAGGCTACGACTTCTACCACCTTTGGAAAGAGCACGGAATGGTGCTCCAAATGGGCGGGAGCGATCAGTGGGGCAACATCACCACCGGAACCGAGCTCATCCGCCGCATGTCCGGGGGCGAAGCCTATGCGCTCACCACCCCCCTCATCAAAAAAGCCGACGGCAGCAAGTTCGGCAAGAGCGAAAGCGGAAACATCTGGCTCGACCCCGCCAAGACCAGCGCCTACCACTTTTACCAGTTCTGGCTCAATGCCGCCGACGCCGATGCCCCCGGCTATCTGCGCATTTTTAGTTTGAAGTCGCGAGAAGAGATCGAAGCCCTCGAAGCCGAACACCTCAAAGAACCCCACGCCCGTCTGCTGCAGACCAAGCTCGCCGAAGAGGTCACCGATCGCGTACACTCAAGCGAGGCGCGCCTTCGGGCTCAAAAAGCTTCAGAATTGCTCTTTGGAAAAGGCAGCCGCGAAGAGCTGTTTCAACTCGATTCGCAGCTGTTGATGGATGCGCTGCAAGGAGTTGAAGTTCACGAACTCAGCAAAGATCTTCTCTCGAACGCACCCGATGCCGTGGTTTTGCTCGCCGAACATACAACGGTCTTTTCGAGCAAAGGCGAAGCCCGCAAAATGCTTTTGGCAAATGGAGTGAGCTTGAACAAGGAAAAAATCGGCCCCGAGCGACAGATTTCGGCAGACGACCTTCTCTCAGGCGGATTGCTGCTTTTCCAAAAGGGAAAGAAGAACTACATCCTCGTCAAAATCGTCTGAGACATTAGCGTCCAGAGCTCTTCAAACGTGGAGCCAGCGCAGAAATCCAATGGTCGAGGCGTTCTTGGAGCCGAGCGTACGAAAACGGCTTCGAAATATAATCGTCCATGCCCTCGCTCATATAGCGCTCCCGGTCGCCTTCCATGGCATTTGCCGTCATGGCAATGATGACATGTTGCTCTCCAAATTCTCTGCGAATGGCCTTCGTGGCCTGAATGCCATCCATGCCCGGCATTTGAATATCCATCAGCAAGATGTCGTACGGGCGATTGCGAACCGCCTCGACCGCTTCGAATCCATTGAGTGCTTGGTCGGGTTGGAAGCCGAGTTTTTCGAGGATCAACTGAGCAAGCCGGAGGTTAATCGGGTTATCTTCAACCAAGAGAATCTTAATCTCGCTGCGGTCGATGGCCGCGGCATCCACTTCGGCACCCTGTTCTTCGGGCTCGGCCGCTTTTAGGCGCTCGTCGAGTTGAGAAGCGAGGAAGAACCAAAGCCTGCCGATGTGCACGGGCATGGGGAACCTTAAGAATTGATCTGAAAAAGCTTGCTCAAGCGGAACCGAGGGGTGGAGCAGCGCGATGGCAAATCTCGCATTCGTGTGCACTGCAGCGTCTAAGGCCGTGGGCTCGAAGAGTTCGAAGTCTACGCGCACATCCTCTTGACGGGCATCCACCAAACGAAAACCGCGCAAACGAGCTGCGTCTTCGAGAATTTCTTTTTGTTTTTGATTTGATACGCTGATTCTCAAGCTTCTCGATCTCAGGATCTCCAATCGAGCATCGGCCTCGACCCCGATTTGTCTGCTGAGGCTCAGGCTGAAATAAAAGATAGAGCCGGCACCGGGCTCGCTCTGAAAGTGCATTTCGCCCCCCATTTGCTGAACCAGTCGGCGCGAAATAGCCAGTCCGAGACCGGAGCCCCCGTGCTTGCGATTTACCGAAGAGTCGATTTGGCTAAACGCCTGAAACAAGAAGGGAGCTTTCTCCATCGGGATTCCGATGCCCGTGTCTTCGACCGAGAACAAGTAGTTGCCCGGGAGTTCGGTTTTGCTTCTGTTGGCTTGAACACTGAGCATAATGCGCCCCGAATCGGTAAACTTGACCGCATTGCTCACCAAGTTCAAGAGAATTTGCCTCAGTCGCGTGGGGTCGCCGAACACATTCAGCGCCAAGTCGCCCTCGACGCGGTACATCACCGAAAGCCCCTTTTGACGGGCGCGTTGATACACCTGATCGAGCGCTTCGTACAGGGTGTCTTCGAGCATAAACGGCTTGTGCTCGAATTCCATGCGTCCCGACTGAATTTTCGAAAAATCGAGGATGTCGTCGATCACGGCCAAAAGCGAATCTCCACTCGAGCGAATCGTTCGGAGCAATTCGCGCTGTTCGGCTTGAAGGGCTGTGCGGTCGAGCAAATCGGCCATGCCGAGCACAGCGTTCAAAGGGGTGCGAATCTCGTGACTCATGGTGGCCAAAAAGTCGCTTTTGGCTCGAGCCCCTTGTTCGGCATTCTCTTTGGCCGACAAAAGCTCTTTCTCTTTGCGCTCGAGTTCTTCGATAAACTCCTCCTTTTCTTGGGTCAGTTCTTCGAGATCGGCCAGATTGTGTTGTAAGCGCGTTTGGCTGTTTTTCAATTCGGCATTCGAATACTCGAGCTCGAACATAAAAGCGTTCAACTGGTCGTTTTTCCGAATCAAATTGCCAAAGAGCAAAAAGATGGTGGGGATGATCATGGCCAAGAGCACGAGCGCAGAGAGCGACAGGTCGCGTCGAATGGAGCTCAAACTGGCGTTTAATCGGTCTTGATCGAGTTGTGCGACCACCGTCCAGCCCGATGCTTGGACTACCTGAACGGCGGCATTCGACATCATATCCGACGCGTTGAGGGTCTCAAAAGAGAGTATGCCATCTTCGGTTTCCACGCTTCCGCGGTCGCTCGATTCCAAGAGCGGAGCCAACGGCGGAAATTCAGTTCGGAGCTGCCCTTCGACGTCGGGTTGTTCGGTAAAGGCAAAGTCGTTTTCGGGAAAGGGTCCTTTGAGCCAGTTTCCCTGAGCATCGGAAAGGAATATCTGCAGATTCGAATTTTTTTCGACCAAGGCAATTCGATCCAAGATCAAATGTCCGTTGTACGTCAGTACGACATAGCCGAGCTTGATACCGTCTGAGCCGTAGATCGGGCTCAAAAATCGAATCACGGGAAGCGGAGGTTGAGAAACCTTTCCATCTTCCATGTTCAAGTCGAATCGAGAAATGTAAACCCCCCCGGGTCCGAGCGGTTTGGCCGCGCGGAAGTAATAGCGCTCCGTTTTGTCTTGCAAGTTCTGGTTCACGTCGAATCCGCCCGGACGATAATCGACCTTGAGCCGTTCGCGTCCGTTTTCGTCGATGATTCGAATCTTGCTGTACTTGCCCCGAATCGCCCCGAATTGTGCGACGGTGCGCTCTACTTCTTGCGCTTGTTCAGGTGTGCTTCCCCTCAGATATTCGGCGAAGGCGGGACTGCGTATCAAAAAGTCGATGTCCTGCTCGATCGAGCGCATCTCACTGTTCAAAAACCCCTTTACGATTTCAAGGCTCCAGCGACTTTCAGCCGTAAACCGGAGCTTTTTCTCGGCGCTTTCGCGCATAAAAACCATATAGGTGCTCACCACCACGAGGGCAACCACCGACAGGCAGACCAGCACCAGAGTGCGGTAAAGGCCTTTATTTGAAAAACTCTGAGTACCCGTTGTTGGTGCAGACATACCTTGATCTCAAATATAATGGGCAAGAAGAGGTCGATTTGAACTCAAGGGCCACGAGTTATTAAGACCTGCCGACCCACCGAATAATCTTTCCGGGCTCCGTGCGCGTCCAACCGTTCATTTCGGCTTTAAAAAAGAGCGCCGAAGCCGCTGCAGCCGAAATTCCCATAGCCTCGCTCAACGCATCTGCGTCGAGTGCACCCCCCGCCTGAATAAGAGATTGAGCCAGGGCTCGAATTTCGGGCTCGAGGCTGTCGAGGTCGATTGTATGGAAGATTTGCTGAGTGCCATTCAAGGCCTTGTCTTCTCCCGCCGCTTCTTCTCCCCACGACATCACTTTTAGAATTTCGGAGGGTTCGGTCAAGATGAGCGCGGCGTTTTTTCGAATGAGTTCGTTGCAGCCGCGGGTATTGGGTCGATCCCAACTGCCCGGAACAGCGAGTACTTCGCGCCCATAGTCATTGGCCATGCGCGCGGTAATCAAGGCGCCGCTCCGGTCTCCGGCCTCTACGACAATGGTGAGATCGCAGAGCCCCGCCACAATTCGGTTTCTCATGGGGAAGTGCCCGGGGTCTCCCGAGGTCCCAAATGGATATTCACTCAACAATCCCCCTTCTCGACCCATTCGAGCCGCTAGATTGCGGTGAGATTGGGGATAAATCAAATCGAGACCTGTTCCGAGCACGCCTACGGTTTCGAGCCCACAATCACAGGCGCTTCTGTGCGCTTGACCGTCGATGCCGTGAGCCAGTCCACTCACAATCAACGCGCCCGTACTCGAAAGTTCTTGTACGAGTTGTCGGGTCACCTTTAAGCCATATTTGCTGGCCGCTCGGCTGCCCACAATAGCGACCGAACGCTTGGGATTGAGATTGGCCGGGCCGATCGAAAAGAGCAGGATGGGAGCATCGGGGCACTGCTTCAATTTCGCGGGATAGGCCGGGTCTTCAGCAATAAGAATCCGAGCTCCGAAGCGTTCGAGCATTTCAAACTGCTTCTCTGCTCGGTCGCGCGCCGGTCTCCAGCCTTCGAGTGCGGTGAGCGCGGCTTTTTTGTTCCACTGATCCATTCCAGGGAACATTTCCAAACCCTGAGCAAGCGTTTCGCGAGCCGAGCCGAAGTGCGTCAACAATCCCCGAATTTTCTTGGAGCTCAGACCGGGGCACAAGAGGAGCGCGAGAATCGCTTTTTGCTCAGACTCTATGGCTGCGGCTTGCATCGGCCTGTGCTGCGGGCATAATGAGGAGATCGTTGATGCAGACATGCGCCGGGCGGCTTAGAATCCAGTCGGCGGCTTCGGCAATGTCCTCGGGGCTGAGCGGCTTCAAACCCCGGTAAACCGCGGCGGCCTTCTCTGTATCACCTTTAAAACGAACGGTTGAGAATTCGGTTTCAGCCATTCCCGGGGCGATTTGAGAAACCTTGATTCCGCGGTCGAGCAGATCGATGCGCATCGAACGGCTCAGGGCGTCGACGGCGAATTTGCTGGCGCAGTAGACATTGCCGTTTTCGTACACCTGCCGACCTGCGATCGAACCGATGTTGATTATATGGCTCCCGGGTTTCATCATCGGCAAAAAAGCACGGGTAACGTAGAGCAGGCCTTTGACATTTGTGTCCATCATGGTGTCCCAGTCGTCGGCGTCTCCCCGATCGATCGGCCCCATACCGAGCGCAAGCCCCGCGTTGTTTACCAAGACATCGATTTCGCCAATCGATTCAGACAAAATTCGAGCGGATTGTTCAACCGCCTGGCGATCGCGAACATCGAACACCAGCGCCTGATGCCCTCGACTTCCGTTGGGGTCGAATTCGCGAATCATCTCGTCTAAGCGGTCTTTTCTGCGGGCATTGAGCAAGAGTCGATGCCCCCGAAGGTGAAGTCTCTTGGCGATGGCGGCGCCAAAGCCCGAGCTTGCGCCTGAAATAAGAGTGGTGGTTGAAGCGATTTCCATGAACGCAAATGTAATAATGAGATTTCAAAAATTACGACAAGTCGCGCCTAAAAATTTGGTTAGATTGACCCCTCAAAGCCCTTCCATGTTCAAAGCGAATCTCACCCGCCTCGCAAAGGTTTTTTTGCTGTGCGCCGTTTTGATGATGAAGCCGGTGGTGCACGCACAGTCGCGGCAATCCACCGTTTTTGAAATCTTCGACCCGCTGGATGGTCGCCCGATCGAAGGAGTGGTTTTTCGCTCGTTAGACCGCGATCAAAGGGCCATGAGCGACGCCTTAGGTCGGATTTTGTGGACATGGGGAACCGATACGGTTGAGCGAATTCAAATCAGCTCTTTTGGCTATGTCACTCGCAATGAAACAATTCGAAGAGGTTCGAACGTTATTCGGCTTTCGCTTCAAAGCGAGCAAACCGAATTGTCAGACATCGTGGTCACGGCCAGCTTAGGGCTCGAAAAACGAGCTGAAGCCACAGTGTCTTTGAGCGTTCTCAAGCCCTATCTCATTGAAAATCGCGGAAGTGTTTCGGTAGAGCAAACCCTCGAACAGCTCCCCGGGCTCAATATTGCCGATGGTCAGGCCAATCTCCGCAGCGGCAGCGGTTGGAGCTATGGAGCAGGCACACGGGTACAAGTGTTGCTCGACGATTTGCCCCTGATCTCGCCCGATGCAGGTCAGGTGCAGTGGGATCTTTTGCCCTTCGAAAGCGCTTCTCAATTCGAGGTGCTCAAAGGAGCGGCCTCTTCGCTCTACGGTTCGGCGGCCCTCAACGGGGTGATTCACTTGCGAACGGCCCCGCCAAGTCCTGAACCTCAGGCGAGTGTACAGTTGGTGAGCTCGGTGTACGACGCACCTTCAAATTCATCATACAAATGGTGGGACAGCCCGCGAACATCTCAGGGCTTGAGGTTCAGCTTGTCTTCAGGCCAATCTCGCGCCTCTTATCGAATCGGGGGTTTGTTCTTAAACGACCGCGGCTACCGCTATGACGAACCCGATTCAAGGGCGCGGATCTACGCCCAGACGCTCGTTCAAAGCCAAAAGTTCAAAGGTTTGGCATACGGTCTCGACGGGGGATTTATGTGGAGTAAAACGGGAGACGCTCTGCTCTGGGACAGCCGAACCACTCCTTATGTGGCGCTCGACAGTTCGGTGACGATCACCACGGGTTCGGATGTGTTCATCGATCCACACGCAGTGTACACCCGAGGCAAGCACACCCACAAGCTCCGGCTGCGCTATTTACAGGTAGATAACAATGCCGCAAATCGAACCACTGATTTCGGCAATCGCTCAGAACAACTGATGGGCCAATACGTGTACCGCTTTGAGCCCGGAGTTTCTTGGGTGCTACAAGCGGGGGCTTTTGGCTCGTGGGCGGTCTCGAACTCGGAGTTGTTTCAAGGCCGACATCGCTCGAACAATGCCGCGCTCTTTGGCCAAGTAGAAAAGGCCATAGGCGTTGTCAAACTCGTCGGTGGTTTTCGATGGGAACAAGTGGTTATGGATGAAGAGTATTTCAGCCGCCCGCTTTTTCGATTCGGTGCCAATGCCAAGGTCGGCAGAGGAACCTACCTCAGGGCCAATGTGGGAGAAGGCTTCCGATTTCCGAGCATGGCCGAGCGATACACCGCCACAAACGTGGGGAGCATTTTTGTGCTGCCCAATCCCAAGTTGAAACCCGAAGAAGGGGTGAGCGCAGAATTGGGCCTCCGTCAAGAATTCCCCCTCGGAAACGGAGGGATTTACGCAGACTTGGCGGGTTATTGGATGCGGTACGAGAATATGCTGGAATTTCAATTTGCCCAATGGGAGTCTTCTGCGCAAAATCCGGTCGGTCTGGGCTTTCGGTCGATCAATACAGGCCCCGCCCAGATTTCGGGCATCGAGCTCGAAGTGGGGGGGCAGTGGAGTTGGAGTCGGGTAGATTTTAGACTCTTATCGGGTTTTAACTGGGCGGTGCCCATAGCACTCGATCCGACGCGCGTGTACGCCACCGATTCGAATGGCAACGAAATGAGCTATTTAAACACCAGCAGCGACACCACAGGGTATATTCTCAAGTATCGATACGAGCGCCTATACCGATTCGACATCGAGGCGCGATGGGCTCGCTGGACTTTTGGAGTCGGACTCAAGGGGAATGGCTTTATGAGGAATATCGACGGCATCTTCGAAAGCCCTTTGGTCGAAATTCTCATTCCCGGCGCGGGGATCAAAGAATCGAGAGAACTCGAGAAAGCGGCGGGCGACGATTTGCTCCTCGATTTCCGCGCGCTTTGCGCCTTGAACAAACACTGGACCCTGGGCCTGACGATTGACAATTTTGGCAACGAAAGCGTTCAGCCAAGGCCCGCGCAGTTGGCCCCACCGAGGAGGTTCAATGTCGTGATTCGCTGGACGCTTTAAACACGGGCGCTCGGCGGCTGTTTTTACCTAATTTCGCCATCAACACCCGAAAACAGTGAAATATCGTCGCATTCTATTGAAGCTGAGTGGAGAAGCCTTAATGGGCAACCAGAACTACGGAATCGACGGCGAACGACTTGCAGAGTACGCTCGCGAGATCAAAGGGGTCGTAGAGGCAGGAGTGCAAGTGGCTGTGGTGATTGGCGGGGGGAACATCTTTCGCGGAATGCCGGCTTCGGATCGCGGAATGGATCGAGTTCAGGCAGACCACATGGGCATGCTCGCGACGATGATCAACGGACTGGCGTTGCAGTCGGCCCTTGAAAACGAGGGGGTCTACACCCGTCTGCAGTCGGCCATTGAAATGGATAAGATTGCCGAACCCTTCATTCGCCGGCGCGCCGTGCGCCATCTCGAAAAAAACCGAGTCGTGATTTTCGGAGCGGGAACGGGCAATCCATACTTCACCACCGATACGGCTGCAGCCTTGAGGGCGATTGAGATTGGGGCGGATGTGATTTTGAAGGGCACCCGAGTGGACGGTATTTATACGGCCGATCCTGAAAAAGATGCTACCGCGACCAAGTACGACACGATTACCTACGACGAAGTGTACGAAAAGGGTCTGAATGTGATGGACTTGACGGCCTTTACCTTGAGCAAGGAAAACAACTTGCCGATTTTGGTTTTTGATATGAACAAGCCCGGAAATCTCAAGAGGGTCGTTCAGGGCGAGAACATTGGAACATTGGTGAACCACTGAGAATTATGGAAGAAGATTTAGAGCTGATTTTCGATTCGGCGCGTGCCGACATGGACAAAGCGGTAAAGCACTTAGAAAAAGAACTGCTCAAGATTCGCGCGGGCAGGGCCAATCCGAGCATGCTCGAAGGGGTTCGGGTGGACTATTACGGGGCCAGCACACCTTTGGCTCAGTTGAGCAATATCAATACCCCGGATGCGCGCACTTTGACGGTTCAGGCATGGGAAAAGAAACTGATTCCCGACATCGAAAAGGCGATTCTCGCGGCCAATTTGGGCTTGAACCCCATGAACAATGGCGAGATGATTATCATTAGCATTCCACCCCTTACCGAAGAGCGCCGCAAGGATCTTGTAAAGCGGTCTAAGTCGGAGGCTGAAGATGCGCGCGTGGGCATTCGGAATGCGCGAAAAGAGGCCATGGAAGAGCTCAAGAAATTGGGAAAAGACGGTCTGCCCGAAGACATGGAAAAAGACGCTGAAGCTCAGGTTCAAAAAATCACCGATCAATACATCAAATCGATCGAAGAGATCCTGGTGAAAAAAGAAGGCGAGATTATGGCGATTTAATCCCCGCCAATTGGGCGCAGGGATCGGAATTGTAGACGCCATGCCTGGCGTCTTTACGATTGGCGGTATAATTGGGATTTTCGGGGGATATCGATATGTATTAATGCATCCCCGTACACCGGAATTATCCACGAATGTGTTTCCATCGACGCACATTGTTTTCAATGTAGGCGCGAATTCGTTTCATTTGGATTTCCGATTGAACAACGTGATCGTGGTAGCCGCGCTGCCATGCGAAATTCGGATTAATGGCCCTGGCCGCGATGGTCACGGCTGATTTGTAGCCCCGGATGATGGATCCCAAATTGTGCATTTGCGGTCCGAATTCGTTTGATGAATTGTTTCGCGGCATTTTATGATGGGGAATGGAATTTTCAATAGAATTAATCGGAATCATTTCATTCATTAGATGCATCGAAGAGACGCCATGCATGGCGTCTGTGCGATTGGAAATGCGATTGGCCGGAAATGGGGGATAGGAATGAAATGCGGGATTGGCCGGAAATTGCACATCGCGGGATTTGCAGTTGTAGGCATTGCGCCCGATTCCAATAATCGCGTGAAAATGGTCGGGCATCACCACAAATGCCCCTTGGAATAGATTCATATCGGGGCGTATTTCAAAGGTGTTCATCCACGCATTGTGTGCGATTTGTCCAATAGGCGATAAGTTCATTATTGGGATTCCCTGCGGGTTCCGGGCAATTTCACCGAAATGGCGAATTTTATTTTGGGTGCACACCGTAATGAAGAACAGACCAGGCCCCCGGTAATTCCAATTGCGTTTGCGATGAGTCAAGACCCGGTACTGTTTGTAAAACAGTTTCATATAATTCATCCCATTTCTACAAAAGTGTGAATCAGATATCGCCTTGGATTGGATTGATGGATGAATTTGCGAACGGAAGGCGACGGGATGCGTATCTCAACACCGCCTGAAGAATAACTGGCAGAAAATGAGAATTTTACCCAATAGATCCCTGCGGAGTTGCTCGTGAAAGCGAAAAATCGGATTCAAAAGAGCAGAGGCATTTCACCTTCTGAATCTACTACCCCTCCGTTTCCACAAAATCCAAATCCTTCCCAAACGTTTCCTCGAGGCCGTAGGCCGCCCAGAGCGCGATGCCGAAAGAGACGAGCATCACCGGAAAGGCACCCAACAGCAGCCCCCAGCCCAAGGTTTGAGAAAAGAACCCGAACGAAAGCGTGATGGGCACGGTGGCGCCCCTCACAAAATTGGGTACGGTGGTCGTCACCGTCGAGCGAATATTGGTTCCAAAGTGCTCTGAAGCCACGGTGACAAACAAACCCCAGTAGCCCATGGGTACCCCGAGCGCAAAAACCAAAATGTAGAATCGCGAAGCGCTCAACTCAAAGGCAGACAAATAGAGCGCAGAGAGTGCCAATCCTGACCACAAAGCCCATAGAATCGGACGTTTACGGCTGCGGAACACCTGACTTAAAATTCCGCTCAGCAAATCGCCCGCCGAAAGACCGATATAGGCCCACATCACCACTTTACCCGCATTTACCGCCCCTTGAACATTCAAAGCCACGGCGAATTCAGGGGCAAAGACCACCAAAATCCCCACCACAAACCAGACGGGAAGACCGACGAGGATACAACGCAAATACCTCAAAAATCGAAGGCGTTTTCGGAATAACATACCAAAATCGCCCCGAGAAACCCCCGAGGGTTTCATTTTGTGAAACATACCCGATTCGAGCGAGCGCATCCGAAGCAAAAGAAGCATGAGACCGAGCCCCCCGCCCACAAAATAGCTCACCCTCCAGTCGAAAGCATCCGCGACAAGGGCCGCGACCACCGCGCCGAAGGTCCCGAAAAAAACGACAATCATGGTGCCGTATCCCCGCTTTTCCTTGGTCAAAGTCTCTGAAACAAGTGTAATTCCCGCCCCTAATTCTCCCGCCAATCCCAGCCCCGCAAAAAACCGAATCCAGGCATATTGCTCAACGGTTGTCACCAAGCCGTTTAAAATGTTGGCCACCGAATAGAGCAAAATCGAGCCAAACAACACTTGAATTCTTCCGCGGCGATCGCCTAAAATGCCGAAGAGCAAGCCGCCGATCAGCATCCCGAACATCTGCACATTGAGCAAACGAATGCTGGCATTCGCTATTTCGGCCTCGTTCAAACCCAGATCGCGCAGACTCGGCAAGCGAACCACCCCAAAGAGTATGAGGTCGTAGATATCGACAAAATATCCAAGGGCCGCCACCACGATCAAGCGGTAGGTGCGGGAATCAGAAGAATTCACCGGAGTCGAAAAAGTGTGTTGACGCTTTGAGGAAGATTCAGCTCAGTCTTCAGAAGAGCGATCAGATTCTTCAATGGCTTGATCCTGAATTTCTTGTTCTGCTCCTTGGGGCGAAAGAGGAGCGCCTTGAATCAACTCCGGGTGGCGAATCAAGCCCCCGAGGTGTGCAGCGCGCGCGGCAGCACCGAAACCGAGCAAACCAATAACCAAAGCGAGACCGGAAAACAAGACCGCGCGTTGAGTCCAAAAAAGAGCCACCAAACCCAAAGCGCCCGAAACCAACAGAACTGGGGTCGCGAGTTCGGCAGCCTCTTCGTGTTCGTGGAGCAGATCGTGAGAAATGCCCGGCCATTCTTCGAGCAGCTCCTCGGCTTCTTCGCCCGACTTGCTCGCCGGGATCGCAAACAATGCCGAAACAATCAAAACCACCAAGCCTGTTTTGCGCACGGCCTCTTGGCGCCTGATGAGTGCGAAAAACAGAATCAGTAAGGCACTAAGAGTGCCGATGACCGGCAGATGGTTGAGCAGCAAGTGAATCTGAATAGAGTTCATGAAACTGGATTTAGAATTTTACTTTTCTCAATGTCCTTGGGCTGCGCGAACTCCTGCTTCGATTCTCAGCGAAAGGTGGTTGGCCTCAGGCACGAGCGGGCATGAATATCGTTCGGAATAAGCACAATAAGGATTGTACGCCTTGTTGAAATCTATTTCAATGATGTTTCCCTCGGCGGGAAGCCTCAAATCGAGGTAACGCCCTCCTCCATAGCTATCATTCCCCGTGGTTTCGTCGGTAAAAGGCAGAAAGAGATAGTCGCTAAACCCGATTTTTTCTGCGAGCTCGATGGAGATATAAACCGGAAGCGCACAGGCATGCCCCTTCAAGGTGAATTTCGCGATGCCCCAAATGCGGTACTTCGGCCTTCGATTCGTGCTGGTAGGCATTTCGAAGGGTTCGGTTTCGGGGGTTTCTTCAAGAATCGCACGCACCGTGTAAATCGTGTCGATCGGATAGAAGGGAAGTCCTTCAAAGTGCTTGAAATCTCGATCGTCTAGGGGAGATTCGCCTCGGTTGGCGTACGATGCGTTCAGTTCTTTTTGCCATGCCTCAATGGCAGAGGCCTGACGGTTCTGTGCGCACAATTCCAAGGATACCCCTACTAGGAAAATTAAGCCGAAAAAGGCCTTGGTGCAGATTCGAAAAAGAGAATGAGCCATATCTGCTGAAACAATATTGGTGGCATCTTGCGGCTCAAATAAACCCCTTTTTTGCCTTGTATGAAATCAAAGCTGAACGTTTTCATTTTCACTTTTGCGATGTTGGCTTTTACCGCGCTGACCGCCCAAAAGAGCGAAGATCGCTTTTGGTATCACCAAAGTGTGGAGGTCGACAAAAAGTCTGCGGGCATCGCTTCGCAGCAAGCATATAATCTCGTTTCAAGCCGTCAGCCACGAACCGTGGTGGTCGCGGTGATAGACGCCGGCATCGACACCGCTCACGAAGATCTCAAGCCCGTTTTGTGGGTCAATGAAGACGAAATTCCAAACAATGGAATCGACGACGACAGCAATGGATTTGTGGACGACCGCCACGGTTGGAATTTTTTGGGTGGAGACAGCGGTTCAGTAGATGTAGCTCATTATGAATTTGTTCGAATTGTTCGAGACTACGGCCAACTCGTAAAACTCGGAACCGCCACGAAAGATCAAAAAGCGCTGTACAACCGCGCTAAAAAAGAATACGATCAAACGAAATCTGAAGCGCAAGAACACAAAAAAGACGTCGACAGCTACGTTGAATTTTACTTATTCGCCGACAGTCTCGCCACCTTAGATCTCGGAGAGAATTATTCGAATAAACAGCTTAAAAAGTGGAAGGCCAAAGACGATCGGGCCAAAGTCTCGAAGCAGTTTCTCCTCTCAGTGCGCACAGACGACTTTGTGGAGAAAGAACTTTTCGAATACAAAGAAAGACAAGACAAGAAGCTGCTTTATCAGCTCAATTCAGAATTTGACCCTCGTGCCGTGGTCGGCGATCGCGAAAGCGATTGGAGCGATTCGATCTATGGAAACAACGACATTATGGGTCCTCAACCCGATCACGGAACCCATGTTTCGGGCATCATTGGTGCTCTGCGGGGCAATGACAAAGGAGGCGACGGCGTTGCTTCAAACGTTCGAATCATGACGATTCGGGCAGTTCCCGATGGAGATGAATACGACAAAGACGTCGCCAATGCCATTCTCTATGCCGTTCGCAACGGGGCTCAGGTCATCAACATGAGCTTTGGCAAATACTATTCGTCGAATCCGGAATTCGTCGAGCGCGCCATCCGCATTGCTGAATCCAAAGGAGTGATTATGGTCCATGCGGCGGGCAACGATGCCAAGAACATAGACAATGCCGAGCACTATCCCATTTATCCCGACCCGAAAGAAAGCCCTTATTGGATCGAGGTGGGGGCGCATACCACGTCTTTGAACAAGAACTATCCGGCTCCGTTCAGCAATTACGGATTGACTTCGGTCGACTTTTTTGCCCCGGGCTACGACATTTACGCCCCGGTTCCCGGGGGCAATACCTACGATTTCAACAGTGGAACGAGTATGGCCGCGCCCGTCGTTACCGGTGCCGTCGCCTTTCTGCTCTCTTATTTTCCGGAGCTCAGCCCCAAAGAAATCAAGGCTTTGCTCAGCGAAACTTCGAACGATTACAGCAAGCTCAAGGTACTCAAACCCCTTGAGGGCGACGGCAAGCCTGAGAAAGTTCGCTTTGATACGCTCAGCCCCGGGGGCAAGAGCATCAATCTCGAGCGCGCCACACAACGGGCTCTGGGTCAATAGTTAAAAGTTCAATTGCAGTCCGAGAACCCAGTTTCGTCCCGGAGCGCTGAGTCCCGAGCTGTAGGGTCGGTACAGCTGATCGCTTAAGTTTTCGACTGCCGCGAACAATGTAGCTCCTTGGGGCAGTTTTTGCCGAAGTTGAAGGTTCAAAGTGTACCATGCGGGGCTGTACGGATTGCCTTGGGCGTCTCGGGCGTATAGGTAATCCTTTGAGATTTCTTCTTGTGGCATGTCTTTGGCACGGAGTTCGGCTTGACCCAATGCGTAGAGTTCGAGGCGAGTCGCTGCTTTTTCATACGTCAGCCCTATTCGACCGAAGCCGGGTGCCGCGTGTCGGAGCGGGTCTGTAGATCCGTCTTCGAGTTCTTCCTCTCCTATTTGATAGCTCAGGCTTCCATAGGCCGCGAATCCACCGCCGAGGAGCGCCCGGAGTTTTGCCTCGACCCCCCAGACTGTTGCAAATGCAGCATTCTGAACCGATTGCACTTGGCTAAGCGCTCCGTCGTACACAATGCTGTCGAGTCCGTTTAAGGTTGAAGAGCGCACCACCATGGCCTTGTCGAGATAGCTGTAATAAGCGGCTAAATCAATTTCAAAGAAGTTTGAAAACCGCCTTTTAAAGTCGAGTTCTACCGAGTAAACAGATTCACTTTTCAGGTCGGGATTCGGCACCAGAACCGAACCGGGTTGGGAGTCAAAGACCTTTCCGAGATCGTCGACATTGGGTGCTCGAAATCCGCTCGCGGCATGCATTGAAATCCAACTGCTTTCGGTGGCTTGCCATTCAAACCCCACTTGGCCCGTAATCTGGGATTGGGCTGTAGAGGCGGTGGTGAAGGGGAGGGGATAAAAATCTGCGTTGTTGCTAAAGTCGGCCTTCAAGCCTGAGTAGCTGTATCGCGCACCTGCTTCAAAGGTGAAGCGCTCGAACCAATTCTTCTTCCAAACGGCATACATGCCATACGAACTCCAGTCGCTGTTTGGGTAACGAGAGGCTCCGGTCGAGACGGTTCCCGAGCGCGTGTTGAAGTCCGTTCCGGTTGAAGCCACTTGATTGAATACCGCTTCGGCTCCATAAAGCCACTGAGTGCTTTTCGGTCCGCCTTTGGCAAAGTCGATGTTGAGCGTGTACGCATCGACCCCTTCCACCCTTGAGCGCCGAATGGAATCGCCGAAATCTCGATCGAATCGGCTTTCTTCAAATCTCTGATATGCAGTGCTTAAACGAACTTGATCTACGAAGAATGACTCGGTTTTGTGGATGGCTTCGAAGTGGTGAAGGTTCCAAATTTGAGGGCCATAGAGCCATTCGGCACTTCGCGGAAGTCCTTGTCGGGTTCGGAGAAGTCGGTCGTAGCGCGCGTATTCAGTTGTGGCTGAATAATGAAGTGCATAGGTAAACGACCAGCGCCGGTTGGGTAAATAATGAAGTTTTCCGAGCATATTGCTTTGGGCAAAAGCACTGGGCGTTTGAACCAATGGATTGGGATTGTCGACTGCGATATCGATCCCATTGGCAGTCTGCACATACCACGGCCGCCGATATTCGTCGGGACCATTCGACCCCATGCGCAGATCTCCGAAATCGGTAAAGCTCCCACTCAGAACCATTGCCCAGCGCTTCCACCCCAGTTTGAGGTCTGTGTGGATGGCCATTTCCCCATTGGCCGAGCTGTAGCGCAGATTGCTGCGTCCCTTGATCTGTGTGGTATCGGTTTTTGAGAGCTCTGGAGAGAGGGTGTAAAAGCTCATCACCCCCGCGATCGCATCGCTACCGTACATCACCGAGCCCGGGCCGAAAAGCACTTCGGCTTGCTGCACCGCAAAAGGGTCGATCGAGATCACATTCTGGATATTCCCACTTCTAAAAATGGCGGTATTCATGCGAACCCCGTCTACGGCAATAAGCAATCGGTTGGTCGCAAAGCCCCGAATCATGGGGCTTCCGCCTCCTTGCTGGCTCTTCTGGACAAAGACTTCGCCGCTTTTCCCGAGTAAGTCGGCCGTGGTTTGAGGCTGATCGAGGCTGGGCTCGATAATTCGAATCTTTACGGGGACCTCGTTTTTTGCTTGAACCCATCGCCCCGCGCTCACGACAATAGGATTGAGCTCCAGGGGGTCTGAAACCAAAGCCACGCGATAGTTGGCTTTTCGAAGTTGATCGAGGTTCAAAACAACTTCGGCATACGAAGGTGCGCGAAAATGAATGGCCGTGCAGTTCGAAAGCTCGCTGAGGTCGATGGACCCTTCGGAATCGGCCAAGACCGACCTCAATGGTTTTTCGCAAAACGCGACGGCACCGGGCAAGCCCTCGCCTGTTTTTGAGTCGTAAATGCGCGCGGTCTGTGCATTCAATGATGTGCAACAAAAAAGCAATCCTCCCCAAAGAGGAATGGTGAACTTCATGATTTTGAAGAATATGGATGAAACCCAATGCCTCGATTGCCCCAGGCCAAAAGCGGGCTTTCGAAGCGCGATTTAGATCGTGTTCAGGCGAACTCGCCCTTCAGGGGGCGGCCCAAACATTGGGGAGAACCCATCCAAGAGCCCATGGATGATCGCAGAAGGCCATGCAGAGCTCCGATGAAACAGAGCCCGGTCTGGACCCTCCGCGGCCATCCAAAAACCTTTGATAAAATGAGTCCAGAGTACATCGGTTTGAACCGGCCGGGGGTCGTGTTTTCGCAAGCCCCCAACCAGGCGGTCGAGATCGCTCATCAATCGATTCTCGTCGGCGTCCCACCAGCACCAATAAATCGCGCTGTCTGGGCGGTATTCGCGATAGACAATGTCGTACATCGAGCCCCGATGGCGGAATTCTTTGTGGTGCACCCATTCGACTTGTGTTGCTCCGTGCAGTGGAGTGGCAATCCGACTCAACTTGGCCGCATCGACGCCCTGGCTCAAGACTCGGCGAACCGATTTTCGGTATTCGCGCTGTTCGTAATCCACCCAGCCTTTGAGAAACAGACCCGGAGACAACAAGACCGCGCACAAACCGAGTGCAGCCGAAGAAAGTACCCAACGAGAGCTCATCGGCATGCAAGTTAGGCGATACATTGCGCCCTAACTCGAAGCTGTTGTCTCGTGCTGTTTCGAAACAAATGGGCGGAGCAAGGGTTACAAAACACACATGATACAGCATTCGGTGGTTGAAGACGGGACCTCCAAACCTTGGGTGGTTTTCGTTCATGGGGCGGGGGGTTCGTCGGCGGTATGGTGGCGTCAGGTGCGGCCCTTTTCGAAAGACTATCGCCTCTTGCTGTTGGACGTCCATGCCGATGGAAACCGGGAGTCGGTTCCGGAGCGCAGGCAGTACACATTTGACGCTTTGGCGCGCGATGTCCTCGAAGTTTTGGCTTTTCGGGGCATCGACCAGGCCTTTTTTGTCGGAGTATCGATGGGATGTCTGGTCATTGAAGAGTTGGCGCGGATTGCCCCTCACAAAGTGCGCGGGATGATCTTGACCGGGGCCATTGCCGGCTTGGATTGGAGAACTCGATTGCTGATGGGTCTGGGCAGTTTGAGCAAAGACGTAGTGCCCTATATGTGGCTCTACCGCTTTTTTGCTTGGGTTATTTTGCCGCGCTGGGAACACCGCGAATCGCGCAAAGTGTTTGTCCGCGAGGCGAGTAAATTGGGTGGAAAGGCGTTTCGACGCTGGTATGCTTTGGTGGGCAGCTTGAATGTCAGTTTGAAGCGCATGCGGATTCAGGGTGTCGGAGTGCCCAGTTTATATGTTATGGGCGATCAAGACGTGCTCTTTCTCAAGGCGGTCCGAGCGCACGTATGCACTCAAACCTCGGCCTGGATTGAGGTCATCGATCATTGCGGACACGTGGTCAACATTCAAGCGGCCGAACAATTCAATCGACTCTCTTTGGCCTTTATGGAGTCGGTTTCGGGGATGGGTCTTTCTGAAGCCGCCTCAGTTCGGCATACTTGAGCCGCTGATACGAGGCCGATCCCCGGGCAGCTTGGAACCCTTGTGGCCCGTCGAGAAACCCCCCTTTGAGAACGTAGTCGCGAATCCAAACGATCCATGGTCCGAGTTGGGATTGGATCGCGCTAATGCGGCGCCCGCGTTCGTACTGCGCCTTGGCACTTTTGAGAGCAAAATTCCGGACCTGGCGGAGGTGGTCTTCGGGGGTTTCGTAGGTGTAGTGCAGAATGTCGCCGTCCAAACGAGCGGTTTGTGCACCGGCTTCAATGACCACTTGATCGTGGGGATTGTCTCCTCCCCAACGTCCGAGCTTGCGATTCCAGAGTCGGATTTTGCGGTCCGGATACCAACCCCCATAGCGCAGCCAGCGCCCTGCGTAGCGATTTCTCCGGTTAAAGGTGTAGGCTTGGGCCGCGGGTCCGCGATGCCGCAACGCTTCGATCTGTTCGACGAGCTCAGACGAGAGCACTTCGTCTCCGTCGAGCGAGAGCACCCAAGGGTGGGTACATCGCTCCATCGCCCGGTTTTTCTGCTCGATATGTCCATCGAAGGGGTGCTGTTCGAACCGAACCCGAGGTCCTTTGCTCATGCAAATTGCAGGGGTGTCGTCGGTCGAAAAGCTGTCGAGAACGACGATTTCGTCGCACACCAACAAGAGGCTGTCGAGACACTCGCCGATGCGCTTTGCTTCATTCAAAGTGATAACGGCTCCGCTGATTTTCACAGGAAAAATGACTTCATGAAGGGAGAATCGGTGAGTCGCAATTTTAAAATTCATTGATTCTAAGAGCCGAATGAATTCGATCGACCGTCACTTTTGGAATGTCCAGCTCTGATGCTAATTTTGGCCATTGGGCCACGACATCTATCATATCGTCTATGATGCGTCCGGCTCGTTTAATGCCAAAATTCTCGGCAAAATTCAAGAGATCTGCGCGGTTAAAATCATTAAACTTTCCGTTGATCGATGTTTGATGATCGTTTGTCCACATACCTCCTTGCTTGTACTGAAAACTAAGGTCGTATGCGGGTGAAATTCTCCATGTACCGTCTCGATCCATCAGAAAAGAGAAATTCTTAACATGATCGTCTTGATTTCTCGCAACGACATTAAAAATCATCCGGCGATACTGCTGCTCAAATTGGGTGTAGGGCAATTGGAGTATTTTCATGAGCCTAAAGAGATTCTCGTAGCTTCCTGCCCTCGGAATTCTAAAATCAATACCCGCTAAAGCCCCGTAACTCTGCATGTGTATCCTTTCTCCTTTTTCGGTACGGTCAAATCGACGGGTTGCAAAGTGGAATCGGTTGTTTTCTTCGTGTAGGAAGCTTTCAGAGATATCGATTCCCGCTTTTTTGGCCATCAGATAATAACCAAACTCGACTTTTCCGAGGCCCGAAGATTGGTCGAGAAGACCGTCCTCAACCCCATCGATTTTTAAAATCCAATAGCTATATCCCTCGGGCTGGAGTACATCGCCCGGCTTTATTTCTAAAATTCTGTTGCGCTCGTCCCGCTTCATTGAAATCAGCGCTTTAGCTCTCGCCCCGCCCACGGAAGTTCCAATCCTCAGAATCTCGCTGATCGTTTGCTTGTCTAAAGCCCCAAAAGTGGTTTTTTCTTTCCCATGAAGTACGTTTTTCGCTATGTCGATGAGCTCTGATATTGAAACATCATAATCGGTCTCCTCTTTGTGGCGAATGGGGTGATATTCCAAGGCGCCCATGCCTCTTTTTCCGATATACGTCAGTCGTTCGACGGGGTTGATGTCCGAGAAGCTATGGTTCTTTTGCCTGAGCCATTCTTTCATCATTCGGTTCCCAAAGTCATCGGGCATGGAGTCGGAAAGAAGATAGGGCAAATTGTGAAAGTTCCGGTGGTCTCTGTTGGTTTCAAAAATTCGCTCGCGCAGGGGAAGCATCAATGGTGATGGTTCCACCCCACCTCTGATCCAGTTCCTGTCGTATTGAAAGGTGGATGTGCCCTTCTGTGGATTCCATTCAAGAGAACCCAGACTCTGATCGTACATTTTAACTTCGACGATCATGATTACTTAACTCGCTTGGAGGCCCTTTGTCGCTCGGTTTTCATCTTTGCTTTCTGAAATTTGAGCTTCAGTTCGAGGTCCTCTCCTACTCGAAAAACCGCCTCCAGATCTTGAATCCTGTTCAATCGAGTGAGAATCCGCAATAGGCTCTCCGTGCTTGTTGAATTTCCTTGTTCGATTTGACTAATCGTGGACACACTCAAGCCGGTTTCTTCACTCAGCGCCTTCTGAGTAAGGTTTTGTCGAACTCGAATTTTTTTTAACCTCCGGCCGATTTCCTGTAATATTTCTCGTTCGGTGGCAAACAACCAATTATCCATAATATCTTATCTAACTATGTCTATTTCCAAAGTTAGATATAAATATCGACTTCAACCTATAGAATAGCACGAGTTAAAACACTTGTCTGATTTGCTTTCCACCGTACAGTCGACTCCGGCAAGGCTTTGTTTTTCGGATTGCCGCAAAATTTTTCAAAGGGATTCTCAGTTTGGCCAGAGTCGTATTTTTTCATTTCCTCGACCCATATCGGTAGAATTGGCTTTTAACTCTTTCAAATTCAACAGAAGATTAGAGGGAATACTCCCTGAACAAGGCGGTTCTAAAATTCCAAAGAAGACCCTTGGCGACATCAGATCCCAGCGCTGAGTTTCTTCAGCTCCCCTTCATAAACATCCGTACCATCCCTTCAAACCCCCGATCGCTGAGGTAGCGCTTCATGGCCAAAAACGGTCCAACCATGGGGCCGACGGCATAGCGCGTCTTGGGTTTGCGCGACTGCAAGGCTTTGAGAATGGTTTGTGCAATCACTTCGGGACCGATCGAGCGGCTCGGTTGGTAGTTGGTTTTGAACAGATCGACCATGGTTCGGGTCATGGTCGCATAGGGCCCTTGACCGCTCACTTTTTCTCCGCTGCCTAAGGCGATATCGCCCCATTCGGTGCGCACAGCCCCGGGTTCGATGATGACGGTTTTGATCCCAAAGGGCTCTGTTTCAAATCGCAGCACGTCCGAGAGCACTTCGAGCGCGTGTTTGGTGGCGTGATACCAGCCCCCGAGCGGCAAATAAATCTTTCCACCCACTGAGGTAATGTTTACAATGAAGCCGCTCTTGTGCTCGCGCATTCCGGGCAAGACCGCTTGTGTCAATCGCATCAAGCCAAACACATTCACTTCGAATTGACGCATGGCTTCTTCGATGGCCACTTCTTCGAGGGCTCCGTACGAACCATAACCGGCGTTATTTACCAAGACATCAATGCGGCCGGCTTCATTCAAAATCGAGCGAAGCCCGGAATCGATGCTTTCGGGTACGGTTAAATCCATTGAAAGGACTCGAATTCCCGAGACTTCAAGGTCTTTAAGTCGGTCTAAACGGCGGGCAACTCCGTAGACGGTATAGCCATTTTGTGAGAGCAACAGGGCGGTTTCGCGTCCTATGCCGCTGCTGGCGCCGGTGATCAATGCAATGGGTCGGTTCGAGTTCATCTTGAGGGTGTTTGAAAGAATTGGCGAAAGGCGCTTTCGGTCATATCGAGCGCCTTGGTTTCGAGTAAGGACGCTTCTACGGGGTCCATCCGGTTGAGCATGAGGGCCGTTTGATGCAGTCCCCCCATCAAATGCGATTTGAGCAGGCCCCTCTCGGCCGGGCTGAGCGAAGAAATGCCCATCTGCTGCAAGAGGGCGTCGAATTGTCGGTCTGCGTCTTCGGCCACTTCGACGCGCAGGAATTTGCTGTGGAGAAACTGCTCGACAAAGAGCATGCGCTCGGGTTGTCGCGTGCAAAAGCGCAAATAGGCCGAAAAAACGGCGCGCAGAGCACCCGGCTCAGAGGCGGCCACTTCCCAAGCTCGTTCAATTTCAGCGGCCATCTCCGACTTGATGTCCATGTAAATCGAATTGACCAAGTCTTCTTTGCTCGAGAAGTAGCGGTAAATCGTTCCCGCGGCAATGGCACAGGCGCGCGCGAGCGACTGCATGGTAAAGGCATCAAAGCCCGACTCGAGGATCAGCCGGCACGCTGTGTCCTGAATGCGGCGGTGTTTGTCGGGATCGAGGGGGCGGGTCACGAGGCAAATATAAATGAATGAACGTTCATTTATTAATCGATGACAGAAAAAGATTGAATATTCTTTCTCATCATCTCCTTTGAGAAACAAAAAAAGCCCCGAAGGGCTTTAGAATTTTAGGTCTGTAGGGCCTTAGGCCTCGTGAAGGGTCAAGAACGGCAACTTGGTGTGGAAGGCAATTCGGCTCGTCAGGCTGCTGTGAAAGAGCGACTGCATAAAACCGTAGCGACGCGCGAGCAAGGCCAGCATATCGGCATTGATCTCTTCGGAATAGTTCAAAATGGTCTTTTCGACACTTTCTTCTTTAGCGACTAGGGCAAATCGCAGGTCAATTCCGTCGAGTTGTTTTTTGTAATGAGCCTCGTTGATGATGCTTAACTCCGTGTTCTCGGGATCGTACACGTGGAGAATGTGAACTCTCGAATGCATCAAGGCGGCGAGGCTCTTGAGCTGAGGTAAGGCCATCGCTTCGCCCTTGGTTTGACCGTCGGTGGCAAAAACGATGTCTTGAATCGGATTGGGCTTGCTGTGGGCGGGAATGGCGAGAACAGGGCAGTCGACCGCGTGTAAAATGGCCGCGGCATTGCTTCCGATCAAGACCTCTTCAATTCCACTGGCGCCCCGGGTACCGAGCACCAGCAGATCGACTTTTTCACGCTTCACTAGGTCGCGCGAGACGCTGATCGGATTGCCCATTTTCGATTCGGTCGCAAAGACAACTCCTTTCGATTCAAGCTTCTTCGCAATTTCTTTGAGGCCGATTTCCGAAGATTCCCTCAGGGCGTCCAGAAGCGAGGTCGTCATTACGTTTTGGCTGTACGGCAGATCGAAGGCGTTAAAAACGTGCAATTTCGCCGGCATTTTTGCGGCCAGATCTACGGCAAAGTCTAACGCCTTGTCGGCATTCGCCGAAAAATCGGTGGGTACGAGGATGGTTTTCATGGTGTGGGCTTTCTCGTAAAGTTAAGCGAGGAGATTTTGGCAAACTATGACGCGCGTCAGCCTCAGCGGGAATTCGAAACACTTCCCCACTCGGCGAGCGTCGTTGAAACTAATGGCAACTCTGGGCGGAGCCCGGACTCAGTGCCGCACTCGGAGGGCTGATGAACGGAATCCCCAAGTCGAGGCCTCTCAATATGAACAACGCACCGATAACGAGCACAGCAACGGGCACCAGAGATCGAACCTTGCCCAGGGCCGCGGGCGTGACCCAACTGCCCAAGCCGGCCAAACTCACCAAGACGGGGAGGGTGCCTGCGCCAAAAACCAGCATAAACGCCGCTCCATTGAGGGCCGAAGCTTGAGTGAGGCTCCCGAGCACGGCGGTGTAAACTAAGCCGCAAGGCAGCCAACCGTTGATCAGACCATAGCCGAAAAGACCCGCATCTGAAGAGGGCTTAAATCTCGAAAACCAAAGCGTTTTCAAGTGGCTCAAACTGCGCTGAATCCCCGCACTTGCCGCGCCGAGTTTGCCCAGAAGGGCAGGAATCAAAACAGAGGCCATCATCAAAATACCGGCACCGATCGAAATCCATCGATGCCAACCAGCCAAAGACAAACCTCGGCCGAACGAGCCAAAGGCCAGCCCGAGAAGCGCATAGGCCAGCAAACGCCCGGTATTCTGGACTGCAACTCCCCGAACTTTTCCGAGGGCGCTCCGGCTACCGATGGGCAGTGAGAGCGCGATGGGTCCGCACATCCCCACACAGTGCAAGCTGCCTGCGAGACCGAGCCCAAGTGCCATCCAAACCCACATCATCACATTAGATATATAAGGTTTCTACTTTGTAATAACCTTGGGGCCGGTCGAGATCGAGAACAACCTTCCAAACCCCCGGAAGCAGTTCAGCTGTGGAGATTCGCATCAAACCGTCTGCTTCAAAGGCCGCCTCGTAGACACGATCAAATTTTTGGTCGTCGGGGCGAAACAAATACACCTTGGCCGAGCCAAAAGACTCCACCAATGAAGTGGGAATTCGCAGGACGATTTCCTCACCCACTTTGGCGATTTCGAGGGGAGTTTCGAGTTCGTTTCCCCGAGCCGCGCGCATTTGACGGTCTTGGTAGCGAACCTCGCTCTCGGCATAATCGTCTTCGACCAAATCGATGTTCTGCCGAAAAGTTCCGACCGCCAGACCGATGATCAGGGCACCAAAGGCGACCAGGGTGGCGGCCATACCGTGCCCCCAATTGAAAACAAAACGCTTGGGCTCTGAATGGTTCATCGGATGGGTCCGTTAAAACTGGTTTCGATTCGGCTGAGTTCCTCCCCCCCCGATGTCACAATGATCTCAATAGGCGTTTTGGAGCCCGACAATTGGCCCTCAGCCAAGTAGACGAAAAAGCTGGCCTGAATCAAGGCCTGAACATCCGCGTGGCCGTCGAAGCGTCCGACCCATTCAATTCGGCCTTTTGGGGATGCGAGTTCAAGCTGGATGTCGATGGGTGAGGTGCTCTTGTTCAGCACTTTGACATTGTATAGATTGCTGTACACTCCTTCGCCTCGGTCTTGATAGAGCATGCCCGGAGCCCGGAGAATGGTCGCTTCGATGGGGCTTCGCTCGCGCAACAAAAAGCCCATCACCCCGAGCAAGACGGCAAGCACAGCGGTATAGGCAATGAGGCGTGGGGTAAACTTGAACGGTTCTTTTTTCGCAATTTGGTTTTCAGAGGCATATCGAATCAAGCCTTTCGGTTGACCGGTTTTGTGCATTATCGTGTTGCACACGTCGATGCACGCGGCACAATTGATGCACTCGAGTTGTGTTCCGTTGCGAATGTCGATCCCCGTCGGGCAAACGTCAACGCATTGTCCGCAATCGATGCAATCTCCTTTATCGACTGCTTTTCGATCTTCGCCTTTGCGGAATCGAGCGCGTTTTTCGCCCCGACTGTAGTCGTAGGCAATCACTGTTGAATTCCGATCGAGCAAAACGCCTTGCAATCGTCCGTAGGGGCAGACAATCAGGCATACTTGCTCGCGAAACCAAGCAAAGACAAAGAAAAATACCCCTGTAAAAACAGTGATGGAAGCCAACTCGCCCAAGTGGTTTTTGGGAGGGTCGGTCACGGTTTGAAGCCAGGAATCAGAGCCGACCAAATACATCAAAAAGGTATTCGCGATGGCGAACGAAATGGCAAAGAAGATGCTATTCTTCAGCGTCCTTTTCCAGATCTTTTCAAAGTTCCAAGGCATGCGCGACAGCCGAAGCTGCTCTCCGCGGTCTCCATCGATCCAATATTCGATTTTTCGGAAGACGTGCTCCATAAAAATCGTTTGAGGGCACATCCAACCACAAAAAATTCGCCCGAACATCACTGTAAAGACAATCACGAAGAGCACGCCCGTGAGCATTGCGAATACCAGCAAATGCGAATCTTGGGGCCAAAAAACCTGTCCAAAAATGACGAAGCGCCTCCCAATGACATCCAATAAGAGCAGAGGTTGCCCGCCGATGCGGATCCATGGGGCCAAGAACAAAAACGCGAGCAAGCCATAGGCCACCGCGCTTCTTCGGTTCATCCACGGACCCTTCGATTTTTTTGGATAAATGAAGTTTCGCTTGCCTTGGGCGTTAATCGTGGCAATGGAGTCGCGAAAAGATTCATCTCGGTAAAACTCGCCTTCGTCTAAGGAATGATCGGACATAAAAACTCTTTGTTATAGCGCAGCGGTACCCGTACTGTCGACGGGTTGCGACTGCAAAGTGTCTGTGGGGGCTGCCGCGGCGGGGTCGATCCAAACTTCGCCCTCAGCTGCTTTGGGCGCAGCCGGGGTCTTTCCTTGAAAAGTTAAAACATAGCTCGCTACGTCTTGCATTTGGCTTGGGCTGAGCTGATCTTTCCAAGAGATCATTCCCTTTTCGGCCACCCCGTATTTGATGGTCTTGAACACATTCACAATTCCACCTCCGTGAATCCACTGCGGATCGGTCAAGTTCGGGCCGACCAAACCACCTCCATCGGCCGCGTGACAAGCGACACAATTGGCTTCGTAGATTTTTTTGCCCGCGCTCAAACGGCCTGCATCGGAAATCAGAACAACATTGTTCTCGTCTACGGTTTCTCCCGCCAGTTTTCGGTAGGCTTCAACCTCTGTTTTGGCATCGGCCATCGCGATCTCGAATTCCTGGGTAGAAAGTGGCACCCCGAGAATGTGATAGCGCACCAGGTACACCACCGAAAAGACAATCGTAAAGCCAAAGCCCCAAACCCACCAGGGCGGCAGGCTGTTGTCGAGCTCTCGAATTCCGTCGTAGTCGTGGTCGAGCATAATGTCGGCCTCCTTCGCGACCGGGGTCGCCTTGGTGGCTTGTTTCATCAGATTGACATACCAAGACGGAGCGGGCTTTTTTTCTTTAATCACTTCGGGAGCAAGGGCTTGCCTCAGCGAGTTGAGCGCTTGGTTCACCGAGTGCAGCGCAAGCAAAACCAAGCTGATCCCCACGACAAAACCCAATTGCACGGGGTCGGTAAAAAAGTCGACCAACCAACGGCCATTCCCGGTGGACGGGCTTGGGGCTACCGTTTGTCCGAAGGACGTCAAAGGCAGCAAAAGTGCAGCAGTTTGAATGCTCCGCAGAGCGAAAGAGCCTCGGTTTTTCATCGGGTTTATGAATGTGTGGTTTCGTTTGAATCGATGGGCAATTCACTCATGGCCTTGATGTGTTTTTTGTCGGCCTTCCAGACATACCAACCCACGGCCATAAAAAACAGAAAGAAGATGGAGAGCGAAATGAGCGGAAACACTTCAATTCCGGAGATGGTTTCCATGGAAGACTTGGCATATTTCATCATGGCGATGGAGTCTTTTTTGAGTTGAACCTAGTTTCCGGCCAATTTGTCGGCCTTTTTGATGTCTGTTCCCAAGCGTTGCAAATAGGCAATCAGTGCGACGATCTCTTCTTCGGGCTGCACTTTGATGTTCGGGTCTTTGTTGAGTTCGTCGGCAATTTGTCGAGACTGAGACATCAGTTCTTTTTCCCAGTTGGCGATGTACTCTTCGGTGTAAGGCACTCCTAGCTTCACCATCGCCTTGAGTTTTTTCTGGGTCAGTGAAGTGTTGAGAGAAGCGTCGCGGCCGTCGGCAGAGTACAGCCAAGTGTAGCGGGGCATGAGCGATCCGGGGCTCATCGAGGTCGGATCCCACATATGGTTATAGTGCCAGCTGTGCGGGTATTTGCCGCCTTCGCGGTGCAAATCGGGGCCCGTTCGCTTCGAACCCCAGAGGTGTGGGTGGTCGTAGACAAATTCACCCGCCATGCTATACTGCTGATCAACCGGGTCGTAACGGATCACCTCCGAACGGAAAGGACGCACCATTTGGCTGTGGCATGCGTTGCAGCCTTCGCGGATGTAGATGTCGCGACCTTCGAGTTCGAGTGCCGTATACGGCTTGACGCTTGCAATGGTCGGGACATTCTCCTTGATTAAAATGGTGGGGACGATTTCGATAATCCCACCGATTAAAATCACCACCAAGCTCCAGAAAGTGAGTTGCAAAGGCTTGCGCTCGAGCAGGCGATGCCAGTGTTCGCCTTTGTGTTTGGCGTATACCGCCTCGAGTGCCGGGGCTTCTGCTTCTTCTTCGCGCAACAGACTGCCGCTGCGGACAGTGCGGATAACGTTGACAATCAAGAGGATCATTCCCGTTAGATACAAGGTTCCGCCGAGCGCGCGCAGGGCGTACATCGGAACAATCTGGGTTACGGTCTCTAAGAAGTTGCCATAGGCCAGGGTTCCGTCGGGGTTGAATTCCTTCCACATCAAGCTCTGCGTAAAGCCCGCGACATACATCGGCAAGGCCCAGAACAGAATTCCGAGGGTTCCGATCCAGAAATGCGCGTGGGCCATTTTGTCTGAGAACAAGCTCGTGCGATACAAGCGAGGCATCAGCCAATAAATCATCCCGAAAATCAAGAAACCGTTCCAGCCCAAGGTTCCGATGTGCACGTGTGCGGGAATCCAGTCGGTAAAGTGGGCAATGGCGTTTACGTTTTTCAACGAAAGCATCGGGCCCTCGAAGGTGCTCATGCCATAGGCCGTAATGGAGACCACGAAGAACTTCAGCACCACGCTTTCGCGCACCTTATCCCAAGCACCTCTCAATGTGAGGAGTCCGTTGATCATACCACCCCACGAGGGAGCGATCAGCATAATCGAAAACACGGTTCCCAAACTCTGCGCCCAGTCGGGCAGAGCGGAATAGAGCAAGTGGTGAGGCCCGGCCCAGATGTACAAGAAAATCAGCGCCCAAAAGTGGATAATCGAGAGCCGATACGAGTACACAGGTCGGTTGGCCGCCTTGGGCAGGAAGTAGTACATCAAGCCCAAAATGGGTGTGGTCAAAAAGAAAGCCACTGCGTTGTGCCCGTACCACCACTGAACCAGTGCGTCTTGAACCCCGGCGTACACCGAATAGCTCTTGAAGGCCGAAACGGGCAGTTCGAGGCTGTTGAAAATGTGCAGAACCGCAACCGTGACAAACGTGGCGATGTAAAACCAAATGGCCACGTACAAGTGCCGCTCGCGACGCTTGATGATGGTCCAAATCATGTTGACACCAAACACCACCCAAATCAAGGCGATGGCGATGTCGATGGGCCACTCGAGCTCTGCGTATTCCTTGGACGAAGTAAAACCTAGGGGCAGGGTAATGGCGGCGGCCACGATGATCAACTGCCAACCCCAGAAATGGATGGCGCTGAGCAGGTCGCTGGCCATTCGCGCCTTGAGCAGCCTTTGGAGCGAGTAATAGATGCCCGCGAACATCGCATTGCCTACAAATGCAAAAATCACCGAGTTGGTGTGCAGAGCCCGAAGGCGGCCGTAGGTTAGAAAGGGAAGTTCAAAATTGAGTTGTGGGAAGATCAGCTCTAAGGCGATCCAAAGCCCGACCAAAAACCCGACCGTGCCCCATAATATAGTGGCGACGATAAAGTTTCGAACGATGACGTTGTCGTAACGGAAGCGCTCCATTTGCATAGGGATTCGGTTTTCGGTGGGTTTGGGTTTAAGGTTTTTCGGCCTCGACAGGCGCCGTGGGTTCTCGATCGTCGATGAGCATGCGCACCGAAGGCGAACGGTCGTCGTCGAGCTGCCCGGAGCGAACCGACCACACGAAGGCAGCCAAAAAGCCTAGGGCAACGCACAGACTCACAATCACCAAAACGTATAAAACGCTCATAAACGGCTCGATCTTGATTACGGATCAAAACTAGCCGCCTCGCAAGGGCTTCAGGTATGACATCCGTCAGTGATAAACCTGATTTCGGTCATGTTTCTTCGAATCGATATAAAAAAAGCTTATATAATGACTACAACATTATTTTTTCCTACAAGCTTTTTCTTATATCTTCGTCCCGATCAAACAAGAAGATTTGCCATGAGATCACGGATACAACGCGCCATTGTGAATAAATTGAAAGAAGAATCTGTTCAAAATACGTATCCGATGCAATCTGTCGAAGCCAAGGTGAAGCGCTTGGTCGACTGTGCGAAAGAGATTCTCGGAGAAGGGCTCGCTCCCGCCGACAGGCCCGACAACGGATTCACCATTTACGCACTCGGGCTCAGCGAAGCCGACACGCGCAGAATCGAAGCCATCACAGGCAAGAGACCTCAAATTCTCCGACCCGGCGAAAGCGAGCCCCCCCTTTGGGAGCGCATCTGATTTAGACCCGTCGCCGCATCTGCTTCTATTGATTTTTTAGGGAGAATTTCATTTTTGCTCCATCTTGCGCACTTCGATGCACATGGGTTTTTCCACTGTACTGCTCTTTTTGGGTTCGAGTGTTTTTATGACGCTCGCCTGGTATGCACATCTCAAGATTCCGCAACTTTCTGCCCACTCCTCCGGGGGTGCGAAGACGCTTTTTAAAGCCATCGTGTTTTCTTGGGGGCTCGCTTTCTTTGAATATTGCCTGCAGGTACCCGCCAACCGGCTCGGATTCAAAGAATTTGGAGGGCCCTTCCACTGGTCTGCTAAAATTTGTGGCGGCCAATGCAAATGACCTTGATTTCGGAAAAGTAGAAGTGCTAAATGATTCACTAACGTTTAAGTTTTTCAGTTAAGAAATATTAGATTTTCCACAAAACTTAAAATCAATGAAGAAATCTGTTTGTACCGTAATCAGCGAGGTGCCCGAATATCAAGGTGCCTAAAGCCTATGGACTCCGGGTATGTTGATTTAGAAAACCCAAGGGCAGCGACGCCGAGTCGCACAACAGCCGCAATTTCCTATTTAATATTCTGCGGCGGCGACCTCGGCCAAAGCGCCCCTAAAAAAAATCAATAACGAGGTGGGACAAGAGAGCGCGACCGGTAGAAAAGATTCAAGGTTGGACCTCCGACAGAGCCACGAGCCATCGTGGCTCTACTCTTTCTTTGGAGCAGCAAAGAAAGAAGGCCTCCGCGACGCATTAACACCAACGGACACATGTAGCCCCGCACGATTGTGCGGGGAAGACATCAAGGTCGTAGAGAGGGAATGAACAGCGAAGGCCATCTTACAATGCTCATCGGCGAAGCCTCGAGAGATCGATTCCAATACGAATAAGAACTGCATCGGACAAGAAAGGGAATTAGTCTATTGCAATCATGTGGGTTCCGGCATAGTCTAAATATTTGCATGAAAAGCATGTCTCTCCCAGAAACATCCCGTGACCCCAAAAATGCGCTTAGAAAAGACTTTTTTAGGTCGGTTAACCGACGTGCTTTTCTTATTCCCCGTCCATTTTACGGCTTGCTTCGCTCAGACCTTTGGCGTGTGAAGCCTCTTTGAGACGCGCCTTTTCGGCCTTGGCTTCGAGTGTTTTGGCGTGCTCGCGGTCTTTTTCGAGCCATTGCAATCGATCTTCTTTGGTCGGGCGCAGACGGAAGGAATAAAGCGAAAGGAACAAGCCGAAAATCAAGGTAAAAAGACCGCCAATCTGCTTGCCTGTCGTTCCGTCGTCGAGTATGTCTAGCATGAGAATAAAACCCGAGGCGACGAACACCAGTCCGAGCACCACCATGATGATTCTGTTCTGCTTGCTCGCAGAAGCTTGGTACAGCATGAAGCCGCCGATCAAAATCGACCAAACCCCGAGGACATTGTTGTAGACGTCTTCGCTGTTTGGAGAGAAGAGAATAAAGAGTGAAAGTCCTAAATCGAGCGCGGCATTCACGAACCAAAAAACCCGTTTCATCGGTTGTTTGGCGACCCCAATTCCCAAAAAGAGCTCGAGGGCTCCGAGTCCTAAAAATAAGAATGCCAGAAACTTGAAAACATTATTGATGGGTGTGGCCAGAACCAAAAGGCCAAAAACCACAAAAATGAGCCCGCGAATTGTCCAAATCCACCAGTTCTGTTTAAATGCTTGTATCATCGGAGTTTGTCGGTTTAGTTCGCAATTGGTCGTCGAAGTCGAAGGTAAGAAAGGTGTTCGCTTGTCAATGAGTTAGGCTCAAAAACGGAGATAATGAGGGGTGCTCCATCCCCATTTGGCCATGCGGTATTCGAGGCTCACTTTGAGAACACCCAGTCCATAGATCGCGCTGCGCTTGAGGTTGATGGAACTGGCTTCTTTGAAGTATCGGGTCGGGCAGGTAATCTCGGCAATTTCAAACCCAGCCTTAAAAATCTGAGCGATCATCTGATTGTCAAACACAAAATCGTCGCTGTTCCGATCGAAGGGGATGGACTGGAGCACGTTTCGAGAGAACGCCCGGTAACCGGTGTGGTACTCCGAGAGCTTTTGAGCGAGTAAAATGTTCTGAATCAGCGTGAGAATGCGGTTTGCTCCATATTTGTACCATGGCATTCCCCCTTTGAGCGCACCCTTGCCGAGGATCCGGCTCCCCAACACCACGGGATAGACCTCGTTGGCGATGAGGTGCGCCATAGACGCAATCAGTTTTGGGGTGTATTGATAATCGGGATGAACCATGATGACGATATCACAATTCAATTCGAGCGCCTTGGCATAGCAGCTCTTCTGATTCCCACCGTAGCCTTTGTTTTGGTCGTGGACAACAATATGTTTGATGCCCAGTCTTTTGGCTTCTTCAACGGTTTCATCGCGGCTTCGGTCGTCTACGAGAATGATTTCGTCGACCAAATCGATCGGAATTTCGCGCACCGTTCGCTCCAAGGTTCGCGCAGCGTTATAGGCGGGTAAGACGACCCCGACGCGTAGGTTAGAAATCATGAGGCGAAATTAAGTTTTGTTCGCCAAGCGGGCGCAGGGCATAGATTCCTCGGTCTTATTGAGGATTTGCCTCTACTCAAGCAAATGCTGCAGCCCAACTTTGATTTAAGGGAACTTCAAACCCTTGGCGATAACCGGATAAAACGGAAAGACCCGTCTGAAAAACCGCTGTGTCTGAACGAATCTCTCCCGCGCGGAGTCGATCCTTAAATGCGGAGAGGGGTTCGCAGCGAATCTCACCGGAACTCGCTCGATAATAGGCGCGATTCCGGTCGAGCAAGTCGAGATTGCGGCTGCGTCCATAATCTGTCAGAAAGCGATAGGCCGAGTCGATGGAACAACCGCTCGGAGAATGGCCCTCGTTGTCGGCCACCACGACGAGAAAAAAACGGTCGCGCAACGCGAATTCCGAGCGAACCGGCTGCCCATGCGTCCGCCAGTTCTGCGCAAATTGGCTCCACGAAGTTCTGAGATCACTTTCTTGATCTTCAGTCAATTCTACGGGAGAGGCAAAAATCCAAAGCGGCGAAGCATCGGGAAAGGAAGCGAATTCAGGCTTCATGCCCCGGCCTTTTTTGAAATCGATTCGTTGAGCAGCTCCGCGAGGTCGTACACTTTGACAGAACTCTCTTTGCCCGAATGCTTTACCCCATCGGTCATCATGGTGTTGCAAAACGGACAACCCGCGGCCACGATTTGAGCACCTGTTTCGAGGGCCTCGCGGGTTCGAGCGTGGTTGACGTCTTCGCGTCCTTTTTCGGGCTCTTTAAACATCTGGGCTCCACCGGCACCGCAGCAAAATCCCTTGCTCTTGCAGCGCTTCATCTCGACCAATTCGGCTTCGAGCGCGTGCAAGAGGGCTCGAGGGGCTTCGTATTCGCCATTGGCGCGTCCGAGGTAGCACGGGTCGTGATAGGTAATCTTTAAACCCTCAAAATGACCGCCTTCCACTTTTAAGCGCCCGGTTTTGATCAAGGCATCGAGGAACTGAGTGTGGTGCATCACCTCGTAAGTTCCGCCGAGCGCCGGATATTCGTTTTTTAGGGTATTGAAGCAGTGCGGGCAGGTCGTTACCACTTTTTGAACCCCATAGCCATTGAGGATTTCGATGTTCGAAAGGGCCTGCATTTGAAACAAGAACTCGTTGCCCGCGCGTTTGGCAGGGTCGCCCGAACAACTCTCTTCCGTTCCGAGCACGGCGAAGCGAACGCCCGCTCTTTCGAGCAATTCCGCAAACGCAACCGTTACTTTCTTTGCGCGATCGTCGAAGCTTCCGGCGCAACCGACCCAGAAAAGAACCTCGGGATTTTCGTTTGCCGCCGCGTAATCGGCCATGGTACGTACGTTCATCTCAACAGAATTAAGGAGCTTCTCGAAAATAAATAAGGCTGTCGATGGTTTGAAAACCCAAGAGGCGCCCCGTGCTGTCCAAAACAGCCTGCATTCGGCTGTTCGCCGGGTCTTTCAACAAATACGCCCGGTAAAATGCCCGGTCGTTCCACCGGAGTGTGTCTGCAATAAAACTTGCGTTTGTGGAATCTGCGAAGTCGGGAAAAAGCCGAAACACGCTTTCGAGTAAAACCGTACCCTCGGGTTGCTCGGCAAAAGTCAAGCGGGCATAATCTGTTTTGCCGGCAGAGAGATCGGCCCCTTTCGGAACGGTCCAAGCCCGGAGATCGAGATAAAGACTGTCGAAAAAGTAACGACTGCCGCGCCGATCGACTTCGCCTCCGGCTTCAATGCTCGTTTCGGTGTAGAGTGAAACGGGATTCAGGGTGTCTCCGAAATCATCGTACCAAGGGTCTATCGAAACCACCTCGGCGGCAAACGATCGGGCGTCTTCGCCCAGGGGTACCCAGTATTCGTCGATCGGAGCGCAAGCGGGTGCGCAAAGCAAAGCCGAGATGGCCGCGAGCATCGGCGCAAGTACAGTTCGGGCTGCGAACAGTCCCATCAATTCTTTTGAGTCCACAACAAGCGGTCTGCCTGATTGAACGGCCAAGGGGCACCGTTGTTTTCAATATTGCTCATCATCCCGTTGAGTTCTTGGGGAGCAGCCGATTCTTCCATCACCAAATAGCGTCGCATGTCGAGTATTATCGAAAGCGGATCGATGTTGACGGGGCAGGCTTCGGTGCAGGCGTTGCACGTGGTGCAGGCCCAGAGCTCTTCCCGGCTAATTCGGCCGTCGAGAAGCGAAAGACCATGTTCTGAGGGTTGTTCGTGTCCCGAATCAATGTTTCGACCGATTTCTTCGATCCGGTCTCGAACATCCATCATAATCTTTCGGGGAGAGAGCTTTTTGCCCGTCTGATTTGCCGGACAGACACTGCTGCAGCGCCCGCATTCCGTGCAAGCGTAGGCATTGAGCAACTGTATTCGATGCAGATCTGTGGCGTCTTTCACCCCAAATCGAGAGGGAGCGGATCCACTTTCCACCGCAGCATATGGATCTGCGTTCGGGTCGAGCATTTTCCGCACTTCGTCGGTGACTTCAGGCATGGAATCCAGTTGGCCCTTGGGCTCGAGTTTTGAATACCAAACATTGGGAAAGGCCAGCAAAATGTGGAAGTGCTTTGAGCGGGGCAAATAGTTTAAAAAGGCGAGAATGCCGAGGATGTGAAACCACCAAAAAGCCCGTTCGGCGAAATGCAATGCATTGGGAGTCCAAGTTGAGAACAGCGGAGTGAGGAATTGGCTTAAGGCATATCCAGGGCTATGGTGAAGCGCGGCTTCGGCGGCATTCATCATCAAAAGCGCCAACATGAGGACGATTTCCACATAAAGGATGATGTGTGCGTCTCGGTTCGGCCAGCCCTTGAGTTCGTCTTGTTTAAAGCGTTCGATGCCGCCCGCGTTTCTGCGCCACAAAAACACTACACAAGCCGCTAAAACACCGGCGGCCAAAAGTTCAAAAAAGCCGATCACCACTGTGTAAAAACCGCCCAACACAGGTTGAAAGACGCGGTGGGTTCCGAAAAGCCCGTCGATGACAATTTCGAGCACTTCGATGTTGATTAAGACGAATCCCAAGTAGATCAAAACGTGAAAAAAGCCGGCCACGGGGCGCACCAACATCTTCGACTGCCCCATGGCGACCAAAGCCATGAGCGACCATCGCTCCGAAGGCCGGTCAGAGCGGTCTATTGGCCTGCCGAGCAGAATGTTTCGTCGAACCTTTTTGACCTGTTTCGCAAAAAGGAATCCCGCAAAGGCCAGCAAAAGGGCGAAGACAATGTTCGGTATGATGTTCATGGGCGCTCTTCTACAGGAGATGATTCGCTCCTCTTTTTCTTTTCCGCTTCTTCGATTTTCCGGATTTCTTCAGGACTGTAATCTCGACTGTTTCCGATTAACGAAAATTGGACGTAACGGTTCGGATTGTACTTCATGTCGAGGAGCAAAAGCTTGAGCTGTTCGGCCGCATCGGCGAGGTTGTCGTATAGGGCAGGGTCGTTCACCACCTTGCCCGCGAACCCGTAGCCATCGTTCACTTTCTGAACAATCGAATCGGTATTGCTCAGAACGCGGTTCAAGGTGGCAATGGTCTTCCCCAAATTGGCCTTGGCCAGCGTATCGGTGATCTGTTCCGTATTCTGCAAAATACCCGTGAGTTGACTTTCATTCTCTTTGAGATTCGCCACAATGGAGTTGACGTTCTCGATGGTCGTGGTAAAGGGCGCTCGGGTATCTGCGAGCAAACCGTCGATGGTTTGAACGGTGTGTTCAAGGGTCTGAATGCTCCGGCGCACGCTCGAAAAGGTCTCTTTGAAATTGGTCCGAGTTTCGTCGGTCAAAAAGCCGTTGATCAGGGTTAAAGTGGTATCGATGCTTCCGATCAAGTCTTCGGTTTTCTGTTTGAGCGGAGCCACTTGCCGATTGACTTCTTCGGTCAAACTCATGGCGATATCGCTGCGCAGGGTATCGCCCGAGGCAATCAATTCGGGACTGTCGCCCGGAATCAGTTCAACACCTTTGTCTCCGAGCAGGCTAATGGCGACGATGCGCGCCACCGAATTCTTCGAAATCGGAAAGTCGGTGTCGATTCCGAATTCAACGATCAGGCGGCCATCCATGGAGGGGTGAAAGTGAATCTTGTTCACCTGTCCTATTTGGTAGCCGTTTAGGTTGATCGGACGCGCTGCACTGAGGCCGTCAATTCGGTCGTAAACAGCGTAAAGCACTCTTTTTTTAGAGAGTACATCCTTGCCCTTTAAAAAATTAAATCCCCAGTAAAGGAGACCGAGCGAAGCAATGGCCACGACGCCCGCCATCACTTCTCTGGATATCAATCGCTTCATGATTTCTTTTCGTTCTCCGGGCCCACTCCGGCAAATTTAGTCCACGACGGCTCCACAGATGTTCTGATCGCAGCGCTTGACACGGGGCTCAAAGGTTCGCCTTTTCGAGTTTGCGCGCTTCTTCGACGTCCACCCGCTTGCCGTAGATCTCTGCAGCGATAAATGCATCCGAATGACCTGATTTCTTGACGCGGTCGAGTTCGGCTCGAGCCCGATCGTAGCCTTCAAAAGCTCCGTAAAGGTACCGGTAGCGCCCTCCGTCTTTCGATTCCAAAATCGGACTGAGTTCTCCAAAAACCTTCTGTTGCTCGGCTGAAAGTGGCTTGGCCGTAGTCTTTAACTGAATGCGGTAAATGGGTTTTGGGCTTGCTTTTTCAGCGGGCACAACCTCAGCTGATTTCGACGAATCCGCTGATTGGGCTGTCGGCGTGCCACTTACTTTAGATGGGATATCTAAAAAGGAGACCATTTTTCGATAGTCGTGCACGGCCTCGGCGATTTGTTCGCTCAAAGCTGTTTTGCCTTTTGGGCTGTTCAAAAAGTCTTCTTCGGCCTTGTTGGTCAAAAAACCGAGCTCAATCAGCACGGCGGGCATGCTGGCTCGGCTGGTTACCCAGAGAGGTTGCTGTTTGACCCCCCGGTCTTTCCGACCTACTTGTTCGCGAAACCGCGTCTGAATGCGATCGGCCAAGAGAATGCTCCGCTCTTGAAAGTGGTTCTGATAAAGCGTCAGTGCGATATACGTCTCGGGTTTCGAAGGGTCGAATCCTTCGTATTGTTCTTTATAGTCTTCCTCCAAAAAAATAACTGAATTCTCTTGTTGGGCAACGCGCAGATTCTCGTCACCGTGATCTTTTCCCATCACAAAAGTTGAAGACCCCACTGCGGCCGAACTCGTAAAGGCGTCGCAGTGAATTGAGATAAAGAGGTCTGCTTTGTTGCGATTGGCGAAGGCCGTGCGCTCGTGCAGGGTAACGAAATAGTCTTTGTTACGGGTGTAGAGCACTTCGACGTCCGGCATTCGATCTTTAATCATGGCCCCCACCATCATGGCGACCTCCAATGCGACGTCTTTTTCTCGGCTCTTGTAGCGCCCAGTGCCGGGATTGCCCGTGTCTTGGCCTCCGTGCCCCGCGTCAATAACCACTTTTTTAATGGTGTTCGAATCTGTCCGACGTCCGAAGATGTCGGGAGAAAAGCCGCTTGTCAGAATGAACACGGAGCAGAGGCCCCAGGCCAGACCTTGGCTTTTCCAAAAAGAGATGCGCGTTCGGAAGGCCATTTATTTGATTGTAGTTTTGAACTCTATCCACCCTTAATTGCGAGCAAAACATCGAAGTTTGCAACTCAAACGGTGGCAACGGAAATTGAAGTATCCGATTTGGAGGCTTTGAACGTTTGAGTTTGCTCGCGAGGCAGATTCGTCCACTACAAAAATAAGACCCCTCTGTGCGGGTAATTCTTTTTATCGCGCTCTTTGTGAGCGGTTTTTTCCACATTGAGGCGCAAACCGACACTTCGATTGCTCGGGTAGACAGCACCGTGGCAGCTCCTGCGGCAGGTCTTCGTTCAAAGGTTCACTACCGCGCTCAAGACAGCATAGCACTGAGTCCGGACCTCAACCGAGCCTATTTGTACAACGAAGCCTTGGTCGAATACGAACAGATTTCGCTCAAAGCGGGTTTTGTTCGGCTCGATTGGAAAACGAACGAGGCATTTGCCAGAGGCATTCGAGACAGCAGCGGGGCCGTAGTTCAGAGGCCCTTGTTTGTGCAAGACGGCAAAGAATATTTGTCTGATTCGATTCGATATAATTTCAGCACCAAAAAAGCGCGGATCTATCGAATCATCACCCAAGAGGGCGAAGGTTTTTTGCACGGCGATCAGGTCAAGAAAATCGACGACCGGGTGTTTTACCTCACGGGGGGATCGTATACCACTTGCAATCTCGAACATCCGCACTTTAGCTTGCGAACCAACCGAACGAAAGTGATCGGAGGCGATCAAATTGTCACCGGTCCGGCACACCTCGAAGTACTCGACATCCCAACGCCCATCATTTTGCCCTTTGGTTTTTTTCCGACGACCGAGCGTCGACATTCCGGCATTCTTATTCCCACATGGGGCAACAATCTCGAACGGGGATATTTTTTGAAAGATGGAGGGTATTATTGGGCGGTAAACGACTATTTTGACTTGACCTTCAGAGCGGATATCTACTCTATGGGCGGATTTGGCTTAAACACGTCGAGCAACTACAGAAGGCGCTACCGACACTCGGGGAGTTTTTTGCTCAGCTTCAACCGAATCATTATTGGCAAGCCGAGTTATGAACTCATCGGCGGCCGTTATCAAAATTCCACCGATTTCAATGTTACTTGGAATCACGCCCAAGACCCCAAAGCGAGACCCGATCTGCGCTTTTCTTCTTCGGTCAATATCGCGACCAATTCCTATTTTCAAAACACCCAACAACAAGCGCAACAAGTCCTGACGTCGCAGCTCAGATCGAACGTAGCCATCAGCAAGAGCTGGACGGGACGCCCGTACAGTTTGTCGGCCAACCTCGAGCACAGCCAAAATATACAAACCGGCGATCTGAGTCTCACCTTGCCGCGGCTCGCTTTTAACCTGCAGCGCATTCAACCTTTTGCACCGGGAGGCAAAGCCTTGGGCGGTGGGCCTTGGTACGAAGACATCGGCTTTAGTTATTCGGCCAATGCAGAAAATCGCATACGCGCAAATACCCTCGAAGACGATTTCGATTTCTCTGAATTGTGGGGAAAATCGAGCTACGGATTGCGTCAATCGATGGATGTTTCCACCAGTGTCAAAATCTTCAGGTATTGGTCTTTAACGCCGAATATCAGCGCCGCAAACCGAACGTATCCCTATAAACTGAGCAGTCGTTGGGATGCCGATTCTCAGGCTGTTTTTACCGATACGATCTACGGTTTTTACAATGCCTTCGACTTCAATGCCGCTGCTAGTCTTTCAACGAAAGTCTACGGTCAGTACAACTACCGGGGCAAGGTGCGCGCACTGAGGCATGTGGTGAGTCCGAACATTCGATTGTCTTATCAACCCGATTTCTCCGACCCTTTTTGGGGGTATTACGAAACCTATCAGAACCAGCCTTCGGGAACCACAGTCACGCAGTCTGTTTTTAGACAAGGAATCTACGGCAGCCCCGGACAAGGTCTGCAAGCCAATGTCGGTTTTGGTATCGACAATACACTCGAGATGAAAGTGCGCAGCAAGCGCGATTCTACGGGCTCGGCCAAGATTAAATTGCTCGAGGGCTTTGGATTGAATACTTCGTACAACGCGGCGGCCACTTCCTTTGCGTGGGCACCGCTCAGCTTGAACGCCCGTACCCGAATTCTCAAAGAACTCATCGGCTTTCAGTTCAATGCCACCTTCGACTTTTATGGAGTCGATTTGAACGGGCAAAGGGTGAATCGATCGGCTCGAGAAGTCAATGGAGTGTGGCTCAGAAACACGGGGTCGTCTTTCAACGTAGACATTAAACTGAACGACGCCATCTTGAGCGGAAAATCGCCCACACAAAAATCTCAGGCCGCAAACCCGGCCGATGCCCAAGGGCTCGGGCTCGAACAGGGGAATTTCGATTATTACGGCATCAATGGATTTATGGATTTTGCGTTGCCATGGAACGCCCGGGTAAGCTATAACCAGCGGATTTCCAAAAATGGCCTGAACACCAATCTGACGCGCAGCATGAGGTTTAACGGAGACTTTCAACTCACCGAGGCCTGGAGAATGTCTTTTGATTCAGGTTATGACCTCGAGCGAAAGCAAATAACGCAGACTTCGATCTCAATCGATCGCGACTTGCACTGCTGGCAACTTCGCGTGCTCTGGGTGCCTTTTGGTTATCAGCGGAGCTATTCGATTGGATTCAATGCAAAAGCATCGATCTTAAAAGATGCGAAAGTGGAGCGAAGAAGGGGAATCGGAGACTTCGAATAGTTCGAAAAGTCAAGGGTCGGAGCAAAAAAAAAACCGCCCTTCGAGTCGAAAGACGGTCTTTGCGAAAGTGAAGTGATTTACTTCTTCACCACATCGTAGCCCATGCCGTGGAGAAGTTCGCGATAGCGCTCGATCTCGGCCTCTTTGCGACCTTCCATTTCTTTGCGGATGGAATTCATCAGCATTTCGAGTTCGTCCACTTCGAACTTCGAAAGGAACTGAGCTCCGAAAACCGACTTAAGGTTTCCGCGGTTGCTCAAATTCTCTTTGATTTTCTTCGCGATAGCGGCAGGGGTGAGTGTCTCGGCCATTTTGGTTTGAATTGATGAAACAAATGAGAAGCAAAAGTATGAAAAAAACACAAAAAAAGAGCAAAGGTTCATAGCTCCTATTTTATTTGAATATGAGGGACTTTAGTTCAGAGCTTTCACTTGTTTCGCACGAAAATGAGATTCAGACAAATAAAAACCTTGTGCCCGGGCAGGCGGTAACTTCAGTTTGTTCGACTAAATTTGAGCAATCTTAGGACCCATATTCCGATGCTCAAGCGCCTTTTGGATGCCTACTCGGAGAAGTTCGTTTCGCGTTGGTTGATCCTCGCCATGGACTTTGTAGTGGTTTGTGTAGCCTTCGGCTTCGCAGGCTTGTTGGTGAATAATTTTGCGCTGACCCCTCAGCTCATACTGGATATCCAGATGCAGGCCATCGTGGCGGGCGCGGCCTATCTCGTGGGTTTTGTGATTTCGGGCTCCTATTCGGGCATCATCCGGCACACCTCCATTACCGATGCTTACCGCATCCTCAAGGCCAGTTTTATCGCCGTCCTCATTTTATTGCTGCTCAGTGCACTTGTCTATCTGATCGGCCGGCCGGATCTCTCGCTCTACATACCGAGGTCGGTCATTATCGTACACTTTTTAATGGTTTTGTTCTTTTTGCTGGGAACTCGATTTGTGGTCAGGGGGGTCTATCAAAGGTTGACGCAGAGTCAGTTGCCCGGTCGCAAACCCATTCTCATTTACGGCGCCGGTTCTTCGGGATTGGTCACCAAGCAAACCCTCGAAAACGAGTCGGATAAAAAGTATCAAATCATCGGATTTATCGACGACAATCCGTACAAGCAAGGGAAAACCCTCGAAGGGGTTCCCGTCTATGCTCCCGACCGAGTCTTTCAGCCCGATTTTATTGAGAAACACTCCGTCTCTCAAATCATTCTGAGCATACAGAAACTCACACCCGCCCGCAAAACTGAAATTATTGAGAAAAGTCTTGAATTCAATCTGAGAACCAAAGTGGTTCCGCCCATCGAAAAGTGGATTCACGGCGAACTCAGCACCCGTCAAATTAAAGCGGTCAACATCGAGGATTTGCTGCAGAGGGAGCCCATTCGTTTGGACAATGCCCATGTTGCCGAAGCCTTGAGGGGCAAAATAATCTTGGTCACGGGATCTGCGGGTTCCATCGGAAGCGAAATCGCTCGGCAGGTGTTGCATTACAGCCCAAAGCGAGTCATTTTGCTCGATCAAGCTGAAAGCCCTTTATACGAGATCGAAATGGATCTCAAGACCAATCTTCCCGAACTCTTCCCCATTGCTGAATTCGTGATTGGCAGCGTATCTGATCCGCTCAGAATGCGCAAGTTGTTCCGAGTGCTTCAACCCGAAATCGTTTTCCACGCGGCCGCTTACAAGCACGTACCGATGATGGAGGACAATCCTTACGAAGCCATTAAGGTGAATATTCTGGGAACCAGAACCGTAGCAGACCTGAGCATCGAATTTAGAGTGGAGAAGTTCGTGATGGTTTCCACCGATAAAGCCGTCAATCCCACCAATGTGATGGGTGCTTCGAAGCGCATCGCCGAGCTCTACACCCAGAGCAGGCATCTCAAACCGCGGTGCAAAACGCAGTTTATCACCACGCGCTTTGGAAATGTTCTCGGTTCAAACGGCTCTGTCATTCCACTGTTCAAAAAGCAAATCGACAAAGGTGGCCCCATCACCATTACCCATCCCGACATCACCCGCTACTTTATGACCATTCCCGAGGCCTGCAATTTGGTGCTCGAAGCGGGAGCCATGGGCAAAGGGGGGGAGATTTTTGTCTTTGATATGGGGCAGAGCGTTTTGATACGAGACTTGGCCAAAAAGATGATCAAGCTTTCGGGGCTCGAAGAGGGCAAGGACATAGAAATTACGTACACCGGGCTGCGTCCGGGCGAAAAACTCTACGAAGAACTCCTCGCCACCAAAGAGAATACCAAGCAAACGCACCACCCAAAAATTCTCATTGCCAACACCCGTCCCGCGGACCCTGAACACATCGAATTTTCGATCAACCAACTCGCGAACACATTGGCCTCGACCGAAGATAATTTTGCGCTCGTGGCCGTGATGAAGAATCTCGTCCCTGAATTTGTGAGCAACAACAGTGTTTTTGCGACCCTTGATTTGAAAAAGGCCGTAGTCAACGAATGATTCATTTGAGGCTTGGGTCGGTTTGTTTTGCCCTCCTCATCGGTACAATTCGTCTGTCCGCTCAATACGAGTTTCACCGATTGTCTTTTGAAGAAGAGCGCCTGTTCGCCCCTGAGCTCATTTCGCAGGGCAGCTTGGTGCATTCGGCTATTAAGCCCTGGCGAAAAGCACACACAGACACTCTGTTTTCCGCCGATAGCCTGCTTTATTCGGCCCCGATTAAAGGGCGATTTACGCAAACTTGGCTCGGTCGCAAACTCTTCAACGAACGCCTCGTCGAGATTCGCACCCCTGATTTTGACCTCAGCCTCGACCCCGTCGTCGATCTTCAACTCGGACGTCAATCGGGGCAATCGCTTTGGACAAATACTCGAGGCATTTTGATCGAAGCTCGAATCGGTCGACAAATCAGTTTTCAGAGCAGTTGGTTAGAAAGTCAGGCACTTTTTCCCGAATGGGTGCGTCAAAGCATCGACACCAACGGAATCGTTCCGGGAAATGGAATCGCGAGGCCTTTTGGCACCCAAGCGGCCGATTTTAACATCGCCACGGGAATGTTGAGTTATACCCCCAGCAAGTATTTCAACTTTTCGTTCGGGCACGGGCGCAATTTTTTTGGAGAAGGATATCGCTCTTTATTCCTCTCTGACGCAGCGTTTAATTACCCTCATTTGCGCGTAGAAACCACCGTTTGGAAAATTAAATATGTCAATCTCTACAATTGGATGACCGATTTGCGCCCCGAAGTCGCTGTCGACGGGGTCTATAAGCGCAAGTATACCGCCATGCATTATCTCAGTTTTGACCTGAACGATCGCCTCAATTTCGGATTATTTGAAGCGGTCATTTGGGGCGATTCGGTATTGCAAAGAGGGTTTGACATCGATTTTGTAAACCCGGTCATCTTTTACAACGCCATTGAATTCGCCCGCGGTTCGAGGGGCGGCAATTCACTGGTAGGCTTTTCGAGTTCCTATCGAGTAAAGCCCCAGTGGACGATGTACGGCCAATTTCTTTTCGATGAGCTCAGCACTAAAGACATCGCGGCCGCAAAAGGTTCGTGGAAGAATAAATTTGGATGGCAACTCGGCAGTAAATGGTATGCACCCTTCGGCTGGGAGGGTGGTTTTTTAAGGCTCGAATACAACTCGGTTCGACCGTACACCTACTCGCACAAAGAAGTGCTTTCGAATCACGCGCACTACGGACAGCCGCTCGCCCACCCTTGGGGAGGGAATTTTCGGGAAATCGTCGCTGAATTAGCCTATGATCGCGTTCGCTATGGGGCCTCGTTGCGATATCATTACGGCAGGCAGGGCAACGACAGCATCGGGGGTTATTACGGTCGCGATGTCTATGTTTCGTATACCGAACGACCTACCGACGACGGACATTTCATTGCCCAAGATCTGGCTTCGAGTCTTCATTTTGTCGATGCCCGAGCTCATTGGGTCGTCAATCCACCCATGCGTCTGAGGCTCGAAATTTGGGGCACTTGGCGCAGCTTGAGTTACGATCATCCGTTGCCCGGAAAATTTGAAAATTCAAATGATCTAGCTTTTGGATTCGGCTTGCGCACGGCATTATTCAACCGTTACTTCGATTTTTAATGACTCAGGACCTCAAACCAACACTCTTCTTCTTGCTCCGCTTTTTTGCGGTTTATTTTGTCCTGAGTTGGGTATACGGACAGTACATTGCCCATTACGATACACTCAACCCGCCTCGGACCGATCCGTTTACGCGAGAAATCGTGTTTGAAGTTACCCGTATCGCGGGTTGGATGGGCTACGAAACCGACGTCAAGCTCGACGACCACCTCATCTACCCGGCGGCTGAGGAGCAGACCTACGACAGCATTCATTTGAACGGCTTGATCGGGGTTGGGGTAGAGGAGGGGTGCAATGGCTTGAGCATTATGATTTTATTCGTGGCTTTCGTGCTCGCATTTGGCGGCAATGCGCGGCAAGCAGCTTGGTTTGTGCCCACGGGCTTGGTTTTTATCCATCTCGCCAACCTCGGACGCATATTGTTTCTCGCCATTCTGAACGTCGATTTCGGCGGAAAGCACTTTCATTTCTTCCACAAATACGGCTTTACGGCCGTGATCTACGCCGCGGTTTTTGCCTTGTGGTTTGTTTGGGTTCAGGGCATATTGAATCGCAAGAAAAAGGATGCATAAGCTCGATCGAACAAGCCTTCTCTGGATCGGATTCGGCTCCATCGGTTTGTTGTTTGCCTATTTGTTTCAGGAGCATTTGAATGTCTACAACGCCTTGTTTGGAACAGGTTCTTGGAAAATGCCCTACCACGGCACCGATTACTATCGCGGCCCCCCGATCGAATTCATCGTCAACAAGAGCTTTCGCTATCTGCTCAACGATGGGTTTGCCCTTGCCCTCATTCACGGCATTTTCAAGGAGCCGCGCTACACTCGATTCGCCTTGGGCGTATTCGGGTTTGGAATGTTCGTTCTCTTACCCGTGTACTTCGGCCTCTATCTGAGTCGTCCCGAGGGGTTTAGCTCCATGCTAAGCCACTTGCACAGGCTGGTGTTCAATCCGGTTTTGATGATGCTGCTCATTCCCGCGTTCTGGAATCAGAGGCGCAGGGAAAAGGAAGGTTCGCTTTAACTCTGCCGGATGCGCGGATGAAACTTGAGCAGAGCGCTGCGGATTCTTCCCCGATCGAGGTGTGCATAAAGCTCTGTCGTCGAAATGCTCGCGTGTCCGAGCAACTCTTGCACTGCCCGGAGATCGGCTCCGTTCTGAACCAAATGAGTGGCGTAGGAATGCCGAAGCGTGTGCGGGCCAATAGGCTTGTCAATTCCCACGCGAGCGGAGAGTGTCCTGAGCATTCTAAAAATCCAAACCCGGCTCAATCGCTTTCCCTGTCGATTGAGAAAGAGCACACTGCGATGGGCGTCATCGATCTTTTCGGTGGGCCGCACTTGGTCTCTGTAGAGGCGAATCCAGTGCAAAGTGCTTTCTCCAATGGGCACCAGCCGTTGTTTGTCGCCTTTGCCCACCACCCGAAGTATGCCTTCGGCCTCGAAAATATCTTGAAGTTGAATGGTTAATAACTCACTCACCCTCAAGCCGCAACCGTACAAAGTCTCAAGCATTGCTTTATCGCGATGCCCCCCGTGCGCAGCTAAATTGACGGCGTTTGATAGCGCGTCGATTTCAGAGACACTCAGCACCACGGGCAGTTTGCGCCCCAAGGTTGGAGTCGGAATGTCCTTGGCGGGATTTGAACTCAGTTGCCCCGACAATATCAAAAATTCGAAAAAGCTTCTGCAGGCGCTCAAGCTTCGCGCCATGGACCTCGGACTCAAACCCGATTCCACCAGACTCGAACTCCACGCCTGAATGGAGTTTCGGTCCAGAGATTTGGGCTCGAGCGCTCGATCTTGTGCGAAATTGGCCAGGGTGTTCAAATCGCTCGAATATGCCTCAAGGGTATTTGGACTCAGATTGCGCTCAATCATCAAGTGAATCAAGAATTCTCGCAAGGCGATATCCCAAGCACTCGGGCGATCGATCGACGTCTCTTTGGGTTTCAAGGGCATTCGTTGAGCTCGGTCCAGCGAAAGTAATCTTCCAGAGTGCGCACAAAGGCCTTGCGTTCGTCCGAGCTGACCAGGCTCGATTCGCCTCCTTTGTTTGTGCGAATGAAAAGCTCAGCTTCTTCGTCTTCGAGGTATCGGAGCAATCGATAGGCGGCCTTCCAATGAACTCCCGCATCGCCCGTGTCCGGATCCAACGAAAGTTGGCCGCACTCGAGAACCGCCTCCCTTGTCTTGCTTTCAAATCGGATGTAGACTTCCTCGCGAAACAGCGAATGGACGATGACCGGAACGATGCTCGTGCCTTTCGCTTCAAAAGCTCGATGTCTGTAAAGGGTGTTTTGAGCTTCCAGAACTTCGCTGGCATACTGAATGCTGCGTACGTTGACAAAGCGAATGCGGTTGCTCTCGATGCTCTTAAAACAGGGTTTGACTCGACCTGCTTTTTCGGCTGCACTCGGCGGAAAAGCCAGAGCCAGCAGAAAGAGCAGCAGCGGGACGACGATCGAAATCGCGATGAGTGGCCTCTTTTCTTCCAAAGTTTTGCATGAACCACTTGAAAACGCCGATAAAACGGACTTTGTTTTCATCAAACCTTTGCAAAGGGCTGTGCGTTCTTTGCACAGTGAAAAGAATTGGAATCGTTGGCTCGGGAATCGGTGGTTTGGCGGCCTCGATCAGGTTGGCCGTGCAGGGGCTTGAAGTTGAAGTTTTCGAAGCATTGCCCGGACCCGGGGGCAAATTAGATTCCATTGAGGGCGGGGGTTATCGCTTTGACAAAGGGCCTTCGCTGTTCACCATGCCGCGTTTGGTCGAAGAGCTTTTTGAGCTCGCCGAATGCGATATGGGTCCGTATTTCGGCTATCAAACCATACCCGAAGCATGTCGGTATTTTTGGGACGATCAAACACGGCTTACGGCCTCTGCTTCGATCGAAGATTTCGATGCGGAAGTGGCTCGGGTCTTGGGCGAAGACCGCGGTGCAGTCGCTTCATATCTCGAGCAAAGTCGACGGCTTTACGAGCAAACGCGCCCGCTCTTTCTCGAGCGTTCCCTGCATAAAATCAGCACGTATCTATCGCCCGAAGTCTTCAAAGCATTCGGCGCTTTGGGCTCTGTTCGCTGGGATTTGAGCCTTCACCGCACCAACCAAAAGAGATTTCGCAACCCCAAGACGGTTCAACTTTTCGATCGGTTCGCGACCTACAACGGTTCAAACCCCTATCGAACACCCTCGGTGATGCAAATTATTCCGCATCTCGAACACGGAATCGGTACATTTTTACCTCTGGGGGGAATGCATTCCATACCCAAGGCACTTCATCGTCTGGCAGTCGATCTGGGGGTCATCTTTCATTTCAACACCCCGGTCGCGCAGATCGAAACCGAAAAGCGCAGGGCCACAGCCTTGATCCTCGAAAGAGGCGATCGATTGGATTTTGATTTGGTCTTGAGCAATGCCGATGTGTACACCACCTACGCCCGGCTCTTGCCTGATTTCGACCTTCCGAAGCGCATCGAACGCGCCGAGAGAAGTTCTTCGGCAGTCATCTTTTATTGGGGAATCAACGCGCATTTCGACGAACTCGGCTTGCACAACATCTTTTTTTCGAACGATTATAGATCGGAATTCGACTCCATTTTCGAGCGAAAAGAGCTCGGAAACGATCCGACGGTTTACGTCAACATCGGCTCCAAATACGAGCCCGGTGACGCACCTAATAACTGCGAGAATTGGTTTGTCATGGTGAATAGCCCCGCGAGCTATGGTCAAAATTGGGCGCGCGAGGTAGAGATTTTGCGCTCTCGAGTCGTCGAACGACTTTCGCGAGTATTGGGTCGGTCGATCGAGGATCTGATCGAATTTGAGGAAATAGTCAATCCCGTTCAAATCGAAGAATGGACTCGATCCCATCGAGGCGCCCTGTACGGAACGGCCAGCAACGATCTCTTTTCGGCTTTCTTACGACATCCGAATAAAGGCAGCCGAATCGAAAATCTCTATTTCTGTGGCGGAAGCGTTCACCCCGGCGGGGGAATCCCGCTCTGCTTGCTCTCGGCCAAGATTGCGACCGATCACATTGCCGCAGATGTTCGTTAAACGACCCCTAGAGCTTCTTTCAAATCGAATATTCTGGCTGCTTGTTTTGCATGCCATCGGCCTGGTCTCGGTGTTGTTTCTCGGCGAACCGCTGCGGGCTTTAGTGTTGAAGAGCACACCGATACACTTGGCGATTGTCTCTGTATTGATGATTCCCCGCGAATCTGCTCAAAAAAGGGCGGGTTTCTCGGCCTTGGCGCTTTGCTTGATGTACGGTTTTGCCGTTGAGTGGATCGGGGTGCATTCGGGCTGGCCCTTCGGATTTTATCGCTACGGGGACGCCTTGGGCCCAAAGAGCGGGGGAGTGCCTTGGTCGATAGGGCTAAACTGGTTTGTGGTCGCCATTTCTGCGAGACAGTGGGTCAGATTTCGCCCCTCTTCCTATCAAACCTTTTTTTTCGTGTTGGCCTCTTCCGCGCTCATGGTTTTTCTCGATGTGTGGATCGAACCGATGGCCCCGAAGCTCGATTATTGGTATTGGGACGAAGGCCGGGCGCCGCTGCAAAACTACCTCGGCTGGCTGGGTGCAGCAGTTCTTTTGCAGTTTGTTCTTCTCAAGCTGTGGCCTGTAGAACCGAACCAAAGCGCTCGGATGGTGTTTCCAATTCAACTTGTTTTCTTTGTTCTTCTCAACGTCTTCGCATGAATACACTCGGCTGGATTGCTTTGTTTCTCTTGACATTCCTCGCCATGGAATTTGTGGCCTGGGCGGCGCACAAATACGTGATGCACGGTTTTCTGTGGTCGGTGCATCGAGATCACCACGTAAAAACCCCGGGGTTCTTCGAGAAAAACGATCTCTTTTTCTTGATTTTCGCCATCCCGAGTTGGTTGGGCATTATGCTCGGGATGATGTACGACAGGCCTTGGGCAGTGGCCATCGGCTTTGGCATTGCGGCTTATGGCTTGGCCTATTTTGCCGTGCACGAGGTGTTTATTCACCGGAGGTTCTCGTGGTGGAAAAAGACCGATAATTTGTATTTCAGAGCGGTGTTGAGGGCGCACAAGATGCATCACAAGCACCTCGGAAAAGAACAGGGCGAAAGCTTTGGGATGTTGATCATCCATCCGCGATATCTCAAGGCCGAGATCGAGCACTCTCGCAAAGCCACTTCATGAACGAACATTGGGTTTATGCGGGCTTAATGCTTTTTACGCTTTTGGGGCCGCTCAGCCGCAGCTTCGAAGGCCGTATTCAATATTACCGGAGCTTCGACTCGCTCGCAAAGGCCATCGCGCCCGTGTTTCTCTTTTTTGTGGTTTGGGACGCTCTTTTTACCCATTGGGGGTTTTGGGGCTTTAACGATCGCTACGTACTCGGTGCCAAACTTTATGAGTTGCCCATCGAAGAAGTGAGTTTTTTCATTTTTGTTCCCTTTGCCAGCCTGTTTGTGCAAGAAGTGGTCGATTATTTTATCCCTTCCGAACCACCGGCCTGGGTTGCTCAAAAGCTCGCACCTTTTCTCGTTTGGTTTCCACTCGGTCTGGCCGTATTGAATTTTGGTCGATGGTATACCGTTTTCGCTATGGGTTTGCTCGGGCTGAGCATGGCCTGGATTCACTATGGCATTAAAGCGCCTTGGTTGGGCCGTTTTATTCGGGGGTACGCTTGGGTACTCATCCCGTTTATGTTGATTAACGGAGTGTTGACGGGTACCGGCCTCGACGAGCCGGTGGTGTGGTACAATGCCGACCACCACCTCAACAAGCGCATCTTGAGCATCCCCTTCGAAGATGCCTTTTACGGCATGGCTATGATGCTTTTGGTCCGATGGGGCTACGAAAACTACGAAGCGAAAAAGCGTTTGAGCCTTAAGTAAAGCGGGTCGAATCGATCGTACGTCCACCGCATTATTCGAAAGAATCGGAGTTTCAAAGCATTGTTCGGCAAGGCATTCCAACGCGTCTCGAACTGCCTTTGAACTTCTTCGTACAGTCGATGTTCAGGGGCGAGAATCTCACGGCATAAGGCGCGTTCTTCGTCGCTCATGCGAGGTTTGCCTTTTTGCTCGTTCAAGCGGTGATAAACAGAAATAGCCTTCCAGCCCAGGAGTGGCTTCAAGAGGAGCAGTGCCTCGTCAAAGTGCTCGGTGGGCGCGATCATCAAAAAATTCGTTTCAAGATGCTTCAAACAGTTTTGGAGCACGTCCTCTTCGCGTCCGCGGATGTCTTCGACTCCAGACACAAAGCGCAGCTGAAAATTATACCCATACGCCTGATTCAAGAATTCAGAAAAAGAGAGCGACGCATCGATCTTTTGTTGCTTTTTTAAATAATGAAAATGACTCCATGCATGTTCGGAGGGTTCGCGTATCAATGCGACATAAGAAGCTCCCTTGTCCCAACCAATTTTTTGATGAAATCCAAATCGAAAATGACCCAGACAGGCGATCGCGTCTTTGGGGGCGATTCCGTGGCGAACCTCTTCGGGTTCGTACACCTTGAGCAAGCGCGATCGATAGTGCCGATTCAGAATCAAGCCCAGGCTGGTTCCGGCCGTTTTTGGGATGTGCATGAACAGGACTTTTTCTTTCAGCATGGGATTGCAAAGAACGGAGGCTGCGGAAATTTAAGGGGACTATTCAGTTGTTCTTCGGCTTCAAAATCTTGCCCAAGCTTTGGGCACACGCAGAGCAGTGATCGCCATCAATCTGAAAATATTCATTCAAATGCTTCAATATCAATTGATTAATTGTTTATCTGCGACCCGACCGTAGATCGAGACTTCGAATACCTCATTAGTCGCGTTTCGAGCGATGCCGAGGCGCCGCAACGGCTTGCGCCCTACTCCACCTGAACAGGCGAACTATCCCACAACAACTCATTTGAACGAATTGCAAATATCCGAGCCCAGCAGGGGCGAAAGATCAAGACCCTCGGTCATTTTCAAGCCGATCTGTACCCTCAAGGTTGAACTTTTGACTCCACAGGAACATTGACTCTCCTCGGAATGATCTGTATTCACGAACACCCAAGCCGCTGTTTCTGCCGCTCGAATGCTCGCTCTCGGCCTTAACTTTAAGCCCTTATGAATCGAATTTTTCTGGCCCTCGCACTCCTTCTCTCGTGTCTTTCCGAGCGTACACATGCGCAAACCGAGGAGGTTCCCAAGAGTTTGGACGAGCAAATCGCCTTAGTTCGCAAGTTGCGCCCTGCGCTTAAGATTCTTCACATTGCCGCCCATCCCGACGACGAAAACACGCGTCTTATTTCGTGGCTCAGCAAGGGAGAGTCTGTCGAGGTGGCTTATTTGTCGCTGACGCGCGGAGACGGGGGGCAAAATCTCATCGGGCCCGAGCTCGGATACGACTTGGGCGTCATCAGGAGTTTCGAACTGGCCGAAGCGCGAAAAATCGACGGCGGGGTTCAGTTTTTTACCCGTGCCATCGATTTTGGGTACTCAAAAAATCCCGAAGAAAGCCTTGAGTACTGGGGAAAAGACTCTGTGCTCTCCGATGTGGTCCGCGTCATCCGAACCTTTAAGCCCGATTTTATCATTACGCGTTTTCCGACCGACGGCAGGGGGGGGCATGGACACCACACCGCCAGCGCGCTGTTGGCCGAAGAAGCTTTCGACCTGGCCTCCAATCCCGACGCATTTCCCGAGCAACTCGTCGGTTTGAGCCCTCATTCAGCTACAGGATTGTACTGGAACAACAGCCCTTGGTGGGATAAGACCCTAGCTGAACAAGCCAAAAGCCGACCCAATGAGGTGCTCGAGCTCGAAGTCGGAACATTCGATCCTTTGAGCGGGAGAAGTTGCAACGAATTGGCCTCGATGAGCCGGAGTATGCACAAGAGCCAAGGATTCGGGATCCCGCTTACCCGAGGCGCCATGAAGGAGTATTTGATCTTCAAAAAAGGAAAGCAAGAGTTCCGAAATGCCTTGGAACGATCTCAAACCTCCTTGACGTCAGACCGAATGCTCGTCGATCTGGAGCGTTCTGTTCGTTTGGGGCAGACCGAAAACGCACTCAAGTTGGTTTTTGAGATCAAAGCCCAACTCCCCCCCGAGCTCAGATACCGCGCAGACCTTCTGGCCGCGGGAATCTGCGGATTGTACACCGAGTTGAGCTGCGAAAGCTCGGAAGTGGTTTGGGGCGAGAAGGCGAAATTCACCATGACCGCCATGCTCCGGCAAAAAATTGATTTGCAGTTAGAAACGGTTCAATTGCTCGGAAAGAGCACAAATCCGAATCAAATGCTCGAAGCGAATCAAACGTGGACCGACACTTTGCGCATGGCCGTCAATGGTGAGTTAAACAGCCCAAGCTGGCTTGAAATGCCCGATGGACGGCTGTTTCGAAGACCGGCGACCACCCGGGTTCGCGCCATCGACCCGGCCTCGGTTCAAGCTGTTTTTCGATTTAGATACGGGTTAGAAGTATTTGAAATTCACAGCCCTGCGGTATATCGATGGACCGATCGAGTCGAAGGTGAACGCTCGAAGCCCTTGGCAGTAACCCCCGCAGCAACCCTCTCCTTCGATCGAAGTTTTGTGTACAGCGGGGGGCAAGAAGTTGAACTTCCGATCGAGGTGCTTTGCCGAAGTGCTTCATTTCACGGCAATTTGCGATTTAAAGTCCCGGAAGGCTGGAGTGTGAACCCGGCCTTTGTACCTGTAGATTCCGATCGAGCGGGTTCGATTCAGCGCTTCACTATTCGCTTAAAGCCCCTCGCGGGAGTGGCCTCGTCCGATGCCGGGGCAGAACTCACCGCCTTTTGGGACCCCACGGGGGACAAGGTTTTATCCGAATCTTCGATCGACTATCCGCACATCCCGTTTCAGTACATTTTTCGTCCCGCTCGACTTGGGCTGCGGTCTTTTGAACTCGAAACATGCAAGGGCACCGTGGGCTATGTCGAAGGTGCGGGAGACGAGGTGGCCGAAGCTCTGGGTTTGCTGGGTTTCCGGGTAGAAGTATTGACAGACGAGCAGCTCGCACAGGCAGATCTCTCGCAATTCTCAGCGATTGTGGCGGGCATTCGAGCGTATAATACCCGAGATGCCTTGGTTGAAAATGAATCTCGCTTGATGGAATATGTCCGCAACGGGGGCACTTATTTGGTTCAGTACAACACCAACGGAAGCGACCTAAAACAAGCTAAAATCGGCCCCGAAGCCTCGATGTCTATCGGCAGAGACCGGGTGAGTGTCGAAACTGCGACTCCGCGTCTGGTCGACCCTCGGCATCCTTTTTTGAATCAACCCAATGCAATTGGTTCGCTCGATTTTGAAAACTGGGTGCAAGAGCGCGGGCTCTATTTTGCGTCTGAATGGGATCGCGATTATCAAGCCCTGATCAGTTGGCAAGACCCGGGCGAGCCGCCGCGCTTGGGTGGCTTATTGCTGAGACCCTACGGCAAAGGGGTATTTGTCTACACCGGCATTTCTTTTTTTCGACAATTGCCCGAAGGCGTTCCGGGAGCCTGTCGCTTGATGGCCAATTTGTTGTGTAGTGAGCTCTAAGCGTCGCTTTTTCAAACTGCGCAACTGGAACGAGTTTTACTCTCTGGTTCTCTTTGTGTTGTTTGCTGAAATCCTCGGAATGTACCTCCTCTCCCTCTTTTATTCTCAAACGTGAATCTGCTCGACCTCGCCGTGCTCATGGCCACCCTCCTCGGGGTCTTGGCTGTGGGTTTGTATCAAATTCGGCGCGCAAAAAATGCCACGGCCTACTGGAAAAGCAGTCAGGAATTGGGGTGGTTTACCATTGGGCTTTCGGTTATGGCGACTCAGGCAAGCGCGATTACGTTTTTGAGCGCCCCGGGTTTAGGGTACGAATCGGGTTTGCGCTTTATTCAGTTCTATTTGGGCTTGCCGATTGCTCTGGTGTTGATCTCGGCATTTTTTTTGCCGATATATTATAAATCAGGAGTTTTTACGGCCTATGAATTTCTCGAAAAGCGCTTCGATCTCAGGATGCGTTTGTTCACTTCGGGTCTGTTTTTGATTCAAAGAGGGTTGGCCGCGGGTTTGACGATTTACGCTCCAGCCATCATCTTGAGTACGGTTCTTCGGTGGGATTTAAATCTCACTATTTTGCTCACGGGGGGCTTTGTTATTTTTTATACGGTAGGAGGGGGAGCCCGTGCGGTGAGCATGACGCAAAAGAGTCAAATGGCGATTATTCTCATGGGGATGGCTTTGGCCGGTGTTCTGCTCTATCGTTCGCTCGCACTTGAATATTCTTTTGGTGAGCTGTTGTCTTTGGCCGGTCGATCGGGCAGACTGGAAGCCATTGACGCCCGATGGAATTTCAACGAGCGATACACCTTGTGGTCTGGCTTGCTCGGGGGCCTCTTTTTATCGCTCTCGTATTTCGGGACCGATCAAAGCCAAGTGCAGCGCTATCTGGGAGGATCTTCTCTGAAACAAAGCCGAATGGGTTTGATGTTCAATGCGTTGATAAAAATCCCGATGCAATTTTTGATTTTATTCATCGGCGTTTTGGTCTATTTATGGTTCTTGAACGAGCGTCCGCCGATTCACTTCAACACTGCGGCGCTCGAGTCTCTTCGAAACACCGAAATGGCCGAGGAATTGGCGTTTGCAGAGTCGGAATTCGACCGAAATTTTAACATCACTCAAATGGTCAGAGACGATTATGTTTCGGCCTTGAGAAGAGGAGATCCCTATGCTCGAAACATGGCCTCTGAGGGGCTCGAGCTCTGTGGCGAACGAGAGTCGATGATCCGCGAAGAAGTTCGCGCCATGATTGATAAAGCGCTGCCGGGACAAAGCGTCAAAGACACGAATTATGTGTTTTTATATTATGTCCTCAACTATTTGCCACACGGTTTGATCGGCCTTTTGCTCGCGGTGATTCTCAGTGCGGCCATGTCTTCGACTTCGGCTGAACTCAGCGCATTGGCCTCGTGCACCGTCATCGATTTTTACGATCGCCTTCGAGGTCGAAAGACCGATTCGACAGGGCGTCGCGGGATGATTACGGCTCGTCTGGCCACGGCGCTTTGGGGAGCCATCGCCTTGATTTTCGCATTCTCAGCGCGGCTGTTCGACAACCTGATCGAAATGGTCAACGTCTTGGGTTCGCTTTTTTACGGAACCATACTCGGCATTTTTGTGCTGGCGTTCTTTATTCCGAAAGTGGGCGGGAGGTCTGCATTTTACGCCGCGCTTACTGCCGAAGCCGTCGTCTTGCTCGTGCACTTCAGCCAGGTCTACAAATGGCCTGGACACGAACGCGTGGCAATGGAGTATTTATGGTATAATGTGCTGGGCTGCGGGTTGTTGGTGGTGATGGGGTGGGTGTTGGAAGGACTGAGAAGGCCCATCCGTAGTCAAGGACTGACAAAGCCTTAAAGAGAATTTCCTTTTAGCTCTGGTGTGTAGCAAAGGTTATGAATGTGTCATATACTCATCCGAAAGGGAAGTATATTCCTTTGTATTATTGTCCAAATTTCACATCCGTCCAAAACGATTTTCAGTAGCCAAAAAAAGGAGCGGTGATTTTTGGGGAGGTTCCCCTATTTTGCTAATGACGAAAAAAGCAAAAGCACCGCTCCGTGAGCCAAATTACTATTCTCGCGCAAATTGTATCG
>JBGSOF010000033.1:0-60191 GCA_041739275.1 Schleiferiaceae bacterium | reverse complement strand
ACCCGTTTGGCACTTAACCCCCGAAAGCACTGAGATAGCGCTTTTCAAAGAGGCCGAAGTTCCTTGGAATCAGATGGCCTTTAGTTCGTCCACCTTTGCCATAGAGCGCTTTTTTTCAGACCAACGTACCGGTAATCAATCGGTTCACCTGGGTAGCTACATCAGGCAGAGGAGCTGAGATTCTTACAGAAGTGGTCCCACCTTGGCAAAATACGTAAGAATTATTACCCAATACTTTATGAGTACGAAGGTTTATTCTTAAGAGAATAGCGATAAATGATACTTAAAAAACTTATTATCAAATACGTAAATCTAAAAATTATCCATAAATATTTGTGCGTATTATATGTAGTATTATTAGTACATTTGACGCATGAACTATTCCATTCACCCTCCGAGCCCTCCCACTCCCCTTCGAGCCCATCGATCTCAAAGTGCAAGCCACCCTCTGAGCCGTCTTCAAGCGGTCGAAATGCTCCGGCGCCAATTCGGATTTCGGGATTTCGCCGATCGGCAATGGGAGGCCATTGAGGCGCTTTTGCGCGGCGATCGGGTGCTCAGCATCGAAAGAACCGGCTTTGGCAAGTCGCTGATCTACCAATTCGCTGCGGTGCAACTTCCAGGCATTACACTGGTATTCTCGCCTTTGGTCGCCTTGATGCACGACCAAGTTCGGAGTTTGAAGCTCAAGGGAATACCCGCTGGATATCTGAATTACACTCAAACCGAAGAAGAGCAACAAGCGGTAATTGAAGCTGCGATGAGCGGCCAAATCAAACTCTTGTACGCCGCGCCCGAACGAGATTCGGATCGACGTTGGAAGAGCCTGATCAAAAAACTGGACGTACGCTTGGTCGTGGTCGACGAGGCTCATTGCATTTCCACTTGGGGGCACGATTTTCGGCCGGCCTACCGGAGAATCTCTGAACACTTGTCGAGCTTGCTGCCCGGGATTCCCGTATTTGCCTGTACGGCTACAGCGACGCACCGCACCGAAAGCGACATTCTCAAACAACTTCGCGGGGGTTCGGCAGATCGACCCATCACGTGTCTTCGCGGCCCACTAACCCGATCGAATCTGAAGCTTGACGTGCTTTCGTTCCGAGATTCCGATGAAAAACAGCAGTCGCTTTTGCGGCATGTCCGTCGAGCGATTTCAAAAGGCGAAAATGGACTGGTCTATGCGGGCACGCAAAAGGAAACCGAGCGGCTCGCTTTGTTTCTCAGGGCTTCAGGCATCGATGCCGTGGCATATCACGGGGGGATGAGAAGCGATTTGAGAAGATCCATTGAGGCGCGTTGGGCTGCGGGGGAGTTTAAGCTGGTGGTGTGCACAAATGCCTTGGGGATGGGAATAGACAAACCCGACATCCGGTTTATCTATCATTTTCAGATCCCCGCCTCCCCTTTGCACTACTATCAGGAAATTGGTCGGGCCGGTCGCGACGGAGCAGATGCCGAGGCTATTTTGTTTTATCGCCCCGCCGACGATCGATTGATTCATCGATTTATTGACTCTGCTCAGCCCTCGACGCGCAAATATGTCGAGTGCATCGAATCTCTGTCCTCAGGTTTGGGAGAGCAGCGAATGATGAAAAAGTTGAGAATCGGAAAAGACGGCTGGAAGACGATGAAACAGGAATTGATCGATCAACAAATTCTTCGAGTGGTATCGGCAAAGGCGCGGATTGTTCCCGATCCACCTGCTTTTAACTCCCTGCACATCGAGAATATCCGACTGTACAAGCTCTCTGAGTTCGAGGCCATGAGGCTCTATACTTCGCTCAAGGGCGATCGAATGAAATTTCTCGTTCGCTACCTCGACGAACGCAAGGCGGGTTAAGTGAAGTCAAGCGACTGATTTGTTTCGTTTTGAAACTTGAAAACGAAGTGAGCCATCGACAAGATGAAGGTGCCTCACCCCTCACCAACCTCCGAGCTCTTATGGGGCGACAGATCACAGCCCACCACGGTGAGGTGGAGCTCGTTTGTCGGGGTGGCCAGATTGCCAAGCGCTGGACGCGCTCGGCGATCTGGAGTAGGGGTGGGACTAAACCTGCGCCTCATTTTGGGCCTTCGGCCCAAAATTCAAGGCCCTGTGCGCTTCTCAATGCAAGCAAGCTTGCTTTCGAACCGCATGAGGGCTTTGATTGGAGCTGCGCTCCAAGAGGCGGCGCAGTGTTTGTCGGGGTGGCCAGATTCGAACTGACGGCCTCCTGCTCCCAAAGCAGGCGCGATACCGGGCTACGCTACACCCCGCCGATAAAACAAACCCCGCCGGGCAGACGGGGTCTAAAAAGACGCTCTCGGCGGTGAGGGGGGGATTCGAACCCCCGGTACGGTTTCCCGTACGGCAGTTTAGCAAACTGCTGGTTTAAGCCACTCACCCACCTCACCAAAAGCCCACTTAAAAAACTCGCCAGCTCAAAAAGCCGACGATGCCCCATCAAGCGGACGGCAAAAATAGCGCATTCCCCAAAACGGTCGACAAAAAAAGAATAAAGCTCAAGCCGTTGGATAGACCACCCTAAAATGATAGACCTCTCCAAGCTTTTGCTTCAAGATATCCTTCACAATACCAATCTCTTTCAAACTCAGATCGCTCTCGTCCAGCTGCCCCTCCCCCATTTGATGCGCCACGATGGCATCGACCAAACGATCGGTCGATTCGCGGTCTTTTTGAACCAAACTCCGGCTCGCCGCCTCGACACTGTCTGCCATCATCAACACAGCAGTTTCCTTAGAAAACGGCCTCGGCCCCGGATAGCTAAAGCGGACAGGATCGACCGCTTCGTCCGGAAAATCGCGCAAATGCTGGCGGTAGAAATATTGCACCGTCGACGTGCCGTGATGTGTGCGGATAAAATCAATCAAACGCTCGGGCAGATTTCGCTTGCGCGCCAAACGAATCCCCTCCTTGACGTGTCCGATAATCAAAGCCGCGCTCTCTTCGAAGCGGAGCTCGTCGTGCGGATTCAAACCGGTCGTTTGGTTTTCGATGAAATACATCGGGTTCTTCATCTTTCCAATGTCGTGATACAAAGCCCCTGCTCTGGCCAACAGCGGATTGCCGCGAATGGCGGTCGTCGCTGCCTCGCACAAATTGGCCACTTGCAACGAATGTTGAAAGGTGCCGGGAGCCCGTTCGGCCAGTTCGCGAAGCAAAGGCGAATTCGTGTCGGTCAGTTCAAACAAAGACAAATCTGAAACCAAGCCAAAGAGCTTTTCAAAGCCATAAATCATTGGAAAAGCCAGAAGCACCAAAGCTGAATTCAAACCGAGATAGAGAAAAGGACGGCTTTCGACACTCTGCCAGGGCTGATCCCTAAAAAGCAATAGCCCTGTGTACACCAATCCATAAATCGCCAAAACTTTAAAAAGCGACAAAAACAACTGCGCCCTGCGGTACAAAAAGCTCACTGAAACAATAGAATAGAACCCCGCGATAAAGTGTAGAAAAACGAACAAAAGCCCGTCGGGTGCCATCAGACCCACCGACAGAATCGCGAGCATGTGCACAAACAAGGCCAGCCGCGTGTCGAAAAATGCCCTCAGAACAATGGGCAGAATCGGAATGGGCGCGAGAAGCAAATAATCGACCCCGAACATCAAACTGATTCGACAAAGAGCGACTGCGAAAATCCACATCAACAAAATGAGCGAAAGAGAAGAAAGGTCGTCGAGCAGAGTCGGTCGAAAGTTTCTGAGAAAGAGGAAGAGCATGAAGAGCAAAAGCGATGTGAGCAACAGCAATCCGAGGCGCTCGTTCCACCTCAGCCCCCCCTGCATTTCGCCCGCTCGGTAGGCCAACTTGAGCGCTTCGAGCTTTGCGAAAGCCTCGGCATCTACGGTGGCACCTTTGCCGATCACCAAAGATCCCTTAGACACTTTGCCCTGATCGGGAACCATAGACTCGATGGCTTCTCGTTCGAGCTCCAAACTCAGGCTGTCGTTCCAAATGAGGCGAACGGCCTCGCCTTTTTCCGGATTTTGCCGCATCCGCTCGAAATCCAATTCCAAGAGCCTGTCGCCCGAGCGCAACAAGTGCAGCGGTCGGTTTGCAGGCGGAATTTTAGACGAAGGGGCGAGCGTCCAATCAAAATTAGCTTGAGTACCTGCGAGAAGGGTGTCGTTTAAGGTGTTGTAAATCAGCGGGCTGGACGCCTGCATTGCCTCGCGCTCGCGGGCTTGCTCCAAAGCGGTTTTGGGGAGCGCAAAATCGAAAGGAGCCTTTAAATCGCGGTATTCCCAGCGATATCCTTGCTTGTAGCTGTAGCGAAACGAGCGCTGATCGGGATAAAGAGAAACCACCAACAAGGCCGCCACAGCAAAAAATGCCCATGTGCGGAGGCTGCGCAACCAGCCCCTTCGAGCGTTCAAAGAGAAAAAGCGCTTCATCTAGGCGAAGGTAAATGCCTTGTGCCTTTGCAAAACAGAACGATGGCCTCGAAGCAGAAGAGCAGCAGACCCATTGGATGCGATTCGGGCAAGGGCGTACCTTTCGCTCCATGACAGATGAACGAGACGACCGCTTGAAATACGCTTTCGAGCAAAAAACCTGGAACGAGATTAAAACCTCAGACTCCTGGGGCATTTTTAAGGTTATGGGCGAGTTTGTCCAAGGGTACGATACCCTCTCGCGCATTGGGCCGTGCGTCACGATTTTTGGCTCGGCACGCACCCCCGAAACCCATCCCGAATACCAACTGGCGCGAACCATTGCCCACGACTTAACCCGCAAAGGCTACGGTATTATTACCGGAGGCGGACCCGGAATTATGGAAGCGGGCAATCTGGGTGCACAGCAAGGTGGAGGCGTTTCGGTGGGACTCAACATCGAATTGCCTTTCGAACAGGGCAGCAACCCGTATGTCGATCGCGACAAAAATCTTCAGTTCGACTATTTTTTTGTTCGCAAAGTGATGTTTGTCAAGTACTCACAAGGTTTTGTGGTGATGCCCGGAGGCTTTGGCACCCTCGATGAATTGTTCGAAGCACTCACTTTAATACAAACCGAAAAAATTGGCAGGTTCCCCATTATCCTGGTCGGTCGAAATTTTTGGAGTGGCTTGATCGACTGGTTCAAAGACGTTTTGCTAGAGAGGCACGCCAACATCAGCCCGGGCGATTTGCACCTCTTTCACGTGGCGGATACTTCTGAAGAAGTCTGCGCCATTGTGGACGAATTCTACGGACGCTATCTCCTGAAGCCGAACTTTTAAGCTCGAAATATCGCAACTTCCAAGAACCTGTTTCGTCCCGTTTTCGATGACCAAAATCGGGTCTTTAATCAAGCGTGAGTATGCATTCGATTTTTAAAGTCACACAAGGAGTTCGCACCGTGCTCACCCTGCTGGCCATCGCTGCAGCGGTTTACTTGGCCTACTTGCTGTGCACCGTGCTGATTTACATTGCCGTGGCCGCGATCCTCTCGTTTATTGGCAGCCCCCTTTGCGCTTGGCTCAAAAAACTCAGATTTCGAAATTTTAAAATGCCCGATGCGGTCGCAGCCCTCTTGGTGATTGCCGTCCAGCTCGCCGTCTTTGGACTGGTGGCAATGATGATTTTGCCCGGGCTCATCAGAGAACTCTCTCGACTGAGCACTGTCGACTTTGCGGGGCTTTGGAATTATGCTCAAGTTCAAATCAAAGCAGTACAGAGGTTCAGCGAATATTACAATATCAATATCGATTCCGAGCAGTTCAAAAATTCAGTGCTTTCTCTGTTCAATTTCAGCGACATTGGCACTTTGGTTACGGGAATAACGGCTTGGTTCGGCGGTTTTTCTGCCGCCTTGTTCTCGATTGCTTTTATTGAGTTTTTCTTCCTAAAAGAACAAGGGCTGGCGCGCAATATGCTCTTTAGTTTATTTAAAGATGAGGACCAGGAAAAGATGAGCCGGATTACCGCCAAAACCAAGAATCTCTTGTCTCGCTACTTTATCGGACTTCTCATTCAAATAACCATCAATGCCACCCTGTTGGGCGTTGGTCTCAAGCTCATCGGTTTTAAAGAAGTGTTGTTCGTCGCAATCTTCGCGGGCATGTTGAACATTGTTCCCTACGTCGGACCGCTCATAGGCGCGGCCATCGGGCTCATGGTGGTGTTGCTTCAAAACTTGGATCAAGATTTCGCGACTTATGTCTTCCCGCTTCTCGTCAAAACGGGAGCCGTCTTTGCCGTGGCGCAAATGCTCGACAATATGCTCTTTCAACCGCTCATTTTTTCGAACAGCGTCAAGGCCCATCCCCTCGAAATTTTTCTGGTGATTCTCGCCGCGGGGAGCCTCGGAGGCTTGCTTTCGATGGTGGTGGCCGTTCCGCTCTACTCCTTAGCGCGGATTGTTGCAAAAGAGTTTATCGGACAGGTTCGCATTGTTCAAAAGTTGACCGAAGACGTATAAGGTCTTGAACTCAGTCGAACACACCGCAGAATTGCAGCGCTTTTGCGCGGCTCTCGAACTCGGTGGATTCTCCGAATTCAGGCGGAAAAATCGATTGGAAAATCCCCAAAAACTCCTGTTAAAATATTCGGGAAGAGAACCTGAATCTACTTGGTCGGTATGGCTGGCGGGCGAGCGGAAACTCAGCTCGAAAATTCCGTTAGACTGGTTTGAACGCGGGTGGATTTGCCCCAATCCCATTTCTGCCGAACAATGCACTCCATGGGGCATTGCATCGGCCATAGACTGGGGAACTTCCGGCCGAGCGCTCGACCTGTGTGCGGGTTTGGGCGTAGACTCGGCAGCCTTGGCCATGAGCGGCATGCGGCTAAGGGCGATCGAAGCCAATCCCGTTCTGTCAGAGGCCCTAAAACACAATTTCAAGGTGCTCGAACTCGAAGTGGAGGTCGTTCAAAGTCTGGCGGAAGATTATGTGGAATCAGTTCAAAACGAACACTTTGAATTGATCTATGCCGATCCCGACCGACGTCCGGGCAAGAAAAAGATCTTGAGTTTGGAGGACAGCCGGCCCGATCCCGTTTCTTCATGGGCCCGATGGATGGCCTTGGCCGATCGAATCATCCTGAAAATCAGCCCGATGTACGACCCTCACGAGGCGCTTCGTCGCTTGGGTTCTACGGGAATTGAAGCCATCGAAGCATGGTCCTTGAATTCTGAACTCAAAGAACTCCTGATTCGATATTCATCACAAAATCAAAAAGACACTCAGATTCGGGCATTTATGAAATCCCCGTCCGGGCGCATTCGGTCGCTCGAAGATTCTCTAGTCCGCCGAGAGTCCGCTCCCCTGCCCCTGGCCGGCTCGATTGTGGCAGGCATGTACATCGGCGACCCCGAGCCCGCCCTCCACAAACTGAATTTGTACGCCCGATTGTCTGAACAATTCCCCGAGGGCGGGTGGATCTCGAGAAATACCCATTTGATGGTCTTTGAAAAAGCCCCGATCGATTTTCCCGGTGATGTCTACGTCCTTGAGCGAGCCTTCGATCGAAAATTAGACCAATCGAGCGCGCTTGAGCCCCTGCTGCGCAACTTCCCCGAGCGGGCCGAAACCCTGAGAAAACAGCACCGACTGAAACCCGGATCGACGCATCGATTGATCGGCTTCAGAAATCAATCGCACCGAACTGAACTCTGGATAGCTCGCTCGGGCTGCTGACAAATCCAAGGCGTGCGGGCGTGATTTGGGGCTTATTTTTGAAACAGTGAGTTTTACGCCCTTTTTCATTCGTCTTATTCGCCGGCCATTCCTCTGTGGAATCGCGCTGGCTTGGATGTGTGTATCCTCGTTCGAATCGAATGCACAATTTGAACCCAATCGCGGACAATGGGAAGGAGAATTTAGCCATAGGCTCCGGTTGAATCGGGGAGCCGTTTTTGTCGAAGAAACGGGCTTTAAGGTGGTCTTGCTCTCGGGAGATGCCCACGGGTTTTTTGAACAATCGATTTCGGAGCGCGGAGCGCATTCATTCAGCTTGCGCTTTGTCGGTGCCCAGCCCATTCGGGCCGTGGCCCTCGATTCTGTCCGCTCTCCCACGCATTTTTTCCGAGGTTCAGATTCCACAAAATGGAAAGCGAATGTTTATCCCGCCACCCGGATGCGGAGCGAAAATTTGTACCCCGGAATTCACTTGATCATCGAACGCAACAATAAGGGTTTAGTCTTTGATTTTGAAGTCGATCCCGGAGCCGATCCCGATGTGATCAAATGGACCTACGAAGGTCTAGACTCGATTTCTGTCGAATCGCAACAACTGAGTTTACACACGCGATTCGGCTCACTGACCGAAGAGCTCCCCGGTGCTTTTCAAGAGATTTCGGGTCTCAAACGCCCGGTCGAAATCTCGTATCGCCAAACCGCTGAGGGCCATATCGGAATTCAATTGGGGAACTACCGCAAAAACCAAGCGATGACCATAGATCCCGTTCTGGTTTTCAGCACCTTCAGCGGTTCCTCGGCCGACAACTGGGGGTATACCGCGACCTACGACGATGCGGGCAATATCTACGGAGCCGGCATTGCCTTCGGCGTGGGTTATCCGCTCTGGAGCGGCTATCAAACTGCTTTCGCAGGGGGGGATGTCGACATCGCAATCAGCAAGCTTTCGCCCGACGGAAGCCAGTTGCTCTATTCGACTTATTACGGCGGCAACGAGAACGAATATCCCCACAGTTTAGTGGTCGATCCGCAGGGCCGTCTGGTTGTGTTGGGCAGTACGGGCTCTCCAAACCTTCCGATGGCGGCCGGGGCCTTTGACCCGAGTTTTAATGGAGGGGTGCCCATCAACATCGATGGCATGGGTTTCGACTTGGGCTCTGATTTGTTTTTGGCCAAGTTCAGCTCGGCGGGCAATCAGCTCAATGCCAGCAGCTTTTATGGCGGGTCCGGCAACGACGGCATCAACTTGGGTCTGGACATCAATTATGCCGACAGCTATCGCGGAGAAGTCATCGCGGCCGCAGACGGCTCGGTCTATATTGCCTCGGTGACTCGATCGACCGACCTCCCCGTTCAAAACGCGCATCAAAGCGCAAATGGCGGGAGCGAAGACGGTTTGATCGCCCATTTCTCGGCCGGTCTCAACACTCTGCTCTGGGCCACCTATTTTGGTGGAAGTCTATCGGAATGTGCCAACGGCACCCGGCTGAGCCCCGATGGGTCTTCGGTCTATGTCGCCGGCGGAAGTTCGAGCACAGGGCTTGCACTTTCGGGGCATCAGAGCACTTATTCGGGGGGAGGTGCAGACGGCATGCTGCTGCGCTTGAACGCGTCGAATGGGGCACTCACGGCTTCGACTTTTGTCGGGACACCTCAGCGAGACATGAGTTTCTTTGTCGAAGTGGACAAATTGGGAGGGGTTTATGTCTTCGGCCAAAGCTTCGGAAACATCCCCGTGAGTCCGGGCGTTTTTGCCCACGGCGGAGGCGGACAATTCATCCAAAAGTTTTCGAGCAACCTTCAAACGCGTATCTGGTCGACATCCATCGGCAACGGCTCGATTCCAAACATGAGTCCGACGGCTTTTCTCGTCGACGACTGTCTCAACATTTTTATCAGCGGCTGGGGGGGAGTCACCAATACGACCGGGCTGGGAGCCATGACGAATATGGCCCTGACCAACAATGCGTTCAATCCGAATTCAGACGGCAATCAGTTCTATTTCGCGGTGTTGGGTCCCGACGCGGGTTCGCTGGTGTTCGCGAGCTACTTTGGCGGAGATTCGAGAGAGCACGTCGATGGGGGAACTAGCCGATTCAGCCCCGAAGGAACCATCTACCAGGCGGTATGCGCAGGCTGTGCGAACGAGCCCTTCCCCACCACTCCGGGGGTCTATGGACCGAACAATGGCAGCATCAATTGCAATCTCGGCCTCATAAAAATCGACTTTGAAACCGGGGTCTTGGCCGAGGCGAACATCGATCCAAGTTTCGACTCCGACACCCTCTGCGACACCATCTTCGTCAAGTTTACCAACCAGTCGATGCACGCCGATGTGTTTTTCTGGGATTTTGGAAACGGTCAAACAAGCACGCTCGCCGAGCCTATTGCCCGCTTCGACAGCCTCGGGAGCTACAGCATTCGGCTCGTGGCCACCGACACGGTTTGCGACATCAGCGACACCGCATACCTTGTCTTCGATCACTTCACTCAGCCCGAATTCGAGCTGCTCTTTCAAGCCGACTATCAATCGTGCGATCCCTCGAGCCCGGTGCGCTTTGTTCCCGATCAATCGAATTCGATTGGTTTTCAATGGGATTTTGGTGATGGGAACAGTTCGAACCAAGCTTTTCCCGAACATGTGTATCCGGGCTTCGGCACCTACAACGTCACCTTGATCGCCCTCGATTCGGTGTGTGGATACGTGGACACGGCCAGAGCCGAAATCAGCTTTGACTCTCGAACAATCGAGCCGAAACTCGAAATGGGCGAATTCGACTGTGCTCAAAAAATGCATCGGCTGCTGATTGTCGGGGCCGGAGATTCGATTCGCGTCGTTTGGGCATTGCCCGACGGCCGAAGTCTCGAATCGGGTTCGGTACTTTCGATCGCTCTGGAGGCCGGTGTGCCCATCGAAATTTTCGCAACCGTTTTTGACACCGTCTGTGGACAAGAGTTTTCGATCTCGCGCATTTTCACACTCGACTATCGCCACGGAGCGCTGTTTGTGCCCGATGTTTTTACACCCAACGGCGCGGCGCCCAACGAACACTTCGAAATCTCGGGAGACGATTGCTTTGCCCAAGGCGAGATGCTCATTTTCGACCGATGGGGAGGTCGAGTTTTTGAAACCGATCGGCCCTTTGAAGTCTTCTGGGATGGCCGTCGCTCGGGCAAAGAAGCGGCCCAAGGGGTTTACTTTTACCTCTATCGCTCGGGCTCTTTCGAGAAACGAGGCTCGGTGGTGCTGATTCGATAAAAAAACCCGAACTCTTTTCAGAATCCGGGCTTTGACGAGATTGCTCCGCGGCCGTTTATTGGGCTTCGACCTTGGCTTCTGCCGCCTCGCTCATCACAGCGCTCATGGCCGCCTCTCGAGCACCCTCGCTTTCGAACATGGGGCTTGAACCAATCACTTGACCGTTGCCGGCTTTGAGGTTGAAATACAACTTGCCGTTCGAAGATTCCATAGCGGCATATCGACCTTCGTCTGAGGCGTTCTTGCGCACAGAGTCGATGCCGTTGTCGCGAGCCGAAGAAGTCGTGTATCCTTCGCTCATCAACAGAGCCGAACCGTTGTCGGATCGGAGTACGAATTGGAACTCGCCATTGGCGCGTTCAGAGGTTACAAAAATGGCCATGATGTTGGTTTTTGGTTGACGCGGCCAAGATAAACAACGGCCCTTAATCGACCCGGATGGGGAATATCACCTCGACGTCCGTTTCGCCCAAAGCGATGTCTCCGGGAGCCGCGGCCTTGATTTCGGGCTGGTGTTTCAGCGTAATGGTGAGGGTTCCGGTTCCTGCCGAAGAAGCGGTCCACGAAGATTCCAGACCCAGCAGATTCCCGTTGGAATCGGTGTCTGTAACGGTGATGGAGATCGATACGCCTTGTGGAGTAAAAAACACCTGATGATCCTCGGCTTCGTCCATGATTTCGAGCGTGATATCCTCTGTGGTGTCTTTGCTTTCATCCAAAAAGGAAAGCCGCACTTGAGCAGAGACCCCCGCTTGCAGCCTCAGGGTGTCCCATTGAACCGGATCGTTCCCGCCCGGCCCGTCCGGATCGCGGAATGCATAAGTCTGGCTCGCTCCCCCAGCGCTGAGCTCGACCAAAAGCGAAGTGATTAATTCTTCGTCGTTCTGATTCGGGGGATTGTTGACTCGGTTGTCGTCTTTGGCGCAAGAGGCCATAAACCAAATCGAACAGAGGGCAAAGAGAACTCGTGGCTTCATGGGGATGGAGATTTAAGTGAAACAGGTGGAGCACACTATTTTGAAAAGGAGTTCGCACCGCGATAAATCACTCGGAGCGCTAGATTGAAACCGGGGGCGTCGGCGTAATAGCGAAAGCGATCGAGATAGTCTCGATAAGAAGCATTGAGGGCATTGTCGAGCCGCAAACCGAAGCTCCAGCGCTCGGAGGGGCGAAACTCCGCGTCGAGCCCAATTATGAAATAGGCTGGAGGCGGGGGCGCAAAATCTTCTTGTTTTTCAGGGGCAAAAAAGGCTGTTGCAGTCCACTGACCCGAAGCGCTCAAACGATAGAGACCTTTTTGCCAATTCAATTCGGCTTTGGCCTGGAGGGGCGGCATGTAGAAAAGCCAGTCGGAGTTGAGAATGTCTCTTGGAATCAATAAATTACAATTGATCTCAGCCGACCATTCGCGCGAAAAAGCGCGTCGATAGCGGCCGTCGAGCCCGAAGAGCAAGGCGTCGGTCTGATCGTATACAAAGGCCGGATATGCCCCTCGAATGGTCAATATCGGCTGGTCGGGACGGATTTGAATGAACCCGTCTACCCAACGGGCGTAGGCTTGGACCGCCCAACTCGAAGCCCCTGCGCCCTGAGGAGACTCGAGTTCGTAACTCAACTCCCAGCTCCGCTCCCCGCGGAGATTCGAATCGCCCGATTCGTAGCTAAACTGCCCGTGATGAACGCCTTGGCTATAGCGTTCGTGCACGTGAGGGGGGCGATAGACGCTGCCCACAGTCCAACGAGAGCGCACTCCGGGAGCCCAATTCGTTCGAGAAAAGCTAACGCTCGGTCCGCTAAACGAACTCTTGCGTTCGAGCACGTTTCCGTCGGGATTGAGGTAGATCGAAAAGCGATCGACATCCCAGCGAAGGCCGACTTCATAAAACGAACCTCGGGCATCTGAAAACTCCAAACCCGACATCAGGCCGAGCCCCCGGCGCTCAAAATTGGGCAAGAAAAATCGCCCTTGATAGGTATTTGCTTGGTACAAACCTTGGATCTTAGCCTTCCAATGCAGGGCACCGCTGTGGTTTTCAAGGCCTAACTCGGGCAAATGGGTGGTGATGGCATATCTCAAATCCGAAGGTTCGAGCACGGACTGCACATCGAATTCATCTCGAAAGTTGACTTGCCGGCTGTAGGTGGCGAGCCATTCGGTTTCGCCAGTGAGTTTCCCTTGAATTGAAGCCTTGAAGAGCTCGTGCACCACTTCTTGACGAGGCGCGGCTATGTGGTAGGTAAAATCCTTGATATACAAAGGTTTATCAGCCTCCAAAGCCCGTTCGAGATCCGACAAACTGCCGACTTGTGCGGCGTAAAGCAAACCGAATTGCTCTTGAAATCGATCGTAAAACAGCTCGAATTTCTTTCGGTTTTGCCTGTCTTTCCAGTCTATGGCCCAGTGCATATCCAGCCCTCTGCGACCGGTATTGCTGAGATTGTACTCGGCGGCGTGGACGTCTCCCGAACCCCATACCGACGCTCCTGCTCGAAATCCAAAACCACTCAAGAGGCTCCGAACAACCCCTTGAGCGTGCTGCTGCTTGGGGCGAACATCGAGCTGAAAGGCCGACTTCGCTCCGAATCCGTTGGTGCTCACGGTTTGCAGGGCGCGAAGCTCGACACCCGGCTCGGGCCGAATGGCGCCGCGCGATACAGTCAAAGCGCCCCCCAGAGCTTCAGGCCCGTACCACAAGGCCCGAGATCCGCTGATAAATTGGATTTCTTGCGCAAAAACCGGATCTATTTCAGGGGCGTGGTCGAAGCCCCACTGTTGACCCGACATCCGCACCCCTTCGTTGATAATCAACAGGCGGTTCCCTGTAAAACCTTGATAAACAGGCTTGGCAGGAGAAGCCCCTGTGCGAATCAAACGAATGGAACTGCCGCGTTCAAGTCGTTGACCAAAATCTAGATCGGCGGTGGCATTCCACAAATTCAGGTCGACAACTTCTGTTGCCGGCGCAGCAAGCCGTTCGAGGACGAGCACTTCGTCGAGCGCGTCAAATCGATGGCTCATCAGAATTTCAAGGGTGGTGTCTCTATGAATCTCCAGGGGCAAGGCGTAGGTCGGACAACCCGCATGTTCCACCGAAAACAGTGCTGTTTTAGAACAGACCAGCAGCTCAAAGCGACCGCGGGCATCGGTATACACGGCTCTGTCGCTACCAAAACGAACCACGGCTCGTTCGAGAGGCATTTGGTCTTCTCGATCGAGCACAAACCCTTCGAGCCGTATCGAACAATTCGCCCCAGGCAGATCGACCTGGGCAGAAAGTGCGGAGGAAGCGAAAAGAAGGAATGCGCTAATTAAGCGGTACAGTTTCGCAAGCAAGCGAACAAGGGGAATTGGCGAAGACCACCCGGTGCTTGGGTCTTCAGTGGAAAGACGAAGAGCTTAGAAACGAGGTATTTGCCTCTTAATCTCAGCGCTCTGAGGGAGGCCCTTTGTTTGAAGCGGAGCCCCGAAATACATTCCACAATCCGCTCGAAAGTCCGCGAATCAAAGTCGAGCGGAGCTCAGGAGCCCTGACACCCTCGCGCTGAACCTCAGCCCAGACCGCGTGCTTGGCAATAATCTGACAGCTGTCGCACGAATGATGAGCCCCGTCGGAGCAGATAGACGGCTGTGAAGAAACAGCATGAAGATGTTCTTCGCCCTGGGCGTCTTCGAGCCAATGCACCAGGTGATGGGCCGAAGGGGCAAGGGCCAAAAACAAAACCACCGCCGACATCCACAAGCTGATGCGGCGAGCCGTTTTTTTGTTTTTCGAATGAAACCCTTTCAAAATCACCTGAAAAAAGACGGAATTAACAAGGCTTTAACAATTTCAATATCAGAGAGTTTGATCCCCTGAATTCAACACAAACTCAAAGATAAGGTCTCGATGCTCTTGATTGAACACCTGTTGTTCTCCCGTGCGCAAATTTTTAATAGAGAGGCTTCCGTTCAGAAGTTCTTCTTCGCCCAGCAGCGCAATACACTCGATGCCCGTGCGCTCGGCATACTCCATTTGCTTTCGAATCTTTTCGGTTTTGGGGTAGAATTCTACCGAATACCCCTGAGACCTCCATGCGCTTGCCAAGGCAAAGGCGCTCTTTGCCGCGGCGCCTCCGAGATCGGCAAACATGAGTCCCGGCCTCGGATCGATGCCCTCGGGAAAGGCTGATTTTTGATCGATCGCCAAAGCAATTCGATCGAGCCCAAACGAAATGCCGACTCCCCCGAGTCCGGGAAGGCCAAACAAGCCCGTGAGATCGTCGTAGCGCCCGCCCCCGCCCACACTGCCGAGCTCCAAACCGTCGACCGAAACTTCAAAAATGCAGCCTGTGTAATAGTCGAGTCCCCGAGCCAGAGTCGGGTCCAGTTCGAGCCGAGCATGACCCAGAGGAGCGGCGGCCAGCCAAGCTTCGAGCTCGCGCAAGTCCTCGAGACCTCGGAAGGCCGGAGACTCGCGATCGGGGTTCATTCGGTCGGCGTACTGTCCGAGCGCCTGCGACCAATCGCCGCGAACTTCGGGCATCCAGTCGATGCGCGACCAGTCGACTTCGAGACCGCGCTGCACCCAATCGGCCCGCACCCCTTCCCAACCGACTTTGTCGAGCTTGTCCAAACCCATGGCGAACTCGATAAACCGCGCTCCGCATCCCGCCATTTCGGCCAAACCTTGAAGCAAACCGCGGTGGTTGATTCGAATGGTCACAGGCAACTTCAGCTTCTCAAATGCCCGGTCGTAAATCTGCAAGAGTTCGGCTTCCTGAACAGATCCCGCCGTTCCGGCCACGTCTGCATCGCACTGCGTGAACTCGCGATATCGGCCTTTTTGGGGTCGGTCGGCCCTCCACACGCTCTGCATTTGATAGCGCTTGAACGGAAACGCAATCTCCGAGCGGTGGTCGACCACAAAGCGCGCAAAGGGAACCGTCAAGTCGTAGCGCAAGGCCTCTTCTATTCGAGTCGAAATCTCAGAAGTGCTCAATCCACCGAGTTCATCAAACTTGGCGCCGCGAGGCATCAGCTTGAACATCAAACGCTCTCCTTCTTCGCCGTATTTGCCCGAAAGGGTCTTGAACAGTTCGAGCGCAGGGGTCTCAATAGGCTGATAACCAAATGACTCGAAAATTTCGGACAGTGTATTTTTAATGTAATCCCTCCTCTTTTTTTCAAGTGGAAGAATATCTCGGGTACCCTTGGGGAGCATGCAATTGTTGAATTGCCCCAAAGTTAGGGTTCAATCGGGTGGGGCACAGAGCCTCAAATCTCCTTTAAAACTCTTGCTTTGCAAGCGATGCCTGCACGTCCATGCATTGTTCTTGATGTTGTCGAAGGGCAGCGTATTGTTGAAGGCAAAGTCGGCCAACCCGGACCATCCGTGGTGTTCGAACAGCAAGAGAGCCAAGCAGCGCAAATGGTGCGGATGTTGGTCCCAAGGCGCGCCCAGTTCTTCGAGCAAGCCCCTTTGACACAATTCCAGACTTCGCTCGAAGGTTCCCGCGTCGCACACGGTGTAGTCGACAATGTTTCGCTTCGGATCTCCCACTCGGTACATCACCCGGAACACATCTCCTTCGCGCAAAGGCATTCCATTCCTCCCGACCATATTGCCTTGAACCTTTCCGGTGCGCTCTTGACCTGTGTATTCAACGCCCTCTACCACAAAACTGTAATGCACTTCGCGATAACCGACATAACTGACCCGACACCAGCTCGTGTCCGGGGTCGAGATCACCAACCAGCGATTGTAGCTCCGCTGTCCGTAATGTGCTGCCCAAGGGAGGCACATTAGCGCAAACGGGAAAAACCACCAACGCCTGAAGCCGCGCATTCGGCGTTCATCTTCTTGGCGAACGCGTTCCAAATAAGCTTCTCTCATGCGCTTCCGCCTCAGGCGTTCAGCCTCGGCACGTGCGTCGATGCCTTGATTTTCGGGTTCGAGTTGTGGGCTTTCGACCAGGCGTTCGTACGCTTCGCGTATCTCCAAGAACCGAGCTTGGGCGTTCGGATCGGGGTTTAGGTCGGGGTGGAGCGCGCGCGCCAGGCGTCGATAGGCCTTTCGAATATCCTCGGCTGTGGCTCCGGGTTCGAGCTGAAACAAACGGAGAAGTCGCGCACGCTCAAGGCGATTCATCGGCTTCGTCCACCGGGACCACCGGCTTAGGTTTTCTGCCCAACAACTTGCGATACAGCTCGTTCCATGTTTCGAAATCGGTGGTGTAAAAAATGCCGGCGCCTTGAGTGTAGGCGTTGATCGAACCAATGGTCGAACTCCGATAGTTGCTCTCGTTGAAGGCTCGAGCTTTGAATCGGCCGTCAGGGGTGATGTCGTAGATCACTTCAACATCTCCCAAAATCTGCTGCGCGCTTTGAGAAGTCGAATTCACCGGGACGTCAAACTCGCCGTTAATGGTGAGGCGATCGTCCAAAAACTTCTTCGAAAGTGCCACTTCTACTTCTTCTTGGCTCGTGCCTGTTTGAGCATCGGTACCAATGGAGTAGTTCACATTGACATCGACCAAGCTCACACCCGAAAAAATAAAATTCGAAAGCGTGCTCAGGCCCTGGCTGGTGATTTCATTTCCCAACAAATTGCCGTTGCCTTCGTCCACCGAAGAGCCCGCCACAAAAGAGTTCAAAGCCAAAAGACTGAACGCCTGTTTATTGAGTTCATCTTCGTCTGCGAAATAATTCGAAAGCCGAGATTCGACGTCTGAAGAAACATTCAACGCCTTGATTTTGAACTGAATATTTGGATTCATTAGAGACTCCGTGAGCAGCAAGCTCAACTGCACATCGGGGCGCAGGCTGCGATACTCCTCTCCGGGCAAAATGGGGCTTAAGCCGGTGCGCGTGGTGTATACGGCGGTCAGGTTGACCTGGGCATCGTAAGGCGTACCGTTCCAATTGAGCTGCCCCCCCTTTTGGAGTTCAAAGGTCCGGTTGATCAAACCGCCTACCGTGAGCGAATAACTGCCGCCTTCGACCGAAACAGCGCCGTTCATCGAAATCTCTCCGTTTCTCTGGATGCCGAGGTTTAACTGTCCTTTTCCCTTTCCTTTCAGGCCGTCGCCCGTGACCGGATCCATGATGATTTCGAGTATGGCCTCGGGCATCACTTCCAGGTCGAAGCGAATGGCCAAGGGGTTGCCCTTCCTCTTCTTCCCAATCCCGGGAATGGAATCGAGGAGATTGACCACGGGTTCTTTGAATTCGACAAAACTCTTTTGCCCCACCTCGGCAGGTCCGCCCATGGGCAATACAAAATGAGTCCCCTTTTCAACCCTCGCTTTTACGTCGAGGTCCATTCGATCGAGCGGACCGCGCATGGTGATTTGACCTGTGCCATAAGCGGTTCCGTAGTAAAAATCGCTTTGATCGGCCGTGGTGTTCAAGCAGAGCATTTGCCGTGCGTCTATTTTCAGATCAAGCGCGATGTCTCGAAAGCGATCGTGCGAGACCAAGAGTTCCACGGTGCCCGAGGTACCGAATTTTGAATCTCGAATCGTGGTTTTTTCGAACTGGATTTTTTCGTCGCTAATCGTCAAAGAAGGGCTCCCGTCGAAATTGTAATCCACGTTTAAAACGGGGACGCGAAAAGCGGCATTGGGCAGGGTCAAATTCCCTGTAGAAGACAATCGGTCGAGCTTGCCCTCGAGGTGTAAACCACCTACTGCATAACCGCGGACGTGGTCGAGCACACCGTTTAAGAATGGATTTAGAGCGGCCAATCGAAAGCGATCGAAGCCCAGATCGAGGTCCAATTCGTTCGAGTCGAGTTGATAACTCCCCTCTATACCCAAGGTTTGAAGGCTCCCGAGCACCATACCGCCCCTGAGGGTCATTAAATCGGTTTCCAAAGACCAACCCGATTCGAGTTCGAGATCGCCGAGCAGCTCGCCATTGATGGAAAGTTCGTCGATAAAAACGTCGGATGCAAAGTGAGGTGCGCTCTTCAACTCGCTCATAATCAACTCCCCCTCGGCATTGCCTGCCAGACTCACCCCCTGCTCCATCATAAAAATATTCAACACCGAAACATCGAGTCGATCGAGGCTCAAGCGCAAAATCTCAAACGGCAAATCGGAGATGCTCCCCCCGATGCGCGCCATGCCCGCGCTTCCGCCATCGATGGCGAGATTTTCAAAGTGTACTCTCGAAGGCTCAATCGTGGCCACCCCCCCTCGGGGAATTTTGAAAAGATGGGGGCCGAGATTGAATTCAGAGGCTCGGGTGGTGAACTGATACGTGGAGTCGCTCGCTCGGTGAACCGCCGTTCGGATTAAAAACTTATGGTCGGTGGTGTCAGGGATGATGAAGCTGAGCCTTAAATAATTGCTGTCGGCTACAGGAAGGATGGACGCACTGATCGAGTCGACGGTCAACCCGCCGGTTCGATATTCGTCAACGGTAACCCGCGCCCCCGGCGTTCCCTGATATTCCCCAAAACTGAACTTAAAGTTGTCTGCGTGGTGGTCTGCATACCGCAGGCTTTGAGAGATGAGCCGACCCGAGAGCTTGTCGACCGAACGCTCGTATTTTCCTTCGAGATAGGTGCCCGGTTCAACGTACAATTCAGGCACAAAAATCTCGCTGAGCACTTGGGTGTTGTTCAATGCGAGTTCAAAGCGAAAATCGCCCGGCCGCGTGCTGTCGCGATCTCGATCGAAGAGAAAAAAGCGGAAATACTCCGCAAAGAAGTCGGGAAGATCGCGGAGCACGTAATCTCCGACTACCGAACCGTTGAACAAGTCCGAAACCACGCTCAGCGACTTAAGGGTGTCGATGCGCGTCGATTCAAAAACCAAATCGTTGAAAAAGTAGTAGTTATTGGCGTTTTCGTAGGTGATTCGATGAAACTCGGCCTTGCCCAGGATTTCTCCTTCGGGGTCGCCGACCAAATCCACATCGAGAACCGCCGACACGCTACTCACACTGTCCTTTACCAAGCCGAGGGCATGCAAATCGGCCGAAGCCAAATCGGCGTTGAATCGGAGTTTTGAATCGTTGCCCGCAAAGTGTGCATCCCCTTTAAAGTCCAGGTCGAGGTTGGGATCCTTAATCGAAAGAGAACCGACGAACCCCTTGGGATCGAAATCGCCTTGAACCGAGAGGTTTCGATAGCGATACCCTCGATAGACCTGGCCCGCCACCTTGGCGTCCACTGAGCCCCTGGCCACCGCTCGCCCACCGAATCGCGCATCGAGGGTGAAACGTCCGTCGGTCGTGCCGAGATCGGGCAACTTGAGCGCTTTTCCCAGTTCGAGTTTTGAGGTGCTGAAATCTCCCAGAACCGCAATTCCCTGTTCCGCTTGAGACCAATCGACCGAGAGCTCGGTTTTAAGCCCCCCGAGATCGGTTCCGAGGCCGCCCGAAAGTTCGAGTTGCTGTTCTGTGCCCTTTAGGCGCGCTTTCAAACTCGCTCGCCCCAAGAGTTCGAGTTCGAGGGGGAGCTTCGAGAGGCCGAGGCGATCGAACAGCGTCTGCAAAGAGCGAATTTCGGCGTGGAGGGCGTGGATGTCGAGATCGTAGCTCATCGATTCGAATCGGGTCAAATCTGAGATATTTCCGCTGGTATTCAAGCCGATGCCCTGACCGAGCTGCGCGCGCAGAGAATCAAATTCGAGATTGTTCAAGCTGCCCGAAACCCGACCATGTGCCGAAACCACCCCCAGTCGGGGCATCGAATGGACAAACGGACGCAGTTCGTCGGTGTCGAAGCGGCAGCGAACGAGGTCAATTTTCCAAAAAACAGAATCTGAGAAATTTGAAAAACCAATCGGATGCTCGAGTAAAATCTCGGCTTGCAGAACACTCCCCGAAGTCTCGATCAACATATTTCGCCAAGAAGATTGCTCGGGTTTGTAGCTGACATCTCCCGCCAGACCGGCTTCAATTCCGCGGGTGCGGTCGATCAATCGAACCCGATCGATGTGCGCTCCGATGCTGTCGCCTTTGAGTGCAAAATGTCGAATGGCGATTTCAGGGCTCTCGAGATCGAGCTCAAAACAACTGTCGCAAGCTTCGGTAGCGCTCCGAAATCGGATGTCGGCCAGCTCAAATCCATCGACTTCGAGTTTGAAGGCCCGTTCTGATTTTGCTTTTGTTTCTCCCTTAAAACGCCCTATAATGCGCGAAAAACCATCGATTGAGTCGCCGGGAGGGGTGATCATGTAAAGCCTCAGATGTTCGGCCTTGGTCTGCCCAAAGCGAAGCGCCACGCGTGTTTTCTTGATTTTTAAACGCTCTATGCTGGTTTTAAACAGATCGGCGGCCACGACCGTATCGCCGTTTTCGCCCCGAACGAGCAAGCCGCGCAGCCGAATTCTGTTGGGAAAGACGTAGCGGATCTTTTCCAGTTCCACATCGACATTTTGATGGGTTTTGAGGTATCGAATCGCTTCTTGAGCCGCTGTGTTTTGAACTTGCGGAAGGGTAAACGATGCCGCAATGGCCAGCATCAGCACGATAAAACCGAGCAGAATGGCCGCAATAGATCTCAAGATTCGTCGAACAGTCCGCATTGCAGCCGATTATCTTTGAAGCCGAATGAATCGAATTTTCAAGGTGTTGGCGATCGAAAGCTCGTGCGACGACACCGGGGCCGCAGTTTTGAAAGGGCGCAGCGTTTGTTCTAACGTCGTTTCAAGCCAAACCGTACACGGCGAGTTTGGCGGAGTGGTCCCTGAACTCGCTTCAAGAGCGCATGTGCAAAACATTGTAGCCGTGGTTGATCTCGCGTTAAAACAAGCGAAGATACGCCCCGCCGAGATCGATGCGGTGGCCTTTACCCGAGGGCCGGGCTTGCTGGGCTCGCTCTTGGTCGGAGCTTCTTTTGCGCGCTCTTTCGCGTCAGCGCTCGGCAAGCCTTCTTTTGGAATTCACCACATCAAAGCGCACGTCCTCGCACATCACATCGAGGGCGTCCACGTCCAGCCGCCCGAGTTTCCCTATCTCGCACTCGTGGTTTCGGGCGGACACACGCAACTGTTAAAAGTGCACGACTTCGAGCTCTTTGAAATTCTGGGACAAACCCTCGATGATGCAGCGGGTGAAGCCTTCGACAAAACCGCCAAAATTCTGGGCTTGCCTTATCCCGGAGGGCCCTTGCTCGATCGGTTGGCCGAAGAGGGAAACCCCGAGGCCTTTCGCTTTGCCAAAACTCGAACCGATGGGCTGAACTTCAGTTTTTCGGGCTTTAAAACTTCGGTTTTGTATACGCTGAGGCCCTTGATTGAAAAAGACCCCGCTTTTGTGCAAAACCACCTCGCCGACCTGTGCGCTTCGATTCGAAAAAACATTTGCGATTCTTTGGTCGAACGAACCCTCGAGGCCAGTGCCATGACGGGACTGAAAACAGTGGCCTTGTCGGGAGGAGTTGCCGCCAATCGCTTGCTTCGAAAAGAATTGGCCGCGGCGCTCGAAGAGCACGGAGCGAGGCTCTTGGTCCCTCCCCTGGCCTATTGCACCGACAATGCGGCCATGATCGGCATTGCCGCAGTCTTGAGACTCGAGTCGGGAAAAACCGAGCGCACGTTTGCAGACAGCCTCATCAAACCGAGAATCCCCATAGACGAGCCCGAAAGCTCAGCGCAAGCTCAATAAATGCGCTCCCATTCCCAGTCTTTGAGCCCGACCATATGAGCGTGGATATTGGCGAAGCCGCCCCCGCTTTGCGCCGCGAGTTTCCAGCCAATCTGAAAACCCTCGAGTAATTCGCCGCCTTCGGGCGTTCCGTCCGAGAGTGCGTTGCAGGCCATCCAAAACGAGTCGTGCCCTTGAAATGAAAAGACGTCCGGATCGTTTCGAAACCTGCTCTTATAGGTTCGAACAAACCCTTTATACTGGGGATGATCTCGGTCGAGGTCGATCGAACGCACAATCGACAGCTTGGCTTTGACCAATTTTTGCTTGTCGTATAAATTGATTTGATCGAGCTCGTTGAGGCACACCAAACGGGCACCGGGAACTTCCAAAACGCCGATTTTGGCCGCGAGCGCCTCGATAAGCCCTCGATTCTTGCTCAGCGCCACAACAATGGGCACTTCGGGACCCGACAACTTTGCGGCCAGCGAGGCAGAGATGCCCGTTTTGGAAGCATAGTGAAAAGTGTCGCAGTCGAAATTCTGCAGTTTAAGGCTCATGGCCAACTTATTGCGCCGATCGATGTCTTCTTTTTCAGACTCCGAAACCAGAATTAAACGCGCCGATTGACCGCTCCAGCGAATCCATTCGGCCAGCGAGCGAAGCCTTTCTTCTTCGCCGGGCATCAAATCGATCAGGTTTTTCTGCTTTTCGTCTTCGAGCTGCAAACTCATGGGCGAAATGACCCATCCCTTGTGCGCTTTCGCAAAGCTCGATGCCGAGTACCCGTACAACGGTCCGAGCACAAAGTGAGCGTCGCGAATAAACGCATCTTCGAGCAAGGTATCCAGCTTGCTTTTGCGGTCTGCGTCGTCGTACACCCTCAGTTCTACCTTGAGTTCACTCTTGCGCAGACTGTCTACGGCCATGAGCACCCCTGCGTAGAAAGCGGCCACTTTCTGTTCCTGCTGTCGCGTTTTGAGCGCGGCGGTGCTGTCGGCGCTCTTCTGGCTAAAGGGCAGAATCAGCGCGACGCGCAGCGGGTCGCCCGGAGCACGGCGCGCGATTTCAACCGGGGCTTGTGGAACACTGAATACGGGGATTTCCTCTGCAACGGGCGCGGAACCTACTTTGATTTCTTGTCCCACCTTTAAACCGTCGGCAAGCCCTCCGTTCCAGAGCTTGAGCTGTTCTACGGTGGTTTGATATCGCTTGCTCAAACTGTAGAGCGTCTCGCCCGCGAGCACTGTGTGCACTTGGGGTTCCGTTGTATTAACCCGCTGCGGCTCCCCGTTTTTTGAAATTGATACGCCCAATTTGGAGTCGCGAGAGACATCTTCGTTCGAGGGCCTTGGTTGAACGTGATGATCGCCGGCACCCGGTGATGGGATGTTGATCTCAGAACCGATTTTCAAGACATCCACTCCGGGGTTGGCGGCCTGAGCTTGTTCCACGGTGCATCCCCATTTTTTTGAAAGCGAATACCAAGTGTCTCCCGCAACAACGATATGGCGAGGCTTAGTGGCGGCTGAAGAGCTTGTGCCCTGAGGTTTTTTAACCTGATTTTCAGGACCATCCAACACATCGGGGCTTGCGGGGGCTTCTGAACTCTCTTTCTGTTTTTGTTCGCTTTTCGTTCGATCGGCGGTCGACTCTTCCGAAGCCTTGGGGAGCAAGAGAATCATTCCCGCTTTCAGCCCGTAACGTACCTCGGGATTGAGCTTGTCAATTGCTGCTCGGTCTATTTTTTGACTTTTGGCGATGCCCTCAACCGTTTCGCCTTCTTTGACGGTATAGTATTGATAGTCCTTGTTTTGAGCCGACAAGCCCAAAAAAAGAGCGAGCTGCAGCGCAATCGCCCAAAAGATTTTTATTCCCATTCGATGGTGGCCGGGGGCTTGGAGCTGATGTCGTACACCACTCGGTTGACCCCTTTTACTTTGTTGATGATGCGGTTCGAAACTCTTGATAAAAAGCCATGCGGCAAGTGAACCCAATCGGCCGTCATTCCGTCGACTGATTCAACTGCGCGCAATGCGACAACGCGTTCGTAGGTGCGTTCGTCTCCCATGACGCCCACTGATCGGGTGTCGAGCAAAATGGCGCCCGCCTGCCAGATTTCGGCATAATGTCCTTCTTCGCGCAAGGCTTCGATAAACAAGTGATCGACCTCCTTGAGGATGTCGAGTTTTTCGACGGTGATCTCTCCCAAAATGCGAATCGCCAAACCCGGACCCGGAAAGGGATGCCGGCCTAGCAGCTCTTCGGCAATCGCCAAAGCCCTCCCCACGCGGCGCACTTCGTCTTTGAAGAGCATCCGCAGCGGTTCGACAATTTTTAAATTCATGCGCTCGGGCAATCCGCCGACATTGTGATGCGACTTGATCATCACCGAGGGACCGTTGACCGAAACCGATTCGATGACATCGGGATAAATCGTGCCCTGACCCAACCAAGAGACTCCTTCGATCAAGCGGGCCTCTCTCTCAAAAACCTCGATAAAAACTCGTCCAATGGCCTTGCGCTTGAGCTCGGGATCGCTCAGACCCGAAAGGGCTTCCAAAAATTCTGAACGGGCATCTACCCCTTTCACATTCAGCCCCATGCCCTCGTATTGAAGCAAAACGCTTTCAAATTCGCCCTTGCGCAACAAACCGTTGTCGACAAAAATGCAGCTCAGTCGGTCGCCGATGGCCTCGCTGAGCAAAACGGCCGCAACAGTCGAATCGACTCCCCCCGACAATCCCAAAACGACTTTTTCTCGGCCTACTCGCTCGCGCAATTCCGAAACGGACTGCTCGATAAAGGCTGCGGGGGTCCAATCTCTGGGGCAGCGGCAAATTTCTTCGACAAAGTTTCGAAGCAAGGTGAGGCCGTCGGTGCTGTGGTGCACTTCGGGGTGAAACTGTATTCCGTAGGTCGGTTCGCCTTCCACCCGAAAAGCGGCGATCGGCACATCGTGGGTAGAAGCGATGACCGTATAGGTCTCAGGTAGTTTTAAGATGGTGTCTCCGTGGCTCATCCACACCTGAGAGCCCCGGTGAATTCCCTTAAAAAGCGGTTCGTCGGGGGCCACCGATCCCAAAACGGCTCGACCGTATTCGCGGCTGTTCGAAGCTTCTACCCTCCCTCCGAAGTGATGCGCCAGGTATTGAGCGCCGTAGCAAAGCCCCAGCAAGGGAATGCTCCCCTTGAGGCCCCGGAGATCGGGGATCGGGGCATTGTCTTGATGTGTCGAAAACGGACTTCCGCTCAAAATAATCCCCTTGGTCTCTGAACCGATTTCGGGAATCTTGTGATAGGGATGAATTTCGCAATAGACGTTCAGTTCCCTCAACCTCCGCGCGATGAGCTGGGTGTATTGAGAGCCGAAATCGAGGATGAGAATGCGATGGTGCATGGGCAAAATTACAAACGGGAAAACCCTTGAGCTCCTTTTGGAGAAATGTGCGTCAAATCAAGCCGAGAAAAAGGCCGAGCCCCATCCCCATCATCAGCATGCCCACGATGAAGTGGAGCGCCGACGATTTCAAATTCTTTAGCCAGCGCTTGCCGAGCAATGCCCCAAAAAGTGCTGCCACGACGGCCGAAGTCAAGACCGCTGCGTGACCGTCGAATACATTTCGACCAAAGCGCGTCCAATAAATGGGGATTCGGGTGAAGTCTACGATGAGCGCAATGGCCGTGCCCGTGGCGACATAGGCAGCGGGCTGCATCCCTGCCCGCACCAAAAAAAGACTTCGAAGCGCTCCTTGATGTCCGCTGAGTCCGCCGAAAAAACCGCTGATCAATCCACCGAGGGGCAGGTGCGATTCTCGAAGCTGAAGCGAACCGAACGAAGGCAAGAGCTCTATGGCACTGAAGACGATCAACATCAGGCCGATGAGTAGTTTGACCGGTTCGACTTCTCGACCTGCGATCCAAGAAATGGTCTCGAGACCGCTCATATTCGAAAGCAGCATGGCTCCGGCAAAAGAGCCGATCAGCGCAGTCCAACCGAAGCGGTTCAAAATGTCGAAGCGCACCGAATGGCGCAACAATCCGAATTTGAAGAGGTTGTTTAAAAGGTGAACCGCGGCGGTCAGCGCTACGGCGACGGTTGGCTCAAAAAAGAACAAAAAGACCGGAGTGAGGAGTGTGCCGAGCCCGAATCCCGAGAAAAAAGTCAGCAGCGAGGCCGAGAAGGCCACTGCCGCGATGATGCCGAATTCGAACGCGCTCATTCTAAAGACCGAATCAGGATAAACTCAGACTCGAAGGCCTTGATCGATTGGAGCACGGTGTCGAGCACATCGTCTCCGAAATAGGCGTACACATCCCAATAGCTGTCAAAGCGCTCTTGCAAGCCGGCTTTGGGAAACAGGCTTTGGTGGGTGCGTTCCCATTGAGAGACGCGTTCTTCGAGCCTGCGCTTTTCGGCCCTGATCAAGCGGCGAGACAATCGATCGAGTGCATTTTGATGCCTTTTCCGCTCGGCTTCTACGGCTCGGCTCATACTCGAATCGGTCTGTGAGGCCAATTCAGAGAGTGAATCGAAAATTCGGTTGAATTCGGCGCGTGTGCTCTCGAGCTCAAAGTCAAAAGGGCTGTGCTCTGCCAAGCGCTCTTTCAGGAAGCGATCGAGGGGCTTAAACCAGCTCAAAGAGGGGAGCTGGCTTCGATTCCAAACTTTGGCGTTTCTGCCCGTCACCCACATAAAGCTCTGCCTCAAAATAAGGATCGGCATGTCGAGCCCCGCTTTTTGAAATGCGGTTTTCAACTGAAACCAGTAGGCGAGCTCTCCTGCCCCGCCGGTGTAGGCTATGTTGGGCAGTATGGTTTCTTGGTAAAGCGGGCGCAGCAAGACGTTGGGGCTGAATCGATCGGGATGTTGATGCAGTTCTTCGACGATTTCAGAAGCGGACCAGTGTCTGGATGCATCTGCGGTTTGATATCCTCCGATTTTATGTTCAATCCGCAGCCGTGCACCGGGCGACAGATAGAACAAATTGATCGGTCGGACGAAGGCTTGTACGGGGTAGGTTGAGGAAAGCGCTTCGCTCTGTGCCTGAACGGCCATGGAGGTTTGAGAATCGAGCAGCTCTCGCTCAAAAAGTTCGGTCGCAAAGTGTTTGAGTCGGCGGTCGTCGGCGTCGAGAATCACCAAACCTCTGTGCCCCAGCCAGTGGTGCGCCAAGATGCGCATCGATTGTGCCAAGCTGCGGCCCGGGCGGTAGGCATCGCGGAGCACAGTTTGCGCCTTTTCGGCTCTTTTGCCCACGCCCAGTTGTGCGGCCAGTTGTGCAATCACGGGTTCGAGATCGTCGACCATCATCCGCCCCACCGCACCGCTTTGCCCGGTTTGCCAATGCAAACGCTGTCCATTCATATGAACGTGATCTACTTCTTCGAGGTCGTGGTCTTCGGTGGCCATCCAGAAGATAGGAACGGTGTAAAAACCCGGATTGAGGGCGTTCAACTGCTCGGCCTGTGCCACGACATGCGCCAATTTGTAAAAGACGTACAGTGGCCCGCCGAAAAGACAGAGTTGATGCCCTGTAACAACTGTTCGCGAGAGAGGATTCAACAGCATTTCGACGTGCTCTGCGAGTTTGCCCCCGAGTGTGATCTCGGAGTTCGCGTATTGCTCTCGAAGCACTTCCACTAAAACTCGGCGCTTTTCGTCCGAAAAACCGCTTCGCTCGCCGGCCTGCTCCACCAGAGCTCCGAGCTCAGGCGGGCGCTGATAAAAAGGGCGAAGGTCTTCGGAGCGGTTGAGGTAGTCTAAAGCCCATTTTCCAAAATAACCTATTGATTCGTAGGCTATTCTTTCGACGGCTATCTTTTTTGGAAGTACGGAACTCTCGGACAAGGCGCGTGGCTATACGCGCAAAGATATTCGCTCCCGACTCGGGCGAGGTCTTCGAATACCATTTGTAGCCATCGCCTGTGAGGCTCGTTTCGGCTCATGCCGCATATACCCTCGGGACGTTCAATCAAAGCGCAGAATCCTTGGATCATTTTCGGTTGCGGAGAGCGCTTCAAAGGCGAGTCCATTTCGTTCGGATTTGAAGACCGCCGCGAATATCAGAGCGCGCTCGACAGTTCAATCGAATACCTTCAAACGCCGAACTCAGTTGCGAATGACACCATCTAACTGATTGGCATCCAAACGCTTATTCATAAAACCAGCAATGGTCTTGAACTCGCTCACCCGGACAAAATCATCGGGGTTTTGGGTAGAAGAGAACACCACCACTTTGAACGGCCAATTCTCTTCGGGATTGGCCTCCTTCAAGGCTTGGAGAAACGACCATCCGTCGAGAATGGGCATGTGTAAATCGAGAAAGATAAAATCGGGAAGTTCGTCTGTCGAAGCGGCAAACACCGCCGCGAGTGCATTTTTACCTTCGTAGAACTCGCGGTCAACATGAGCATTGAATCTCATCTCCACCTGCTTCTTGAGCATGAAGTGAAAAATTGGGTCGTCGTCGACTACCCAAATCCGCGAAGGTCTCCGTACATCACTCAAGCTCGACATATTCCTTATGAGGCCGTTAGAGCCTTGGACAAAGATGTACGGAATCAGCGAATTGCGCCTAAAAAGCACAAAAGAGTTACCAACATCTCCATGCAAAAGCCGTCGATAAAGATACGCTATTTGAAGATCGAAAAGTACAAGTACAGAATGCTGATAAACAAATATTTACCTTTTATCAGCCATAAAAATAACATCGCTAATTCCCCGAATGGGAAATATCAGTGCGGAAATTCATCTTGGGAGGGAATGCCCTTGTTGGTAACTTTTTCCAAAATCATTCAACCTGGGAAGCTCGACTGGGTAAATGCGAAGGTTTGAAGGAAATAATCCAGAGCCCAAAGGCGCTCAAAGCAGCATTGACTGCGAGGACTTCGAAGCCCAAGCTCCAGCCCCAATGTTTCTTGATGAGTAGATCGATCGAAAAGGTCAAGATCGGGGCCATCACACAAACCCATGGAACCCATGCCTCTCTGAGCATTCTTCGGCTGATGAGCCCGAACCCAAACAACGCCAAGAGCGGACCATACGTATAGCCCGCCGCTTTAAAAATGGCTTCAATTACATGGGCATTCACCCACCTTCGAAGCGCCACAATCAGCAGTATGAACACCACGGCAAACGACACATGCACCCACTGGCGAATGCGTACGCTCTCTGCCGCTCGGCTGCCGAGAATGTCGTGGCAAAAACTAGCGGTCAAGGCGGTTAAGGCTGAATCGGCGCTGGAATAAGCCGCGGCGACGAGTCCCAAGACGAAGGCGAGCGCCAAAAGGATGTTTCCCGACTGCCGCAACGCAATTCCGGGAAACAGCGCATCGCCGTGTAAATCGAGCCCCAAACGCGCTGAATGTGCGCTCAAAGCGAAGCCCAGCAATAGAAAAACCGCATTGACCCCGATGAGTAAAACACTGAACCAGAACATATTTTTCTGTGCGTCCGCAAGCGATCGGCAGCTCAAGTTTTTTTGCATCATGTCTTGATCGAGCCCCGTCATAGAAATGGTGATCAGGGCTCCACTGGCGAACTGCCGCCAGAAATAGGTGCTTTTTTCGGGCTGATCAAAAAAGAAAACCCGACTCATGGGGTGATTCGCCAAAGACAAGCCGCTTTGGGCAAAAGACCATTCAACCGAAGGCCACAGCCAAAAAACAGCGAGAACCAAAGCAGCCAAAAGAAAGACGGTCTGCAAGGCATCGGTCCAAACGATGGTCTGAATCCCCCCTCGAGCCGTGTACACATAGATGAGGCCGATGGTGAGCGCCGTGGTCAACCAAAACGGAATTCCGAGTTCGTCAAAAACCGCTTGTTGCAACACCGCGGCCACCAGGTAGAGCCTCAAGCACGAACCGAGCAAGCGGCTGATCAAGAAAAAAGAGGAGCCCGTATACCGCGAGACCCTCCCAAATCGGGTTCCGAGATAGCCGTAAATCGAAGTCAATTCGAGTCGATAAAAAACGGGGAGCAAAACGCGGGCGACCACCAGATATCCCACAAAATATCCCAACACCATTTGGAGGTACGAAAAGCTCGAACTCTCGACCCAACCGGGAACTGAGATAAAGGTGACCCCCGAGAGCGAGGCCCCGATCATCCCAAAGGCTACGGCCCACCAAGGAGCGCTGCGCGAAGCGAGAAAAAAAGCCTGATTGTCTTTTTTGCGCACCGTAAAGCGCGACACGACAATCAACATGGCAAAATAGCCGATCATCACGGCTATAATTCCCCAGGCACCCAAAGACGAGTTCAGCATTTTGCGAATGAACGAAAGCCCGAGCAAACCAAGCCTACCCGCTCGCTATTTTTACCCCCCTTGGAATACGCATCTCGAATTCTCGAACAGGCCGTCGAAGCGCTCGGCAGGCTCCCCGGCATCGGGCGAAAAACCGCTCTGCGGCTGGCACTGCACATTGTACGGAGCAAAGCTGTTCACAACCGACAATTGGCCGAGGCCATTCTCAAGCTCACCGACGAGCTCCAGCGCTGCCGCATCTGTCACAATCTCAGCGACACCGAAATCTGTTCGATTTGCTCGAACCCCAAGCGCGATGCCACCCTTCTCTGCGTGGTCGAAGACATTCGCGACGTTTTAGCCATCGAGGCGACCGAGCAGTTTCAAGGTCGATATCACGTGCTCGGTGGGCTCATCAGCCCGATGGATGGCATAGGCCCCGCCGATCTCGAAATCGAATCGCTGCTCTCGCGGGTGGCCACCGAATCGGTGCGCGAAGTGGTTTTTGCGCTGGGTGCGACGGTCGAAGGCGACTCCACTGCCTTTTACATCTTTCGAAAACTCCCTTCCGAACCCAAAGTTGAACTCACTGCCCTTTCTAGGGGCATTGGCGTGGGCGATCAGCTCGAGTATGCCGACGAGCAAACACTCGGGCGAAGCATCCGGCAAAGAGTTCCTTACGAAAACACGCTCAAGCGTTGACTTCGAAGCAATCGAGACTGCTTTTGTTCGCCTCGGGGCTGGCGATGCGCCTGCCGCTGTTGTTTTTGGGGTTTGGATCTGAAGAAGACGCCTGGGGTCATGTACTCAACGCCTTCGAAATGAGCGAGCAATCCAAATACATCATCTCCCGACTTCCAGGTCACCCGCTTTACGAGGCCTGGTGTCTTTTGCTTCTCAAATCGCTGGGCGCGGTCGATTGGGTTTGGAATTTGTTTTCAGCGGCCGCTATGAGTTGGGCAGTCGTTGAGTTCTACCGAATCCTTCAACACTTCTCGATTCGGCCTGCTTTTGCGCTCGCCTTGGGCTTCGGAGCCCTCCCAGTGGTCTGGATTTCGGGAACGACCAGCATGGATTATGGCTACTCACTTTTAGCCGTTTTATGGGGATATCGCCTCTGGATCGAAGGCCGCACCCTGAGCTCGGGCATCGCCTTCGGGCTGAGTGCGGGTTTTCGAATCGTCAACCCCGCGCTGGCTCCCATTTTGTGGCTATTTGCCCTGCTCGACGCCCGCGAAAAGCGATCTGCAGTTCTCATTCATGCGGCTCTGGTTCTCGGGCTTTCAGCGCTTTGCTTCTTGCCCGCTTTTTCGATCTACGAAGCGGGCTTTTTTGACTTCTATCGACTTCCGTGGCCTCCGCTCTCCAAGATTTTGTTCAAAGCCGGCCCCGGGGTCTGGGGGATGCTCGGGGTTATTGGGATAGTGATGGCGCTTTTCGTTCGCCTTCGATCGATTGCGTGGCCATCGAAGGTGCAGGCGATCTGGCTCGTCGCAGCCTTGGTCTACGCGGTTCCCTACCTGAGAATGCCCGAAAAATCGGCCTTCTTTCTGCCTGTTCTCCCCTTTTTTCTGCTCTGGATAAGTTCAGGACTCAGCCCGGAGCGAAATCGATGGTTGGGGCTGACGTTCTGCGCTTCAGGCCTCGTTTTTGGGATCCATTCTTCCGAGCCCTATCGAGGTATACCCCGGCTGCCCGCTTCGTTTGAATTCGAGCTCTCAGGCCAGAGAATCAGCTTTGTTCCATGGCTCGGCACTGTTCAGGGCGAGTGGTTTAAGCGACGCGAACGGGCACGTTACGTCGATCGTACCGTTGAAATGCTCGCAGCCGAAACCCGCAGCGGAGTTCTGATTGCGGGATGGTGGTATGCCGAAATCGAAGTGGAGCGAAGACTGTCGGGCATTGAAGAATTTGTTTTGCGCCCGGTTTACTATCTCGAACCGCTGCATTTTGAACGAGCCCTAAACGCCCGAGCATTCGTTGCACATTTGCCCGGGCAGTGCGACGTGAACGATCGCAAATATCAAAACGCGCTCTGCGCGCAACACAGCAAACCGTATCCGTGAAGCTGAGCATCGTTATTGTCAACTACAACGTGGCTTCGTTGCTCGAGCAATGCCTCCTTTCGGTTCGCGCGGCTGTGGAAAGGCTGCGAGATCAAACCGAAGTTTGGGTGGTCGACAATGCCAGCGTCGACGGTTCGGTCGAGATGCTGAGACAGCGATTCGAATGGGTGCGCCTGATTGCCAGCGAGCGAAACCTCGGGTTTAGTGCGGGCAACAACTTGGCGATCTCTCAATGCTCGGGAGAATACATCCTGCTCTTAAACCCCGACACCCTCTTGCCCGAAAACGCCCTCGAACGCAGCTTGGCCGAGATGGATTCTGACCCGAAAATCGGCGGACTGGGAATTCGAATGGTCGACGGGCAAGGCCGTTATTGGCCTGAATCGAAGCGCGGCCTGCCCGAGCTCGGCACGGCTTTGTTCAAAATCATCGGCCTGTCGAGCCTCTTTCCCACTTCTAGAGTTTTTGCGCGCTACTACCTCGGGCACCTGAGCCCCGAGCGCGACGCCGACGTAGAGATTCTCTCAGGCGCCTATTTCATGCTTCGCAAATCGGCCTTAGACGAAATCGGTTCGCTCGACGAGCGCTTCTTTATGTATGGAGAAGACATCGACCTCAGCTACCGATTGCTCAAGGCAGGCTATCGAAATCGCTACCTCAGCGAGCCTCAAATTGTGCATTACAAGGGCGAGAGCACCAAGAAATCGAGCCTCCGATATGTCTACGTCTTTTATCAGGCCATGGCGCTGTTTGTCGAAAAGCATCCCGAGATCGGCGGAGGCCCCTTGTATTCAGGATTTATCCGAGCGGCGATTTGGCTCCGCGCGGCCCTGAGTTGGAGCAAGCGCATTGTGGGTCGACTCAGTTTGCCCTTGTTCGACTTTTGGGCGCTCTATGTGGGGATGTGGGGCTTGACGACTTATTGGGAGCGAAACCATCGCTTTGTGTCGGGAGGAGGCTACCCCCCTGAATTCTTGGGAATTGCGGTGCCGGTGTACATTGCCGTGTGGATGATGGGCTCGGCGCTCTACGGTGCCTACGACAAACCCGCCCCCAAAGACTCGGTGTGGAAAGGAATTGGTTGGAGCGGTCTCGTTTTGCTCGCGGCCTATGCCCTGGTCGACGAAGAATGGAGATTTAGCCGAGCGCTTTTGGTGCTGGGTGCCGGATGGGCTCTTCTGGCCATGAGTTCGATTCGGCGAATTGCCGGGCGTTTCGAGCAAAGCAATCGAGTCAAGCGCACCGCTCTGGTTTCTCGAGATTCAGCATCTCTTCGGGTGTTTAAGTCTCGTTTTCAAGCTTCGGAGCCTCTCTCGAACGCGGCCTTTGAATTGGATCTCGAGAGCGGAACCGAGCCTGCGGCTCTTCGGCTGTTCGAAGCGTGTCGCGTGCTCCACTTGGACGAAATTGCCCTCGACGGAGCGGCTCTGGGCGGTAGCCGGGTGCTTGAAATGCTCCGGCTGCTTTCAGGGGCAAGCGCAGAGCTGACCATCGCACAAACCGAATCTGACTCGGGGCCGGGTTTGAGAAGCGTCGACGGAATGGGGAGATCGGGGCGTGCGGCCAATCGAATCGAAAGCGCCGCGGGCCGCCGAGAAAAGCGCGTGTTTGAGCTCTTGTCTTCTTTGATGGTCTTGGCCTCCGGTCCTTTTCTCGCCTGGTTCAAAAGCGGTCGGGTGCTCTTGAGCAATGCCCCTTGGGTGCTCTTGGGCGCTCGGCACTGGGTGGGTTTGGATGGGAATAAAATCGCAGAATCGAGCCGGCGCACGGCTGTTTTTCATCCTATTGAATCGCATCGAGACGAAAACATCTCTCCAGAATTGAAAGAACAGTTTGAACTGTACTACCGAAGCGAATATTCTTATCAGATGGACGCGAAGGTGTTGTGGAAGGTGTTGACCGCTTCCGAAGAGGCAAAAAATCGACGGTTATCTTAGTCCTGTTCCCGATTTTTACAAGCTCATTTACCTGATAATCAATGAATTATTTCATCCTTCAAAAATGAATTTTCACAAGCGCTCGCCGCTTCCAAACTCGGGCGCTCTTCAACCGACTTTAGGGCTCTACCTTCGCGGCAGCCGCTTCGAGCGGACGAATCAACCGAAACATCAAGCTTCCGAGGATCATGGCACAGGTGGAACTGACCATGCCCAAGATGGGCGAAAGCGTTGCCGAGGCAACGATTATCAAATGGCTTAAAAACGAGGGCGAGCGCATCGAACTCGAAGAGTCGGTGCTCGAAATCGCCACCGACAAAGTGGACTCTGAAGTACCCAGCCCTGTCGAAGGCGTTTTGGTCAAAAAACTCTTTGGCGAAAACGATTTGGTTCAGGTCGGGCAGGCCATTGCACTGATCGAAACCTCGGCGGCGGGCGATGCCACTCCTGTGGCCGCGAGTGAAGCTGCCAAAGAGATCAATGTTCAAATCGAAACCGCTCAATCGATTGCCTCAAATGGGGCGATGCCTTCGAGCGAGTCGATGGATATTCAGAGAGAAAGCAACGGTCGATTCTATTCGCCCTTGGTTCGAAACATCGCCAAAGAAGAAGGTATTGCACAAGCCGAACTCGATGCCTTGCAAGGTTCGGGGGCCGAGGGACGGGTCACAAAATCTGACCTATTGGCCTATCTCGCACAGGGACGGCCTTCTGCCAAGGGCCTGGGCGCTGCCCAAATTTCGAACGCAAGCTCCGCCCAAGTTTCGAGCGCAAGCTCTGCTCCACAGCCTTCAATTTCGGGAACGGCACCGGTGCGAACCGCAGCTCAACCCATGTCGGTAAGTGCGTCGGAGGGCGACGAAATCATCGAGATGGACCGCATGCGCAAGCTGATCTCGGACCACATGGTGATGTCGAAGTCGGTTTCGCCCCACGTGACCTCCTTTGTTGAAGTGGACGTCACCAACCTCGTTCGCTGGAGAGATGCCATCAAAGACAGCTTCCAAAAACGCGAAGGCGAGAAAATCACTTTTACGCCGATTTTTATCGAAGCCTTGGCACGCGCCATTCAGGACTTCCCCATGATCAACATCCAGGTTGACGGCACCCGGATCATCAAAAAACGCGACATCAACATCGGCATGGCTGCGGCTCTGCCCAGCGGCAACTTGATCGTTCCGGTGATTCGCAACGCCGACCGCCTGAATTTGCTCGGCCTGACCAAAGCGGTGAACGACCTCGCAAACCGGGCGCGTCAAAACAAGCTCAAACCCGAAGAAATTCAAGGAGGAACGTACACGCTGACCAATGTCGGCACCTTTGGCAATGTCTTGGGCACACCGATCATCAACCAGCCTCAAGTGGCCATCATGGCTGCCGGAGCGATCGTCAAGAAGCCCGCGGTGATCGAGACCCCCGAAGGCGACGTCATCGCCATTCGCCACAAAATGTTCTTGTCTCATTCGTACGACCATCGCGTCGTCGACGGCGCCCTCGGCGGCAGTTTTGTTCGCCGTGTGGCCGATTACCTCGAGGCCTTTGATCCCCGCCGCGCACTTTGATGCTCTCGCTTAAAAGACCGCTTTGCGTCTTCGATTTGGAAACCACCGGAACCGACGTGGTCAAAGATCGAATTGTTGAAATGGGCGCGGTCAAATTGCAGCCCGACGGCCAACGAGAATCCAAGAGGTGGTTGATCAATCCGGGGATTCCGATCCCTGCAGAAGTCTCGGCCATTCACGGCATTTTTGACAAAGACGTAGCCGACGAGCCGCGTTTTCACGAAAAGGCCAAAGAGATTGCGCAGTTTATCGGAAACAGCGATTTGGCGGGCTTCAACAGCAATAAGTTCGATCTGCCGATGCTGGCCGAAGAGTTTGAGCGCGCGCGCACTGAACACGGAGGGCCCGACTTCGACTTATCCGACCGCAAGGCCGTAGACGCCATGAATATTTTTCACAAGATGGAGCCGCGAAACCTCACCGCGGCCTATAAATTCTACTGCGGAAAAGCTCTGGAAAATGCGCATTCTGCCTTGGCCGATACCGAAGCCACCCTCGAGGTCTTGCTCGGACAAGTCGAGCGATACCAAGACGAGTTTGTGCAGCTCGAGGAGTTCAACCAAAGCCTTGATCTCGACTTTTTAAGCCGGATTTCGAATCGCGGAGATTCGCTCGATTTTGCGGGGTATATCCGCAAGAATGCCAAGGGGAACGCGTATTTCAGTTTTGGGAAATACAAAAATCACGAGGTAGCCGAAGTCTTGAAACGCGACCCGGGGTACTATGACTGGATTCTGGGCGCGGACTTTCCGCTGTACACCAAGCGCGTGATGACGCGAATCAAACTCGAGGGGCTCAAGCGGTGAAGATTTTCTGCATCGGGCGCAATTACGGGGCACATGCAGCGGAGCTGGGAAACGAAATTCCCCCGGAGCCCGTGATCTTCCTCAAGCCCGAAACAGCCCTCATCCCGGGGCGTCAGCCTTTTTTTATACCCGATTTCAGCAGCGAAATACACTACGAAATCGAGTTGGTTTTGCGCATTTCTCGGCTCGGAAAGCACATCGAGGAACGCTTTGCGCATCGCTATTACGACGCCTTGACCGTAGGAATCGATTTTACGGCCCGAGATGTGCAGGATGAGCTCAAAGCCAAGGGTTTGCCATGGGAAAAAGCCAAGGCATTCGACGGAAGCGCCGCGCTCGGTCAGTGGGTGGAAATCGGGTCAAAAAGCGGAGCCGGTACCTCTTTGAGTCGCGAAAAACTCGGAGCGCTCAAATTTGAACTCAAGCTAGACGAAAAGACTGTACAGCAGGGAAATAGCTCTGAAATGATCTTTGGCTTTGACCGGCTGATCGCCGAAATATCCAAATATTTTACCCTCAAGCAGGGCGATTTGATCTTCACAGGCACTCCCAAAGGGGTGGGTCCGGTTCGCAAAGGCCAGATGCTGCAAGGCTTTTTGGGAGACGAGCGCTTGTTTGAACTCAAAGTGAAATAATGGGTCAGCGGAAATTTCTGGGGACTACGGAGATTTGATCTCGCCTTGAGCTCCATGAAGTGATTTGCTCGCCTGAAATTTTAATGACATCGTCGCCTTCTTGGAAAATTTGGTTTAAGCTGTCAATCATCAAAAGACTATAGCGCTTTCTAACCAACGAGGTGACCGCACATCTTGGTGCTTAAAGCCTCTCGACTCCGGGACCCGCCAGCGACGCCGAGTCGCACAACAGCCGCAACTTCCTTTTTAATATTCTGCGGCGGCGACCTCGGCCAAAGCGTACGCGGTTAGGACGAGAGAGCGCTGCGCCGGTCTAAAAAGCTCCTTTCTTTCCTTCTTTCTTTGGAGCACCAAAGAAAGAAGGCCTCCGCGATGTTTTAACACCAACGGACACAAGTAGCCCCGCACAATTGTGCGGGGGTGAACATCAAGGTCGTAGAGAGGGAATGAACAGCGAAGGCCTTCTTAAAATGCTTTTTGGCGAAGCCGGAAGACTTCGAATCGAAGACCCAAGTTTTATTTGGAAGATCCTCGTTCAATCAACTTTAGGCTTTATTCTTCCAAAAAACTGAGCCGGGAATTGATTGAGAAAACATATCTCCCCAGAAACATCCCGTGACCCGAGAATAAGCCTGAAACGCAGAATAATTCAGTACGCTATATCGCTCAGTTGCTCGTCTTTTCTAAAGATTCTGGCCGAGCTTCTTCTATATTTGCGAGATAGGCCTTATTTAAGGCGCTTTTAAACCATCACCAACGCACGCCTCATCGTCCATGATGCACCGCAACTTTTTGAACCGTTCGATTTTTCCCGCCCTGCTTGCCCTGTTCACCGCCGGTGGAGCCATGGCACAAACAGTGGTCTACGACGAAGACTTCGATACCCCGCCGGTACAAGGATCTTCTACCAGCCGCGGGGGATCTCAAACATCGCTCGCTATACCGACCGCGCCCGGTCTGTTTTCGTGGAACGACACCAACGCCGTCTTCTTGTCTCCGGCTCTGTCTTATCACGCAGAAACTCCGGTGGGGTATTCAGACACATTGGTGTTTGAAACCAACACCTTCAGCACGGTAAACAATCCGTTCGTATTGCTCAGCTTCTTTCACAAATCGCTGGTTCACCCGACGATGCGTTGCGAGATCTACGCCTCGAACAACAATGGCGCCACTTGGTCTCAGGTGGTGGGCACGCACTATTTGGGTGGATCGCCCAACTTTGCGGGAACCAACTACTTCAACATTCTGTCGTACGGCAGCAATGCCTCGATCTGGGGAACGAATACCGCCCCGCTCAGCGCCGCGAATGCGCAGTGGATCAAAGAAGATTTCAATATTTCTTCTCTCGTCGGCGGGCTTGCAGGTTTCCCTCAAGTGAAATTGCGCTTTGTGTTCAAGTCGAACCTGGGCAACATTCTTCCTCCGGCCGCGCTTGCACCTTTCGACAATTGGTTTGTCGACGACATCGAAGTGATTGCCGCCCCCTGCGAAATCAACCCGCCGGTGGTGAGCTTTAGCTTGGTTCCACCCCCCATTCCCTGCTACGACAACCAGCCTCAGGGTTCGGTCTTGAGTTCGAGCAACCCAAAATTCGGCATCGATGCCACAGATGCCTCAGGAATTGCCTCGGCGTCGGTCATTTACCGAATCAATGGAGGCGTGTTCGACACGGCCGCCATGGTTTTGAATACGGGCGCCGGACCCAACCGCTACGAGTATTCTTTGCCCGCAGGTTTGCTGGCCCTCGGAGACACGGTCGATTATTACATCCTGGTCGAAGACAATTCCTGTGTCGGCACACAACGCCGTTTGCCCTCTGCCAATGGGACGTATTACACCTTTTGGATCATCACCAGCCTTCCTTCAAAATGCGGCCCGGTAAACTGCGGAGCCTCGCCGACCTTGATCAACACTTTTCCGTGGGTTCAGAACTTTGAAGGTGCGGAGTGGATCGCCGGAACCGGAACGGGAAGTACGGGAACAACCCACCGGGGCACCTTCCCCGTGTTTCCTGTAGACAACTGGGAAATTGCGCCCAACCCCAATACCTCGGGCTTCGGATGGAGCATTCGCCAAGGCACCCACCCCACCTCAACCTCGGGTCCGAGCGGAGACCACACCACCGGAGGGGGCAAGTATATCTACTTGGAAACCAGTCAAACAGGCAATCCACCAAACAGCCAGCTCATCACGCCTTGTATCGACTTGCGCTCGGGCTTCAACAGCTGTGTTTCGCTCGACTACTGGTATCACAAGTTCGGAAACAGCATGGGCAACCTCCGGATCGACATCGACACAGGAGCGACCACGGCCTTGTGGCAAACAGGGGTACAAGTGGTGGCAGGGCAAACTCAGACCTCTCAGGCTCAGGCTTGGCTAAAGAATACGGTCGATTTGACTCCCTACTTGGGCAAGATCATCCGCGTTCGTTTTATCGGTCTTTACGGAACGGGAGCAAACGGCGATATGGCCATAGACGATTTGAGAATCTACGAGCCGGTGCCCAACGACATCGAAGTGACCGCATTCACGGCCCCGGTCAATGGCTTTTGTTCGTACAGCGCAACTCAGGATGTGACCATCAGCGTAAAGAACCTCGGCTGCGTTCCGACCTCCACGATCCCGGTAGCCTTTGAGCTCAACGGGGTCACGTTTAGAGATACCATCGTCGCGGTGCTTGGTCTTGGCCAGTCTACCACCTTCACATTCGGGCCCAAAGCCAATTTGAGTGCATTCCAATCGCACAGCATTCGCGTTTTCTCCGAATATCCCGGAGATGCAGACCCTTCGAACGACGGTTTGGGTCCGCGCACGATTGAACACGACCCCGCCATCGGAGGGTTCCCGTACATCTTGGACTTCGACGGCCCCATGGCCAGCGCAGGCAACAATACACCGGGCAATCCGGGCTCCATCGGCACCACCGATTGGGCGATCAATCCACTGAATACAGACCCGAACAACTTTTCATGGTATGTGGGTCGCGGCTTGACCCCCACCAATCAAACAGGCCCTTCGGGTGGCTACAACCTCAGCAACAATTACCTCTACACCGAAGGAGATTACGGAGCCTCTCCGAGCACGGCTGTCTTCTTGAGCGAGTGCATTGACCTCGGGACCATGACCGAGCCCTACTTCGATTTCTTCTATCACTTGTACGGCAGCAATTCGGGTGGAATTACGGTTCAAATCAAACCGGAGACGGCCAACACCTTCACCACCCTCGGAACTTCGATCACCACCCAGCAAGCCAACGAGTTTGCATCTTGGGTGCTCCGAAGAAACGATCTGACTGCTTACGCGGGGCAAACGGTTCAACTGCGCATCCTCGCCCAAAAATCGAGCAATGGATCGGCTGCAGATGCGGCCATTGACAAGCTTCAGATCTACAACCGCATTGCCAACGATGCCGGCGTGGTCGACATTACGGCTCCCAGCGTTGGTTTGGCCATCCCTCCTACAGCGGGTCCGACCATCGTACTTCAGAACTACGGCAGCAGCACCTTGACAAGCATTCCGGTCGTTCTCACCTTGACGCCCACCTGTGGCACGGGAGCGGGCACGCCGATTACCTACAATGCCACATGGACGGGCTCTTTGGCTGCCGGGGCCTCGACGAATTTTGTGGTGAGTACTCTTCCGGCCTATGTGCGCGGTGCCCAGTTGCTCTGTGCAAAGACGGCACTGACGGGAGACATCAACGTCTTCAACGACGAGTATTGCACCAAGACCACCGGGTTCAACGACCTTTTGATTCCGTTCGCCACCGACTTCGAGAGCTGTATCGAAGATGAACACGGTTTTGTGATCACCGCCAACCCAAGCCCGGACAGAACCTATCGGCTCTGGGGCAAGGCGAGCGGCACGGGCGCGCACTCGGGTACCCGCTGGTGGAAGACCAACCCGAATGGCAATTACCGCGAGAGCGCAGTTGAAATCCTCCGCTTCCCACGCTTCTATGGTTTCGACACCATTCAAAGCGCGGAAGTCAGGTTCTGGATGAAGTTCAACCTCGCCCCCGGCGATGCGGCTCGCGTCGAGTACTTCTCGGGGGGACAGTGGAACCCCGTGGGGGATGCGAATTCCATTCCCGGTTATCCGAATTGGTACAACAATACCACGTTTGGCAATGCGGGCAGCAATGCCTTCAATAGCACACCTGCTTGGGAAGGCAATTCGGGAGGCTGGGTTTTAGCCTCGTATCCGCTCACTTTCCAGAACAACCAAGCAGCTCCACTGGCCATGCGTCTCATCGTGCGTTCAGATGCAGCGAGTGTTTCTTCGGGTTTTGAAATCGACGACTTTGAGATCTACGTACCCCCGCAATACAGCGCTGCACCCATCGATGCCCGCTTGGTGGCCAACTTGCCCGTTCCCGGAACAAATGATGTAATGGTTCGCGTTGAAAACACGGGGGCTCGTCCGCTCGATTCGTGTGAAGTAAGCGTTTGGATTGACGGAACCTTCCTGGCCAATCAAAAGTATCGCTTCAGCCCTCCGCTCTTGAGAGGTCAGTCTCGTTGGGATACCATCCAAACACCTTGGTTGAATTCGACCAGCGGACAGCATTTGATTTGCATGAGAACCCGCTTCCCGAACGGCCGTTTGAACGACGATTTGCAAAGCGACGACTCGCTCTGCGACCCGGTGGTGATCTTAAACGTCGTCTCGAATTTGGACACCAACGGCTACTGCGACGATTTCGACAACCCGGCGCTCCCGCAGTGGCTCACTCTGAACTACGCCACCTATGCCGATGGTTTTTCGTTCTGGGAAAAGGGTACTCCGGCTCAGGCGAACATCAACTCGACCTTTAGTGGAGCCAATTCTTGGATGGTTCGCCTGAACCAGAATTATCGCAACAGAGATTCTTCGGCGCTCTTTACCCCGGCTTTTGCGGTCGATTCGGCCAGTAAATACCGCTTTGAGTTCATGCACAACTACGACACCGAGCGATTCCACGACGGCGGCACCATCGACATCACCCTCGACGGCGGAATTTCTTGGCAGTCTCTCGGAAATGTCCAAGGCAACTGGTTCAACACCCAGTACATCACCTCTCTCGATGTCATCAAGCCGGGATGGTCTTATCGATCGAACGGTTGGAAACCCGCCTCTTTGGTCGTGCGCATCCCCTACGACGGCAACGTGATCTTCCGATTCCGATTCGGATCAGATCAGGGCATTCAGTACGAAGGCTGGGCCATCGACGATTTCTGTTTCAAGGTGACCAACGACCCTGTTCAGTATTATGTCGGTTTGGAAGAAGAGCTCATCGCACAAATCGAATTGAGCGAGCTCTATCCCAACCCGAGCCGCGACTGGACGAAGTTTGACTTCAACCTCAAGAACCGCGCTGAACTTAATGTTTCGGTTTTCAATCTCTACGGACAGGTGTTGTACAGCACACGCGAGTCGTTTGCTCCCGGAGCCAACAGCATGGAAATTCCCACATCCACTTGGGCCGAGGGCGTCTACATGGTTCTCATTGAAGTAGACGGAGTTCGGATCGCCAAACGCCTATTGATCGATCGCTAAACAACGCTGACGATTTGTCTGAAGGGTCGCAATTGCGGCCCTTTTTTATGCCTTATTGTCTTGTATTTCATCTTTTTAACAGTCATTTTGTCCGCATCCACTCACTTTTTTGATCTGGACTTCTTTTTGAGCCTTCTGCGCTAGAATAAAGAATCATGAATCTCGAACGATACACTGTAAAAACTCAAGAGGCGATTCAGAAAGCCCAACAGACGGCTCTGGGTCGGAATCATCCAAACATTGAACCCCTGCACCTTCTCAAGGGGATTCTCGAGGCCGAGCCCGAGTTGAGTACCTATTTATTCGAAAAGACCGGCGGGTCGATCGAAACCGTAAAATTGATCGTAGACCGCAGTCTCCAGTCTTTGCCGACGGTTGAAGGGGGGCAGCTTTATATGTCTACCGAATCGGGGCGCATTCTCGCCAAAGCCGAAGAGGCGCTCAAAGAATTCGGCGACTCTTTTGTTACGGTCGAGGTGCTTCTGCTTTCAATTCTTCGCTCCAACGATTCTGCCGGACGCATTCTCAAGGATGCCGGCTTAAACGAGCGCTCGTTTCTGAGTGCCGTCAACGAACTTCGGAAAGGACAAACGGCGACGAGTTCAGGGGCTGAGGCTCAATATCAGGCACTCGAAAAATATGCCCGAAACCTAAACGAAGGTGCGCAACAAGGCAAGCTCGACCCGGTGATCGGTCGGGACGAAGAAATACGAAGGGTGCTGCAAATTTTGAGCAGGCGAACCAAGAACAACCCCATTTTGATCGGCGAGCCCGGAGTCGGCAAAACGGCCATCGCCGAAGGACTGGCCCAGCGAATCGTATCGGGAGACGTGCCCGAGAATCTCAAAGACAAGAAAGTGTACAGCCTCGATATGGGCGCTTTGATCGCCGGGGCGAAGTACAAAGGCGAATTTGAGGAACGACTTAAATCGGTAGTCAAAGAAGTGATTGGCTCCGAAGGTCAAATCGTTTTGTTTATCGACGAAATACACACCTTGGTGGGTGCCGGCGGTGGAGAAGGCGCTATGGATGCCGCCAACATCTTAAAGCCCGCCCTGGCTCGGGGAGAGCTTCGCGCAGTCGGGGCGACCACCTTGAATGAATACCAGAAGTACTTCGAAAAAGACAAGGCTCTCGAACGGCGTTTTCAAAAAGTGATGGTCGACGAACCCGATACCGATTCGGCGGTCTCCATATTGCGCGGAATCAAAGAGCGCTACGAATCTCACCACAAGGTTCGGATTAAAGACGAAGCCATCATCCAGGCCGTGCGGCTCTCTCAGCGCTACATTACCGATCGATTTTTGCCCGACAAGGCCATCGACCTCATCGACGAAGCCGCTGCACGACTGCGGATGGAAATCAATTCGAAGCCCGAAGAAATCGACGTGCTCGATCGAAAAATTACCCACCTCGAAATTGAATTCGAGGCGATTAAGCGCGAAGATGACGCCAAGAAACTGGCCTTTTTGAACGAAGAACTCGCGAACCTCCGCGAAGAGCGCAACGGTTTAATGGCTCGCTGGAATCGCGAAAAAGAAGTGGTCGATGCCATTCAAGAGCAGAAAGAAACCCGCGAAAAACTCAAGCTAGAGGCAGAACAGGCCGAACGCGCAGGCGATTACGGCAAGGTAGCGGAGATTCGATACGGCCGGATGCAAGAAACCGAAGCCAAACTGCGCGAACACGAGCAAAAACTCGCTGAAATGCAGGAATCGAGCAGCCTCATCAAAGAAGAAGTCGACGCAGAAGACATCGCTGAAGTCGTGAGTCGTTGGACGGGGATTCCGGTGAGTCGAATGATGCAAAGCGAGCGCGAAAAGCTCTTGTTGCTCGAGGCCGAGCTCCACAAGCGCATGGTGGGTCAAGAAGAGGCCATCGGTGCAGTTTCCGATGCCATTCGAAGAAATCGCGCGGGTTTGAGCGACGAAAAACGCCCCATCGGATCGTTTCTGTTTCTCGGCCCCACGGGGGTAGGAAAAACCGAACTGGCCAAGGCACTTGCCGACTATCTCTTCAACGACGAAACGGCCCTGACCCGCATCGACATGAGCGAATACCAAGAGCGGCATTCGGTGAGTCGCTTGATTGGAGCCCCTCCCGGATACGTTGGCTACGACGAAGGCGGTCAATTGACCGAAGCCGTCCGCCGCAAGCCCTACTCGATAGTTTTGCTCGACGAAATCGAAAAAGCGCACCCGGACGTTTTCAATATTCTGCTCCAGCTTTTGGACGAAGGTCGTTTGACTGACAACAAGGGGCGCATCGCGAATTTCCGCAACACTTTGGTGATTATGACCTCCAATTTTGGCGCGGATCTCATTCAAGAAAAACTTGGGCAGGAATACAGCTCTGAAGTGCCGGCGATGCGAGAACGGATTTTCGAAGAAACCCGAAATGAGCTCTTGTCTCGGCTCAAAACCGCGCTAAGGCCCGAATTTTTAAACCGCATCGACGAGATTCTGCTGTTCGCTCCCCTCACCGAGGGCGAAGTGCTTCAAATCGCGCGGCTTCAGCTCAAATTAATCCAGAATGTCCTCGGCAAACAAGACATCACGCTCGATGCCACAGACGATGCCCTCAGGCTCTTGGCTCGGCAGGGATTCGACCCGCAGTTCGGGGCTCGGCCACTCAAGAGAACCCTTCAAAAAGAGGTGTTGAACCGGCTTTCTAAGGAGTTGCTTTCGGGTTCGCTCGCCGTAGATTCAGTTTTGCTGCTGGATGTAGAAGACGGACAACTGGTCTTTAAAAAGATGGGGGAATAGAGATTCTCGAATGTAGAACTGGGCTTCGCCTCGAAGACCGTCATAAAAAAAGGCCGATGCAGCTGCATCGGCCTTGTCTATTCTCTGAGAGCGTGCTCAGCGAATCACCAAGCGACGGCTCGCACTTCCCTTTGCGTTCGACACGCGGATGACATACACCCCGCTCGGCCACTGAGAAGTTTGAATTTCGGTTGTTCCGCCGTCTGCGGCACCGGCAAACACGGAACGACCGCTCAAGTCGATGGCTTCGATGGTCGATGCTTCTGCAAGGGTCAAAACGACGATATCGACCGCCGGGTTTGGATACAAGCCGAACGAAACGGCCGCTGCTTGTTCGCTGCTCAAAATACCGTTGGAATAATCGACCGTTTGCGGATCGAATTCAGTCCAAAGAGCGGTCCAATCTTCGGTGCCAAACGCTCCGCGGAAACTGACGTTGTCAAAAAACGAATCGCCGCTCACTCCATTCGCCGTCCAATCGGCGCCCGAAAGCAATATAGAACCGGCAATCGGCAAGTGGTTGGTTCCGGTTTGGCTGTAATAATCGAGGGGCAAGCTGAGTTCGTTAGCCGAGATACCCCCCGCGTCGAAAATCGTATTCATTTGAGCGGCGTCTTCCACATAGGCAGCTACAGAGTCTACGGTCCAAGAACCTTCGCTGGCATAGTTCGCGTCGTTTCCGCTCAAAACGTTGCCGTGAAAAACACAATCCGTACCCACAGCGGCCTGGGTCCCGGCACTCTCGAAACGGAGCCCTACTTTGTGGTCCATGATCACCGAATTGTAAATGCTGGTGCGGCTGTTGCGGCGAATTCGAGCTCCGCGTCCGTGGTTTGAATTCACAGCTCCTCCGTCGGCTTTGGGTCCGACGATGGTGATATTGGCAAAGAGCGGACGCGTAAGTGGAGTATTCCCGGACCCGGTTCCGTCGTTGTCCGTTTCCCAACCTTCAGACACCGAAATATCGGCAATGCCCGAATACTGCTTTACCAGACCGTATTGAATGCGACCGCTAAAGCCGAAATCGCAGTCAAAGTTGTCGTCGACGGTGCCGATGGCCACGAGGTATTTGCCATCAACATTCCCTCCAAACCACTCAAAAGCATCGTCGCCTCCAAATGAAACCTGAATATGGTCGATGGCCGTTCCCTTTCCCACACCTGCCATGGTCAGCGAATTGATTTCGTTGTTTGCGGTAAAGGCAATTCCCGCATACTCAAGTCGGATGTAGCTCAGTACACCGCTGTTGTCGTTGGGGTCGCTGCCTCCGTAGGTTCGGTCTGCGGGGTCGCCGATGAGGCCGCCTTCAAGCACTGCGCTGCCTCCGGTTACGTTGATCGGGGCTTCGCCCAAGATCAGGAGTCCGCCCCAGTCTCCGGTACCGCGCATCCCGGGTGCCTGTGCAGAGGTGAAAACGATCGGATTCCACTTGGTGCCTTGAGCCATGATCTTGCCGGTAGTGGTGATGACCAAAGTGCCCTTGGTATTGACTCCCGCATTGATGTACCCCTGAATCACCGTGCCTTCTTCGATGGTCAATGTGGCGTTATTGCGCACATAAACGAAGCCGTCGAGCAGGTAAATGGTGTCGTTGTGAAGGGTGCGATTGGCTTCAATATTGCCGCTCAACACATGAGTAGGCAGCTGAGCGAAGGTAGAAAAACCCACTAAACAAATGACTGCCAAGGAGATATATCTCTTCATCATGATTTGTAAGATTTACTACAAGAATGCCCAATACTGTTAACCCTGAGTTTATTGGGTGTTATGCTTGTATTAAGTCCTACGCCCCGACAAAACCAGGGCTTACTTCGATTTTAATCCATTTAAAAAGCGGTGATATCTGCGCGCATATTCGAGGTGCTTCGAATATTCGTCGGCTCCCGCAAACTCGTGATATCCCCTGCGCTCCGTGCTCGCAACCATAAAAAAATACCCGTGGTCTTCGGCTTTCAAAACCGCATCGATGGCCTGAGTAGAAGGAATCGAAATGGGGCCCGGAGGCAGCCCTTGATTGCGGTATGTATTGTACGGCGAATTGATTTTCAGATCGCTCGACAAAACTCTGCGAATGTTCTTTCTTCCCTGAGTGAGCTCGATGGCGCGAATCACGGTTGGATCAGACTCCAGTTTCCAACCGTCTCGTAGCCGATTGAGATAAAGCCCTGCCACTCGGGGCATTTCGTCGATTTGTTTGGTCTCCCATTCCACGATGCTCGCCAGGGCGATGGTCTGAGTTCGGCTCAAGCCCCGCGCTGCGGCCCATTCGTCTCTTCGCCCTTTCCAGAACGTTTCGCTCTCTTTGATCATGCGCCGGGTAAAAGCCTCGGGCTTGATCGTCCAGTATACCTCGTAGGTGTTCGGCAAAATGACACACGTCCAATTTTCGCGGTTGTAGCCTATTTCTTCGAGGTGTTCTTTAGAGGCAAACCACTTTTTCCATTCGCTTCGATCGGCCTCGAGCTGGCTTGAAAGCTGATCGATCAGAGCGTCGGGGCCCGAACAAGGGCGAATGACCAAATCGAGCGGGGTCTGTCGACCCGAAGCGAGCAGTGCGTGCAAACTGCGAACACTCATTCGGTTTTCGATGAAATAGCGACCGGGTTTGTAGTCGGAAACCGAGCGAAGGCGCGCGTACTCTTTGATGCTCGATCCACCGTCGACAAAGCCGCCTTTTTGCAGGAGTTTGGCCACTTGAGCCACCGATGTTTGACTGCGTCGAATCGTCAAATAGCCCGACTGTTGGGTCAATCCCGGGGCAAAGAACCGCAGCCAAATGCCAATGGCGACCATTCCAAAAAAAGTGAGCGCTATGCGGTATACCCACAGTCGATTTCTATGGGTCTTCATTCGGTCGCTTCTGAACTCAATTTTAGCGCCATGGCCAGAGGTGTTTTGATTTGAATTTAGCGCCTGTTATCCCAAGATTTTTTGAAGCATGCAGACATCTTCGTAGCCTTTGCCGGTTCGAATCCAGTCGCGCAATATCCCCGAACGCTCAAAACCCTTGGACTCGAAAAGTAGAAAGCTCGTGCTGTTCCAAAGCTGAACCGTGCAATATATCTGCCTGAGCCCCAGATACTCTCGTGCGTATTCCATCATGGAGGTCAGGGCTTCGGAAGCGTAGCCCCTGCCTCGATCGCGCTCTTCGGCGATCATCATCCCCAGCGCCGCTTTGTTGTGCTGAGGTTCGTAATCGAAGAGATCGATATGCCCTACGACCCGAGGGTCGGAATCTAAAGTCTCAATCATCATTCGAAGCTGCCGAATTTGATAAAAATCCTCGCCCGAACGATCGAGATAGGTGCGCAACAAATGTCTTGAAAACGGGAGGTGAACATCTCCGAATCGCATGAACTCGGTCGAATTTTCCCATTGGTAGAGCAGCTCCACATCTTCGGGTTCCAGCGCGCGCAGCCTGATTTGTGATCCGAGTATCACCGCTGCGAAAGATTCCATATCCCCTCGAAAACACGAGTTGCCGGCCCGATGAGCACACAATTTCCGAATCCCGATTCGCGCGGTTTGAGACGAACACGGAGCGCTCCCCCTTTTGCATGGAGAATGGGCTCGAGATTTTGAAGTTTCGAACTTCGGTGTAGCACTCTGCCCACCGCCACGGCACCTGTTCCGCATGCCAGTGTTTCATCTTCGACCCCGCGCTCAAAGGTGCGCATCGACCAACTGCCATCTGCATTGGGCGTTACTTGATTTGCGTTGACCCCTCCGGGCGCAAACCGAGGATGGCTTCTGAGCGCGCGCATCTTTTCGAGCCACTCAGATTCCTCGAAGGGCGCCCCCAAGAGAACCAAATGCGGCGAACCCGTATCGACGAACCAGGCCTCGCAGTGGACTTCGCTCAAAAAGTCTATGGGGATGGGATCTGAGCCCGCCTGCATTTCGAGCTCCACGAGGCCGCCCGAGAGCCTGCCGCGATGCACTCCATCAGAAGCCAAGAATCGGGTTTCGGTCTCGAACAAGCCCAAATCAAAGGCTCGGTGAATGGCGCAGCGCCCTCCATTTCCGCAGAAACTCCCTTCTCGGCCATCGGAATTGAAATAGCGCATTCGGAAATCAAAACCCGGCTCGTCTTGAAGCACGATAAGTCCGTCGGCTCCAATGCCGAACCTGCGGTCGCAGATGTGTCGTATGTCATCTTGCCCGAGATGGGATGAACTCCAATCGCTCGAATCGAAAAAAACGAAGTCGTTTCCCGCTCCCTGATATTTGACGAACTTCATGAATGCAAAGAAATAGGCTTCAAGCCGACTTCCCAATTGCAAGAGTCTGCACTCTGGCTCGATTTAAGTTTGAAGTCATCGTTAAATATGGGTTAAAGGCAAAGAAAAAGAAGCGCAGCTGCGTTAAAGAGGAACGGCTTTTGAAGGTAAGAGTCGTATTTAAACCGAAAATAACTTTATGAAAAAGGCAGTCTTGGTGTTCGCATTGATGTTGGCGAGCGGATTTATTTCCGTTTTCGTGTACGACCGCTTCTTTTCACGAGAAACAGCGGAGATTCTGACGGTGACAAACCCGGCTCCCGCGCCTCGTTCGGTGAGCTATACCGCTCCGTTCGACGCCGATTTTGTTACTGCGGCCGAGCAAACCGTGAATGCGGTGGTGCATGTCAAAACGTCAGTTGAGCAGAAATCCGCGATGAATCCTTTTGATTTTTTCTTCGGAGTTCCCGGTGGGGGCGGCGGCAGTCGATTGGTGCAGGCCTCGGGTTCGGGGGTCGTGGTGAGTTCCGACGGCTACATCATCACCAACAACCACGTAATTGAAAATGCCCAAGAAATTGTGGTGGCCATGAACGACGACCGAGAATTTCCCGCCGAGTTGATTGGGCGCGACCCCGCAACAGATTTAGCCATTATTCGGATCAAGGCCGAGGGGCTGGCGCATCTCTCTTTTTCGAACAGCGACGATGTGCGGGTGGGCGAATGGGTCCTGGCGGTCGGAAACCCCTTTAATTTGACATCGACCGTTACAGCGGGGATTGTGAGCGCCAAGGGACGCGACATCGGGATCATTTCAGACCGGGCGGCCATCGAATCGTTTATCCAAACCGATGCCGCGGTAAATCCGGGCAACAGCGGCGGGGCCTTGGTGAATGCCTCGGGCGAATTGATCGGAATCAACACGGCCATTTCCACACATACGGGTAGTTTTGAGGGGTATAGTTTCGCGGTTCCCTCGAACATCGCTCAAAAGGTCTACACCGACATCAAGGCCTACGGAGCCGTGCAACGCGCATTTATCGGGGTGAACATCGGCGATGTGACGCCAAAATTGATCGAAGAGGCCGGTTTAAAAGTGAAGAGCGGTGTTTATGTGGCCGGAATCTCTGAAAATGGCGCGGCTGCTGAGGCCGGAATCCGCCAGGGGGACGTCATTCAACGCGTAGATGGACAAGAGGTGAGCAAGAGCAGCCAGCTTCGGGAGTTGATCGGGCGCAAACGCCCCGGAGATCGGGTGAGCTTGAGCGTGAACCGCGACGGCAAACAGCGAGACTTCGATGTCAAACTGCGAAACATGCAAGGCAGTACCGAGATTCTGACGAAAGAAGATTTGAACTACGCCACCGCACTCGGTGCTTCACTGGAACCCCTCAGCCCCGAAGAGCGCAAAAAACTGGGCTTGAACCGCGGGGTGAAGGTGTCGAAGGTTCGCCCGGGAAAATTTGCCAAGGCGGGCATTCCCGAAGGTTTCGTCATTACGAAAATCAACAACCGACTGGTTGGCGACCCCAAAGAAGTGGAGCAATTGGTGAATCAGCTCCAATCGGGCGACGGGGTTTTGATTCAAGGCTATTTGCCCGACGGCCGGCCCGACTATTTCGCCTTTGGATGGTAAGGAATTCCAGTTGAGATTCCTAAAGAACTGAGACAGAGAAGCGACTGTGGAGTTTTCTGACTCTCGAGGCGCTTCTCGTTTTTTTTGATCCCTGATCCATCCTTCAGAAAGTTTGAATTTCGGATGAGGATGGATGTTAGTGTATTTTGAACACTGATCAATTGCTCGTAGTTCGTTGTTTTTTAGTGGGTACCGATTTGAACAAAAATTGTTCACGGAACGCTTCGCGTCTACTTTTGCGGGCTCAAATCCAAAGCGTCTCATGGAAAAGCGGTTCATCCATCAACTGAGCATTGAAAAGCGCATCGAAAGCGAAAAAGCGGCGGTTGCATTCATCAAAGCCATCAGTGAGCTTTGGTACGACAAGGGCATCGAAACGCTGTTGTTTCGCAATCAGCTGATCGACAAGCGGACCAGCGAAATCCTCAATCTTCACCACTACGCCCGAAAAATCGTCGGTCGGAACATCACCATCAACGATACCCTCGAAGTGGCACAGGCCATGCTCTTGGTCGACCTCTGCCCCGCGCGCATCGACATCGGTCGGCTTACAGCGGAATGGCTTGAAGAAGGCCATCATTCGATTCAAAATTTTATCGCGAACAAGCTGCGCGATTTTGTCGGAGCCGAAAATCGTCCGTCCATTCAGTCGAGAGACGTGGTTCTCTATGGTTTTGGCCGAATTGGCAGGCTTGCGGCTCGCGAACTCATCGCCATGGAGGGCCGGGGCGAGCAACTCAGGCTTCGCGCCATCGTGACCCGAGACCGCGACAAATCGACGCTCGAGAAACGCGCTTCGCTCTTGCGTGTGGATTCCGTACACGGCGAGTTTCCGGGAACCGTGGAGGCAGATGAAGAAAACGACGCTTTGATTATCAACGGACGAATGGTGCGCTTTATCGCGGCCAACGGCCCCGAGGAGATCGATTACACCAGCTACGGAATTCAGAATGCCTTGGTGATCGACAATACCGGCGCATTTAGAGACAAAGAAGAACTGAGCCGTCACCTCAAGGCCAAAGGCGCTTCTAAAGTGTTGCTTACGGCTCCGGGCAAGGGTGTTCCGAATATTGTTCACGGAGTGAATCAAGCCGATCACAACCCGGAGCAAATCGACATTTTTTCGGCAGCGTCGTGCACCACCAATGCCATTGTGCCTGTTTTAAAGGTGATTAACGACGCCCTGGGCATTGAGAAGGGACATATTGAAACCATTCACGCCTATACCAACGACCAGAATTTGGTCGACAACATGCACCCCAAATACCGCCGCGGTCGCGCTGCCGCGCTCAATATGGTGATTACCGAAACCGGGGCGGGAAGTGCGGTCGACAAGGCCATTCCGGGTTTGGGTGCCAAACTGACCTCGAACGCGATTCGCGTGCCCGTGCCCGATGGTTCGCTGGCCATCTTGAACCTCACCGTTCAAAGTGAAACCAGTGTGGAGGCCGTGAATGAACTGATGCGCACCGCCGCTCTTCAAGGACCTTTGGTTGAGCAGATTATGTATCAAATGTCGAACGAATTGGTCTCGAGTGACATCATCGGCAACCCCTGCCCTTCGGTGTTCGACAGCAAGGCGACGATTGTCCACACCGATGGCAAGAGCATCGTGCTCTACGTGTGGTACGACAATGAATTCGGATATACGAAACAGGTGATGCGCCTGAGCAAGTACATCGCCGGGGTGCGCCGCAAGGCCTATTATTGATCCATCGCAGAGACGCCATTACATCGTTGAGACGCCATGCATGGCGTCTTTACGATTGCCGTATCTACGATCGCGGGTTATACGATCGCGGGATATACGATACCGATAGGTCTCAAATCGCGTTTTGAGTCGATTGACCCTGATGAAACAGGGAATTTTGGCGAAAAAACAAGCTGATGAAAGCCCGACGAATGCCCTTGCTGCTCTCTCTCTTTTTTGCAGGACTTCCCCTGATCGGTTGGGGATCCGATCCCGTCAAAGGAAATGGGGTGCGGACCACCCGGTTGTTGACGCCGGAAGGGTTTACGCGCATCGAGGTCCATACGTTTGCTCGCACCGTGATTCGCTGCGGGTTGATGCCCAAGGTGGAGGTGGAAACCGACGAAAACCTCCAAGACAAACTCGAAATTCGGGTTCGAGGAGCCGCCCTTACCATCGACACCAAGTATTATTTGGAGCCGACTTTTTTGGAGATCCGCATCCAACTGCCGGTGTTGACCGGATTTGAAAACGAAGGCTGGGCCGACCACCGCATCGAAGACATCCACAGCAGCCAACTGAGCGTGCGCTGCCCCACGGGATCGGTGCGCCTGAGCGGAAAGGCCAGCGAATGCCGCATCTATACCGAAAACGGCTCGGTTTTGGCGGGCGAACTGCACGTGGAGCGGGCCAACATTCGGGTGACGGGACACGGAGGCGTCGAAATACACGCCGCCCAGCTCGAAACCGATTTGGGATCCCGGGGCAGCGTGGTCAACAAAGCCGCGCCAAAAATGGATGCACTCAAGGCCGAAAAAATCGATTCGCCCCAACCTGAAATCCCGACCGTTTCCTGCACCCTGAAAAATCCCGAATTCCAACGGAAGCGATATCAAATTCAGGGGCCCGGCGGGGTTCGCTTTCGCTACGGATTTTCGATTGGCCCATTGGGTATTCGAAAAGAACAAGCCCCGGCTGGGAGCAAGATTTACGAAGAAACCCGTTTGGGGCTGCGCGGCAGGCTGGTGGCGGTGCTCGAGGTAGAACAAGAAGGAGAAACCGTGGTGCTCCAACACGAACGCTGATCGCAATATAATATACGCACAAATCCAGAAATTGCCGCTGCGATGAGTCTGTACAGCACGCCTTTGCATATCGGCTATTTTATGGCTTGGATCTTCGGGTTGTTGTTCCTCTGGAGGGGGCTGCGCGAAGACCGGTTTTCTGATCGCCTCATGGCGGGGTTGATGGCGATAATGGCACTTAAGCTTCAGGACTATACGTTTGGTTTTTCGGGAATTAACTTTTTGTGGGAAGAGGGGCTTGGTTTCCCACGCGATGTGTCGCTGCTGCTGGGACCCACGTTCTATCTATATGTGCGTGCCCTGACCCAGCGCGATTTGCGTTGGCCCGAGCACTATGGTTGGCACTTTTTGCCTTGGCTGGTCGAATTTGGACTGGGGCTGTCGCTGTTCTTTCGGGGAACCGAGGCCATTCATGCGCATTTGGACCGGCCGGAGCAGTGGATGGAAGAGGCGGTTTGGGATGTGGCCTCATGGATTTCTTATGCCTACTACTTTGTGCGGAGTTACGGCCGTTACCGAGCCTACAAAACCTATTTAGCAGGGCAGCAATCGTCGGTGGACGTGCTCGACCCGAGTTGGATTGGGCGTTACATCCTCGGTTTTGCGGTAGTGGTGGCCACCCAAGAGGTTTGGAATGTGGTGAGCTGGTTCTTGGATTTGGATTTTTACCAAGACTGGTGGTGGAACTTGGGCTGGGTGGCCTTGGTGCTGTGGATGGGAACGCAGGCCTATGCACAGCCGCTGTGGAATGCTTCTGCCTTTGAATCGGAGGCAAGGTCGAGCCCGGGGTCGGAAGCGGCTGCAGCAACGGGTCGAGAAAGCGGGGTATTGGGGGATGAAGAAGAAGCCCTGCTTCGGCGCATTACCGAGGGGCATTATGCCCTGCAATCGGGCTTGAGCATTCAGCAATTGGCCGATCAGCTCGAGGTCTCTAAAAGGGTGTTGAGCGAAACGATTCAGGCGCAGGGGACGAACTTCAACGAGTTTTTCAATCAGCTGCGATTGGCGGAATTCAAGCGAAGGGCCACTGACCCTCGCAACCGGCATTTGACGCTTTTGGCGCTGGCCTTCGACAGCGGATTCAATTCCAAGGCGACATTTCAGCGGACTTTTCTCAAGCACGAAGGCCTCAGCCCAAGCGCGTGGCTCAAGCAGCAGCAGGCGGATCACCGCATCTAGGACAGAGACGCCATGCATGGCGTCTCAACAATTGCAAAATCGACCATGGCCAGATCCGTGGCAGGGACGCCATGCATGGCGTTTCTGCATCGACCCGGGCGATACTGGCGATACAATGGTAAAGACGCCATGCATGGCGTCTCAACAATTGCAAAATCGACCAAGGCGATACTGGCGATACAATAAGACGCCATGCATGGCGTCTCTGCGAAATAGGCTGGGGTAAACCCCGCCTATTTCTTGTAAAACGGCATAGACACCACCTTGGCCTTCAGCTTCTTATCGCGAATACCAATCCAAATCTCCGAATCGGGTTTGGAGAAAGCGGTGTGGACATAGCCCATGCCGATGGCCTTGTCGAGACTCGGGCTTTGGGTGCCTGAAGTAACCTCGCCGATCGCCACCCCATCTGAATCGTAAATCGGATAGTGCTGACGCGGAATGCCGCGTTCCTGCAACTCAAAACCGACCAATTTCCGCTTCGCCCCGAGCGTTTTTTGCTTGTCGAGCTCCTCGCGATCAATAAAGTCTTTGGTGAATTTGGTAATCCATCCCAAACCGGCTTCAATCGGCGATGTGGTGTCGTCGATGTCGTTTCCGTAAAGGCAATAACCCATTTCTAGCCGAAGCGTATCGCGAGCTCCCAAACCCACCGGAGGAATTCCGAGCTCCATCAATCGATTCCAAATTTTGAGTGCGTGCTCGTTGGGGATGTACAACTCAAAACCCCCTGCCCCGGTATAACCCGTAGCCGAAATAATGACATCGGGCACGCCCGCAAACGCTCCTACCTTGAAGCTATAATATTCCATAGCCGTCAAATCAACCGCGCACAAGGGCTGAAGCAAGGCAGCCACCTCGGGACCTTGAACCGCGAGCAGCGAAATGGAATCGCTTTGATCCCTCATCACCACCTCAAATCGACTGGAATGGCCCTTCAACCAATCCCAGTCTTTAGCCATATTCGAGGCATTCACCACCAGCAAGTAGCGATCGGCACGGTGGCGATAAACGAGCAAGTCGTCTACGATTCCACCCTTTCCGTTGGGCAAGCAGCTGTATTGAACCTTGCCGTCGATGAGCTTGGCTACATCGTTGGAGGTCACCCACTGCAAAAACTCCAAGGCGCCCGGACCTTCGACTTCAAATTCGCCCATGTGCGAAACATCAAACACCCCTGCCCTGCTCCGCACCGATTTGTGCTCTTCGATGAGCCCCGCGTAGCTCACGGGCATTTCGTAGCCTGCAAAGGGCACCATTCGCGCGCCGAGTGCCTTGTGGACTGTGGTAAGCGCGGTCGTCTTGAGAGTTTCTTCAGCCATGGATGGTTTCTTTCGTTCCAAATTCGTTCATTAACTCAGCTTCAAAATTGAGCAGTCGATTCCAAAGGGCATCGGCCTTTTCTCGCCCGCCATAGTTGCGCGCAAAATCTAAAAACAAGCGATAATGACCTGCTTCAGAGGCCATTAATTTTCTATAAAATGCCTTTAAATCTTCGTCTTGCAGCTGTTCAGACAACAACTTAAAGCGCTCGCAAGAGCGCGCCTCGATGAGCGCGGCTACGAGCAAGCGATAAATCAAGCGAAGACCGCGGTCTGAGGTCTGTGGAAAAAAAGCCTGAAGCCGGTTGACATATTCGTCTTTTCGCTCTCGCCCCAAGCTCAGCCCCCTGTCTTTGAGCGCTTTGTGAACCATTTCGAAATGGCTCATTTCTTCGCGCGCCAAAGCCGCCATTTCTTCGACCAAATCGTCGAGTTCGGGATAGGTCACCAAAAGAGAAATGGCCGTCGAAGCTGCTTTTTGTTCGCACCATGCGTGATCGCTCAACACCTCTTGAATGTTTTTTGACGCTAGGTCGACCCAGCGCGGGTCGGTCGGTAGTTTTAAGCCGAGCATGGATTTCGAGATCGGGAGAGGCTGTTTTGGCAGAGGTGCGAAGGTAGTTTCGGGCGCCTGACAACGGATTCCTTTCTTCTCAAATCGCGCAAAAATTCTCTTTTCAGTCGGACGTTCAATCGCCGGATCTCCTGCCAATTAAACTGCGCACGATCCGCAAATCGGGCAAAGTAGGCAAGGGAACCAATGCTGAATCAGCGCTGTTCGCCTCTCGCTGTTCGGGGAAAAGGAGTACAATGTTGTTCTTGGGGTAGGCTTCACTGAGAAGCGCCGGCATCTGTGCGAGTTTCGGTTTGTAGGATAGCGTGCCTTCGCGGGCACTCATCAAAACGATCAAATCGTTGGCGTCCAGATCGGGGGCCATCGCCTCGACCGAATCGCCGAGTTCGCACTCGACCAAATGCACCGCCTTGCGTTCTTCAGGGGGCAAAACGCGCATAAAATCGCTCAACGCCTGAGCCTTGCCATACACATGAAGTCGGCTGCTCAGGTGTGCGCTCAAATGCCTGAGCTGCTCGACACTGCGCACAAAACCCGACTCGAGTCCCGACATCGGAGCCAAAACAACCCCAATGTCTTCGTTGAGGTGGAGAGGTTGGATCTGCCTAAAGACCCAACAGTTTAAAGTACATCGCCTCAAAACTTGCTGGAGCACGGTCCCGTAGAGAAGTTCTGCGGCACGAGTGCGCTCGTTCCAACCCAAGATGATGTCTGTAGCATCGAGCTCGGCAGAACTATGAACGATGCCATGAGCAGCGTTCAGATCGACTCTGGTCATTCTTTCGACAGGAATTCCGGCTTTGTTCAGGTAATCTTCGGCCTTTTCCAACAAGTCTGAAGCCTCAGCTCGGCCTTGATCTTTAAGCGAGTTGCTTTGCTCCTCAGACTGAGAAATGCTAAGCACGACCACCGGCAAATCGTTGTTCGTGTGAATGCCAATTGCGAGGTCGAGAAGCCGCGACATATTCGAAGGATTTGACAAGGGAACCATCGTGCGATATACGACCGCTTCACCGAGTTTATTCTCCTCATTGACCCGCATGGTAGGGGCAATTTTTCTCCCCATTCGATCTGTCACAATCGTGCCGATCAAACTACTCAAAAAGATGAGCATAATCGCGGCGTTCAAGACTTCTTTTCCGACGAGGCCCGATTCATATCCCAACATAACCACTGCAATGGTTGCGGCCGCGTGAGAGGTACTCAAACCAAAAACCAAATCGCGGATCTCGGAAGACTTCTTGTATATCTTTTGATAAACGAAAGCTGCCAACCATTTCGATCCGATCGCAAGAGTCAGAAAAGCAGACAGAAACAACCAAAATCGAGCGTCGCCTTGCAGCGACCTTAAATCGACCAACATCCCAACGCTGAGCAGAAAAAAGGGAATGAACAGCGACTGGCCTACAAACTCGACGCTATGAGACAGATCTGATTTTTTCGGAACCATGGGGTTCAATACGAGACCGCACATAAATGCACCTATAATTGGCTCAAAACCGGCCCATTCGGCGGTTAGACCGCTTACAAAAAGCAAGGCTAAAACAAAGATGAATTGGAGATTGGATTCTCCCTCGAGGCTTCGAAAAAACCATCTTGCGATCCTCGGAAAGATTCGAAAAACGACAAAGAGATACAGGAGCATGCTCAGTGCCATTCGAGCGTAGATCAGCCATCCACCTTCGTTGCTCAAACTTTGCCCTACCACGGCAAGCAAGATGAGCACCAGTGAGTCTGCTACAATGGTCCCTCCCACTACAACCATAACTACAGGATGCCGGTGTATTCCCAAGCGACTCGCGATGGGATACGCCACAAGGGTGTATGATGCCATCATGAGCCCGATGAGTACCGAAGCTTCAGAATTCATTTCGAACAACTTGTTCATCGCCAAGAAGCCCAGAGAAAAGGGTATAGCAAACGTGAGAAAACCGAAAGCAATGCTCTGATTTTTATTGGCTAAAAACTCGTTTAATTCGAGCTCGAGACCCGCCAAAAACATGATATACAGCAGGCCGATGGTCGAAAAAAGCTCGACACTCGAATCGCGTTCGAGCAGCCCCAAGCCATTCGGACCAATGAGCATTCCGCTCAAGATCAAACCGATGATTCCGGGAACTCGAAGCTTTCGGAACAAAAAAGGCGCAAAAAGCAAGAGCAACAGCACCGTCGTAAAGACCGCAACCGGCTCTTTAAGCGGCAGTTCGATGTGAAAACTGGGATCCATGGTGTTCGAAGATACGCGGGAGACGGCTTGAGGAGGAAATCAGAGGAGTGGAGGGGTGATTTGAGGGGATTTGGATGTTTCTAATTGGATATCAGTGACTTTCACATTCTGGATTCTGGATTCTGGATTCTGGATTCTGGATTCTGGATTCTGGATTCTGGATTCTGGATTCTGGATTCTGGATTCTGGATTCTGGATTCTGGATTCTGGATTCTGGATTCTGGATTCTGGATTCTGGATT
>JBGSOF010000025.1:0-44022 GCA_041739275.1 Schleiferiaceae bacterium | reverse complement strand
CGGACATTATTAGACAGCTCCAGCTGTCCAGAGAACCATCGCACAAACCGATTCCGACTGTACAGCACTCACCACTCCCCAATCGTAGCCTGGAGGCTACGGCTAAACACGGGCGTAGGCTGGAGCCTACGCCCAGAGGGGGAGGGAAATCGCGCCAATTGAAAAACGAAGTTTAGAAACCTTCCGACCTGCCAACCAAAGGAAACTTGAGGTTCGTTGCGCAGATGTTTAGAACACGAGCTTCTTCGGGTCTTGCCGATTGTCGTACATCCTTAAAATTTCGATTAAGTCTTCTCTATAACGGTAATACAAGGAATTGTGCTTCGTTAAAACGCACTTTCTAATTTCTTTCTCCCTATAAATAACAGGAAATTGTCCGGGATTCCTTGAAATCTGAACAAGCGACGAATCCACTATTTTGATAAAACCTTGGACAACTTTATCATCCCAATTCTCCTTTAGATACTCAAGAAGGGTTAAAAAATCCTGTTTTGATAACGGCGACCATACAATAGCCCTATCCATTTGAATATTTCGAACGGACCTCGGACATCACTTCTTCGCTGGCAATTCCTTTTTTCAACTCAATTTCTTCAATCGCATCAAAAATACCTTGCTTCTGTTCGACTGTCAGTCTTTCCCAATCGCTCAGGTCCCTTTTTTCATTCATAACATTTAAAAGAACACCATATACTTCCTCCAATCGACTCCTTTCAAGTGAATCGATTTGCCGGAAAATCTTGAGTTTCAATTCAGAGATGGTCATAAATTGTCTTTTTTCAAAGTTACTGAAAAATTAAGTCCATGAAATTCAAAGCGCTCTTCTGAAAAGACCCATTGTGAATTGAAATTCAGACACATGAAACAAAACGCTGAAATAAATTTCAACTTTATTTTAACCGCTACTTCGTCCCAGACTCTGGCCAAAGTCGGACTTTTTGGACAGAGCATTCTGTCCATCAAACCAACGTCAAGACCCATTCCAACTGTCCAAGAACCCCGTTCACCCCCGCGTAGTCCAAAGGCTACGGCTAAACACGGGCGTAGGCTGGAGCCTACGCCCACGGGGAGCAAGGGCATAGACCAGAGCCTACGCCCAGAGAAAGTCACGCTCCTTCAAGAACGTTTGCTGTAAAATTCACTCTTTGATTGACTCCAGCAATTTCTTCGGGTCTTGTCGATTGTCCCAAAAGGCCGTAATAATCAGTTTCGTTTCTGTGATTTTATAATAGATACTAAAATGCCCCATGGCCGCTTCTCTTGTATCTGGATAGTTTGCTTGTTTAAAGATCAATGGATTCATTAGAATCAGATTGATCCTACCCTTTGTCAATCTAATTAATTTCTCCGCATATTGTGTAGAACCATTTCTCTTCGTCCAGTATTTAAGAATTTCCCGTCTTTGCCGAGCTGCCGTGGCTGTCCAAACTACAGTTCTTTCAGCCATTGAACGTCACTTTTATCCAATTCATCTTGTGACATGAGCTTTCCATCTTCGATATCTCGATCACTCAACTTCAGCATCAGAATTTGTTCTTCAGATAACTTCACAAGATCATTATCTATTGAACTATTCTCCAACAATTGATGCAATGCCGCCAAATAATCTTTATCTGAAATGGTGAGCAGCTTATCGATGATGCTGTTTCTCAGAATATCAGCGCGATTCATGTTCTCGGTTTTTCCAAATTTCGTAAATCCCTTGCAATTTTCAACAATGGGATGAGCATTTCATGAAAGGAGCGGCCTAGCGCGTCCTAAGCGATTTCGGGTATCCCGACTTGGCTCAACGCACCTTCCGCAAAGGCCAGACTTCGCAGGACAGTGCCGGCAGTCCCGAGAACAACCGTCAAGACCGATTCCAACTGTCCGGTACCCCCTTTCCCCTGCGTTATCCGGAGGCTACGGCTAAACACGGGCTTAGGCTAGAGCTTAGTCCCAGGGGCCAACGGTTTAAGCGCTCAACGCGTGTTCGGCTCAATTTTGCTTCAGCAAGCCTTGAACTTCAGATTTCAGTTTTGGCAAACTATTGATTACGATGGACCAAATCATATCATCGGCTATGCTGTCGTAGCTATGAATGATTCGATTTCTCGTTCCAATGATGTTTCGTGCGTTTTCAATATAGAAATCCGGCTTTTCTTTCAAAATTCTATTTACTGTCTCACCCATGTTTTCAATATTTCGTTCAACCGCCCTTTTGGTTCGAATGTCTTTCTGATATTCAAAGAAATTAATGGGCCGATCTTCAAAGAAAGACTCAATTTCTTCTATTGAATTCAGAATATCATAAAGCCAAGTCTGGATTTTATCATCCATACACAAGACGCTTTTCAATGTCAATTTGCTCTCTTAGATAGGGATTTCGAATTCCTTTCTCCTCGAGCAAATCCACCTCGCGATTTAAAATGGCTTCCAATTGCTCCTTGAAATCAAAATAATTATCCGCATAATCATTCAAGTCTATCTCATTGAAGTCCACCAAAAAATCAACATCGCTCTCATCTGAAAATGAATCTTTCAGAACAGAACCAAACACAAAAAGGGTGTCCACCTGATACTTGAAACAAAGTTTCCGTATCTTCTCTTTGTTGGACTCGATGAGATTCATAAATTTAAAGAAGTCGGTCTCCTGTGAAGTTCAAAGTTACATTCCTTCCACAACCCCAATTTACGGAAGCGCACATTGTCACGAGCGCCTACCCCAAAACTTGGCTCAACTCACGTCTTTGCCGAGATGCCGTTGCTGTCCAAACTACAGTTCTTTCAGCCATTGCACATCACTTTTGTCCAAATCATCTTGTGCAATGAGCTTTCCATTTTCGATATCTCGATCACTCAACTTCAGCATCAGAATTTGCTCTTCAGATAACTTCACAAAATCATTATCTATTGAACTATTCTCCAACAATTGATGCAATGCCGCCAAATAATCTTTATCTGAAATGGTGAGTAGCTTATCGATGATGCTGTTTCTCAGAATATCAGCACGATTCATGTTCTCGGTTTTTCCAAATTTCGTAAATCCCTTGCAATTTTCAACAATGGGATGAGCATTTCATGAAAAGAGCGTCCTAGCGCCTCTTGAGCGATTTCACCTGCCCAACTTGACTCAACCCAACCTCGGCTTAGGCCCTGGCCTAGGCCGGACTGTACAGGACAGCGCGGGGATCAAGCTTCCAGTCTGCTTTCATGGTCGTATAAGTAAGGAATTCTTCATTTTCTTATCAAAGGAACGTGCTTATGATAAGAAACTCAAATTTTCTATACCTATATCATTTGGTATGTAAAGAAAACACCCCTTTTTGAACAGAAGCGCGTTGCGGTTGCTACGGCCTGATGACGCGTTCATTCATCGCTTAGCCAGAACTTTTCGGGCTAAAAGGGCTGTCCAGCGAAGAACAAATATCAGGCTAGATACCATTGTCAAAGCAGACCGGGGCTAAAGCAAAACAAGGACGTAGGCCGCTACGCCCAGAATCAGAGTCTTCTCTGGTGAGTTTCCCTTCTATTTGAATTCGGGCGAACTTTGGAGAAGCGCTCCCTAGTCTCAAAGTACTCCACCCCCCCACCCACCATCTTAGACTGATAACCCAACGAGACATATTGCGGAGAACTGTGCTTCCCCCCCCCATTCCATCGCACTGCGTTCTGCATTTTGTACCTTCGCGCCCCTTTAAACTGCATTGTCCGATGCTCGGAATCGAGCCCGGGCCATGGACCACGACCCCGCTACGCTTGAACGCTCCCACCGAACCCTTTTTCGATTCGGCCTTGTTGGGTGGCTCTTCTCCCCTCGACCGAACCATATTTCGGGCCGTGAGCGAAGCCGCCCGTGAGCTCGAACAGCCCGTATGGGTCGTGGGCGGATTCGTTCGAGACATACTCCTGCAGCGCGACTGGCCCGGCGACATTGACTTCGTCACCCTCGGGAGCGGCATCGAACTCGCCCAAGCCGCCGCTGAACGCCTCGGTCAACGGGGCAAAGTATCGGTGTTTAAAAACTTCGGCACCGCCATGTTCAAAGCCGACGGCTTCGAATTGGAATTCGTCGGGGCGCGGAAAGAGAGCTACCGCAGCGACTCGCGCAAACCCACCGTAGAAGACGGCACGCTTGAAGACGACCAAAACCGCCGCGATTTCACCATCAACGCCCTCGCCGTAAGCCTCAACCCCGACGACTACGGCAAGCTGATCGACCCCTTTGGCGGACTCGAAGACCTCGCCCAACGCCGGTTGCGCACCCCCCTTGACCCCGACATCACCTTTAGCGACGACCCCCTGCGCATGATGCGCGCCGTGCGGTTTTCGGCCCAGCTCGACTTCGACATCGCCCCCGAAGCCCTCGAATCGATCCGTCGAAACGCCCATCGACTGAGCATTGTAAGCGCCGAGCGCATCCTCACAGAATTCAACAAAGTGATGGACACCGCCATGCCCGGATCAGGTCTCTCGCGCTTTGAATCGACCGGTCTGCTGGCGCAGTTCTTTCCCGAACTCGTAGCCCTCAAAGGCGTCGAAGAACGCGAAGGACAAAACCACAAAGACAATTTTTATCACACCCTCGAGGTGCTGGACACCCTGAGCCTCAAGACCGACGAGCTCTGGTTGCGCTGGGCCGCTCTGCTCCACGACATCGGCAAGCCCGTGGTGAAGCGCTTCGACCGCAAAGTGGGATGGACCTTTCACAACCACGAATTCGTCGGGGCCAAAATGGTCCCCAAGATCTTTTCCCGGCTCAAACTCCCCTTGGGCGAACCCATGAAGTTTGTACAGAAACTGGTTCTGCTCTCTTCGAGACCTGTTGTTTTGAGCCAAGATGAAGTAACCGATTCGGCCGTGCGCAGGCTGCTCTTTGAAGCCGGAGACGACATCGACCGGCTCATGATGCTCTGCGAAAGCGACATCACCACCAAAAACGCCAAGCGCAAAGCGCGCTACCTGCAAAACTTCGAGTTGGTGCGCCAAAAATTGCTCGAAGTCGAACAAGCCGACAAGCTCCGAAATTGGCAACCCCCTATCGATGGAGCGCACATCATGAACAGCTTCGGCATCGGACCCGGCCGAGAGGTAGGGATGATAAAAAATGCCATTCGCGAGGCCATACTCGAAGGCCGCTTGCGGAGCGAACCCGTTGCAGCGCATGAATTTATGCTCGAAACAGGCCGAGCTTTAGGCCTCTCTCCCCGCCCGGGAATTCACGCCCCGGAACCACTGCCCGACCCCACTAACCCCGACCCCACTGATGGTGAACCCCGCCCTGATCCGAATCACCTTTGACAGCATAGACGATGTGTGGCGCGAGCTCCGCATACTCGAAAGCGACACCCTGCTCGCGCTGCATCACGCCGTATTGAAATCGTTCGGCATCGAAGAAGGCGAGATGGCCTCTTTCTACGTCTCAGACGAACATTGGAATCAACTCGAACCCATTGTTCTGGTCGACCTGGACGAACCGGGCGCGAGCCGAATGGATCAACTCGAAGTTGGCGACGTGCTCGGCATGCCCGGCGATCGCTTGCTGTATGTCTACGACTTTTTAAGGCTGCGAACCTTCTATGTCGAACGCCTTCAAGACCATACAAACCAAGCCGAACTCGGCCTGTGCGGCAGCTTGGGCGAACTCCCCCCTCCGGCCGAAATCGATGCGGAGGCCGGGCTTTTTGACGATTCAGAGACCGACTTAAGCCGAGGTTACGATGAATATGGCTTGGACGAAGGCGATGTAGACGAGGACGAGACCGACGATTTCGACCCCTTCGACGAGAGAGACCCTCGCATGGATCGTCCCGACGACTATTAATAAATTATTATACTGAAGGTCAGTCGATTAAAATCGAAGATAATCCTTCATCGCCCTTTGAAGCTTGCGCGCTTCCGCCTCGGCGGCTGAGGCGAAGTCGAGACCCGACGAAGCGTAAATGATGCTGCGCGAGGCGTTGATCAAAAGCCCGCCAAAATCGGTGATTCCCGCTTCGAGCACTTCGTTCAATTGTCCCCCTTGTGCGCCGACCCCTGGAACCAGGAAAAAATGCTCGGGATATGCACGGCGGAGCTCCGCCAAGCGAGAAACCTGGGTGGCGCCGACCACGAACATCAGGTTCGAAGGGCTTCCCCACTGAGCGGCTGCCTCAAATACTTCTCGATACAGCTCGTGCCCCTTTGACAGCGTGAGCTCTTCAAAATCAAGCGCACCCGGATTGGAGGTCAAACCCAGAAGAACCGTCCATTTGCCCGGGTACTCGAGAAAGGGACGCACCGAATCTGAACCCATATAAGGTGCCACCGTGAGCGCGTCAAAACCGAGGGTATTGAAAAACGCCTCGGCATACATCTTCGAAGTGTTCCCGATGTCTCCCCTCTTGGCATCGGCAATGGTAAAGTGACGCGGATAGTTCGCGCTCAAATAAGCCTTGGTTTGCTCGAGCGCTTCCCAGCCCGAAAGCCCTTCGGCCTCGTAAAACGCGAGATTGGGCTTGAACGCCACACAAAACTCTGCCGTGGCGTCGATCATCGCCTTGTTGAATTCAAACAGCGCCTTAGCGTTCGATTTCAAGTGTTCGGGCAATCGCGCGCGCTCGGGGTCCAAACCCACGCATAAAAGCGATTCACTTTGGCGAATCCGGTCGATGAGGTCTATTCGATTCATGATAGGTAATGGTAGATCAGTCGCTTCCTTCGGCAAGTCTCTGGGCGTTTTCGGCCACGTGCAGTTCGTCGATCAACCTTTGGATGTCGCCGTTCATCACTTCGGTTAAGTTATAAAGGGTCAGCCCGATGCGGTGGTCGGTAATCCGCGCCTGCGGAAAGTTGTACGTGCGAATTTTGGCCGAGCGATCGCCGGTCGAAACCAGCGTTTTGCGCATGGAGGCTCGGGATTGGTTTTGTTCGTTCAAAGCGCGCTCGTAAAGCCGGGTGCGGAGCATCTGCAGGGCTCTTTCTTTGTTGCCGAGCTGCGAGCGCTCCACTTGGCAAACAATCACAATTCCGCTGGGCTTGTGCGTCAGCTGAACCTTGGTTTCCACCTTGTTGACGTTCTGCCCGCCCGCCCCGCTCGAACGAGCCGTTTGCCACTCGAGTTCAGAAGGATGGATGTCGATATCGACTTCGTCGGCTTCGGGCATCACGGCCACCGTAGCCGCAGAGGTGTGCACCCGGCCTTGAGTTTCGGTTTCGGGCACTCTTTGAACCCGGTGCACCCCGCTTTCGAACTTGAGCACCCCGTAGGCACCGGGACCGCTCACGAGCAAGACCATCTCTTTATACCCACCCAGAGCCCCCTCGCTCGAATCGACTTCTTCGACCTTCCAGCCTCGGGTTTGGGCATAACGGGTGTACATGCGGGCGAGCTCTCCGGCAAACAAAGAGGCCTCGTCTCCGCCGGTGCCCGCCCGCACTTCGATGAGGGCGTTGCGTCCGTCTTCGGGATCTTTGGGCAAAAGCAAGAGCTGAATCTTGGCCTCGAGTGCGGGAAGTTCGGCTTCGACTTGTTCGAGTTCAGCCTTTGAAAACGCCTTGAGTTCGGGGTCTTTTTCGCTCAGGAACATGGCGCGCGCTTCTTCGGCCAAGGCCACGGCAGAGCGGTAGACCTCGGTTTCGACTAAAATCAACTCGAGTTCTTTGTACTCTCGACCGAGTTGAGCGTAGCGCCGGTGGTCGCTCACCAATTCGGGGTCGCCCAGCTGTTCCTCGAGCTGATGATGCCTGCGCTTGAGGCTGTCGAGCCTTTCAAGCAACTGAATTCGATCTGTTTGCGTACTCATGGATACGTAAATAGCCCGTTTTCGGTGCGAATCACCAACTCGGCAGCGCGCCCGGTTTCCAAGGCTTCCACCCTTCCCACAATCTGCGCGTCTATGGCGAAGGCGCGAGAGATTTCGATCAATTTTTGAGCCGTATCGACATCGGTATACACTTCGAGCCTGTGCCCCATATTGAATACCCGATACATCTCTCTCCACGCAGTGCCGCTCTGCTCTTGAATGATGCGAAAGAGCGGTGGTGGGTCGAAGAGCGAATCTTTCACAATGCGCACTCCTTCGACAAAGTGCAAGACCTTGGTCTGCCCGCCCCCACTGCAGTGCACCATGCCGTGGATTTGCTCGCGGTGCGATTCGAGCATTTTTTTGACCAGAGGAGCATAGGTTCGCGTGGGCGAAAGCACCATTTTGCCCGCGCTCTGCCCCGTGGCATCGACACGGTCTAACAACCGGAGCGAACCGCTGTAGACGAATTCAGCCTCGAGACCCGAGTCGAAGGTTTCGGGGTACTTGCGCCCTATTTCTCCTGAAAAAACATCGTGACGGGCCGAGCTGAGCCCGTTGCTCCCCATGCCGGTGTTTTCAAAAGTTTCGTAGGTGGCTTGGCCAAAGCTCGCAAAACCGACAATTGCGTCGCCCGGTCGAATGCGGGCATTGTCGATGACCTCCGAACGCTTCATCCGAGCCACCACTGTGCTGTCGACCACCACCGTTCGAACAATGTCGCCCAGATCGGCCGTCTCGCCCCCGCTGTGTTCAATCTCGATTCCATGTGCGCGCAAACGGTCGATAAACTCCACGGTTCCGTCGATGAGAGCCTTGAGCACCTCTCCCGGAACCAAACGCGCATTCCGTCCAATCGTACTGCTCAATATCATCGGGCCTGTGCACCCCACGCAGAGCAAATCGTCGATGTTCATCACCAAAGCGTCTTGGGCAATGCCTTTCCACACGCTCAAATCGCCCGTTTCCTTCCAGTAGGCATAAGCCAAAGAGCTCTTGGTCCCCGCTCCGTCTGCGTGCATCACCAAACAATGCTCGGCACTTTCGGACAAATAGTCGGGAATAATTTTACAGAAAGCCTTGGGGTATAAACCTTTGTCGAGTTTTGAGATCGCCGCATGCACCTCTTCCTTGCCCGCCGACACCCCCCTTGCCGCATAGCGCTCGGCCGGGCTCATCGAAGGGCTTCCGTTTTCTTCGCTCATGCCGCGAAGTTAATTCGGGCACAACGGGCGGTCGAATTCTTTCGAGAGAAGCCTCGGAGAGCGTACTTTCAGCCTATGCAAAACACGGTGAAATTCTTTCTTAGTTCGCTGATATTCACAACATTGGGAACGATCTCTGCCCAAGAGATCCAGGCGCCCAAGCTGGTCGTCGGCGTGGTGATCGATCAAATGCGCTGGGATTATTTGGAGCGATATCGCGCGGATTATGGCTCAGAAGGCTTCAAGAGGTTGATGCGCGAGGGGACGAGTTTCGATCAGTGCCAATATCCTTATGTACCGACGTATACGGCTCCGGGACACGCTTCGATTTACACGGGCAGCGTTCCGTACTACCACGGCATTATCGGCAACGACTGGTATGATGTGGATGAAAAAAGAACGGTGTATTGCGTTGATGATTCCACGCGCAAAACCATTGGAGCAGAGGGAAATGCAGGTGCCAAGAGCCCGTGGAGAATGCGTGCCCTCACCTTGGCCGACCAAATGAAGCTCGCGTGGAACGGTGCAGGGCAGAGTTGCGCAATTTCGATCAAAGACCGAGGGGCCATCTTGCCCGCGGGGCACAAAGGCGATGGAGTTTATTGGTATGATGAATCGATCGGCGGATTTGTAACCTCTGATTATTATGCGGAAAGCCTTCCCGATTGGGCAGCTCAATTCAACGCTTCGAATCGGGTTTCGGAATTGATGAAAGACCCTTGGACGCTGCTCAAGCCTCGTGAAATCTATCGCTGGAGCGAACCCGATGCCGGGGCGGGCGAACAAGACGTCTTTGACAATGGGGATGTCGTTTTTCCCCATTCGTTTGCAGATAAGACCGAGGCGCAAAAGCGATCGCTCATTCGCTGGACTCCTTCGGGCAATACCTTGTTGACCGACTTTGCGCTCGAGTTGATTCAATCGAAGGGACTTGGAAAGGGCAAGGTTCCGGACTTCTTGTCGATTAGCTATTCGAGCCCCGACTACATCGGGCACGCTTTTGGCCCCAATTCGCTCGAGGTGATGGACTGTTATTTGAGGCTGGATCTCGAAATCGCCCGGCTGCTCGAGACCCTCGACAAACAGTGCGGAAAAAACGGCTACATCATTTTTTTGACGGCAGACCACGGGGTCAAACCCAACGGGGCGCTGCTCGAACAGTGGAGAATGCCCTCGGGCACGCTGCGCTCCAAAACCGTCGAAGACTCTCTGAGGCTCTTTGTCGAGAGGGCCTTCGGCGATGCCGATTTGATCGAAGAGGTCGAAGACAACCAGATTTACTTCGACACCGAGCGCCTCGAACGACTCAAAATTTCGCGGCGGCTCCTCGAAGAAGAGGTGGTCGATTATCTGAGGCCGCGCTTTCCGCAAATGCTCGGAATTTCGGGGCGTTCTGCGCTCGAAGGCCGGATTCCAGGGCGGGGCATGAGCGATTTCCCCGTCAACGGCCACCATCCATACCGCTCAGGCGACGTGTTTTTTGAGCTTTCGATCAACTATTTGGCAGGCTCGACCCAAAGAGGAACCACCCACGGAGCCTCATTCGATTACGACACGCATGTACCCTTGATTTTCAAGGGCCCCGGCATTCCCAAAGGCCGCCGCTCGAACGAGGAAGTCTACATCGTCGACATTGCTCCGACCCTTGCCCGTTGGTTGGGCATTCAAGAACCAGACGCTTCGATTGGGCGAGTCATCCTCGATCGATCCAAATAAGAGACTGCATTTTTTCCCTTAAACAATCTTCGGATTGTAGTCCTCGGGATTGCGCCCCGTCACCTGACCGTAGAATTCTTCCACGGGTTTCATATCTTCAGCATAATCACCTGTAGGCCAGACTAATTCGTCATGGATCCCCGCGATTCTTTTTTTGTAATCGAGATATCCCAAGGCAATGGGGACCCCGGCGCCTAAGGCGATTCGGTAAAAACCCGATTTCCAGCGTTCCACCCTTTTGCGCGTGCCCTCAGCAGGGACCAAAACCACCATATCGCGTCGATTTTTGAGCGTTTCGGTGGCGAATTCAACCAGGCCTCCCGGTTGCGAACGATCGACCCCAATAGCGCCCGACCACCTGAAAAACCAACCAAAAGGGCCTTTGGTATAGCTGTCTTTGATGAAATACTTCAATGGGACGCCCATCACCCAAAATGCGCCGATGGCAATCGGAAAATCCCAATTCGAAGTGTGGGGAGCCGCGATCATCACCGAAGGAGTGAAGCGCTCGGGCGGCGGATTGAGGATTTTCCAGCCAATGATTTTAAACAGCAGAGATCCCAGTACTTTTTTCATTCGAACAAATCAGATTCGAAGCCGAGAAGGTACACTTTCTCTCGAGCTCGGGTTATCGCGGTATACAACCACCGCAAATCAGAATGGGTCCATTGGTTTTCGGGCAGCCAGGGACGCTCCACAAAGACGACATCCCATTGCCCCCCCTGCGCTTTGTGGCAGGTCACCGCCTCGGCGTATTTTACATGCAAAGCTTGGAGCATGGGGTCGCTGGCCGCTTTCGCCTTTCGAGCGCTGAGGCTGAGGTCGCCATAAGTGGCCAAAGCGTTCTCGTAGAGTCGTTTAATTGATTCCATACTCATGCCCGGAGCCTCGGTTGCCAAGGCGTCGAGCAAGAGCCAGGCTTCGAAAACCCATTCGCCTTCGGGGCTTTCGAGCGCGACGTCGGCGAGCGCGAACGTACAACCGTAGCGCTCCGAAAGTTGTTTGACGCGCCGCACTTCGAGCGTATCGCCGTTGGCGACAAAGCCCTGTTGTTTTTCGAGCCAGAAATAGTTGTTGCGCACCACCATCAAGCGATCGCCCGCGTCGATTTGACCGTGCCTCTGCCGAATGCGGTTGCGAATTCCGAGATTGAAGCCCAGCGCCTTTTTATTGGAACGCACCACGACGAGTGCGTCCGATGTTTTTTGAGAGAAATGTCTTTCGAAGGTCTCTTCGACGTCCCAGGCTTCGCTGAGCCGCTTACAATCAGGCCGTTCTCTGAGCTTGGGCAATACCGCTTCTCCGGGCGCATTGATGGCTTCGCGTATTCGAGTGGCGTTGAGCAGAATTCCCGATTCCGAGGCTTGTCGCATCACTTCGGTCAGCTCGACCGCCTCGCTTTCTATGGCAAAATAGCTGCGCAGAGTTTCGCGATCGAGCGCGGGGCTCAGAGAGGCACCGACGGGGGGCAGCTGAGCAGGGTCGCCGATGAGCAGCAGTTTGCAGCGCCCGTTCGAGAGGCAGAATTCGAAGAGGTCTTCGAGCAAGCTGCGCCCCGATTCCGATCGCTCCAAACCGATCATCGAGGCCTCGTCTACGGCAAAAAGAGTGCTCTTGTGTGGATTCTCTTTAAGTGTAAATCGGGGCTTGCGGTCGCCCCATTCGCCGGTTCGGTATATGCAGCGGTGGATGGTCTGAGCTCCCCGCCCGGTGTATTGCTTCATCACTTGAGCCGCCCGGCCGGTGGGCGCGAGCAAGATCGTTTGGATTCGAAAATGACCCATGGCGGCGCAAATGGCTCGGAGCACCGAGGTTTTGCCCGTTCCCGCATACCCTCTCAAAATCAATACCCGAGATTCGCGATTGGAGACAAAGGCCGAAAATCGCTCGAAAAACAAGTTCTGACCTTGGGTGGGAGCGTGCGAAAACGTTTTGAGCAAAAGTCGCTGAACGTCGGTGGCTTCGATCATGCGGGTGCCATGCGCCGGAGATGTGATGCGCGGGCTTGGCCGAATTTAAGGCTGAATGATCTCGCCGGCTTGTTCGCTCAAAAGCCGTTCGCCTTGGTACACCCTCAAGACCACGGGGGGTTCTTCGCCCGTTCCCAAAACCTGAAAATAGACTTCGTAAACATATCCGCTGTTTTCAAACACATAGGCGTGATTTCCTCCGCTGCCCTGCACATCGATGCGTCCGTTGTCCAAGACGAGACTCGGCGCGGTTTCGGTTCCGTTTGGACGCTTCCAAGCCGCGTAGCGAATCTTTCCGTTGTCGAGCTCGTCGAGGCGTATGCGAAAAGAGGCAGTTTGGACTTCCGAAATCGGTGCTTTAAAATGGGCGACGCTCGGGTGGACCTGCTTTTTGATCCGGGCCATACGCGCTTCAATTTCAGCCATTTCTGCCTTTGAAGTCCGGTTCAATGCCCTGAGTTTGCCGTCTTGCTCGAGCCAAACCAGCCCGTCTTTGTAACAAGTCCCTCTCCAACCCACCGTAGACCAATCTCGATCAATGCTTGATTGAGCCAAAGCTTCTAAGAGTTCGGGGTCGAATACTTGGTAAAACCTCGACACAAACTCGGCGCGATTGCTGATCGCGGGAAGGGGCTCCGGGCGCGTGAGGGGATACGAGATCCATTGACTGATTGCTTCAGGACTGCCGGTCTTCACCGCGTCGATGAACGCCTGGACTCCGGGGCGGTGGTCGGCATCGGGTTGTCCTTGAAGTGCAGTTAAAGTCGTGAATAGAGCGGTGGTTAAAAGATATCTACGGAGCATTTTCTATGGGGAAATTGGGACGAATGTAGTCGAAGTCACTTATCGATGCTCGGGACGAGAATCAGCGATCTTTGAATACAAGCTCGGTTCGGTAGACCTGAAACAAATGAAAACATCCCTTTCATTCGAGCGCTCATCCGCCTCCGCTCCGAGCGAACGAAAACAGAGCAGCAGACCCTCCAAGCCTATTCAAAATGTCGTAGTTTCGCCCTCGTCTGTTCAACGCCCCGGATCCATGAATTCGACCCTGCGCACCGCACTCACCGCTGTTTTCGCCATTGTGTCCATCGCTTTGGCCTATTGGTTGTTTCGAATCATCAATCACCCCATTGAGTTCGAAAACATCAAATCGTATCGCTATAAACTCGTCCAAGAACGGCTCGAGCACATTCGCGACGCCCAACTGGCCTACAAACAAGAATTGGGCAGTTATGCCGGCGATTTCAACACCTTGATCGCTTTTGTCGATACAGGCAAAATCAGCATTGTGGAGCGCAAAGATTCGAGCTTCAAGTATTTCAACCGGGTCTTTCAGCAAGAAATGATCAAAGACACGGTGGTTACGCGCATCCTCGGCAGCAAACCGGTCAAGACCTCCGTGTTTACCGAAGATTTCAACACCGCAAAACTGCGCTACATCCCCTTCCCCGAAGGAGCAAAAACCGAATTTACCATGGCGGCTTCGAGCATCGAGAGAAACGATCTGAAGCTCCCCGTTTTTGAGGTTTCGGCAGCCAATACCGACATCTTTGCCGATGTGGCCGATCGCTTTAGCGATTTGATCAAGACCGATTACAAGCTCAGCATCGGTTCGCTCACGGAACCGTCTACGAGTGGTAACTGGAAGTAAAGAATACCGAGACTTCGACTTTCAGACCGCGACCGACAAGCCTCCTGTTTGGGATGAATTGCGGCTTTGGATCGGCATTCACGGTTACGCTTGGGCATTGTTCCGAGGCACATCAGCCGAACGCATCGGGTTTCGCGCTGCCTACAGCCCGGAAAGACCCCTGACGGAGACGGAGCGCATCGCGCGCATCGAAGCTGAGTCTTTTTGGACACAGCGCGCCGCGACCGCTCGAATTCTCGTGGCTCAGTTGACACCGGCGGTTTTTCCGGCGAGCATCGAACCAAAAGAGGCCACGGAGGCGCTTTTTTCGATCACCCATCCGTTGAACCCCACCGATAAGGCCTTGGTCAAACCCATTTCGGGCACGCCTCTCTCGGTCGTTTACGCCCCTTCGGCGGTTTGGTTTCAGAAACTTGAAAAATATGACTACCGGGAAATCGAGTGGCTTCACCCCATGGAATTGGCCATCGCCCGTCTCCAAAATCAAAATTCGCGCGGAAATGGATTGTGCATCTACGCCCAGCACGGTGCCATCGACCTCGTGATTTTCAACGAAGGGAAGATGGTTCTGGCCAATCGCTTTCAGGCTGAAACCCCCCAAGAGGCACTTTATTACACTTTGCGCGCCGCTCAGTCGGCCGAATGGGATCCGGCAGAAGACGAATTGCATTTGGTGGGAAGCCTGGCAGGCGATCGAGAGTGGCAAGAAGTCTTTCAAGAATATGTGCGAAATGCGAAGTGGGTTCCTTTCAAGGATGAACTCGAGGGGTATCGAGACCTCTTTGATTTTGATAAGATTTTGAATTCATGAGGATTATAAGCGGTCGGCTCCGGGGAAAGCGCATTCAAGCTCCGGCGCCCCTCCCCAGTCGTCCGACGACAGATCGAGCCAAGGAATCTCTTTTTCAACTCTTGAGCAACCGACTGAATATTAACAAGATAAAGGCACTGGACTTGTTCTCGGGAACGGGCAACATCAGCTATGAATTGGCTTCGCGCGGTTGCCCATTGATTTTGAGTATTGACAAGGAAAAAGCCTGTGTCGAGTTTATCCGCAAAACAGCAGAACTCTTGGGTTTTGAGGAGATTAAGACGCTCAAGACCGACGCTCTCGACTTTGTTCAGCGCAGCGATTTGCGCTTCGATTTGATTTTTGCCGACCCCCCATTTGAGTACGAACGCCACGACGAACTGGCCATGACGGTGATCGACCGCAAGCGCCTGTTGCCGGGAGGCGTCTTGGTGATCGAGCACTCTAAATCGACCGATTTATCTGATATCGAAGGGTTTGAGCATATGAGAAACTACGGCAACGTCTCGTTTAGTTTTTTCTCTGCCCCCGAGCCTGAGGCCTGAACGAGCGCTTCGATGAATTTAGAGAACGCTCGCGCTCGATGACTCTGGCTGTTTTTTTGTTCCGTATTCATTTCGGCAAAACTCAGCGCCGACCCTTGCGGCACGAATACGGGGTCGTATCCAAAGCCGTTGGCGCCCCGAGGACTTTCGAGAATCGAACCTTCGACGATGCCCTCGAACACTTGCGCTCGACCCGAAGCATCTAGCCACGCAATCACCGTTCGAAAGCGCGCGCTGCGGTCTGTCCGGCCTTCGAGCTTCATCAAGAGCTTTGCGATGTTGTCTTCGGCCGATCGCTGCGCTCCCGCGTAGTGCGCACTGTCTACCCCGGGCTCGCCGTCCAAGGCATCGACTTCGAGCCCGCTGTCGTCCGAAAAACAGTCCAGGCCGCAGAGCGCGCTCAACCTCCGAGCTTTCTGAAGGGCATTTTCAACGAGGGTTGAGCCCGTTTCGGGCAATTCGCCATGCCAGCCAAAGTCTGACGGATGCTTCAACCGATAGGCCGAAGGGAGCAATTGCTCGATTTCCCCTCGCTTTTTGAGATTCATCGAAGCGAAGACGATGGGGATGGGCTGATCCATAGGGTTGAGAAAGTGATGGGAAGGTGTTGATGACTAGGGAAAGAATTTGATCTGTGAAGCTCTGTGCGCTTGAAAGGCGAATTTCTCGATTTCAAGACAGGGGATGCGGATGCGTTTTGTCACCCTTCTAATCGTGGTGATACGCCTCGCCATTCAACAAGCTCAAGCCGCGATACAGCTGCTCTAGAAAAACCGGACGGACCAACTGATGCGAAAACGTCATGGGCGAAAGAGACAACTTCGCACGTGCCAAAGCCAAGATCGAGTCGTCGAATCCATGCGCGCCCCCTGCGCAAAAAACCAAGCGCTTGGGCCCCGAATTCATCCATTTCTGCAACTGAACCGACCACGCGCGGCTGCTCAAAGAGACCCCTTTCTCGTCGAGCAGAACCAAAAAATCGCCGGGTTTGAGGGCTTCCGCCTGAGCCTTCGACTCTTTCTTTTTAACCATGGAAGTTTCTGAAGCCACCTGAGAAGGCAGTTCCAAGCGCCGATAGGGATGGTAGTGAACCAGCCTGCGCTCATAAGCCTCCATCAAATCGCGGATCGGCCCGATTTCGGTGCGTCCGGTCAATAAAAAAACGATCTCCACCGCTGGTCTAAATTCGCCCTCAAGATAGGACGCGCTGAACATGCGCCTTCACTTGCTAAAATACAGGCCATGGAATTCGACGAAATCGCCCCGATCATCCTTCCGCAACTCGATGCCGCACTCTCAGAAGACATCGGCGGCGGCGATCACAGCTCGATGGCCTGCATTCCCGCAGAGGCTCGAGGCAAGATGCGACTTTTGGTCAAAGACCGCGGAATTCTGGCGGGGGTGGCGCTTGCCCGATTGCTCGCGAGCCGTTGTGATTCCGAAATTCACTTTCAAGAGTATATTGCCGATGGAAGCCCTGTTGCTGTGGGCGATGTGGCGGTCGTCCTCGAAGGGCGGGTCCGCAGCCTGCTCGCCCTCGAAAGAACTCTTTTGAACTATGTGCAGCGCCTGAGCGGAATCGCCACCTACACCCGGGCGCATGTCGACAAAATTTCCCACACTTCTACGCGGGTGCTCGACACGCGCAAGACGACTCCGGGGCTGCGCTTGCTCGAAAAATGGGCTGTGGGGCTCGGGGGCGGGGTCAATCACAGAATCGGCCTATACGATGCCATTATGTTGAAAGACAATCACATCGACTTTGCCGGAGGCCTCTCTCAAGCCATGACCGCCACGCGAAACTACCTGTCGACCCACGGGCTTCAGCTCCCCGTAATCGTCGAGGTGCGCTCGATGGAAGAACTCTCCGAAGCGCTTGAACAAAAGGGAATCGACCGAATTCTAATCGACAACTTCAAACCTGAAGCCCTCAAGGCTGCGGTCTCGTTCGTCGGCGGCCGAATACCGCTCGAAGCCTCGGGGGGCATAGACATCGATACCCTGGTGGAATTCGCTGAAACCGGGGTGGACTACGTATCGATTGGCGCGCTGACACATCGCATACGAAGCCTCGATTTAAGCCTCAAAGCGTTTTGAACGACACAGTCAAGAAGGCGATCCGCTTTTTGTCTTCAATTCCATTGCCTTTGGTCGACGGCATGAGTCTGTATCAGCTGTTGCGTTTTTTTTGGAAAGCGGTTTCAGAAGGGCGTGTTTCAACCCGAGCTTCATCGATTGCGTTCAGCTTTTTTTTGGCGCTTTTTCCCGGCACACTTTTCTTATTCACCCTGATACCGTATATCCCCATCAAAGGCTTCCAGTCCGAGCTCTTTGCACTGCTCGAAACCGTGCTCCCCCCCACTTCTTTTCAAGTCGTTGAAACCACTTTGCTCGACATCGTTCTCAACAAAGATTTTAATCTCTTGTCCTTTGGTTTTGTCGCGGCCTTAATCTTCGCCACTAACGGAACAAACAGCCTTTTGGTCAATTTTGGGCAAACCGTATACCGCCCCGTAACCATCAGTTTTTGGCGGCAATACATTCGAGCACTGCTTTTGACCTTCGTCTTTACAGCTGTATTCTTTATTACCATCGGCGGATTGATCCTCACCCGATCGGTGACCGGTTTTTTAATGGACCAGGGTATCATGAGTCAGACCGTGGGCAGTCTCATTCGATCGAGCAGAAATTTTGTCTTGGTCGGCAGTGTGCTGCTCTCGGTGGGAGGCTTGTTTTACCTCAGCCCGCTTCGAAACAAACAATGGGGATATTTCTCGCTGGGGGCTTTGCTCTCGACCGTGTTAATCGTCTTGCTCTCTCAGGCCTTCGGGTATTACGTTCAGAATTTTGCCCAATACAACCGACTGTATGGCTCGATTGGCACTTTGATGATCCTCCTGCTTTGGATTTATTTGAACGCATTTGTCTTGATCATTGGCTTCGAGCTCAACACCAGTGTTTCGGCACTTCGAAATGCACCCAAAGCCGGTGAAAAACTCATCGATTGAAGCGATGTCTCGGCAGGCTCGCGCTGATTAACTTGCCGCTCGACATTTCAAACCAAACCATCGAATCATGAAGTTGATCCAAGAGTTTAAGGAATTCGCGATGCGCGGCAATGTGGTAGACCTTGCCGTGGGTATCATCATTGGCGGCGCCTTTGGCAAAATTGTCAGTTCGTTTGTCAACGACATCGTCATGCCCCCGCTCGGCATTTTGATCGGCGGAGTCGACTTCAAAGACCTGTCGGTTGTGTTGAAACCCGCTGTGGGCGAGGCTCCTGCGGTTGTTTTGGGCTACGGCAATTTCATTCAAAACACCTTTGATTTTGTCATCGTGGCTTTTGCGATTTTTATGATGATTCAGGCCATGAATCGCCTGCGGAAAAAAGAACCCGAAGTGGTCGCCGATCCGGCTCTTACCGTCGATCAAGAATTGCTGAAGGAGATTCGCGACTTGCTCAAGAACCGCTGAGTTTTGCCCCGCGTTCACTCAAAAGAGCCTTCTCTCGGGCATTTTATCGGCTTTGACTCGGTCGCTTCTGCCATATCGATTTGTTGGGCGAACTTGAGGCGAATGAAACGACCTCATCCTCGGGCATTTTACGTGTACTCCGAACTCCCGGCGCCTGGGGTGCCTTTTTTCCGACTGCTGTTTGCCGCGGTGTTCATTGGTCTGAGTCAAAGCGCTTGTTCGCCCGAGTTGTCTGAGAAGAGCTGGAATGTCGATGTACTGGCCCCCATTGCCTGGACCAGCCTCGAAGTTCGCGACATCGTCGGAGACACCTTGGTCGAAGCCAATTCCGACGGGCTGTTGAGTTTAGTTCGCCGTCAAAAAGTCTTTGAATACGGCATGGACGACTTGCTCGAACCCTACAGTTCAACCTTTCAGAACACGTCAAAGCTTCAAACACTCGATCTGGGAACCCGCAAGGTGACTCAGCAGCTCAGCTTGGGTCAAATCGCAGCCACTCAGGGAGCCTTGGGCAATTTCATCATCATCAACCACGGCAACAGCGTCCCCATACCGCCCATTGCCAGCTCAGGGGCCATTAGCTATCCGGTACAGGCCAATAACTTGTTCACGAGCATGACCTTGCTCGATGGTTGGATGGTGCTGAGCATTCGCAATCGCTTGCCCATTGATTTGGTGAATTTCGATTACTCTTTGGTCAACAGTGCGGCGGGCAATACCGTCATCGGCAGTGTGGTTGCCTCGATTCCCGCAAACGGCACGGTTAAAGACAGCGTTCGGCTGAACAACTACGCGGTGCTCGAGGGTTCGATGATTGCCAACATCAACAGTTTTTCATCGCCGGGTACGGGCGGAGCCGGGGTTCTGATCGATACCACAGATTTTCTGCGCTTCGAAGTGCTGATTCGCGATTTGGAACCCTACGAAGCCACCGCCATTTTTCCCGCTCAAGAACTGCTCGATTATACCGAGGAATCGCTACTGCCCACCGACTTTAAACTCGTCTCGATGGTGATCGACACCGGGGTGTTGTACATGGAGGCCATCACTACCGTGGAAGAACAGGTTTACCTCGACTACGAAATTCCTTCGGCCACCTTAGGCGGACAGACTTTATTGCTCGCGGAGACCCTTCCTCCCGCTCCCCCGAATGGCGTAAACTCGATTATATCGACCCGGAACATCGAAGGATATACCGTCGATTTACACGGGATCAACGAAGACCCGAACGTCTTCAACACATTTTACGCACACCTGCGCGCGCGCATCGATTCTACGGGCAATATGGTCTTTATCTCGCTCGAAGACAGCATTTTTCTGATTACCGGCATCGAGGGGATGATGCCTTCTAAAGTGAACGGCTGGCTGGGCAGCGACACCACGGTGAGCGACAACGAAAGCATTGACTTGTTCTTGTTCGAAGACTTGCTCGGCGGGAGCTTTGATCTCGAAGCCGCGCGCATCGATCTCGAAGTGATCAACCCTATGGGGGCAGACATGGAATTTGTAATGAGCGATGTCCGCGCTCGAAATACGCGTACCCAAACCACTCAGGCGCTGCAATGGACAAACCTGGGACAGGCGCTTGAGTTGCCCGGGGCCACCGATCTGGCTTCGCTGAACCAAAGCCAAGCCACCGAAAGTCATTTCGATATCGACGAAACCAACAGCAACCTCGACGAACTCTTCGAGATTCAACCCAACCGCCTTCTTTACGACCTCGAGATCAGGACCAATCCGGGGCTACCGCCCGATTATTCCGGCTTTTTGTATCGCGATCAACCCATTGAAGTCTGGCTCAATCTCGAAGTACCGCTGCATTTGAGTTTTGAACACCTCTTGCTCTCAGATTCCAGCGCATTTAACTTTTCGGACATCGACCCGGAAGCTCGGGTCGAAAGTGGAATTTTTTCGATGATCTGCGACAACGGACTTCCCTTTGAGGCAAATATGGAAATCATAGCACTCGACAGCCTCAACCAGCCTTTAGACACTTTGGTGAACGGCGGAATCGTGGCACCCGCCGAACTCGACTCGGACGATCTGGTGAGCCAAAGCGTTCGTACAGTGTTCGAATTCGCGGCAGATTCCGAGCGAATCGATGGCTTGAGAAAGGCGCGAAAACTGGTGTTCAACGGCGATTACACCACGGCCAATGTGCCCGATCGGCTCAAGCTCTTCGACCATTACGCAACCGAAATACGCCTGACCGGCGAGTTTCAATTTCGAGTCAATTGAACGCATTCAAACTCCCCCTTTTTGGGTGTGTGTTCGGGCTAGTTGTGGCAAATACGGCCCTTGCCCAGCAAGCCGACAGCCTGGAAGCCGGGGCTAAAACCCTCAATCAAACACTCATTTTTGAGATATCGCAGATCGAGGGCTCTCTATCGATTTCGTACGGCGCCATGCGCGACTTTCTGTACTCTGAGGGTTTAGACGAATCGGTGAAACAAGACCTCAGCGACCATCTCAAATCGCAAAACAATTATGGCAACGCCTTTGAAGCGCGAATCGCCTTCAAACAATGGAACCCCAAGCGCAAGCTCGGTGCCCAGCGCGGCTTTGAGTTTGGCTTGGAAAACAAGCAGCTCTTTGGGGCTCGATTTAGCGAAGATGCGGCGCGTCTTGCACTTTATGGGAATGCCGGTTTTGAAGGTCAAACCGCTGATTTTGACCCGATGGATTACGAGCTCACCTCTTGGTATCAATTTTACTACGAACAGATGTACCGCACCGAAACCTGGCAATATCAAATGGGTCTTGGTTTCGTACTCGGCAACGAATTCGAGCGGTTCGAACTCGATCGCGGTTCTCTTTACACGGCCGAGAACGGTGAGTATCTCGATGTAGACGCTCAGTACGAATTGCTCAAAGCGGGCGAAACGGGTTTGATCAAAGGTTTGGGAGCCTCCTTGCGCGCATCCGTAGAACACACCTCGATCAAGGGCTGGAAAACGCGATTCGGATTCCGCGATTTGGGTTGGGTGCATTGGAATTCGCTTTCGACCACGATCCTGGCAGACTCGAGTTTTCGGTATGAGGGCGAAGAGTTTCCCAATATTTTCGATCTGCGCGACAGCTTGTTGCTCGGAACCGACGATCGGCTCGATCAAGCTTTTTTTACTTCTGAAGAATCGTCTTTTGGCGCATGGCTGCCCGTGGAAATCAGCGCAGGAATAGAAAGACAACTGAATGCAAAAAGAGGGCTGGGCGGATATGGCCTCAGTGTAACCTACCGAGCCTTGCCCGGAGTGATTCCAAAAACCTCGGCCTTTGCGCGCTGGAATGTCAACCGCTGGTATTTCGCTCCCGAGCTCAGCTACGGCGGTTTTACGACTGCGGGTCTGGGCGTGGCGATCGGGCATCGATCGAACGATTGGGAATGGCAGCTCAAGGCCCGGGATCTTCAAGGGCCTTTGGCCCCCGGTTGGGGAGGAGGTTTCGGCGTAGATCTCGGCCTTCGCTATCGGATTTATTGATCAAAAAACGTTTCGGGAAATCGCTGTTTTGGGAGGGTAGATTACTTTCGCCGCTAATCTGATTTAAACCAATCACAAATGAAGCTTAAGTACACTGCCAAATCGGTGCTTTTTTCTCTCATCGCTGTGGGTGCGTCCGCAGTTCTCAACGCGCAAACGGGCGTCCAGATCGTGGGTCTCGGCGGGTATGTATTTGGCGATAAGTTCAGCGTCGATTATGGCGAAGGCCGCATTGACGGAGGCGGCAATTACGGGGGAATGATCAACTTCTTTCCGAACGACAACATCGGTTTTGGGGTGATGTACACCATTAACCCAACCTTCGCCGAAGTGCGTTCGACTCTTATTCCGGGCGATCAACTCCCCGGCTCGCGCTACGACGTTCGTTTCGACGCCAATATCCACTACATCACCGCAGGCTTTATTCGCAGGCACATGGTGGGGAATGGAAGTGTAAATGGGGCATTGATGCTCGGAGCAGCCATCGGTGAAGTGGCAGACGATCGCTACCCTTCGGCCAGCGAAACCCTATTTGCCACAGGTTTGCATTTGTGGTACGACCATAACTTGAGCGACAAGGTCGGCTTGAAGTTTATGACCTCGCTTCAAGTGCCTATTCGCGATTTCGGGGCAGGTTTTTCGATCGGTACAGGCGGAGTGAACGTCGGTGCCGGAGGGTACTCTGACATCCTCCAATTTGGCTTTGTCGGCGGCCTCAATTTCAATCTCGGAAACTGAGCTCCGGAAGCCAGGCAATCAGGGCGGGCTGCCGAGAATCTCGGCAGCCCGCTTTTTTTATTTGCTGAGCAGTCGAATTTCGGTGCGTCGGTTTTTTTGACGCCCAGTTTCTGTTTCGTTTGAATCGATCGGGCGGCTTTCTCCAAACCCCTCGACTTCGAGTCTCGAAGGGGCCACGCCTTTGCCAACGAGATAGTCCCTCACACTTTTCGAACGGTTTTCACTCAATGTCTGATTGGCCGCCGTTTCTCCTTCAGCGTCGGTGTGCCCTTCGATTCGAATCCGCAAATCTGCGTTGACCTTGAGCAAATCAGACAACAAGTTCAGCTCGGTTCTCGATTCGGGTCTGAGTTCGGAAGAGTTTGTAGAAAAGAATACATTGTTGAGCCGTAGAACTTTACCCGAAACGATGGGCTCCATCAAAATCTCGATGGGTTCGAGCGCCGATGTTCCTTCAGCGACTCGATAATAACCTGAGTAAAACAAATGGCCGTCGGATTCTGCCGTGAGTGAATACTCTCCCGCCGATGGAACGGTCGCCGTAAATCGGCCATCGCCCGAAGTGGAACCGTCAAAAAAGACTTTTGCGTCAGACAGCCTCGTCCAGCGAAGCGAAGCCCTGAGCGGTGCTCCGGTGGCCGCAGACAGCACCCGACCCTTGATCCACGAAGTCGGCAAGGCCCTCAAAGAATCGGGCAAGAGCACGGTGTAGAGGTCAAAGCTGCCGAATCCGCCACTGTGGCTGTTTGATCCGAAAAAAGCCGTGGCTCCATCTGCACCGACCACCAACCCGCTTTGGTCTCCGGGTCCGTTGATCGGATGGCCGAGGTTGACCGGTTCGCTCCATCGATTTTGATCGTCCAAGCGGCTGACATAGAAATCGAGCCCCCCCATTCCGACGTGGCCGTTCGACGCGAAAAACAAGGTTCTTTGATCGAAGTGAATAAATGGGGTCGATTCGGTGCCCGGCGTATTGATGGGGGCGGGCAGTCGCACGGCTCGCGAAAAGCGCCCGTCGGGTCTTCGATAGGCCACATAAATATCGCTTTGGCCCGGCTCGCGAAGTCTACCGCGGACAAAAAAGAGCGCGCTTCCGTCCGGAGCCAGACTCGGCTGGGTTTCCCACTGAGGAGTGTTGATGCTGTCTCCGAGGTTTCGCGGCAAACTCCACTGCCCGTCCGGGCCCAGGGTCGAAAAATACAAATCGCAGCTCCCCTTGCCTTCTTGGCGGTTGCAGCCCGTGAAAACCAAAAATCGCCCATCGGCCGAAACGCATTGAGCACCTTCGTTGTCGGGGGTATTCAGTCGACCCCTCAAAAATTGAGCCCGTCCCCAAGTTTCGCCTTCTCGAATGCTCTGTTTGAAGTCTTCGTCTTTTTTGCTCGAAGCGGTGTCGCGATAAGTAAAGACAAGCAATTCTCCGTCTGCCGAAATACTCGGGAAGTATTCCATCGCGGCGGTATTGATAGCCATGCCCAAATTCACGACCGGATGTTGGCTTTTCTTCTTCAATGTTTGAATCGAAAACCGGGCATTTTCAAGCCCTTTTTCGCTTCGTTCTTCATAGGGCGCCCTGCGATCGGCCGACCTGAGATAGGCCTCGTAAAACCAAGCGGCGCGTTCGTACAAACCCGCGTTAAAGCTGGATTCCGCAATGCGATAGGCCACAAAGCCCACGGGCTTAGCCTTCCACGCGAGGTCGAAATACTGCTGCGCCCGATCCAATCTGCCCAGCGACAAACAAAGTTCGCCACCGAGAAGCGCGGGGTCTGCGAAATTTGGATCGCGTTCGAGCGATTCGTCTATTTTTTTAAGTGCCTTTTCGGGTTCGCTTTTCGACTGAAACTCTCGGGCTTGATTATAGGCTCGAATGGCCTTTTCGTCTTGAGCGAATGCGGATACGCCCCCTAAAGCGAGCAGAAGTAGAAAGGCAAAAGGGTTTAACTTCAAAGCAATCGGTTTAGGGGATGCGCAAATATTTGTGCGTCTGTATCGAAATCTTCCAGCGCGGATGGTTCTGAACATAGTCGACCATCAAAGGGGCAACGGTCTCTCTGCGACTCCATTCGGGTTGAAAAAAAAGGGTGCAATTCGGGCCGACATCTGCCGCATGGGTTTCTCCCCATTGAAAATCGCTGGGGTGATACACGATCACCTTCAATTCGTGTGCCTCTTTGTACACTTCGCCAAGAGGGGGTTGGAACTTTTTGGGAGAGAGGCAGATCCAATCCCATTTACCGCTCAAGGGGTGAGCCCCACTGGTCTCTAAATGAAGCTTGTACCCCTTTTGTCGGAGCGCCTCGGTCAGGGGAATTAAATTCCACATAAGGGGTTCGCCCCCGGTGACCACTACGGTGTCGGTGCGAACATCCACTTGATCAACAATCGATTCGACTGAGCTTACCGGATGGAGCTCCGCGTTCCAGCTCTCTTTGACATCGCACCAGTGGCAGCCGACATCACAGCCTCCGAGGCGAATAAACCAAGCCGCCGTGCCGGTGTGTGCGCCTTCGCCTTGAACGGTGTAAAACTGTTCCATGACGGGCAACATCAACCCCTGCTCCATCTGTTCGCGAACCCCCGGATCAACGGCCCATTTTTTCATAGTGCGGATTGTTCCGCGCGAAGTTCGGGCTTAGCAGGCTTGGGAAGGTCATTGATCCGCGGAAATCCGGGAGGATCGATTAAAGACGGGAAAAGTCAAAAGTGATCGTCCGGGCAACTCGTTTGATTCTGCAGATTCGATCATATGGCCCTTCATGAGTGCGAGAAACGGCTTCAAGATTCAAAAACAAGATTGCATTTCAACCGAAGATCATGAACTTCAAGCCACTCGCTTCAAAATATTCACGAAAAAAAAAGGGAGTCCTTCGATTTGAAGAACCCCCTTTTCAAGTATTCAGATTTCTTTAATCCTTGTCTTCTTCAGTCTTCTGGGCTTTGGGCAAGGTGTCGTACATCAGCGGCGCGGCCACGAAGAGCGAAGAATAGGTACCTACGGTGATTCCCACCAACAAGGCAAACATGAAACCTCGAATCACTTCGCCCCCGAAGACAAAAATGATGGCCACAACAATCAAAGTCGTAAACGAAGTGTTCAAAGTCCGGCTCAAGGTCTGGTTCAAGGCTTCGTTAATCAAAGGCCTAACACTTGTTTTCTTGCTGTGCGTCTGGAAGTATTCGCGAATCCGGTCAAAAACGACTACGGTATCGTTGAGCGAATAACCAATGACGGTCAAAATAGCCGCGATAAACGCTTGATCGACTTCGAGGCTAAAGGGCAGCAATCCATAGCTAATCGAGAAGACACCCAAGACCAACAAAACGTCGTGGAACAACGCGGCTACAGCACCCAAACTGAATTGGAATTTGCTGAACCGCACAAAGACGTAGAGAAAGATAAAAGCGAGAGAAATCAACACAGACCAAACCGCGCTCTGTTTGATGTCGTCTGCAATGGTTGGCCCCACCTGGCGCTGACTCATCAAACCGAGACCGTTCGCTTCGTCTAAAAAGGCCTCCCGGTCTAGGGCTTGAGCGAAAAACGGCTTGCTTCCTTCGTAGATTTTGTTGATCAACTCTTCTTCGACCTCGGGTCCGGTGACATCTACCTTGAACTTGGTCGTCACCACCACTTGGTTGTCCGAGCCGATAGTCTTGACTTCGGGCGCTTGCTGATTGCCCGATTCATCGACAAAGAGCGCGGACAAAGCAGAGCGCAGTTCAGGAGAGGATACCGCTTGGTCAAAGCGAATCTGATAACTCCGGCCTCCGACAAAATCGACCCCATAATTCAGGCCTTTGGTCAACAAACTCACCAAGCCGATCGAGATCAAGACACCGGAAATGACATAGGCCACTTTTCGCTTGCCCATAAAATCGATGTTGACTTTGGCAAACCAATTGGAGGTAAACGGAGTTGAGAACGAGATGTTCTTTTTGCGCTCAAGTTGCCATTCAAAGATCAATCGAGTGATGAAAATGGCGGTAAACATCGAGCAGAGAATACCCACGATCAAGGTGGTCGCAAAACCGCGAATAGGACCGGTTCCGAAATAAGCCAAAATGATGGCCGTGATCAGCGTGGTGACGTTCGCGTCGATAATCGAGCTGTAAGCATGCTTAAAGCCGTCGTCAATGGCCAGCCTCAGGCCTTTTCCGTGGCGCATTTCTTCGCGAATCCGCTCAAAAATCAAAACGTTGGCATCTACGGCCATACCAATCGTCAGAACGATACCCGCCAAGCCCGGAAGGGTCAAAACCGCACCCAGCGAGGCGAGAACTCCAAAGATGAAGAACATGTTGGCGATCAAGGCCACGTTGGCGGCAATGCCCGCTTGGCTGTAATAGAAAATCATGTACGCAAGCACGATGAGCATGGCCACTACAAACGACCACAAACCTGCCTGAACAGCCTCTTTTCCGAGCGAAGGGCCGACCACATCGGCCTGGATGATTCGCGCCGGCGCAGGCAATTTGCCGGCCTTCAAAATGTTTGCCAAGTCCTGGGCTTCTTCAACCGAAAAGCTGCCCGTAATCTGTGTGTTTCCACCCGGAATTTCGCCTTGAACCCTCGGGAAAGAGTACACATAACCGTCGAGAACGACCGCGACCGAGCGCTTGGGGTTTTGAGCCGCCGCGGCCTTGGTCATGGCTTGCCATTTCTGGGCACCGATTGCATTCATTTGCATGCTCACCATCGGTTGGTTGCGATCGTCGAAGTCGTTCCGGGCATCGACGACCACATCGCCTGTAAGCGGAGCTACATTATCTCTGTTCGACTTGAGCGCCAGCAAATTGAGCACCTCTCCGCTGCCTTCGACTTTGGCCGTCCAAACAAATCGAGCATAGCGCTGGTCTGCGGGCAAAAGGGCGCGTACCGCCGGATGGTTTAAGTAACTCATCACCTTGCCGGTGTCCTTGACCAAAACGGTTCCGATCACCGCGCCTTCGCCGGGGCGGTTGTTCTCGAAATCGTAGTTGGGATAAAGGATGTTAAACAGCGGGTTGTAGCTCCCGGCTGTCGCAGAATCTGTTGATAGTGAGTCTGTTGAAGCAATGTCTGACGCGCTTTTGAGCGAGTCCGACGAACTGTCTCCGACGGCGGAAACGTCTTCAACTGCCTGGATATCGGCAAGTGCGTCTTCGGTTGAATCGCTACTCTCGAGGGCAGAAGTACCCTCTTCGGGGTATAAAGCCTTGAGCTTTTCGTTGGCCGAATTGAGGTAACCGAGCATTTCCACACCTTCGTAGAGATCCCAGAATTCGAGTTCGGCGGTGCTCTGAAGGAGCTTTTTGACCCGTTCGGGATCTTTGACCCCGGGTAGTTCGACCAAGATTCGGCCCGCGTTGTTTTCGAGCCTTTGAATGTTCGGTTGAACCACACCAAACTGGTCGATACGTGCGCGGAGCACCGTGAACACGTTCGAGACCGAGGCTTCGATTTGTGCGGCCAGCTCTTTTTCGATGAGTTCGTCGGTGGCATTAAAACCAACCACATCGTTGATGGCTTTGGTGCCAAACAACTTCGGATCGTTCAGTTGAACACCCGGACGTGCCTTTCGCAGTTCGACCAAGAAGGCCGTGAGATAGTCGTTTTGACTGTTGCCCAGTGCTTTGTCGGTATTCCGGATGGCATCGACAAAGGCCGGGTCTTTGGGGTCACCCGCCAAAGCAGTCAAGATATCGCTGACCTGTACCTCGAGGATTACGTTCATGCCCCCGCGCAAGTCGAGGCCGAGATTGAGCTCCTTTTCCTTGACCTGACGGTAGGTAAGCTTGTCCACGAGGACGTTGTAGACTTCTTCGTTGGCCATGCTGTCCAAGTAGGCCTTCTCTTTCAGAGGGTCTCCCGCGGCATAGGCAAGCGCTTTTCGCTCGACATTTCGGCTCACAAACGTGAACGACAGCTGATAGATGCACGCCAAGGCGAAAAGAATGGCGAACAACCGTATAACTCCCTTATTCTGCATTATTTACCTTGTTAGGAAAGGATTTTTGTCGGAGCGGCAAATATAGACGCTCGTTCTTTACGGCTTGAGAGTGTTTTTTAAGTTGACAGATCGGGGAATATTTTATCGGGATTCAGAATGCTCTCCGGGTCGAAAACACGCTTGAGTTTTCGCTGCAAATCGATCTGTTCGGGACTTTGAACAATTTCCAGAAAACCGCGCTGCACCCAGCCTACGCCGTGTTCTCCGCTCAAGGTCCCCCCGAGTTTTTTGCAGAGTTCAAAGATTTCTCGAATGGCGGGTTCCAGGCCTTCGTTCCACGCTTTTTCTGAGAGTTCTCCCTTCAAAATATTGACGTGAAGGTTGCCATCGCCCGCGTGTCCGTAACACACCGAACGAAATCCGTAGCGAGATCCGATGGCTTTAACCCCTTCGAGCAAGTCGGGCAGCGAGGCCCTCGGAACGACCGTGTCTTCTTCTTTGTAGATCGAGTGGCTCTTGATGGCTTCGCCCACTTTGCGCCTGAGCTTCCACAGAGCCTCGCGTTCTTTTTCGGAATCGGCGAACAAAACTTCACCCGCATCGAAGCTCAAAACGAGCAATTCAGAAATCAAAAGGGCTTCTTCGAGCAGGCGATCGCGGTCGTTTCCGTCGAGTTCGATCAGCAAATGCGCCTCCACGCCTTCTTCGAGTCGAATAGACGCATCGGGAACAAAAGGCAAGGTGTATTCGATGGCATCGCGCTCCATAAACTCCAGCGCACACGGGCTAAAACCCGCCTTAAAAATGCCTGCTACCGCCTCGCACGCCTTTCTGGGAGAGCGAAAAGGCGCGAGCATCAAGACGCGCTGTTTCGGAAGGGGCAGCACTTTGAGAACGGCCTTGGTGATGATTCCGAGCGTGCCTTCGCTGCCCACAAACAATTGGGTCAGGTTGTAGCCCGTAGAGTTTTTGAGCGTGTTGGCTCCGGTCCAAAAACGGCTTCCATCGGCCAAAACGACTTCCAGATTTAAGACATAGGCATTGGTTACCCCGTATTTAACCGCCTTTGGTCCACCGGCATTGTGTGCCAAATTGCCCCCGATGGTGCTGCTTCCCCAACTCGAAGGGTCGGGCGGATAAAACAGCGACTTTTCGGCGAGCGCTTGCTGCAGCACATAATTGACCACCCCGGGCTCGACGGTCGTCTGAAAATTCGATTCGTCTATGTCGAGGATTCGATTGAATCGCTCCATGCTCAAACAGACTCCGCCGCGAACGGCCAAAGCACCGCCGCTCAGCCCTGTACCCGCTCCTCTGGCCACCACCGGAACTCGATGGTCTGAACACCAGCGGAGCAATTTCGAAATCTGCTCAACAGAATCGGGAACCACCACCACTTCGGGCGCGAAGCGCAGATCTTCGGTCATGTCTCTGTCGTAGCGGTTGATGGCTTCGCTCGGCAAAACGGCCTCGCTACCGATTAAAGCGCGCAGTTCTCCGATGTGTTCGGGAGAGATTCGACGGTATTCTTCCATGAATCAAAGTAAAGCAGGCTATGCCGAAACCGCTTAGATTCGCAGGCACTGAATTCTCGACTATGACTTCTCCCTCTCTCTTTGCAAGAGTCTCAGGCCTCTGCGTTCTTGCCGCGCTGCACCTTTCGAATGTGGAACTGAGCGCTCAAACGGCCATTGCGCCGGCATCTGCCGAAATTCGCCTCGAATCGATTTGGACAGGAGCGTACTTCGCAAAAGGCGTTCAGGGTTTTACGGCCATGAGCGATCCACTTTCGTACGCGGCTTTTGACCCTGAATCAGATGGTTCGCAGATTCGCCGCTATTCTTTTAAAGACGGAAAGTCGAAAGAGCTTTTGTTCAATGCTACCGATTTTCCCGAAATCGGGATTCCCGACGATTTTTCGTTCAGCCCGGACGAAGAAGGTTTGCTCCTGCTCAGCGAATCTCGCTCGATTTATCGCCACAGCTTTACGTCTAAGGCATACATCTACCACCGTCCCAACAAGAGTCTGCACCTGCTCGATGCAGAGCCGGTGCGCAATGCGGTGTTTTCTCCCACCGAGGACAAAATTGCCTTTGCGAAGAACAATAATCTATATATCAAAGATTTGCGAAGCGATCGTGTGCATGCGTTGAGCACAGACGGCAAGCAAAATCAAGTGATTCACGGAACGCCCGACTGGGTTTACGAGGAAGAATTCAGCTACGATCGGGCTTTTGAATGGTCGAAGGACGGCAAATACATGGCTTGGGTTCGGTTTGACGAAACTCAAGTGCCCGAATTTTCGATGGACGTTTACGGCAAGGGCCTGTACCCCATTCCCGAGGTGTTCAAGTATCCCAAGGCGGGTGAACCCAATTCCAAAGTGAGCCTTCACCTGGCGGAGACCGAGACCTACGCTTCGCGCACCATAGACTTGAGCGCGTACGAATTCGAATACTTGCCTCGACTGTATTGGACCGATCGCGGAGAACTGATGATCCTGGTGCTCAACCGCCTTCAGAATCAAATGCACCTCATTCGCATCGACCCCGTTACGGGGCAATCGAGCAGGGTGTTGCAGTGGTCGGACCCCGCGTATCTCGAACTCCCCGCAGATTTTCTGTTCCTCAAAGACGGGCGTTTTATCACGACTGCAGAAATCGACGGCATGAACCGTTTGGTGATGTATTCAGCTCAAGGTCAACAGATCTCTGTGTTTGGAACAGAGTATGGAGAATTGGATGAATTCTATGGCCTAGACCCCAAAGGCGAGCGAATTTATTATTTGGCTGCCGATGCGGAAATCCATCGAAGAGTGGTGATCGAAACGTGTTTGAAGGACGGGAAATCTCGAAAATTGAGCGCAGCAGCCGGTTGGAATCGGGCCGTGTTCAACAGCGATTTCAGTTTGATGCAATTGGTGAGCGAGCGGGCCGATTCACCCCCGGAATTCGCTCTGTGGGAAGTGAAAAACCTGAAAAAGCTCCGAGTGCTGGAAGACAATTCAGACTTGAAAGCGCAGCTCGCGCAAATGAACTTGAGCAGGCATGAGTTTTTTGAAGTGGAAGGAGCCGATGGCGTCATGCTCAAGGCCTATCGAATCTTGCCCAAAGACATGGATTCAACCAAAAAATACCCTGTGCTGATGCACGTTTACGGCGGTCCGGGGCACCAAACCGTCACCGACCGATACGACGCCGCCAACGGAATGTGGCATCAAATGCTGGTTCAACGAGGGTATATCGTGGTGTCGGTCGACAGCCGCGGCACAGGATTCAGGGGGCGCGACTTTAAAAAATCGACCTACGGAGAATTGGGGAAACTCGAAACCCTCGACCAAATTGCCGCCGCCCGTTCTCTTGGGCGTTTGCCCTACGTGGACCCCGCGCGCATCGGAATTTGGGGTTGGAGCTACGGTGGATACATGAGTTCGCTCTGCATCACCAAAGGCGCGGACGTATTCAAAACAGCCATCGCCGTGGCTCCGGTTACGAATTGGCGCTTTTACGACAATATTTACACCGAGCGCTACATGGGCTTGCCCCAAGACAATGCGCAAGGCTACGACGACAATTCGCCCTACAACCACGCGTCAAAGTTGAAGGGATCGTACCTCTTGGTTCACGGTACGGCCGACGACAACGTGCACGTTCAAAATTCGATGCGCATGGCAGAGGCTTTGATTCAAGCCAATGTCGACTTCGAGTACATGGTGTATCCCGATAAAAATCACGGCATCTACGGGGGGAAAACGCGTCTGCACCTGTATCGGAAAATGACCGATTTCTTGGCCAAAAACCTCTGATCGTGCCCCCCGATTTTGATTTTTTTGCCCACAGCCTCGAGCGTCCGCCCCTTGGAAAGTCTGAGGGAAAGGCGCCTCTTTTGATTCTCTTGCACGGGTACGGGAGCAACGAAGCCGATTTGTTCGGTTTTGCCCGCGAATTGCCCGCTCATTATCGAGTGATCTCGCTGAGAGCACCTTTTCGGATGGATTTCGGGGGGCATGCTTGGTATCCGCTCGAATGGGGACCCGATGGGCTCAAAAGCGATTTAAGCGCCGCTGCCCATACGGCCGGATCTCTGGCAGAGAGCCTGTCCAATCTCGAGACCCGTTGGAATGCTCCTGCGGGTCAAACGGTGCTCCTGGGTTTTAGCCAAGGTGCCATTTTGTCGCTCGCCCTGGCCTTGGGGTACCCGGGCTGGATTCGGGCGGTTTTGGCGTTCAGCGGGTACTGGGACGGTGCAATCCTGCAACGAGCAACCGCCGAGAATCAACCGACCATTTTTTTGGCGCACGGCAGACAAGACGAAGTGGTCCCTTTTCAGGCCCATCTCCATACCCGTGCAAGGTTCGAAGCACTGGGAATTTCCTTTTCGAGCTTTCAGGCAGACTACGGACACGGCATTCCCCCGGAGGCCTTGGCCCAGGCCGTGAAGACTCTGTAAAGCGGCCCGAGGAGATTCGCAAAACAATCCGCACCATTTCATTTGGGGTGTGTGCTCCCTTCCTCCCCTTACCTTTGCGCTGTGCGCGCAGAAACCACCCCCATCGAAGGTCTTTTAATCCTTCACCCTCAAGTGTTCGAAGACGAACGAGGCCACTTTTTTGAATCGTTCAACCGCGACAAATGCGCGGAACTCGGAATTCGAAGCGAATTTGTCCAAGACAATCAGTCGCTTTCTCAAAAGGGTGTACTCCGCGGTTTGCACTTTCAAGCCCCGCCCTTTGCCCAAGGAAAATTGGTGCGCGTGGTCCGCGGAAGCGTGTATGATGTGGCCGTGGACATTCGGAAAGGCTCTCCTACCTACGGCAAACATTTTGGGATTGTACTCAGCGGGTCCAACAAAACCCAGTTTTGGATCCCCCCCGGTTTCGCGCATGGCTTTTTGACCCTCGAAGACGACACTTTGTTTGCCTACAAATGCACGGCCAATTACCACAAGGCTTCTGAAGGCGCTGTGCGCTGGGACGATCCCGAAATTGGCATCGAATGGGGTTCGGAACAGATTTTGCTCTCCGAAAAAGATCGGGTCGCTCCGCTGTTTCGAGAACTCAACACCCCCTTTTCAATTTGATTGCTCCCAAAGATCGCTGGCTCAAGGCCCTTGGTATCCTCGCGCTGGGGTTCGTCGCGTTTAAACTCTTTGTTTTTTTTACCGACGCTCCCGCGAACGACGACGAATACGCGGCTCAGTTCAGGGCGCATTACGGCGTTTTTGCGTTGAACAAACCCGATAAACTAGAGTTTGCAGGAGAACGCGTTCCCTTGGACGAGCCCGAAGTGTACGAGCGATTCGACAGAGAATTGCTGGTCAACACCTACTGGCAGTCGAATGGACTCTTATTGCTCAAGCGTTCAAGGCGTTACTTCCCCACTATTGAACGCGTGCTCAAAGAAGAAGGCGTGCCCGCCGATTTCAAATACCTCGCCGTGGTCGAAAGCAGTTTTATGCCCGTTGTTTCTCCCGCCGGTGCCGCGGGCTTTTGGCAGATTCTCCCTGAAACGGCCAAAGCCTACGGGCTCGAAGTAAACGACGAGATCGACGAGCGCTATCACCTCGAAAAATCGACTCGCGCGGCCTGCCGGTACCTCAAAGAAGCGAAAGCCAAATTCGGCAGCTGGACCATGGCAGCGGCTTCGTACAACATGGGCATGGGAGGCCTTGAAAAACAGAAAAATCGCCAAAAGAGCTCCGATTATTACGATTTGTATCTCAACAACGAAACCTCTCGTTATGTGTTCCGAATGCTCGCGGTGAAGCGAATTTTTGAAGATCCCGCCGCGTATGGGTTCAAGCTGCGCGACAAGGACTACTACGCCCCCTTGAAGCATCGAGGAGCCCAAGCCGTGTCTCCCGTCGCCGACTGGGTAGAGTTCGCGCGGGCGGAAGGCGTGAGCTACAAGGCGCTTAAAATTCAGAACCCATGGATTCGCGGAACCGCTCTGAGCGTGAATCCGGGAAAGGCGTACCGCGTCGAAATTCCCTTGGGTACGCCCGTTGAAGATGCTTCGACCGAAGATTGGATCGAGGCGCCGGATAGCAGCGCCCTGCAGGCCCCTGCCGAAGCCGAAGTACGGGGCGAAGCCGAAACCGAAGGACGCTAAGGCTCCATGGAAAAGAACGAGTCCGAGGGGTTTATTGAAATCTGGGGCGCAAGGCTGCACAATCTCAAAAACATCGATCTGCGCATTCCGCGCGATCAGCTGGTCGTGCTGACCGGTTTGAGCGGAAGCGGAAAGTCGAGCCTCGCCTTCGACACCCTCTACGCCGAAGGACAGAGGCGCTACATGGAGACGCTTTCGGCCTATGCGCGTCAATTTCTCGGTTCGATGGAGCGACCCGATGTCGACAAAATCGATGGGTTGAGCCCCGTCATCGCCATTGAACAAAAGACCACTTCGCGAAATCCGCGCTCCACCGTGGGCACCGTCACCGAGGTCTACGACTTTTTGCGATTGCTTTTTGCGCGCGCCTCGACCGCCTACAGCAGCGAGACCGGCGAGCCAATGGTTCAGTACAGCGACGACAAAATTCTCGAGCTCTTAAACGAAACTTATTCCGACCGACGCATCGCACTGATGGCCCCCTTGGTGCGGAGCCGAAAGGGGCACTACCGCGAATTGTTCGAGCAGATGGCCCGTTCGGGTTATGTCAAAGTTCGAATTGACGGCGAGATGACCGAAATCACCCGCGGCCTCAAGCTCGATCGGTATAAAACCCACGACATCGAATTGGTGGTCGATCGCTTAAATGTGCGCTCGGGCGAGGCCGATCGGCTGGTTCAAAGCCTTTCCAAAACGCTGTCGCTCGGAAAGGGAACCGCCATGGTTCTGGCCGAAGGAGACGAAAAACCTCGGTATTACAGTCGGCACTTGATGTGCCCCACCACGGGGATCGCCTATCCCGAACCCGAACCCAACAGCTTTTCGTTCAACTCGCCCAAAGGTGCATGCCCGCACTGCAACGGCTTGGGTGAAGTGGCCGAAGTCGATTTGAGCAAGGTGGTTCCCGACAATTCCAAGAGTATTCGCAGAGGGGGTTTGGCGCCCTTGGGAGAATACAGCAAGAGTTGGATTTTCGGTCAAATCGATTTAATCGGTCAGCGCTACGGATTCGATCTCAACACTCCGATTTCTGAGATCCCCGAAGAAGGCATGGACGTGATTCTCTACGGAGCCCAAGAGAGCTTCGAGATTGAGAACAAAAGCCTCGGGGTGACCCGCAAGTTGCAATTGCAGTTCGAGGGAATTGTTCAATTCATTGAAAATCAGAGCAAAGAAGGTAAAAGCGCGGGCATTCTTCGCTGGGCTTATGCCTTTATGAATAAAGTGCGCTGTCCGCATTGCGAAGGCAGCCGGCTGCGTTCAGAGTCTCGGTACTTCAAAATCAACGACTTCAACATTGCTCAGGTAAGCGCGCTTTCGATCGACCAACTCTTGTCGTGGATCGACGATACCCGACACCGCTTGACGGGGAATCAGGCAACCGTGGCTTCGGAAATTCTGAAAGAACTCGCCACCCGGGTGGGCTTTTTGCACAAGGTGGGGCTCGATTACCTCAGCCTCGACCGCCCTGCCAAAGGCCTTTCGGGAGGAGAAGCTCAGCGCATTCGACTCGCGACTCAAATCGGTTCTCAGTTGGTTCATGTGCTTTACATACTCGACGAGCCTTCGATCGGGCTTCACCAGCGCGACAACCACAAACTCATCGAATCTCTCGAGCAGTTGCGCGACCTCGGAAATTCGGTTTTGGTGGTGGAACACGATCGCGACATGATGGAGCGGGCAGACCACATCATCGATATGGGCCCGAGGGCCGGACGTCACGGGGGGCGGATTGTGGCCGAAGGCACCTATGCGCAAATCTGTGAGGCAGATACGCTTACGGCCGATTACCTCAGCGGTCGGAGAGAAATCGAAATCCCCGAAAAAAGGAGGCCCAAGGGAGCTCACAAGCTCGTTTTGCGGGGGGCTACCGGAAACAACCTCAAAGACGTCGATCTCGAAATTCCGCTCGGTTTATTGGTTGGGATTAGCGGAGTTTCGGGCAGCGGAAAGTCTACTTTGATCAACGAGACCCTGTATCCGATCCTCAACAGGCACATTTACAAAGCAGTCAAAAAACCGCTTCCCTATAAAAGCATCGAAGGGCTCGATCAAATCGACAAGGTGATCGACATCGACCAAAGCCCGATTGGCCGTACCCCGCGGAGCAATCCCGCCACCTATACCGGAGTGCTCAACGAAATTCGAGACCTCTTTGCCCAATTGCCCGAATCGAAGGTTCGCGGCTACAAACCCGGGCGCTTCAGCTTCAACGTAAAGGGCGGGCGCTGCGAAACCTGCCAAGGCGGAGGACTGAGAGTGATTGAGATGAACTTTTTGCCCGATGTGTTCGTGCTCTGCGAAAGCTGCCAGGGGCGCCGGTTTAACCGCGAAACACTCGAGGTTCGATACAAAGGCAAATCCATAGCCGATGTGCTTGATTTGTCGATCGAAGATGCGGTAGAGTTCTTTGAGAGCATCCCAAAAATTCTCCAGAAAATAAGGACGTTGCACGAGGTAGGCTTGGGCTATCTGACGCTCGGGCAGAGTTCGACCACGCTCTCGGGGGGTGAAGCCCAGCGCGTAAAGTTGGCCACAGAGCTCAGCAAACGCGACACGGGGCGCACCTTGTACATCCTCGACGAACCCACCACGGGCTTGCATTTCGAAGACGTACGCGTGCTGATGGAAGTGATTGGAAAACTGGTCGAGCGCGGCAATACAGTCTTGGTGATCGAGCACAATTTGGATGTGCTCAAACTGGCCGACCACTTGATCGATCTCGGACCTGAAGGCGGAGCGGCCGGCGGGCGAATCGTGGCCTCGGGCACCCCCGAAGAACTGGCGCAGAATACCGAGAGCCATACAGGGCGCTATTTGGCTCTCGAATTGGCGCGCGGTTCGTCTGCGCTTTCTTTGCAGCCCTCCGAAGCTGCCCACAGCGGCGGCACGGCAAAATAATCTTCGCATTTTAGGTATGGATTTAATCGACGAAATCAAGCGCAGGCGCACATTTGGCATTATTTCTCACCCGGATGCGGGCAAGACGACCCTGACTGAAAAACTGCTGTTGTTTGGAGGCGCCATTCAAGAGGCCGGAGCAGTGAAATCGAACAAGATCAAGAAGACCGCCACTTCCGATTTTATGGAAATCGAGAAACAGCGCGGAATATCGGTGGCGACTTCGGTCATGGCCTTTGAATATGCCGGGCGCAAAATCAACATTCTCGACACTCCCGGTCACCAAGATTTTGCCGAAGACACCTACCGAACTCTCACAGCGGTAGACTCGGCGATTGTGGTGGTGGACGTGGCCAAAGGAGTCGAGGCGCAAACCGAAAAACTGGTGGCGGTTTCGCGCATGCGGCAGATTCCGTTGATTGTCTTTATCAACAAACTCGACCGAGAAGGCCGAGACGCCTTCGATTTGCTGGATGAAGTAGAACAAAAACTCGGGCTCAAAACGGTTCCATTGAGTTGGCCGATTGGCATGGGCAAAGAGTTCAAAGGGGTGTACAACCTCTGGGAAGGAAATTTGAAGTTCTTTACCGAAGCGCTCAAACAAAAGATCGGAGAGAGCGTCGAAATTGACGACCTCAGCGACCCCAGGCTCGAACAGTGGATCGGCGAAGCGGCCACAGCCACTTTGCGCGAAGAGGTCGAGCTGATTCAAGAGGTCTACCCCCGTTTTGATCTCGAAGCGTATCGCAAGGGCGAACTGCACCCTGTTTTCTTTGGCAGTGCGCTCAACAACTTCGGGGTGAGCGAGTTGCTCGATTGTTTTGTGGAAATTGCGCCTCACCCCCAGCCCAAACAAGCCGAAGAGCGCTGGGTGCATCCCGAAGAAGCAGGTTTTGCGGGCTTTATTTTTAAGATTCACGCCAATATGGACCCCAACCACCGCGATCGCCTGGCGTTCGTCAAAGTGGTTTCCGGGCGCTTCGAACGCAATGTCAACTACAAGCACATTCGTTTGAATAAAATGTTGAAGTTCAGCAGCCCCACAGCTTTCTTGGCGAGTAAGAAATCGGTGGTCGACGAAGCCTTTCCGGGCGACATCGTCGGTTTGCACGACACCGGCAACTTTCGAATCGGAGACTCCTTGAGTTCGGGCGAAGGGCTTCATTTTACGGGGATTCCCAGCTTTAGCCCCGAGCATTTTCGGTTTATCAACAATGCCGATCCGCTCAAATCGAAACAGTTGGCCAAAGGCATTGACCAATTAATGGACGAAGGTGTGGCTCAACTCTTTACGCTTGAACAAAACGGCCGTAAGATTATCGGAACCGTGGGGGCGCTCCAATACGAGGTGATTCAATACCGGCTCGAGCACGAATACGGCGCCAAGTGCTCGTACGAACCTTTTCAGGCGCACAAGGCCTGCTGGATTCAAGTGCAAGACCCTTCACAACTCGAAGAATTCAGAAGAATGAAATCGCGGAATTTGGCGCGAGACAAATACGACCGCTTGGTGTTTTTGGCCGACTCGGCGTACAGCCTGCAAATGGCCGAACAAAAATTTGACGGCCTTCGCTTTTTGCTCAAGAGCGAGGATTGAATCAGCTCTCGATTCCGAGCGACTTTTTGAGCAAATCGACCTCGAGCGGCTTCTTTAAAATTCGGCGAACCAAGGGGTCGGAGCGCAGCTTTCGAATGTCGTCGTGGTTCGAAGTCGAACTCAAAATAAAGAGCTCGGGCACAAATGCGAGCGCCGAGCGCAGATCGCGAAACCCCTCCAAAAAGGCAAACCCGTCCATGACGGGCATCTGAATATCGAGTAAAATGAGGTCGGGGAGTTTGTCGGACTGTGACGCGTGATCGATCAGGTATTCGAGCGCCAATCCTCCCCCGGTGAACTCTATAAAAAAGGCGTCCATGCCGTTCTTCTTGAGCAAATTTCTGTTCAAAAAGAGGTCGATGGGGTTGTCGTCGACCAACATGATTTTTCGATAGGGCAAAACGCTCATGCCCTGTTGGGAATGGTGATTGAAAAACGCGTGCCCACATTGGGTGTAGACGAGACGCTGATTTCGCCCTCGACCTTGTTGAGCGCCTCTTTTACGATGTACAGCCCAATGCCCGAACCGCTGTGTTGCGGATGTGCCTTAAAGAACATTTTGAAGATGTTCTGCATGTGTTCTTGAAGAATGCCGATGCCGTTGTCTTCGATCGAAATCTCGGCGCGGCGCTCGTTGCACTTGACGTGAATTCGAACTTCGGGTTTGAGGTGCTCGGGGCGCTGAAACCGAATGGCGTTGGAGATCAAATTGCTCAAGATGATTCGAAGCCTGAATTCGTCGGCTTTGAAGCTGCCCGGAGCCTCGATTTCGGTATGGAATTGAAGCCGCGGATCGGAGCTGTGAAAGCGGGAGTTCTCGAGGATGTCGTCGATGAGCTGCGCAAAGTCGATTTCTCGTTCTTCGCTTAGATCTCGAGAATTCTGATAGTATTCGATAATGTTTTGAATGAACAAATCGAGTTTGTTGACGCTCGATTCGATCATCCCGAAATACTCGAGGCTCTTGGGATCGACCTCTTCGTAACGCGCCAACTTCACCAGCCCCAAAACCGACATCAAAGGTGCGCGCAGGTCGTGTGAGGCGCTGTAAATAAATCGGTTGAGGTCTTCGTTGGCCTTTTCGAGTTCAGCCACTTTGAGTTGAAGCTGAAGGCGGGTGTTGAAGATTTCGTAGGCGTTTAGAACCGTGTTTCTCAGCTCGTCTTCGTTCCAAGGCTTGGAGACAAATCGATAGATGTTTCCGCGGTTGATGGCGGCGACAATGTCTTTGACATCGGTAAAGGCGGTGAGCAGAATTCGTATGCCTTCGGGATAAATCTGGCGCACGGCATTGAAGAATTCAACCCCGGTCATTTCGGGCATGCGCTGGTCGCTAAAAATGACGTGCGGCCGCGCCGTTTGAATCAAGTCAAACGCTTCTTTCGAATTATTCGCCACTTGGACGTCAAATTCTCTCCGAAAACCGGCCTTGAATGCATTCAGGTTCTCGACTTCGTCGTCGAGATACAGCACCTTGATTTTGTCTCTGGCCATGGCCTGCGGTTTTAATCTGATTGTTTTCTCGGCAAAAACAGTCGAAATCGACTGCCCGAACCCAGGGTGCTTTCGACCTCCATCGCCCCTTGATGCGCTTGGACGATTTTATAGACAATCGAAAGCCCGAGACCGGTTCCCTCGCCTACCGGTTTGGTTGTGAAAAACGGCTCGAACATTCGTCGGCGGGTTTCTTCGCTCATCCCGATGCCGTTGTCCTCGATGATCACTTCGACGCGTTCAGAGTGCAGAACCGTCGAAATCGAGAGCAATCCCTGATGTTCGTGTTCGTCTTTAATTCGGGCCTCAATGGCCTGAATGCCGTTGTTCATAATATTCATAAACACCTGATTCAACTTGCCCGGATAGCAAGGAATCTGCGGCAAATGGCAGAAATCGGTGCGCACCTCGATGCGGTCGCGCACTTTGTTGTTGAGTATGGTTAGGGTCGACAGCAAACCGTCTTCAATATCGGCATCTTTAAATTCATCTTCGTCCAATCGAGAAAAAGTTCTCAAACCTCGAACAATTTCCCCCGTTCGATCGGCTCCGTTCTTGATGCCGTCGATGAGTTGATGCACTTCTTCGACCAGGAATTCGAAGTCGATTTCCTTTTTGAATGCCCGTACTTTTTCGAGCCTTTGTGGATTGGCGGCATCGGTTTGATCGAGTTCTTCATACAAGCGTATCAGGTCGATCAAGTCGTTCAAGTCGCGTTTGAGCGGGTTGACATTGCTCGATACAAAATTGATGGGGTTGTTGATTTCGTGGGCAATACCCGCGGTAAGCTGACCGAGCGACGCCATTTTTTCGGAATCCACCAACTGGCTTTGCGCTTCTTTGAGTTCGTCTATGGCTTGGCTCAGCTGCACATTGGCCGCGCTGAGCTCGTGGGTTCTCAGTTCGACTTTTTCTTCGAGGATGACGTTTTGCTCCATCACGATGCGTTCGTTTTCGCGAAGCATGTTGAGCGCCTGAGCCTGAGCACTTTCCCTATCCTTTCGAAGTTGGTTGATGCGGTCTCCCAAGGCAAACGACAGAAGGATGATTTCGGCCGAAGATCCCAGTTGTATTGCACTATTGGTGAAGTCGTTGAACGGGAAAAGCCCAAAGTTCTTCCCGACGTACAGCAGAATTCCTGCGATGAACAAAATCCAGGCCACCCAATAAAAGCGTGCGGGGCGATTTCCCTTGAGCGCGAGCCAACTCGAAAAGCCAAGGCCGTAGAGAGCCGAACCCAAACCTCCGATGTCGATCATTCGAAAACTGACCATGTCGTAGCCCAGCGCCTTGACGACAATGGCCGATACATAGAGCACTTCGAGCACTCTCAAGCCTTTGTTGAACCGAGGGGCAGACGTGGGCATCGACAAAAACTGACGGGCAAAAGCAATGGCCGAAAGGCCGGTCAAAGCACTGAGGAGAATGAGACTGAAATTGTTGGCTTGGGGGGAGTTGGGAATCAAGCGGTGGAACGCAAAACCTTCGAGCAGCATTTGCGCCCCGAGCAGCGACAAGATGTAAAAAATGTAGTAGAGATAGCTGCGGTCGCGGGTGGTGAAATAGATGAAGGTGTTGTAGATGAACATCACCATCATCAAACCGATGTAGGCTCCAAACAAGAGTTCGCGATCGAGTTTGTTGGCCGAAACCTCGCGCGAGCCGCCAATCTGTATGGGCAGCAGGATTTGGTCGTTCGAGCGAATGCGGAGGTACACGATACTCGACGCTTTGGCCTCGAGTTCGAGCGGAATTACAAAGGTGTTGTATGAGAGCGGCCGTGCAGAATGCGGCATTCGATCGCCCATGAGGCCTGTGACCACCGGAGATGCTTCGCTAAATATCCAGTATTCGATGCTGTCGACCAGCGGATTGGCGATGTCTAAATAAGCTTCGAGCCTTTGTTCTGCCGTGTTTTGAACCTTAAACCGAAGCCAAAATTCTGAGGGGCTGAGGTCGAAATTGAGAATTTCTTTTTCGGAGGCGACAAACTGTGCGCTTTGTTCTTGGCTCGGAAAAGAGATGTGTTGAGTCGATTCAAAAATCTCGATCGACCGACCCACGAGGCTTTGCTCCTGGCCCAAGGAGAGCAAAATAGGCGGTGTTCCCGGCTCTGTCGGAGTCTTTTCTTGAGCGAAAAGGCTTTTTGAGAAACCGAAAACAAGAATAAGCCCAAGCAAAAGCGGGCGAAAAAAACGAAAGACATTCACCATTCGAAAATCGCAGGAATTGGGCTTTCCTCAACATCCACTCCGCCAAAGCTATGAACGGTCAATTGTTGGCGTTTGTGAACGCAAGTAATTGAAAATTAACATAAATCACATATCTTCAACGGCATACGCAGACATCGAGATCGACTTGAACTCGAAACATCGACCCAGGATTTCAAGGTCTATTCGCAAGAAATTCAATGTTATGGTAGATACGGGGTGAACTGCGATGGGGTCTGGGGTCCATACGATGGGCTCAGTTGGGGTGGTCTCGGAGCCAAGAGTCCACCGGACTTGCCGTATTTTGGATGCTGGAAATATTCTAGAACGGTTGCGTACGTTTCTGACTCTACTCTTTTTACTGATCTTGAACTCGTGCATTCAAGCCCAGATTGTGCCACCCTATGTCAACGAGTTGTATA
>JBGSOF010000015.1:0-9730 GCA_041739275.1 Schleiferiaceae bacterium | reverse complement strand
GTGCACATCAAGGTCGTAGAGAGGGAATGAACAGCGTAGGCCATCTTACAATGCTCATCGGCGTAGCCGGAATACATCTACCCGAAGACCCAGAAATATTTTGGAAGACCCTCGTTTATTAAAACAATCATAAGACTTATTTCGCCAAAATGCAGAACCTAGAAATGAATGAAGAAACACCTCTCCTCAGAAACATCCTGTGACCCTTTGGTTACCGCCCTCTATTCCGATTGCTTCGCACACCCGCTTCCCGAAGGGCATCGGTTTCCAATGGCTAAATACAGCCTATTGGCTGAACAGCTCAAGCGCGAAGCGATTCTGGAAGACCGTGCCTGGCACCTGCCCGAGCCCGCCACCGAATTAGATGCCCTGAGAGTTCACGAGCGAGATTACATCCAACGGTTGCTCGAAGGCAGACTCAGCACGGCAGAAATCCGCCAAAGCGGGTTCCCATTCGATTCGACATTGGTAACCAGAGAATTGACTATTGCAGGGGCGAGCATACAGGCTGCGCGGCTTGCGCTAGACACTCGCGCATGTTCGCTCAATGTGGCCGGAGGAACGCATCACGCGGGGTCCTCTCGCCCCGAAGGATTTTGCCTGCTCAACGACATGGCCATAGCCGCAGCCAAAGCCCTGGACGAAAATTGGGTTCAATCGGTTTTGATCATCGATCTCGATGTTCATCAAGGCAATGGAACGGCCGAAATATTTCAAGGAAACCCTAAAGTCTTCACCTTCAGCATGCACGGCGCGCACAACTTCCCGCTTCGCAAGGCTCAAAGCGATTTGGACATTGCCCTGCCCGACGGAACCCGCGACTCAGAATACCTGCAAGCACTCGAATCTGCACTCGAGCAAATTTTTTCGACGCAATCGCCCGAATTGGCTTTCTATCAATCGGGCGTCGACGTGCTCGCAACCGACGCCTTGGGCCGATTGAGTTTGAGCCGTGAAGGCTGCGCGCGCAGAGATCGAATGGTTTTTGAGCGATTAAAGCAACTCGATATACCCGTCGCGGTAAGCATGGGGGGCGGGTACTCGCCTAAACTCAGCGATGTGCTCGAAGCCCACATGAATACATTTCGCGAAGCCGTGCGCGTTTGGACCTAGATCATTTTTACATCTTTCTGCTCAGTCCCGCTTGCCGGAAGCAAACGCAATGATGTCCTCGCTGAGCGGAGATTTATTCGACAAATACGCATCGACCAAATGGCCCTCTTCGTCGATCAAATACTTTTGAAAATTCCATTGAACTCCCATGTCTTTCACTCCGTTCAAATCTTTGTCAGTTAACCACTTATAGATCGGGTGGATGTCCTGACCCTTGACGCTGATCTTTTCCGTCATCGCGAAAGTGACTCCGTAATTCTTTTCACAAAAACTCGCGATTTCTGCATTCGAGCCGGGCTCTTGTCCCCCGAAATTATTGGCCGGAAAACCCACGATTTCAAAACCTTTGCCCCCGTACGTCTCGTGCAGCTCTTGGAGCTGTTTGTACTGTGGCGTAAAGCCGCATTCTGAGGCGGTGTTCACCAGCAATAGGCGCTTGCCCTTGAGGCTTGCAAAATCGAACGGCTGGCCTGTAAGCGTGTTGATTTGGAAGCCCTGGTCGTAAATACTCATTTTCAATGGTTTATTAGAAACTGCGTCTGTGTTGGTCGATAAACTCTGATCTACCTTCGCGTCGGCCTTTGCGGTAGAGGGGCCCGAGCATTGGGCCAAACCAAAGCCGAGGAACAAAAGGGCTGAGTATCGGAACAAGGAAGTGTGCATGGGGTTGAACTATACGTTTTAATAGGAACGTAAAATATGACGAAAAGTTCTCGGGTTGCTCCGATTCACTTGTTCCGTTTTTTGATCAAACTCGAAGGCCGGCAGCGCAGCTTCGTATTTCAATCGCTGGTGTACGCGCTTTCTACCGCCTACATCGCTTCGCTGGTCTTCCCGAACGGAGCCAATGCCCAAACATGGAACGGTTTGCTTTGGATGACACTCGCTTTCAACGCAATCACGGCATCGACCCACAGCTTCGACCGAGAAGCGGGCCCGCGCTACTTCTATCTGCTCGGTTTGGTCAAGCCCGAAACCTTGTTTCTATCGAAATGGGCGGTCGCCGTTTTGGCCAGTGTTTCGCTCGCGCTGCTCAACTTGTTCCTCTTCTCGGTATTCCTCGGATGGCCTGCCCAAAACGCCTTGGGTTATACCCTTCATTCTCTGTGCGGAGCCATGGGATTTGGCGCATTGCTGACCACTACCTCGGCCCTGGCCTCTCGAACCGGGCGCAACTTGGGCTTGATGGCCGTGCTGAGCTTGCCCTTGCTCGTACCCAGTCTGATCGTCGGAGTACGCGGAGGCGAGCGCTTCGCACTGGGCCTGTCGGCCGTCGAATACAGCCTGGGAAGTCTCGGCCTCGGACTGCTCGCAACGGCCTTGGGCTACCTGCTGTTTCCCTATCTTTGGCGAGATTAAAGCTGATGAAAGGGGCACTGTGGAAATGGTTGGGCGCGATGCTCGTTTTCTACGCACTCATCGCGGGTATGTTGCTCCCCGTGCCGCGTTTGCCGATCTTGAACGAAACGATCAGGAATCTGTACTTCCACGTCGGTATGTGGTTTTCGATGCTCTCCCTCTGGGGAGGATCCGCATGGTTTGCCCTGCTCCAACTGAGAACCGGCGATTCCAAAAGCGATCTCAAATCGAATGCGGCGGCCGAAGTCGGCTTTGTCTTCGGAATTCTCGGGCTGCTCACGGGCATGCTTTGGGCGCAATTCACTTGGGGTAAATTCTGGGTGAACGACCCCAAATTGAACGGCACGGCCATGAGTTTGCTGATGTATCTCGCCTATTTTGTCTTGCGCTCTTCAGTGGACGACCCGAATCGCAGAGCGCGGCTTTCTGCAGTGTACAACCTCTTTGCTTTCGTGTTGATGATCGTCTTTATTCAGGTGCTTCCCCGCTTTACCGATTCGCTCCACCCCGGCAATGGCGGCAATCCGGCCTTTAGCCAATACGACCTCGATTCGGGAATGCGCACGGTTTTTTACCCGGCCATGATCGGCTGGATCTTGTTGGGATACTGGATTTTAGATCTAAGAGCGCGCATTCGCTTTCTCGAGTTGAAGACCCCCGGGTGAAGGCTGAACAAATTTTCACAACATGGACAGAATGAATCGATTCGCTCTTCGATTGGCCTTGAGTGCGCTTTTTGGAATGAGTGCGTTCCGCGCTCTGTGTCAAGAGTCGGGCAGGCCGGTGGCCGAAATGGCAGACAGCTTTCGCGCCGATGGAAAAATTTATGTCGTCGTGGGTGTTCTCGCAATCATTTTGCTGGGTTTAATCGTTTATCTGATCAGATTGGATCGAAAAATCGGGCGAATTGAAAAGTCTGTCTCGTCCAACCAATAAGCCAAAAAAATGAAACGCACCCACATCATCGCGCTCATCCTCATCGCCCTCTCCATCGGGGCAGTGATGGCGACTTTGGCCGATGCCAGCACCTATGTCGGTTTTGAACAAGCCGACAGCAGCCCGGGCTCAATCGTCACAGTGATTGGGACGTTGGACCGCAGCCAGCCGATGAACTACGACGCCGAGGCGGGGCAATTCACCTTTTTTGCACTCGACAAAGAGGGCGCGCGCCGAAAGGTGGTCTTCATGCAGCCCAAACCGACTGATTTCGAGCGTTCTGAAGAAATCACCATGAAGGGAAAATCGCTGGGTTCTGATTTTGTGGCCACCGAGATTTTGATGAAGTGTCCTTCGAAGTACGAAGACCAAGCCAAGGTGGGGAGCGAAACCGCACAAGCCGGATTTTAAACGACTCTGAACAAATATTTTAGTATGGATTATGTCGGAGAGTTGCTCTGGCCCGGCGAATGGGGTCGATTCGCCACTTCGCTCGCCTTTGCATCTGCGCTGGTGGCCTTCGTCTTTTACCTCCGCTCGCTGCACGTAAAAAATGCCGAGGGCGTTGCACGGTCCAGAAAAATCGGCAACGCACTCTTTGTGGCGCATTCGGCATCGATTGGACTCCTGATCGCATGTTTGTTCTATCTGATTGTCAATCATCGGTTTGAATATGATTATGTCTGGAAGCACAGCTCGCTCGATCTCCCGATGCGCTTTATCCTCTCGAGCTTCTGGGAGGGGCAAGAAGGGAGCTTTCTGCTGTGGTCTTTTTGGCACGCCATTCTCGGATTGATGCTCATTCGATTCGGTCCGCGCGAATGGCAGGCTCCGGTACTCGCCGTGATCTCTGTGGTTCAAGCGTTTTTGTCGAGCATGGTGCTGGGGGTGTATGCGGCAGGTGCCAAAATCGGCAGCAGTCCGTTCACCTTAATCCGCGAGCTCCCCGAGAACATCGGTCTTCCGTGGACTCAAATGGCTGATTATCTGGAGCGCATCCCGGCCTTTATGGACGGAAACGGGCTCAACCCGCTCTTGCAGAACTACTGGATGACGATTCATCCGCCCATTCTCTTTCTGGGCTTTGCCAGCACTTTGATTCCCTTTGCCTTTGCCTTGGGTGGACTGTACACGCGCAAATACACCGAATGGATGAAACCCGCCCTGCCCTGGGCCTTCTTTAGTGTGGGGATTTTGGGTACGGGGATTTTGATGGGCGGCGCATGGGCCTACGAAGCCCTCAGTTTTGGCGGTTTCTGGGCGTGGGATCCCGTCGAAAATTCATCCTTGGTGCCTTGGTTGGTCATGGTCGGTGCGGCGCATTTGATGTTGATTCACCGAAACAAGGGAGGCACGCTTCATTGGGCGCTGATTTTGAGTATTCTAAGCTTCTTGCTCGTGCTTTATTCCACCTTCCTGACCCGTTCGGGGATTTTGGGAGACACTTCGGTACACGCGTTTGTCGATTTGGGCCTCAGCGGACAATTGCTGATCTATCTGTTGTTCTTCACATTTGGGGCCTTCGGGCTGTACGCGCTTCGGTTTCGCGCCCTTCCCAAGTCGCCGACCGAGGACCCTTTGGGCTCGCGAGAATTCTGGATGTTCATCGGTTCGCTGACCTTGCTCGCGAGTGCATTTCAAATCTCCTTGACCACATCGATTCCGGTCATCAATGCCGTCTTTGGGCCTGAAGGCGCGCTTTCTTGGATGAAAACCAAGCTGGCTCCTCCCATCGAAGTGGCCGAACACTACAACAGCTTTCAAATTCCCTTTGCCATTCTGATTGCGGCCTTTATGAGTTTTGGTCAGTTTTTGCGCTATGGTGCCAACCCCAGAAGAGGCACGCTCAAAATGTTGATGAGGCCGTTGTTGATCGCCTTGGTGTTGAGCATCGGGCTCTCTTGGGCCTTCGATCTTCACCGAGACTTTTTGCTCTTGCTCCTGTTGCTCAGCGCCACTTTTTCGATCGTGGCCAATGCCGACTACGCGCTGAGTGTTCTCAAGGGAAAAATCAACAAAGCGGGTGCTTCGACTGCCCACCTCGGCTTTGGCTTGTTGCTGCTCGGGGCGCTGATTTCCACCGGCCGGCAAAAGACCATTTCCGCCAACGATTCGTTTATCGCCAAGGATTTTCCTCAAAACGAAAACGTCTTGCTCGAACTGGGAGATACGGTCCAAATGCCCCCGTACACCGTGCGTTGGTTGGGAGAGAGAAAAGAAGGCAACTATCGATATTACGATGTGGAATATGCCGAAATCGCCCGACCCGAAAAGAGCTTTGTGTTGAGCCCGAGCATTTTGATGAATGATCGCATGGGCAATTCACCCGAACCCGATACCCGACACAAAGCGGGCAGCGATTTGTACACCCACGTTACCTATGCCCCGCTCGAGCCCGAACCGACCGATGCGGACGGCTATGGTAAAGAAGCCAGCGTCGAGATGCACAAAGGCGACACGGCCATACTCGATCAAAGTTTCGTCATTCTCGACAGTTTGAATTCGAACTTCGGTTATGCTGAAGACGGTTCGGTTTCGAAGATTGAAGTTGAAGCCGTTTTGAGCGTGATCCACCTGAATGGCAACGACTACAAGGCGCGCCCCGTCTACGAAATCAACGGCAGCGAACGGGGCTACAGAGACGCCGTGGTCGACCCACCCGGGCTCAAATTCAGGTTGGACGAAATCAAGCCTGAAAGCGATGTGCTCGTCATCAAATCCTGGCGCAAAACCGTAGACGAAAAGCCGTTTATTGTGCTCAAAGCCATTGTGTTCCCCATGATTAATTTGCTGTGGCTCGGCAGCGTCTTAATGGCCATAGGTACCGCGATTGCCGTCGTCGAGCGCATCCGAATGCTCAGAGCCCGAAAGCCGGCATGATCGAGGGCGCAGAACTGCCTCCTCTTCCTGCAAAGCTGCGCATCGGCTTGGCCGGTTCGGGTAACTTGGCTTGGCACTGGGATCGGCTCTTTCGAAGTTCCGGTTTCGAGATCGACGTTCACTATCACCGCAGCCCGTTGAGCGAAAGCCATTGGCAACAGCAGCCGGGGACTCGCTATACCGTCGAACCCACAGATTTGCTTCAAACCGACTGGGTTTTTATCGCGCTGAGCGATCGAGCGATCTCTGATTTCGCCCGAAGTTTTGAAGAAGGCACGCAACTGCTGATTCACGGCAGCGGCGGTCGATCGATCGAAGCCTTGGGGAATGGGCGTTCGGCAGTGTTTTATCTGCCTCAGACCTTCACCCTCGGACGAAACTTGAGTTACGGCGGGCTCACGGCCTGCATCGAAGCCCGAATGCCCGAAGATTCCGGATCGCTCTTCGAATTTGCTTCTCGCCTCGGCTTAAAAGCCCTAGAACTCAACAGTGCGTCTCGGGCGCGTTTGCACCTTGCCGCGGTCTTCGCCAACAATTATGCAAATCTACAATTTGCTGTAGCAGAGAGGATTATGAAAGAAGAATCCCTCGACAAACGCCTGCTCATCCCTTTGATCGAAGAAACGGCACGCAAGGCTGTCGAACTCGGGGCAGAAGCGGCCCAAACCGGCCCTGCGCGCAGAGGCGACCTGGCCACCGTTCGAAAGCACTTGAGCATGCTCAAAGACATCGAACTGAAGCGGATGTATCGAACCCTGTCCGACTTTTTATTCTCGAGTTCGCGCGAACTTCGGCGCAAGGCCCGGACTCCGAGCAAATCTTAAACCCATGGAATCGTTCAAGCAAAGACTTTCTTCGATCAAACTCCTGGCTTTCGACTTCGACGGGGTCTTTACCGACGGCAAGTCTTATCTCCTCGAAAACGGACGGCTGGCTCGCGCCTTTCACATGCGCGATTTGTTCGCTGCTCAGCAGGCCGCCGGTTCAGGTATGCAGTTGGCATTGATCACCCGAGCCAAAGATGAAGTCCTTAAAAATCGCTTTGCCGAACTCGGATTCGGATGGCTTGCCATGGGCTGCTACGACAAGCGTTCGGCGCTCGAAGAAATGGCCGTGAGCCTGGAGATCGGGGCGCATCAAGTGCTTTATATGGGCGACGATTTGCCCGATCTGGAAGCGCTGGCGTATGCCGGAGTGTCTTGCTGCCCCCATGATGCCGCGGCCGAGGTTCGCGCGGCCTGCGACCATGTCTCTCCCTTTCGAGGGGGCGAAGGCTGCGTTCGCGAAGTGATTGAGCAGGTGCTTCGGATTCAAAATCTTTGGCCGGTTTGAAACCGATGGACTTTTTGCGGCTCATCCGCCTGCCCAATCTGCTGATTTCGGCTCTGGCACTCGCATCCATCCGCTGGGGCATGATGTTTCCGCTGGGCATGGACTTGGTGCTTTCGCACCTGCAGTTTGCTCTTTTGATCTTTTCGGTGATGTTTATCCAAGCTTCGGGCTATGTCATCAACGATGTGTTCGACCAAACCACCGATCGCTACAACCGGCCCGATCGAAGGGTGGTCGGTCGCCTTTTGAGCGAAGAATCGGGCTGGCGATGGTTCTTCGGACTCTTTTTGGTGGGATCTGTCTTGGGATGGTGGGTTGGTCGCGCCACACTGCTCCCCTGGCCCGGTCTCATTCCCGCGTTCAGCGGATTCCTGCTCTACGTCTACGCATCTGAACTCAAAGCGCGACCCTTGATCGGCAATCTTGCGGTGGCCGTGCTCTCGGGCTTGGTCTTGCTCTTGCCGATGTGTTTTGACGTCATCCCCGATTTGAGCGGAGAGCAGAAAACGACCGTCGACCCTCTGAGGCGCGCCATGATTCAGGCCTCTTTGGTGTATGCCTTGGCGGCATTCGCCGGAAGCTTGTGGAGAGAGATGGTGAAAGACCTCGAAGATCTGCCCGGAGATCGCCTCGCAAAATTGAATACCGCTCCGGTCGTTTGGGGCGAAAAACCTCTGCGTATTTCTTCTACAATCTTCGGAAGCGCGATCAGCCTTGGCTTGGGGGCATTGGGATTTGTAATGATGAAGTCGTCGATGCCTTCAGCCCTGTACGTCTGGCTTTTTTGCTTAATCCCCCTGCTCCTCGCCCTCTTTGAACTCAACCGTTCCAAGTACGGAAAATCTCAGACTCGAATCAAACTATCGATGGGATTCATCGCGTTGAGTCCGGCCGTTTTCACAGCCATACTGCTCTGGTTTTGAGTTTCTAACGAGCAAAAGTATCTCCCTGGCGAAGGTCTCCGGTAGTGTAGCCCAGTTCAAACCACTCCATTCTCTGCGCTGAGCTGCCGTGGGTAAAACTCTCGGGAACCACATAGCCTTGAGCCTGCTTTTGAAGTCGGTCGTCGCCGATGGCTTCAGCGGCCTGCAGGGCTTCGCGAATGTCGCCCGTTTCCAAAGTGCCCAACAAACGATCGGCGTGATGGGCCCATACCCCGCTGTAAAAATCGGCCTGAAGCTCGGTGCGCACCGAAAGGGCATTGCTCTCTTGCTCCGAAACTCGCGATCGCTGCTTGTTGACCGCCGATAAAGTTCCCTGCAAATTTTGAACGTGGTGGGCCACTTCGTGGGCAATCACATAGGCCATGGCGAAATCGCCCGGGGCTCCAAATCGCGATTTCAGTTCTTCGAAAAACGACAAGTCGAGGTAGAGTTTGCGATCGGCGGGGCAGTAAAAAGGCCCTGAGGCCGCACTCGCCATGCCGCAAGCCGATTCCACCCGATCGCGAAAAAGCACCAGAACGGGCGGTTCGTACGACGCATTGAGCTGTTCTCTAAAGATGTTGGCCCAGACCACTTCGGTATCTCGGAGCACGACTTCGCAAAACTCGACCAACTCTTCTTCGGCCGCCGTCGAAACCGGAGCGGTTTCTGAGCTCTGGCTGAGGCTTTGGCCCCCTCCGGAGAGCAAATTCTGCAAAAGGGGTCCAAAATTTCCGCTGAACACCCCGTAGAGGAGCAAAACCAGGGTCACTAGATATTTCTGGGGAGAGACATGGTTTTCATGCAAACATTTAGGCAACACTGGAGCCAGCATGATTGAAATGCCCTGATTTCCTTTCTTGTCCGATTTTGTTTATTTAAGTTTTGGATTCGATGTCTTCCGGCTTCGCCGATGATGCTTTAAAGTTGGCCTGCGCTGTTCATTCCCTCTCTACGACCTTGATGTTCACCCCGCTGCCGCGGAGGCCTTCTTTCTTTGCTGCTCCAAAGAAGGTGTAGAGCCACGACGCCTCGTGGCTCTGTTATATTGCCGAATCTGTTTTGACCGACAGATGCGCTCTCTTGTCCTACCCGCGTGCGCTTTGGCCGAGGTCGCCGCCGCAGAATATTAAAAAGGAAGTTGCGGCTGTTGTGCGACTCGGCGTCGCTGCCCTTGGTTTTTCTAA
>JBGSOF010000006.1:0-25339 GCA_041739275.1 Schleiferiaceae bacterium | reverse complement strand
CGCGGAGGCCTTCTTTCTTTGCTGCTCCAAAGAAAGAAGGAAAGAAAGGAGCTTTTTAAACCGGCGCAGCGCTCTCTTGTCCTACCCGCAGGCGCTTTGGCCGAGGTCGCCGCCGCAGAATATTAAATAGGAAGTTGCGGCTGTTGTGCGACTCGGCGTCGCTTGCGGGTCCCGGAGTCGAGAGGCTTTAGGCCCTTTGATATTCGGTCACCTCGTTGGTTAAAAGTGTTCTAATCAGATAAAACTTAACAACTTCAAACGAATTGTCCTAGAGTGCGACCTTGTCCTCTAGATTTCCGGCTAATACATAACTTTAAGGAGCTCATGGAGAGATCGAATCTCTGTATTCCTCAGAAATTTCCGTTGACACTTTACCTGCCTGAAATTCCTTTAGATAGCTCGGGTTTAATGCCCTGAGATCTTCAAAATCCCCGGCCTTCCAGCGCGAGAAGATCGCGTCGCCCATTCCACGAGCTGAGGGCAAGGGACCATTGAGCACTTGATGCCCTTTTTCTTCGAGCAAGGCCTGCGCTTTAAAAGAACCGTCGCCAAAGCAACGGCCGGGATGGGCGGGAACTTCTTCGGTTAAGATCATCGGCCGATCCGGCGAACTTCTCTGTCCTCGCGCATCGAATTCAGCGGTGTAGACCTCCATTCTTCGGGCGTCGAGCATGGGGAAGTAGCGAGCTGCAGCTTCTGTTTTCGATTCGATTTCGCTCAATCTCAAGGTCTGATACAATATTTCGAGGCTCGACACCCCGACGAGCGGGATTTCGAGGGCGTAGCAGATGCCTTTCGCACTCGACAGCCCTATTCGAAGACCGGTGTACGAACCGGGTCCGATTCCGACACCTACGGCGCTGAGCTCGGATATTTTGCAGTTGGATTTGCGAAAAATTTCTTCGATAAAATCGTGGAGTTTCTCGCTGTGAACGAAAGACTCCGGAGCATCTTCAATGCACTCGAGCAGTCGATTTTGTTCAAAGAGCGCGACCGAGCAATTTCTCGTCGAACATTCGAGCGCCAGAAAAAGCGGCTTCGAATTGAAGTTGAACTCTACGGCGTTCAATCGCCCTTTTTATCTGATTTGGAAATTTTTATAGCATCTCCGTTTTTCAGAAGCTTATTGACCGTAGCGTAGGGACCGATCACTACCGATTCTCCCTCAGACAAGCCTTCGACGATCTCTATGTATTTTTCGTTCTGAATCCCCGTCTTCACCACTTTGAGCTTGGCTCGCTCGGCAGAATTCACGAAGACCACCTCGAAACCGTCCAGATTTTCGTCGGTGGTTGTTTGACCACTTTGTTCTTGCTCCGACTCCGGTTTTTCTTCGTCCGACACCTTCTTCGACTTGGCTTTCGTTCGACTCGTTTTTTCACTTACCGAGGAGGTGTCTTCTCGAAGAACGACCGCTTGAACGAGCACGGCGACGACATTTTTGCGGGTTTCTGTTCGGATGTCGACCGAAGCGGTCATTCCCGGTCTGAACGGGGCATCGCCATTCGATTTTTCGTCGATTAAGGATGCGTACGACTCAGGCAAAATCCGAACTCGGACTTCAAAATTGGTGACTTGATCGACCCCGGTGCCTGCCAGTTTTGCGGAATTGGCAATTTCGGTAACCACACCTTTAAAGACCTTGCCCGAATACGCATCGACCTCGATATCTGCAGTATCTCCCAAAGAAACCCGCACGATGTCGTTTTCGTTTACTTCGACCAAGACTTCCATATTCTGCAAATTCGAAATGCGAAGCAGTTCGGTGCCCGCCATTTGCGCGGTTCCTACCACTCGCTCGCCTTCTTCCACATTTAAGAGCGAAACCGTTCCGTCCACAGGGGCATACAAGGTTGTTCGAAACAGATTGTCTCGAGCTTGGTCGAGCGTGGCTCGAGCGTTGTCGTATCGCGCCTTCGAAGATTCTACGGCCAAGCGAGACACGTCTATGGCTCTTTGGCTGGCGTCGAGCTCTGCTTGAGAGATGGCCCCTTTTTTGAAGAGCTCTAGATTTCTCTTGTGGATTTTTTCAACCTCCACAAATTGAGCTTTGCTCTGTTGAATTTCAGAGTTTGCAGCCGCGACCGAGGCCTGGGCCTGCTCAACACCGCTTTGATAGATGTCCGGATTGATTCGAACCAAGAGGTCGCCCTTTTTAACCGCTTGCCCCTCAACCACATTGAGTTCCGTAATTTCTCCCGATACCTCCGGGGAGAGCTTCACCTCTTTTTCGGGTTGAATCTTTCCGCTGGCGCTCACTTTTTCCACTAAATCGGTTCGAACGCTGAGTTCGGTTTCAACCTCTCGTCCCTGGTCGTTGCTGCCAATCCAGCCCATTTTTCGCGCGACCACCAAAAGGGCCACCAAGGCCGCGGCAATCGATACCAATAAAATCAATCGTCTGTTCATAAGACTCCTTAGGGTTTGAGCGAACCGCTGAGATAAAATTCGAGGGTTTTCACCCTAAAAATCCAATCGTAACGCGACTGAGCGAGTTGAGCTTTAGAGGAAAACAAGCGGTTGCGCGCATTTTCAAAATCAAAAAAGTTGATCGCGCCGTTTTCAAACCGAACGCGGGCATACTCAAACGATTCCTGACCTGCTCGAACGCTTTCTTCGGCGGCTCGAAAACTCTCGTAGGCTGCGAGTGCGTCGGCATGCGCCTGTTGAATGGTTTGGCGAAGTGTGTTTTGTTCGTTTTGAAGCTCCAGTTCGGCTTGGGTCCTCGAGATCTCGGCACTTCGAATTCCGTTGCGAATTTGAAGACCGCTGAAAATGGGGATCTGGAGATTGAATCCCAAAAATTCGTTGACGTTGTCGCGATATTGGTCCCCAAAAGGTTTGACATCTCCGGTGGCGATGGACGCACTCCCAAAGTCGAAGACATTTTCGCCCGATTCGGTTTGACCAATCACGGAAGGCGGCTGATTGATTAAGTCAAACTCGCGGACTTGATCTGAATAGTTTGTGCCCACTTGTCCGACCAAAGAGAGCGTGGGCCAGCCGGCGCCGCGGCTAACTGCTACTCCTTTTTCAGCGCTCTCCAAGCGCAATTCGCGGTTTTTAATATTCGGCTGGTTCTGAATGGCCGCTTCAAAAATGCGGTCGGGTCCGAGCGCGATAATCCCTGTTTCGGGCGAAATATCGGGGACTTCGGCCACCTCGATCGCTGTCGAACTCTGTCTTTGCATGGCCTGTGAAAGCCTCAATTTGCTAATTGCGAGATTATTGCGCGCAGAGACTGCACTTTGGCGATCTCGAGCCCATTGGGCTTCGGCATCGTAGAGATTGCCCTTTGGGGCACTTCCCGCTTCAACAAGGTCTGAGGTTCTTTGGGTTTGGATTTCACTGAGCTTGGCCTGCTCGTCGGCAATGGAGAGAATTTCTTTGTTTAGAAGTACTTGTAAGTAAAGCGAGGCTACGTTCAGCGCCGTATTGTTGCGGACATCTTCGAGTTGATAGAGCTGAGCGGCGTAGTCGATGCGGCTTTGCGAAAGGGAGTTGAAGTTTTGCAACCCGTCGAACAGCGTCCATTGAGCGGTCAAATTCAGGCTATTGGTCTGGCGGTCGTCCCGGCTCGGAAGGTTCGTAACGGGGTCGATGTTCAGACCGAAATTCCAACCGTAGCTCGCCGAGGCGTTCACCGTAGGCAAAAGACCCGCCATGCGTTGGTCCTTGAGGTTATCGGCTAAATTGAGCTGAAGCTCGGTTTGCTTGAGCTGAATATTTCGTTCGAGGGCGGTGTCGATGCACTCCGCTAGCGTCCAAAGCTTTTGGGCGTTCAGTTGAGCGGCACTTCCGAGCAGGAGCGCAAATAAAAGGCGCTTAAAAAGGTCGATCATCAGGTTTGGGGCTACGGCCGCGCCCAAAGATAACCAAAGCGAACAGCGCGCAGTGCGACTACGATCGAGGCGCTGTGGCTTGAGCCCTATTTTGCACTTTTTTGTGACGATACCAGGCTATCCCAATCACCCCCATCAAGAGATATGGAAAGGCCATGAGGTAGAGGATGCCATTGTTCAAACCATCTGCCCATCCACCGCCGGCTTGACGGCTAGATTCTGTCACCGCCCGACACATAGAGCACTGCGCAAAGGTTTGCACATGGCTCAGAATAATTAGACAGATCGTTAAGAGTCTTATTTTAAGCATAATAAGGCGCCATGAATAGATAGACGAGCACCCCCGTCACCGCGACGTACATCCAAATGGGAAAGGTAAACCGCACCAGGCGTTTGTGCTTTTCATACTCTGCCGTAAACGCTCTGTACACGCTGAGCAAGGCCAGGGGAACGAGCGGGAGCGTCAAGGCAATATGGCTGATGAGGATGAAGAAGTACACCCCTCGAAGAACCCCTGTTCCGCCATAAGGCACGGGTTCGTGGCTGAGCTTGCTGACGACATAACTCGCGAGAAAGACCACAGAAAGGCCGAGCGCAAGGAGCATACAGAGCCGATGAAGCCCGATTTTTTTTGCCTTGGCATACCGAAGACCGGCGAGCAACAGAACCGCGGTGGTGCCGTTGATTACCGCGTGAAACAAGGGCAACACATGGGGTTCGATCCCCGTTTGAGCCCTCCAAGATTCGGGCAAAAGCATCAGAGCCAAGACCACTAAGGGCAGGGCAATCGACGTGCCTGCGATGATCGGCAAAATGCGTTTGTCGTTGGCTTCGAGTTGGAGGAGATTTGTTTTCATCGAATGAAATTCAACATGCACTCTTTAGAAAACGATTCGAAGGGCTTTGGGTTCGGCCGGCGATCTCAATTCGCTTTTCTGCGTTCTTTCTCTCGATCCCATTCCGCTTTCGACTTGTGCTTTTCAAACTCGGCGATCAGGACTTTAATGTCGTCCTGAAGTTCTTTCAAGGCGTTTGCATCGAGGGAGTTATAGGTACCAACCACATTTCCTTTGTCGTCTTTGCGCGATCGAATCCGGCCTTCCCAATCGACCAAAACCAATTGTTCAGAATGTAGAAAGCCCCCATCGGCCAATGAATCTTCCATGGCGCTGAGCAAATGGTCGTTGGCCGTTTTGTAGAGCGGATCTCGCTCGCCTGTCATAAATCGCCAAACCTTGGGGTCTGCCTTGATTTTCGAAGCGTATCGGCTCAGAGCTTGCACGCTGTCGTGGGCGGGGTCGACGGTGAAGCTCACAATCCGGAAGTCTTCGAATCCCTTGAACCGCTCTTGGAGCTCGTGCACATGAAAATTCATGGCAGGGCAAATGCTCGGGCAGCGGGTAAAAAAGAAACTGCCCACGTAAATTTTATTCCTGAAATCTTCAGAACTCACGGAATTTCCGTCTTGATCGACAAAATTCCATTCGGGAATTCGATAGGCCTTCGCGGCCTTTTCTTCGTCTGTGGCGTCTTCAGGCACAGTCTCTCCGGGTCCGACGTATTCGAGCCGGATGAAAAAGTTCTCTTCGGCCGAATAAACAAAGAAGTAATAGACCGTGAACGGAAGGATCAATAGAACCGCGAGGAGGGCAATTTGCCCGAGCCGATTCGACTTCAACGCATCAAGCCGTTGATATAACCTCCTTCAGTGAGTACCACAAAAGCCAAATAGGGAATCAGGATCAATGCGGGCAGAGAAATCGTCCAGATCATATTCTTGCGCTCGTACTTGAGGTGCATAAAGAACGCGACGATATAGTAGGCCTTGACCAAGGTCAGCAAGATGAAGAGGATGTTCAGGGCACTGGTGCCGAGAATGCTCTTCATTAAAAACGCCGGCTTGATGATTCCGAGCGCCACTTCGACGCCGGTAATGCCGAGCAAAATCCAAAATACGACCCAAATCCAACGGGTGCCCTCAGGGCTTTCGTGATGTTCGCTTTCTCCAATTCCGTGGCTCATAGAAGGCTGAATTTTAGAGTTATGGGTTTGTTAGACGAGGTAGAAGAAGGTGAAGACAAACACCCACACCAAATCCACGAAGTGCCAGTACAAGCCCACTTTTTCGATCATTTCGTAATGCCCTCGGCGTGCGTACGTGCCCATGATGACGTTGACAAAAATGACGATGTTGATCACCACCCCGCTGAATACGTGGAAACCGTGAAAGCCCGTGATAAAGAAGAAGAAATTCGCAAACAGGGGGCTGCCGTATTCATTTCGCGTCATGTTCGCTCCTTGAACGGCTTTGGCTTCGCGAATCAGTGTTTTTGACTGCGCGGCCGGAATGGTTTCACCCGCTTTTCCGGGAGATAGCAATTGCAAGCCCTGGTTTTTTTCGAAGGCTTCGCGCACCTGAGCATCGGTGTAGTGGGCGTGATGGCCGTGCGAAGCGTGTCCTTCGACGAGCTCAGCCAAACTGATGCGGCTGCCTTCGGCATTTCCGACGTACATCACGCGTCCGTCTGCGAGCTGAACTGAGCCTTTGTCGCCGATGATGAAGTGGTACCACTCCCAGGCTTGAGACCCCAAGAAGAAAAAGCCTCCGACGATCGTAAGACCCATCCACAAGATCACCGAATTCCTCTGATTTCGATGTCCGGCGTCGACTGCCAGAACCATGGTCACCGAAGACATAATCAAAATGAACGTCATCAAGGCCACGTACAAAAGCGGTTGCTCTCCCTGAACATAGGGGAAGTGCGTAAAAACGGCTTCGGCAGTCGGCCAGCTCTCGCTGAACTTGAAGCGCATCAAACCGTAGGCGGTCAAGAATCCTGAAAAGGTAAGGGCGTCGCTCAGCAGGAAGAACCACATCATGAGCTTGCCGTAGCTGGCTCCGAGGGGCTGTCTCCCCCCGCCCCAAAGGCGAGGAGTGGAGTTGTTGTCTTCTGTTCCTGAGGCGGCTACAGCGTGGTCGGACATGTGCGCTGATTTAGGCTTGTTTGGGCGTGCAATTTTAGCGAATAAAGGCCATAAAGCAGTACAAATAGAGCCACAACAAGCCGAGGAAATGCCAAAACGTGGCCGACAAGACAAATCCGTGCTCGTTTCCGGGACTATAACGGCCATTCGCGCTCCGCACTCCCGTAACGATCAACACAATAAGACCCGCGGCCAAATGCGCCAAATGCAGGCCCGAAATTGCATAGACCCAAGAGCCCGCGGTATTTTTTGGGTCGGCAAAAAAGATTTTCGACTCGACCAAAGACTGCCAACCGAGCAATTGAAAGCTCGCGAAGGCCGCGCCGAGGGCAAAAGCAATCCAAATGAGGCGGGTGGTGTTCGGAGTGTCGTCTTTTTTGATGCGCCCTCGGGCGAGAATCATGGCCACACTGCTGAGTGCGATCATCACCGTGCTCCAAAAGAATTCTGTGGGTAGCGAAAAGCTGGTCCAAAGGCCTTCGGCAATCAGGGCCGATCGACTCACCACATAACCCGAGGTGAGCCCGGCAAAAGCCATCAACATGCTGGCCATTCCCAACCACAACAGCGGGCGAGAAACTTTTCTGCGGTCTTCGATGCTCAGTGCCATAGCGGATACAACAGGTGGTCTAAAACGTACACAATTTGAACGACAGTCAACCAGAGCACGCTCGTAATCAGCAAGGCTCTCGCAGAATGGGTGTCTTGTAGGCGAAACAAATTCCACGCTTTTTTGATCATCACGGCACCGGCCAATGCGATCGGGATGCATGCAAAGCCGCTCAATATCAAACTGCCCGTGATGCCCAAAGCGGGGAGTAGACTGAGCGGTAGGAGCGCAAAGGAATAGATGAGCGGCTGTAAGGCAGACCAATCGCTTTTGCGTCCCGAGGGGAGGAGGTTGTACCCTGCTTTGGCATAATCGTCGTGCAAGAGCCACGCAATGGCCCAGAAATGAGGGAATTGCCACACGAACTGCAGTGCGAACAAGGTTCCCGATTCAATGTCGAAATCGTTTCGGGCTGCAACCCAACCGAGCATGAACGGAATGGCCCCCGGAATGGCTCCAACAAACACGGCAAACGAGCCGGTGCGCTTTAATGGGGTGTAGGCGAAAACATAGAGGAGCAGGCTCAAGGCACCGAAGGATGCGCTCATTCGGTTGACGGAATACAAGAGCAACAGCCCCGCAATCCCCATGATCGACGCGGCCCAGAATGCCTGATTCACCGAGAGTTTGGCTGAGGGCAGGGGTCGACTTCGAGTGCGATCCATGAGCGCGTCCACATCGCGTTCCCAGATTTGATTGTAGGCGTTTGAGGAGGCCACGACCAAGAATCCGCCTGAAATCAGCGCCGCGAAGTCGAGGAGATTGAATTGTTCGAACCCGATCAAATAGCCCGCCGCCGCCGAGAACACCACACTGCTCGACAATTTGGGCTTGGCCAAGGCCGCGATTTCTCTCAAAATCGAGCCGGTCTTCAATGCGGGTTGCGAAATCGTTTTAGAGGTATCCACTGAATCAATCGGGCTGCAAAGGAACGCATCGAATGGCTTTCGGCCTGCGCGTTTGCCCACCGCGAAAAGGCATTTTATGCTTAACCCGCCTCGGTGGGCTTTGTTGATGAAATTCGAAACCGGAGCAAGAGCGCAATCGGCGGCAGGCAGAGGATTGCCAGAATGTACCAAAGCCAAGAGAATCCGAGGCGGTCGGCGATTCCCAACCCGAGTGCCGGCGCCATCGAATGGCTGAGGGCGAAGCTCAGGGCGAACATCCCCATATAGCTTCCTCGAATTTGGTCGGGTGCAAAGCGGGCGGCGAGGCTCACGGTAAAGGGGAGGGCGAGCATTTCGGCCAGACTGAGTATCAAGATCCCAATCAACATCCACAGGTAGGTTGGGGCTATGGTGAAGCATAAAAAGCTGATTCCCAATGCAAGAAAGCCTGAAGCAATCGATTTGCGTCCTCCAACTCGCCTTCCGAGCCACGAAACCAGGGGCATTTCGACCACGAATACCAGCAGGCCGTTGATGGCGAACAAAAGGCCGATGGTTTTTTCGGTAAGGCCGACTTCTTGTCTGAAATACAGCGGAATACTGCTGAATAATTGGAAAAACAAAACGGCAAAGGCGGCGCACACCAGGAGGAACATCATGTATTTGCGATCTCTCAACACCAGCATCAAACGACCCAAAGCCGGGCTTTTCGGGGCTTCAGATCGGGCTTGCCTTTTTCGGAAGAAGAAATAGAAAACGATCGAGGCAAGGATGCAGGTAATTCCGTCGAACCAGAACAAGAGCGGGTAGCTAATGGCGGCCAGCATTCCGCCTACCGCAGGGCCGATCGAAAAGCCGAGGTTTATGGCCATTCGATTGAGGCTGTAGGCTCGGGTCAAGTTTTCGGGCTTGGCATATCGTGCCACCGATGAGGTGTTTGCGGGCCGCAGGCTTTCGGTAACGACGGCCAGAATCAACATGAGCGGTGCGATCAGTTCGAAGGTTTTCAAAAAACTGAATCCGATAAAGCCGACTCCTCCGAGGCTTAGACTAAAGAACTGAACGCGGAACGAACCAATTCGGTCGGCCAAAAGTCCGCCCCCGAGCGAACCGATGGCGGCGCCGATGCCAAAGAGGCTGAGCACCGCGGCGGTCTGGCCTACGCTGAACTGCAGAGATTGGCTCAAATACAGCCCCATAAACGGCAGCACCATGCTCCCGCTTCGGTTGATGAGCATGACCGTTGCCAACATCCACGATTCGGTCGAGAGTCCGCGAAAGTGCGCGGTATAAGAGTTTGCGATCGATGCGGCTCGAATTTTCACGGTTCAAAGGTCGGTCGATTTGCGGCCTATGCAGGTGTTGCTCATCGGCTTGAGCTTAGTTTTGATGATGTGTTTGAAAGGCGCTTTCAATCGCTCGCAGATCTGATGGACTTCTTGCCCGCAGCCGAGGCAGAGTTGCTCGATCAATGCCGCGAATTGGTGCGGGAATGCCTGCCCGGCGCTGCAGAGCGCGTCTCGTATAATGTGCCTTATTTCAGGCTTTTCCGAGATGTTTGCTTTCTCTGGCCTGGCTCGGTGGTTTGGGGAAAGAAGCCCTCTTATACAGGGGTGCGCATCGGTTTTGTGCAAGGATTTCTCTTGAACGATCGCACGGGATTTCTCGATCGCGGCAACCGCAAACAAGTTTTTTGGAAGGACTTAATCGAGCTAACGGCTCAAGACGAATCTCGTCTCAGAGATCTTTTGACTGATGCCGAACGCGTCGATTTTGAACTGCGCGAGGGATTGAGGAGCGGTTGAAGAGCTTAAAAAATGACTTTTGCTCGACGTGCGATGATCTCTTTGTACGCGTGTTTGAAATCATCAGTCAAGAAACTCTGATCGATGAAGTCGTCCCACTTGGAGAGGGAATTCTTCAATTTTACAAGCACGCTTCTTTGATGATTTTCATTTAAACCAGATCGGTACATGGCAGCCTTAAAATCGTCTTTTGAGATTCTCCTCTTTTTTCCGTTTAAGGTTAACGCAAGTTCTTCTCTATCGGAAGGGTTAACTAAGGTGGTGTTCACCAAATCGTATGCGGGAGAAAGAATCATCCCTTGTTTGTCTCTTTCAATTAATGAAAAATTCTTCAAGTGCATGTCGGCGTTTCCAGTTAGAAAAGAGAAGAGCACAATTTCATAGAAAAAGATCAAATCCAGCCCAGGTTGAGTCGAAAATTTTGAGATAACTTTTGCGATTTGCTCGTAGCTTCCATTGTATTTTTCTTCGGTGAGACGCTCGGAGAGTTGACACATATCTTCCATGGCCCACTTTCGATTTCCGTCGCGGTCCATTCGCTTGGTTATATACGCCAGAGAGCCTGATTTTAATGGAATGAGGCAATGCTCGGCTGTTTTAATTCCCGCAATTTGGGCGAGATGCATGCTGAGATCTTCCACCTCCGGCAGTTGAGCATAGTCTGCAGAGGACGGTTTCAAAATATATTCTCCCCAAAGACCTACGATGGTGAATCGATGCTTCGTCTCGATCTGCTCGGTGTCATTTAAATGAAGAGATATCTTTGCCTGTACACCGGTTAGAGAAGTCCTGTTTTGAATGAGTTCTTTTGCGAGTTTGAGGAGATCATTCTCTGTAACAGGAAGCTCGGGTTGTTCGTGAATTCCGAATATTCTCTTCGCACAGAGCGAATGAAATGTGTCTTCGTCTGGGGAAAGTGCTTGGTAACAAAAGAGACATTTATTCATCATTCTCTATCGGTTCGATGCGCACATTCCCTATGCAATCCTTACAACAAGCCAATAACAGTCCCATTCGATCGCGGGGATTGAGTTTCCAGTTTTTTTGGGCGATGTCAAGAAGCCAACCTTCCGGAATGAGACCATCAAAAAAGGGGAAGAGGAGTTTTGAAGTATATGCTTCTGAACGGAGGGGAAGAGTGAGGCTAATCGCCTTCGCTTGAGGCATGTTTCGGTAATCAGAATCGTACTCAAAGCGATAGCCTCGCTCGTCGCTCGTCAGTTTGCCTGCGCGTTGTTCGTTCACATAAACCGCTGCTATTCGCATACTAAAGAGAATTCCCCACTATTATAAATCCATTTCCCTGACCGACGCCACGGCCCCCAGCTCGTGTCCGAACAGCCACAGAACATCGTTTACTTTATCCATTCGAAGCGTTGTTTTGCCCTGCTCGAGTTCGCGCACAAATCGCAAGCCCACACCCGCTTTTTCGGCCATTTCGGGCTGGGTGAGCCCTGCCATTTTACGCCTGGCTTTGACCCATTGCGCTAAAGTCATCGATCCCTTTTTGGGTATAAAAATAGGTTTTCCGCTCTATTTATACCCTATCAGGTGCGATTTGCCTGAGAAAAGTGGCAACACACCCTTTCGGGTATAAAAACAGTAGATGACAATGACATTATACCCATTAAGGTATAAATCGAACGCCAGAATAGGAATTCACATTCGGACGCAGGATGGCCCGAACTAGGCCTGTAGCCTCAGAAGCGCAGTTCAGTCATGGAATTGCCGACCCCATCACCCATTCATCGCCACCATAAACTCCTCGTTGTTCCGAGTTTTGCTCATGCGGTCGTGAAGGAACTCCATGGCTTCGACCGCATTCATGTCGGCCAAGTGTCGGCGGAGAATCCACATGCGCTGCAGAACGTCTTTGTCGAGCAGCAAGTCCTCTCGTCGGGTGCCGCTCGAAAGCAAATCGATGGCGGGCCAGATGCGCTTGTTCGCAATCTTCCGGTCGAGCTGCATTTCCATATTTCCCGTGCCTTTGAACTCCTCAAAGATCACTTCGTCCATTTTCGAGCCCGTGTCGATCAAAGCCGTGGCCAAAATCGTCAAAGAGCCACCGTTTTCGATTTTCCGCGCCGCGCCAAAAAAGCGCTTCGGTTTGTGAAGGGCATTGGCATCTACGCCTCCCGAAAGCACCTTGCCCGAAGCAGGCGAAACCGTATTGTAGGCCCTCGCCAAACGCGTAATTGAGTCGAGAAGAATCACCACATCGTGTCCGCATTCGACCAAGCGCTTGGCCTTTTCGAGCACAATATTGGCCACCCGCACATGGCGTTCGGCCGGCTCGTCGAAGGTCGAAGCCACCACCTCGGCCCGTACGCTTCGAACCATATCGGTCACTTCTTCAGGGCGCTCGTCAATCAGCAGAATAATCAGGTACACCTCGGGGTGATTCGCTGCAATGGCGTTGGCAACTTCCTTGAGCAGAGTGGTTTTGCCCGTTTTGGGCTGAGCCACGATCATGCCTCTTTGCCCTTTGCCAATCGGAGAGAAAATGTCGATCACTCGGGTTGAAAGTGAAGAACCCTTCGAGGTGATGTTGAACTTTTGCTCCGGAAACAAAGGCGTCAAGTGCTCAAAGGCCACGCGGTCGCGCACATAGTCCGGCTCGCGGCCGTTCACCTTGATGGCGCGAACCAAAGGGAAGTATTTTTCTCCCTCTTTGGGCGGACGGACCAAAGCGCGCACGGTGTCGCCCATCTTTAAGCCCAACTGTTTGATTTGTTGCTGAGTAAGTAAAACGTCGTCGGGCGAATTCAAGTAGTTATAATCCGAAGACCGCAAAAAACCGTTTTGTTCGGGCATGATTTCCAATACCCCTTCACACTCTACAATTCCATCGAAGTCAAGAACATCCGGAACGGCAGGCTCTCGGCGAGCTTGGGGAGGCTGCTGTTGCGGGTTTCGGTCGCGATTTCGGCGGTCGTCGTAAGCTTGATTTCGGTCGCGGAATCCCTGCTGCGGGTCGAAGCGATTGCCCTGTTGATCTAAACGGAGATTTTGGTCGCCCCGCGCTGCATCTGTTCGATTCGAATCGCCTCTGTTTTGGTCGTTTCGGCCCGCTTCGGGTCTGTTGAGATCGTTTCTATTGGAATCGGGCCTGTTTTGGTCGGGTCTACCCGAGTCCATTCGAGCGTCTCGAGGATATTCCGGACGATCGGGGCGGTTGCGATCGCGCGGATCTTGAGGGCCTTGATTTCGCTGAGGGTTTCGTCCTTCGTTGGGATTCCTGAACTCTCCGGCAGGGCGGTCGCTCGGCAGTCGGTCCCCGCTTTGTCTCTCAAGAGCAGGACGTTCGTTCGACGGTCGATCTTGAGCCTGTCTTTCTAAATCTTGCCGATCCTGGGTTTGTCGATCTTGGGCTTGCCGATCCTGGGCTTGCCGATCTTGGTTTTGCCGATCTTGAGGTTCCCTGAACCCCCGTCGACCATCGGCAGGAGAAACGGCTGCTTCCACACCCGGTTGATCGTCAGGTCGATTGTTGTTCTCGGTCGAAGAACCGCCCGCATTGGCAACCGACTCTTCCACCCGAGCTTCGGGCCTGCGCTCGGTGCTTTGAGCTTGCTCCGGCCGACGAAGAGCTTCTTCGCGCTCGTAGCCGCCCGCTTGACCTTCGGTTTCACCATTCCCATCTGCCTCTCGAGAACGGCTTTCGAGCTCGCGGTCTGATCCAAAAGACTCGAACATCGGTCCGTTGGACCCTCTAAATCGCTCTTTTCGCTTGCCTTTGTTCGGGGGAACCACATAGCCCGTTCCGCCCGATTCGCTGCTGCCCGCTTTTTCGATGCGCTTGCCGGGCTGGGGAGCTTGATATCCAAAGGCCAAAACAGGCCCTTGAAGGTTCTCCGACACCTGATTTTGCGCTTCTGGGCCGGGTGGGGGCGGGGGAGAGCCGGCCGTGCTCGACCCGGTGCCTTGCGACTCCAAGATGCGTTCGACCAATTCGGGTTTTCTCAAGTAGCGATACTTGGGGATCTGCAGTTGCTCGGCAATAGATTGGAGCTCGGGCAGTTTTTTGCCGTTCAGCGAGGCAGCATCATGCATGGACGCTTTGTAAAAAGTGGGTAAAACGGGATGTTCGTAGGAATGGGCTTTGAACTTCGCCCCTCCGAAGCGGGAGCGAGACATTTCGATGCGGCTCGAAACGGAGAAGAAGTTCAGAGAAGACTTGAGTCCAAGGTTGCTCGAATCGAGCGATTCTTTGGCTTTCGCTGCAATAGTACGAAGTTTTGCGCATCTACAAGGCGATCGGTTTTTTCTTGGTGGTTTTTGAACTGCTCCAGTATCATTGTACTTATGATTCAGCGCATCCAAACCGCGTATTACGCAGGAGCGGGCTTGCTCGCCCTCTCCGTTCTGCTGTTCCCGATTTCAGCCTATGCGCCTGATCCGCTAAGGGTTTCGAGCAGTTGGGTGCTGTTGGGGTTTGCTTTGCTCGCCGGAGGGGCATGGGCGAACATCTTCAACTTCAAAGACCGGAAGCGGCAGTTTGTCGTCGGGCGCTTGCTGATTCTCGTGTCGTTTGGAATTTTTATCGGATTGCTCCTGCCCTTGTTGAAGCTCGAGGGCTGGAAGCCGGGATATGCGCTGATGGTTCCTTTGGGCGCGGTGATCTTCTTATCGCTGGCCAATCGGGCGGTTCAAAAAGACGAGGAATTGGTGAAGGAATCCAAGCGGTTTCGCTGAAACGTTTAATGGCTCGAAAGGCGGATTGTACTCCAGAGTAAGCTTGGGCGTACCCGCAGAGGATGAACCGGTATTTTAGGGTGAGATCGACTCTTTTCGGGTCATACCTAAAGCGACCACGTCAGGATGGCGCCCAGACTCCAATATCCGTTTTGAAGCGTTTGATCCGGCTGAACACCAGAAGCTGTTGACCCTTTCCACCGCGCTTGATGGAGACTGCCCGACCAAAAAGTTTCATAGCCCAAGAATGCGGGAAAAAGAGATGAACTGCCCCAACGATCGAGGGGAGGGGCTTCAAACCGAAAACCCAACATTCCGTAGTGGTCGGAATATCCCACAAAATACGAGGGGAGTTGTGGAATGCTGCCGCCTCCAGAAAGAGATTGGATCACCGTAAAGTCCATTTTTTGAAACTGGTAGCCGCCGAAAGGAATGCATCGCACGGATTGGGTGCCCCAAGGTTCCCAAACGTATCCCACCCTCAAATCGCAAGTAGACGTGCCGAGGATCACCTCTCCGTTGGAGTTGGCATTTTTAGAAGTCCCCCAACTGATTCGACTCAAGGCGATTAAATCGCCAAAACGATACGCCAAGCCTAACCCAATTTCGGCGTGTAGAAGGGATAGGGGCACATTGAGCTCCAGTAACTGCTCGATCTGCGCTCGATTATAAACTACAAAAGGACCCAAAAGGCTCAACTGCCAATCCGATCGATGCTGAGTATCATCTCCCTCTTGTCCGTTCATAAGGGTAGAAAGCAGCATGAGGAAAACGAGCGCCGTGCCTTTGATTGAGTTCGTAATCAGTACTCTAACATTCAAACAACACATCAACGCGTGGACCCCCGATCGGATTGTTCCGTCAGATGCCTCGGAAACAACTCAATCACTTCCAGATCGCGGACCTTGCCCGCTTCGACGCGAAACCGCATCAGGGTACGGACTGTGTGGAAACCGTGAAACCCCGCGGCCCCCGGGTTGAGGTGGAGCAGCCCGAGTGCGGGGTCGGGCATGGCCTTGAGGATGTGCGAATGCCCGCAAATAAAGAGCCCCGGCGGGTTGCGATTGATTTCGGTCCGAATGCCCGGAGCATAATGCCGCGGATAGCCCCCGATATGAGTCATCCACACATCCAAACCCTCTGCCGAAAAGCGCAGGTTTAAGGGAAAACACCTTCTAATCAAGGCGTTGTCTATATTCCCGTAGACCGCTCTTAAAGTGCAAACCGCTGAAAGTGAATCCGTCACATCCAAAGATCCAATGTCTCCCGCATGCCAAACCTCGTCGGCCTCGCGCGCATGCTCGAGAATTCGCGGATCCAAATAAGAATGAGTGTCCGACAACAGAAGAATGCGCATCGGGGATTGACTAAATTTGCATGTTCAAACACCAAAAATGGAGCCGGGTCGGTATTTTGCATTTTTCCGTTTTCACGGCTCGGGTCTCTGTGGCTGGCAAAGGCAGTCGAACGCCATTGGAGTGCAACAGTTGGCCGAAGAAGCGCTCGAAATGGTCTTTGGCCAAAGCACGCCTCTGGTCGGAGCCGGACGTACCGATGCCGGCGTACACGCCTTGATGCTGCCCGCCCATTTTGACGCGGGCAAATATTTCGACCGCCCGGCACTTCTGCGCTCGCTCAACGCCCTGCTCGACCCCCGCATTTCCGTGTTTGACATTCGAGCTGTTCATCCTGAAGCACATGCGCGCTTTTCTGCCGTCAAACGAACCTATCGATATCGGCTCCACTTTCGCAAAGATCCCTTTTTAGCCGATCGATCTCTTTGGTTGCCCAAAAAACCCGATTTCGAGCGCATGCAGAGCGCTTCGTCGGAGCTAATCGGTACCCGCGACTTCAGTTCGTTTGCGCGTTCGGGTGGATCTGCGAAGCACCATCGGTGTACCGTCGATTCGGCGCACTGGTTTGAAGATGGAGATGAATGGGTTTTCGAAATTTCGGCCGACCGCTTTCTGCGCAATATGGTTCGAGCCATTGTCGGTACACTCCTCGAAATTGGACAAGGGAAGAGGAGCGAGCGAGATTTGTCTGAGGTGTTCGATTTTGAAGACCGCCGAAAAGCAGGTGAGTCGGCCGCGGCACACGGTCTGTTTTTGCACTCCGTCGCATATCCCTCAGAGATTTTCATCGCGAACGAAGCTGCGGCTTTGACTTATTCCTCTAAAAATGAAGATAATACACCCATAGATGCACGCTAGAGAAACGAAAGCCGAAAAGGCCAAAGAAAAAAAGGCGGCATCGGTCAGCGGCAAAGCCTTCGACGGGGTATTGCTCAAGCGGTTGCTCAAACACACCCGTCCGTATCGCAGATTGTTTGTGGGCGGCATCTTGCTGACCATCGCCCTGGGTGCTGTCGGGACTTCGCGCCCGATCCTCATCAAATACACCATTGAAGAGTTTGTCGTCAAACCCGATCCTCAAGGCTTGCTGCTCTACACGCTTTTGATGATCTTTTTGCTGATGGTGGAATCTCTGCTGCAGTTTTCGTTTAGTTATTCAGCCAATACGCTCGGGCAGAACGTCATTAGAGATATTCGAAGCGAGCTGTTCTCCAAGCTCATTCGCTTTAGGATGGGTTTTTTCGACAAAACGCCGATTGGCACCCTCGTCACTCGAGCCGTGTCGGACATCGAAGCCATAGCCAACATCTTCAGTGAGGGTCTGCTCGTCATTTTTGGTGATTTGTTCAAAATCGCGGTGATGATTGCCGCTATGTTTTTCTTTTTCGACGCCCGTTTGGTGTTGATTAGTCTCTCGGTGGTGCCCTTGCTCTACATCGCTACGCGCTGGTTTCAGGTTTCGATTAAAGACAGTTTTCAAGACGTTCGAAATCAAGTAGCTCGCCTTAACACCTTTGTCCAAGAGCATTTGAGCGGGATGCCAATTGTTCAGCTGTTCAATCGAGAATCGGTTGAGCTTGACGCCTTTAAAGCGATCAATAAAGATCACAGAGACGCGAACATCCGATCTATTTGGTACTTCTCGATCTTTCTGCCCATCATCGAAGTGCTTTCGGCTGTCAGTATTGGTTTGGTGGTCTGGTTTGGAGGTTTGTGGGCCGCCGCCGGCGATTCGGTCAGTTTCGGAGATCTCACGGCTTTGATCATCTTCATCAATATGTTGTTTAGGCCTTTGCGACAGCTCGCCGACCGCTTCAATACCCTTCAAATGGGCATGGTGGCCAGCGAACGCGTATTTAAACTTCTCGACCTCGAAGAGCGCATCGAAGGCGAAGGGACGCACAATCCCGAACACATTCAAGGCGCCATAGAATTCGAAAATGTGGTGTTCGGATACGATCCGGAACAGCCGGTTTTGCACGGAGTGAGCTTTTCGGTCAAGCCCGGAGAAAAGGTGGCCATTGTCGGGGCCACGGGGGCTGGAAAGTCGACCATCATTCAGCTGATCGGCCGGTTTTATCCGATTCAACAAGGCGAAATTCGGCTCGACGGCGTACCGATCGATCAGTACAGTTTGCCCGGGCTAAGACGGCATTTATCTGTGGTACAACAGGATGTGTTTTTGTTCAGCGATAGCATTGCCGCCAACGTTCGCCTTGGGGCCGATCTGCCCATCGAAGCTTTGAATCGCGCGGCCGAGTTGATCGGTCTGCGTTCGTTTATCGACGAATTGCCGGGAGGCTGGGATTACAACGTTCGCGAGCGGGGCGCCATGCTCAGTTCGGGGCAGCGGCAATTATTGGCCTTTTTGAGGGCATATGTGCGCAATCCGGCCGTTTTGATTCTCGACGAAGCCACGAGTTCGGTCGACACGCATACCGAGGCCTATATTCAAGTGGCCACTGAGCGGTTAACCGAAGGCCGCACTGCGATTGTAATCGCACACCGCTTGGCAACCATTCGAAAAGCCGATCGAATTCTCGTGATCGATCAGGGTCGAATTGTCGAAGAGGGAACCCACGAGGAATTGCTCGAAAAAGGAGGTTTTTATCGCAACCTCTACGAAATGCAGTTTGCGCGAGAAGAAGTATAGCCTTGAGCTCTTTGGTTTTGCGGCATTTTCGCCCCATTTCAAAAGAGAAACCCCGGCATTGAACCGGGGTCGTACAGGCTTATCGGGATGAAAAAGCTCTGCTCAAATTACTTGATCTCGATCGTTTTGCCGGTGGTTACGGCTTTTTGAAGTTTGGGCAATTCGAGTTTCAAAAGGCCGTTTTCGTATCGAGCCGAAATGTTCGATGCGTCCACGTCTTTGGGCAGTTGGAAGCTCCGGCTAAAGCTGCGCACATGGAATTCTCTGCGGGTGAAGCGCTCGTTCTTTTGCTCTTCTTCTTTCTTGTCTTCCGCTTTGATGGTGAGCGTGTGATCGTTCAAGCTGAGTTTAAAATCAGACTTTTCAAAACCGGGACTCAGGAGGTCGATGGCGTAGGAGGTCTCGGTTTCGGTTACGTTTGCTGCGGCATGGCGCATGGCAGGCACGGCAGATCCCCCGGCTTCGAAGAATTCGTCGAAAATCGAGGGGATGCTGGCAAACAAAGGAGTGCGACGTACAAGGTTCATGATGTGTTGTTTTTGAATTGTGAAGGCGTTTCGGCAAACAAAATGCCGATCGCGAATAGCGACATTTCGGCCTGCTTTTTGCTTCAATGAATACATTAAAACGCCATAATGTCATCAATTCCGCCTATTATGCGACATAAAGTCAGCTTTTCGCCGATTTCCCTTCTCTCGATCGCCTTGTTCAGCTTGGGGGCTTTGGTGATTTCTTGCTCTTCGGTTCCGCTCACCGGCCGCTCTCAACTTTTGCTCGTCTCCGAACAATCGATGCAACAACTCGGCTCGAGTCAATATCGAGAGGTTATTGCTCAAGGTCCGCTCTCTTCGGATGCCGCTAGAACGGCAGAGCTCCGAGAAGTGGGGCGCAGAATTTCCCAAGCCGTAGAGACCTACGTGCGGCAAATTGGCCAGCCCGAACTCACCGCGGGTTTTGAATGGGAATTCAATCTCATCGAAAGCGATCAAGTCAATGCTTGGTGCCTTCCGGGCGGAAAAGTCGCTTTTTACACGGGTATTTTGCCCATTTGCCAAGGGGCCGATGGCATTGCGGTGGTGATGGGGCACGAAGTCGCTCATGCGCTGGCGCGCCACGGGAGCGAACGGGCGTCTCAGGCACTGGTGCAGCAAGCCGGGGCACTGACACTTGAAGCATTTTTGATCGGCCAGAGCGCTGAGAGCAGCGATTTGTATCGAATAGCCTATGGCTTGGGCACTCAATATGGAGCCATGCTGCCCTTTAGCAGAGCGCACGAGAGCGAAGCCGATCGCATGGGCTTGATTTTTATGGCCATGGCGGGCTACGACCCCCGAGAAGCGCCTTTGTTTTGGAAGCGGATGTCTGAAAATTCGGGGGCCAAACCCCCTGAATGGGCCAGTACGCACCCGTCCGACCAAAAGCGCGTAGCTGATCTCGAACGCTATTTGGCTGAAGCCTTAGGGTATTACAAACCTTAGTTCGAGTCTTCGGCGCGATTCGCCCTGTCATTATTTGGGTTGAGTCAAACAAATTCCACAGTTCGAGAATCGGGGCAATAGCTCGAACTACCTTCGCTCTATGGCAATTGTTATCCCCTTTGCGGCGCTGCGTCCGCCGAGAGACAAGGTGCAGCTGGTCGCGACCCGATCGTACCTCACCTACGACCACACCGCGCTTCGCGACAAGCTCGACAACAACCCGTATACTTTTCTGCACGTCATTCACCCCGACCCCGCCGAGGGCCCGGTGACCCTTGGCGAGGAGCGCTATCTCAAAGTGCGGGCTCAGTTTGAGCAGTTCGTGCGAGAGGGGGTGTTTGTCGAAGATCCCGAGCCTTGTTACTATCTGTATCGGCAGCAAAAAGATGGTCACAGCCATATGGGGCTGCTGGCGGCCGTAGGCATTCAAGATTATTTGGACGGCAAGGTCAAGGTGCACGAACACACGTTGACGGCGCGCGAGCAGATGTTCCGCGATTATTTGGATACCACGGGCTTCAATGCCGAACCTGTATTGCTGAGCCACCCGGAGATCGCAGGTTTGGTGGAACTCTATCAAGAGCTGAGCTCCAATCGGGCCGAGTACGAATTCACCTCTACCGACCGCGCCCTGCACTTGCTTTGGACCGTGCGTGAACCCGACAACATCGAGGCGATTCGCGCCATGTTCGACGCTTGTCCGGCTTTGTACATCGCCGACGGGCACCATCGCACGGCTTCGAGTGCGCTGCTCTCTTCCGCTCGACCCCATTCTCGGGCTGCGGGGCATTTTATGGCGCTCATCTTGCCCGAAAGCCAAATGAGGGTGTCGGGTTTTGCGCGTTTGATTCGACAGAGCTACCGCGATTTGCCTTCGGTGCTCCATATTCTTTCAGATGTTTTTGAAATTGAATCGATTGGTTCGTTTTTGGAGCCCTCGCAGGGCAGCTTTACGCTCTACGGTTCGGGTCGTTTTTTTAGCCTTCGATTCAAGCGATTTCCAAGCGAACTCCGTGGGGTAGAAGTGTTGGATCCGAGTTTGTTGAGTCGCTTTGTCTTGGAGCCTATCCTGGGAGTGCACGATCCGAGAACCGATCACCGACTGACATTTATTCCCGAACTGGACGGTGGCCGGAGCATGGTGCGCGCAGTCGATTCAGGAGACTGGGAATTTGCGGTGGCGCACGCTCCTCTCCAAATGAGCCATGTTCGAGCCGTTTCGGACGCCGGAGAAATTCTGCCTCCAAAAAGCACCTATATCGAACCCAAATTGCGCAGCGGGATGATTATTTACAGACTCGATCGCGAAGATGTCCTCGGCCGCTGATCGCTATCGAAGAGTTTGCGACCAACTTCCCCCAGGGGTGCAATTGGTCGCGGTATCCAAGACTCGTTCAAACGACGAAATCCTGGAACTCTATGCTCTCGGGCAACGCGATTTTGGAGAGAATCGGGTGCAAGAGTTGATTTCTAAAGCCGAGGCCTTGCCCCGCGACATTCGATGGCACTTGATCGGGCAGTTGCAAACCAATAAAGTGCGGTCTGTCTTGCCTTATGTGACCCTAATCCACAGCGTGGACCGCGAAAAATTGCTCGAGGTGCTCCAAGAAGAGGCCCTTCGTTTGGGTCGTCCGGTCGATGTCTTGCTCGAAAGGCATATCGCCGCCGAAGAGAGCAAGTCGGGGCTGAGCCGCGAAGAGCTCTCAGATCTGCTCGATCAATTCGATACAGGCCGATTTAACTCGATCAGGCTGAGGGGGTTGATGGGGATGGCTACGTTTACTGAAGATTCGAATCAAATTCTCCGGGAGTTTGATCTGCTGCGTTCAGAGTTTGAAGAAGTCAAAACAGGTCGCTCTGATTTTGACACTTTGAGTATGGGGATGAGTTCCGACTACGCCTTGGCCGTGGCATCGGGCAGCAATTTGGTCCGCGTCGGAACGGCATTGTTCGGAGCGCGGCGGAGCTGAGCGTCTTAAACTACCTTCGCCCGGTGTACGTGGTCATCGACATTGAGTCTACAGGCGGCGCTATTCGCGACGAGGCCATCATCGAGATCGCCTTGTTCAAGCTCGAACAGGGCGAGGTTACCGATCAGCTCATTTCGCTGATCCACACCCAAAAGCCAATTCAGCCCTTTGTGCAGAACATGACGGGCATTACGCCTTCGATGTTGCGCAGCGCGCCGCGCTTTCACGAATTGGCCAAGCGGATTGTTCAAATGACCGAAGGCTGCGTCATGATTGGTCACGGGGTGGCCTTCGACTATCGCATCCTGAAGCTGGAATTCGAGCGCCTCGGGTACGAATACGAGCGTTCGACCATAGATACCGTGAACTGGAGCCGCAAGTTGCTTCCCGGCATGGAGAGCTACAAGCTGAGTTCGCTTTGCGAGGCTCTGGGAATTTGGCTACCGCGAAAACACCGCGCGGGAGACGATGCGCGTGCCACAGTTGATTTGTTCAAGCTGCTTCTCGAAAAAGATCGCGAAAAGCGCATTTCAGCCCTGGGTTCACAAGGAGATGCGGTCGAAGCGCCTCCGCCGAGGCTGCAGAAAATGCTGGAGGGGTTGAAGGACGATACGGGCGTTTATTACTTGCGCGATGCTTCGGGGGCGCTTCTCAAGGCAGGCTCAGCAGACAAATTGCACAAAGAGCTCCGGCGCTTGTTTTTATCGCCCGAAGCGGCCGATGTCGCCCTACAACAAAAGGTGGCCTCGGTCGAGGTTGAGCGCACGGGCAATCGAACCGTTGCGGCACTCAAACTCCATGCAGAGAGAACGGCTTGTTCCGATCCGTCGATTTATCCTCCTTTGGGCAGGGGGGTGGTCTTGCGCACAGACGATTCAGGGACGCGGCTGCTTTTGGTGAAGCACGCGGAGCCTCAGCCCGGCGATTTGGCTTATGTAAGCAATGTGCGCGATGCGCAGAGGTTGTTGAACCTTTGGACCGTGCATTTCGAAGCTTGTCCTACTCAAAATGCTTTGGCCGTCGATCCGGCCAAGTGCTCGCTCTGTGCGGCGGGACATGCTTCTGCGGCGTGTTCTGAAGCGGGACGCGATGCTTCGGTCTTTGAATCGATGCGTCCAAAGTGGTCGTCCATTCGCTTGGAGAACAGGGCCTTTTCCATTGATTTGCCCCAAGGTCGCGCTCCGGGCGAAAAAGTGCGCCTTCATTGCGCGGGGGGGCAAACGGGATATGCCTTTTACAAGTTGCACGACGAGGTAGACGATTCCGATCGTCTCGAAATGCGCGTCACTCAGTGCGCTTCAGATGCAGTTACCCGAGGCCTGCTTTGGCTTTCGCTCCTCCAAACGGGCCGAAAAGGAGCCGAGCTGCGGGCATGGGTTCAGGGAGAGGAATAGCCGAACGAGTCGGTCGGTCCGCTGAATTCCGTTCCCCATTTAAAGGATGTTGAGTGAATTTGATTTTTAGACAGCGATGCCGAATTCGATGGAGGCGTTGGTCGATCACATTCGGAGGATCAATTGCTTTGATTTAAGAGTTCAAACCATTTGTTGCGACCGAGAGTGAAGTATTGAGTGGTGATGGAATGATGAAATAAGTAGTTATATTCGCTCATTTAATCGGCTGGGATGAAGTCGATACAAGCCGGAAATACACCCTATTGCGCCATGGTGATTTTCCAAGAATGGGCGAGCCGGCCGATAAAAGAATCGATTTTAAAATGAATCTAATTAGATACATATTACTTTTGCTATGCCGACAGTAGATCGCATCGACGGGTTGAAGATTAATATTTACAATGGCGATCATCGTCCTGCTCATGTCCATGCGATTTATGCAGAGTTTGAGGCTTTGCTTATTATTGAAAACTCAGAGATTTATGCGGGTTACTTACCTGAAAATGAGCATAGAAAAGATGTTCAGTGGCTTGAAGATCATCGAGACTGGGCTCTTTCAGTATTCTTTGAGTTGAATCAAAATCTGATATGAGAAAAATAAAGACGCCCAGAATTCTTCGAATAATCAAGATCGAGCAGGGTAAAATATATGTCACCTTCAATAATGGGGAGGAACGTGTAATTGACTTTGCCCGTGTTTTGACGGAGGTGGGCGTGAATGAAAGTTCCCCCGCAGGCGTGCTTTTCGACCTACGAGAACTCAAAAAAGTCCGTTTGAATAATGCGACTTTATCTTTCAATAATGTAATCCAATTCATAACACTTAAAAGCGGTATAAAAGAAAGAGTGCCCTTCGAAATAGGTGCGGACGTTCTCTATGGTATGAGCGAACCTTTTGAATCGGGGCGCTTTCCACGCCTTGGACAATTGATTCGAGAAGCTCGACAGAAAGCTGGAATGACCCAGGAGGAACTCGCGTCGAGGAGTGGCACTTCTAGGACGTATATTTCTAGGATAGAAAACGATAAGTCTGATATTGAAGTCTCTACGCTGACCAAGATTGTAGAGATCGGTCTCGGTCGTGAGTTAGATATTCACATAAAATAAGTAGGGATCGCCTCCGCAGAAGAGGCAATTCAAGGACCGGTCCCGCTCATGATCGCAGATTTTATTGCTAAGGGTATATCTCACGGTAAATTAAATTCTCGTTCCTTTTGCAAACGATGTATTACAATTCTTGAGTCAGGAGAATTTTCCGGGGATTGCTCAGAATGTGTTTCTTCTCTGACCCTCGGCAGGGTAAACTCGTTCTCATGCTATTGAGGTTTCTCAACTGTTAAACACAATACATTCTATGTAGCTCAACATCTATGAATAGATTCGGCCACACAGCTAAGACGAGTTGCCCGAATATCTTGGGTGCTTCAAGCTTTTAGACTGTGGGGCCCCTGCGCAATAGCCCTGAAGGAGCGGATGATCCATTCCCACCCGATTGCGATGGGCTTCGGAGCAAAGTCAGTCGAGGGGACAGCGGAAATTTCTGGGGACAATAGAGGCTTTACATCGACTTGAGATCCTTGAACCGATTTGTCCGACAGCAATCGAGAGGTTATGACCGTCACCCAGAACCATTCCATCTATATTTTTCAATATCAAATTATTACA
>JBGSOF010000011.1:0-22960 GCA_041739275.1 Schleiferiaceae bacterium | reverse complement strand
CACCAAACCAACTACGACGCCGAAAAAGCCGCCCACTCCGCCCAAAGCTGGAAGCAACTCATGGAAGCCATGACCGCCTTGATCGAGTAATCAAACGCCCAACGCCCATGCACGACCCCGACTACCGCACCTGGACCGACGAAGCCCTAGAGCGCGAAGCCCAAAAGCTCTGTTCCTTCCATTGGACCCAAGCCTTTATGATCGGCTTCCTCGTCGGCATCGTCGTATTCAGCATATTCCACAACACCTTCGGATGGCTCATGCTCATCCCCCTGTGGATCGCGCACAAATTCACCCAAGACCCCCGAATCAAACAAAAGAAACAAGTCGAAGACGAACTTCAGGCGCGCAAGCTCACAGAAAGTTCAAAGACAACACCTTAGCCCAGAACCTAAAGAGGCATAAAACCAAGCCCCAGTTCGACAACCGCTTCGTGTATCGCGGGCGAAGGCTTTTGCAAATAGTGAATCGTCCAGCCGTGTTCGCTGCGCGTCTCTTTAACCTTCGGCAACTCGATATAACCCCCGTTGCACACCACCGCAATGGTCGCGCCCCCGTTTCGATTCACCACCATAATGCGAAAAGGAGAATCCTCGGGCACATCAGCCCCACCCATACGCTGCACCCAAACCACCAATTCAGCCGTTTCCTTCTTTTCAAAACCCTCTCGTTCGTAGAGACTGTTCAGACGCTCCTCTTGAACCGATTTATTCTTCTCGCTCAGTGCTTCGGCCACCTCGATCTCAGGTATCGTAGAAGCAATCAATCGAGAGCGGTGCACCCAAGCCTCGAGCTCGAAGCGCCTGTACCCCTTAAACTTCTTGCCCGCCAAGACCGTGCTTTCGGCCTTGAGATCGACAAACAGCTTGCCGACCGAATCGCGCCCCAAGCTGTAAAGCCCCGCGCCCGAACGAATGGTTTCCCCTTCTACCTCTTCGGCCCGCACCAAAAAAGCCTGACGCACTTTGCAATAGTTGTCGGCATTGGGCAAAGCCGTGAGCCGGGTGCTGTCGCTGAGCACCGCCATGGGCTCACCGCCGGGCGAAGTAAGCAGTTCGGCGCGACTCGAAGTCCGTTGCGACCAAAGCGGGCTTCCAAAGAGCAGAATTGCGAAAAAAGCAGAAATTTTCATCGGCTGAAAGTACCGCATACGCTTGATTTTGAAGAGAAAATTCAATCTTTTAACGGCATTCCCTCGCTTTAAAGTCGAGCCGTTCGAAGCACCTCCATCAATTTTTGAACCAGAGTTAAAGAGGGTCACGTAGACCGACAATACGCCTCATTCAACGCTCAAAGCTCAACAAATTGCAGCCCCGCAAGTCTGATCCGTCTCGGCGGCCTTCGATCGAAATCCGGCCTTGCTCGTCGATGTGTACGAGATCGTCGGTGGCCAGAAAACTGCACGAATGCACATTGGCCAAATCAACCACATTCAAGCCCCCCCTGCCCCGTGCCCTTCCCGAATCGAGCGGATCTCGAGGGTCGCGCACCAAAAACCGAAGCCAAGGCGGGGTGCGAAAAACACCCGAATCGGCACTCCAAGCTTGAGAGAGCATTTCGGTCATGCCGTATTCTGAAGCGATGCCCGAAAGCCCCAGAGCCGAGCAAAGCCTCGAATGCAACTCATCGCGAACCAGCTCTCTTCCGCGGCCTTTCATACCCCCGGTTTCGACAACCACTGTTCTCGCCAACGGCAAGCGATGCCTTTCCGCCCAATCGAGCAGAGCGTAAGCCGCGCCGATCAGTATGGGCTTTTTGTCTGAAAACGCCTCGAGTTCAAGGAGTTTGGCATTGAGCGCATCCCAATCGTCGAGATAAAAACCGCCTTCTGAACCCGAAGCCTCCATCAATTCTCGACACATCCACACCAGAGACGAACCGCCTCGCTCCAAATAATGGGGCAAAAGCGCCAAGAAAACCCAGTTTGAAGGCTCTCCGAAAGCTCTTTTAAAACCTTCCAACAAAGAAGCCCTATACCATTTGGCGTCCAGAACACGGTGTATTGAAGGGGTGCCCCCGCCGGTTCCGCTGCTCTCAAAGTTCAGTTCGGGCTCGCCTTCGAACGCGGCCACCCGCTGCGTTTTAAAAAACGAAATGGGCAAAAAAGGGATTTCTTCGAACTTCTCGATCTGATCGGGCGCGCGCATCAAGGCGCACCAACGGCCGTAAACCGAATTGTTCGCTCGCTGAAAAGCACAGAGTTCCAAAGCCATCCGTTCGAAGTCTGAGGCACTGTCGATGGAAAACAGGCGGTCGAGATCAGGATAAGTCAAGGGAATTGACACGCTAAAGAGAGTTAAATTGCGTTCTGTTAGGCCCTTGAACGCTTGGCATCCATGCAGAAATTCACGACCAAAACGCTGAGATCAAAATTAAGCCCGTTCGCGATCGCATTGATTTTTGTGACGGCCTGTCAAAAAGAAAACAACTTTTCGGATGTTCCGTTTTTGCGGTTCGAATCGTACGAACAGAGCAGCCAAACCATTGGGGGGGTCGACATCGACAACCTCAAGGTGCGCCTCTATTTTACCGATGGAAACGGAGATATCGGGCTCGAGCAATCGGACACCGTGCCCCCGTTTGACGTCAACTTGCTCGTTCGGACCTTCGAGGCCGACGGAGACACGGTGATCGAGGTATTCGACTACGACTTCAACACGCGTATTCCAAACCTCACGCCCGAAGGTCAGAACAAAGCCTTGGAAGGGTATATCGATTTCGATATGGACATTAGCCTGCGCAGTTCAGACAGCTTGCAATTTTCTTTCGTTTTGCTCGATCGGGCGCTCAACCGCAGCAACGAAAGTCTGAGCCCATTAATCGTTCTGGAATAGACCTTTCAACGGGCGTCAGACAGCGCTTCGCTTACGCGTTCAACATGATCTCCCACCCGCTCGAGTTCGCTCAGCAAATCGTGATAATACAAGCCACTCGGAACCTTATATTTATTCTGCTCCATGGCCTTGAGATAGTCTTTTCGCAGCTCCGCAAACTGCCGATTAATCGCGCGCTCGATGTTGCGCGTGGCCTGCAAATCGATTTTTTCGGGTTCTACGGCCACATTCTCAATCATCTGTTGAATGGAACCCCCGACCACTTCCATAAATTCGAGCAGATATCGCCTCAATTCAGGGGTAAAAAAGGCTTTTTCTTGCTTTCGGCGCACCATGTAAATGCCCACCTTTAAGATCAAGTCTCCGATGCGCTCAAGGTGGTTTCCCGCCGAAAGCATATTTCGAATTTGTTGGCTCGCCTCGTTGCTCACTTCTTGCCGGCTTGCTTTCGACAGATAATTGGCAATGTCGAGTTCCATCTTATCGGTGATGTGTTCGATGCGCTCGATCTTTTCGAGATACTCTTCTTGAACGCTTTCGTCGGGCTCGAGTAAAATGCGCGGCAAGAGTTTGAAGCCCTTTTCGATTTGTCGGGCGAAGAGCGCCAATTCTCTGCGCACTTCGACGATGGAGAGTTCTGAAGTATTCGTCAAACGCCCTTCGATAAATTCCAGGTGAAACTCCTCGTCGGCCGAAGCCCGTGAAGGCATCCAGCGCAAGAGAAATTTCTCGAGTTTTTTGGACAAATTGAAAACAATAAAAATCAGCGTATTCGCAATGTTGAACGCGCTGTGAAAAATCGAAAGAGCAAAGGTGTATACCACGGCTTCGGTGGCATCAGACCCATTGAAAGCTTCGGCGCAATAGCGCCCCAGATTTCGGACAAGTGGCGTAAATAAAGGCAAAAAAGGAAGCGCCCAAAGCACCCCGAAAACGTTGAAGAGCAGATGAGCTCGCGCCGCTCGCTTGGCATGCACATTGGCCACGAATGCGGCGATGTTTGCGGTGACCGTTGTCCCGATATTCTCTCCCAAAACAAGGGCCAAAGCCAAGGGAAGGGGAATGTAGCCCTCGTAGGTCAAGACGATGGTGAAGGCCGTGGCTACGCTCGAAGACTGAATGACCGCGGTAAACAAAAAGCCAATCACCACAAAAAGACTCGACAACAAGATCTGCTCCAGATAACCTCCGCCCGGCAGGACCAGCGAGGCCAAATACTCTTTCAACTCCACGCTTTGGTCGAATCCCGGCAGCGACTGTCTCAACAGGCCTAGTCCCAAAAAGAGCAGTCCAAAACCAATGGTCGCCTCGCCCAAAGACTTGAACCGATTGCCCTTGAAGAAAAAGAGCGAAAACCCCAGACCGATCAAAGGCAAAGTGAGGGCGATGATGTTGAACTCGCCCAATCCAAAGAACACCACCAGCCAAGCCGTGATCGTGGTGCCGATGTTGGCGCCCATAATCAAGTAAATCGCCTCGAGCAAGTGCAGCATGCCCGCGTTGACGAAACTCACGACCAAGACCGTAACCGCGCTCGAACTTTGGATGAGGCCGGTAACCGTAATCCCCGTTAACAGCGCCCGATATCGATTCGAAGCCAGGGCCCCTAACACCGTGCGCAGCCTCCTTCCGGCCACTTGTTGCATGGCGTTGCTCAACACCTTCATTCCGTACATGAAAAGTGCGAACGCTCCGAAGATGTTCAACAGGGAAACTAAGGACTCAATCACTTGGAAAGGCTTCGGTGACAAGCTAAAAAAAGGGGTCTTGCGGGACCCCTTTCATCAGCGAGAAAAAAGAGGCTTAACGAACGTTCAACTGAACCGTGGCGAGCTTGTTTTGCTGCGCGATTCGGAGGATGTACATGCCCGAAGACCAATTCGACACAGACAGTTCGTAGCTGCCGCGGATGCCCGAAGCTTCAAAGACCTTGCGTCCGCTGAGATCGTAAATGGAAACCACGGTTTCGCTTGCATCGCTGAGTTCGATGTTCACGAGGTCTGAGGCAGGGTTCGGATACACATTTCCGACGATGCCCGAGCCGTCGTAAATGCTCCAAGGACCCAAATTGCCCGGAGAGCCGATGTCGCCGCCAACCGAAGTCCATGCACCGCCGTTGGTGGGCACAGAGTTGCCGAGGTAATTACAGTTCGAATCGAACTCAACCGAAACTCCCGGAAGGGCATTGAGGTATTCAGCGCGGCAAATTTCGCCCGCGATGGGGTCGTAGAGAACCACCGCATCTCCGCTTTGAGCGAGCGGTTGGAAGAAGCCCGAGGCAAGTTCGTCTGTAGAAATGATCTCAAAGCTTCCTGCCGTGCTCCATTCGCTGGCAAAATTGGCCTCGTCGGCACTCAGTCCGTCCCAAACAACCACCGCCTCGTTGGGCTGGAGAACGTAGCTCGGGAGCACTCCGGTTCCGGGGATAAAGCTGTTGTCGTCGAAGCTGATGCCGCCCAAATCGACCGGGGTTGCGCCCGTATTCACAATCTCGAACCAGTCTGCGTTGAGCGTGGGGTCTGAGATGTTGCTGCCGGGCATGATCTCGGTAATCGAGAGCGAAGGCGGGGCGGGGAGCAATACGTCTTGTGCGTAGCGAGGAATAATCTGGTAGCCCGAAGTATACGGGTTGCTGTTGTCGAATTGGGTTCCGATGCCGATCAGGTCGAAGGTGCCGGTCGGGGCCGAAACCACATCGTCTACGTCGGTATCTGCGTCGATTCGCATAATGTAGAGATTCACTCCATCTGTAACGTCGATATTGACGCTCGAGCCCGGCGAGGGCCACTGAGATGGAGTCACCAAGCTCAGGTTGTTGATGCGAATCAACTCGCTTTCGGTCGACTCGTTGAGTTGGGTCACCACAAGGGGCGTCACAGTGGGGTTGCCTGTCGAAATCACCACAATTGAGTCGGGGATGATCTCGGTGAGCCCGTTGAACTGATCGATGGTACCGACAATGCGCACCAGGTCGCCCTCAGTGGGGTTGTAGGGCACATTGTTGAGGCTGTAAAAGGCGCTCAATCCACCCGTGGCGTCAATCACCGTAAACTGGGCATTGGTTCCCGAAGGGTTCTGAACGTTGAAGCCGTGAACGACCCCTTGAATTTTACAGTACACCCCGAGCGAATCGGGCAGGCCCACTCCGTCGACCGTAGACACCGAGCCGATGGTATAGGTTGGGATGGGAATATCGTTGTCGAGAATGGTGAAGGTGTAGGCATTCAAAGTGCCCACGGTGAGGCTTCCGCCTGAGGTAATGCTCACCACGGCCGATTCGTTTCCTTCTTGATCGGTATCGTCGACCACATTTACCGTTACCGTAAGGACGCTATCTCCTGCGGCATAAGGCAAGGTGATGATTCCGGTGACGGGGTCGGTGGCGGGAAGCGTATTGGCATCGGCGGGCGTAAAGCCTGCGTTCGGAGCAACCGTCAATTGAACCACACCGGCTCCGGTCGCCACGGGATTGATCGAAAGCTGAATGGTTGTGCTTCCGCCTGCTTCGGGAAAGCTCTGCGCGCCTCCGACAAAATTTACGGTAGGCGTGGTTGGAACGAAGGCTTGGATATCGGCCAACGAACTCGGTTGAATCTGATAGCCCGCAGTGTACGGCGAGGTATTGTCGAACTGCCCTCCGGCGCCGCGAACGCTAAACAAGCCGGTGGGGGCCGGGCTGCCGTCGATGTCGGTGTCGGAATCGATGCGGATCAAAAAGGTGTTGCTGCCATCGGTGACGTCCACATTGGCACTCGAGCCCGCCGCCGGCCACTGCGAAGGGGTGACCAGGCTGACGTTGGCAATTTGAATGTAGTCGCTTTCGGTGCTTTCGTCGATCGTCGTCACCAAAGTGGGGCTGCCGATCGAGTTGCCGCTGCTGATCACGGCAAAGGTGTCGGCCACAATCTCGATAAGGCCGTTGAACTGCTCGATTTCGCCAACCACTTTGATTGAATCGCCCACGTTGGCCACAAAGGTGCCCACGTCGACAAAGTTGAAGACGTTGATGCCGCCGGTTCCGTCTTTAATCCAGAAGCTGTAGCCCGCGTTTCCGTCGAAGTCGATGGTGAAAATCGTACCGTAGACGCGGCAGTAGGTGGTCAAGGAGTCCGCAACCCCTGTAATGGGGTCAACGCCATCGAGTTGGTCGAGCGAATAGGTAGGAATCGCAGACGGAATCGACGGGCTCAGATTGCCCGGAGAACCGATGTCGCCGCCCGTAGAGGCATAAGCTCCACCCACGCCCACAGCTGAATTGCCCGTGGATGTTCCGCCTGAATAAGTAGCCGAAACTCCGGCCGTGGGGACGCCTACAACCGCCGTGCTTCGGAGTGTGTCGTTCGCATCGTAGAGATAGAGTTGGTCTCCGGTATTGTCGATATCCGAAAAGCCGATGGTATTGAACTGGTCAATCGCCACAATTTGAAGGCCCGAACCGGTCAAATACCACTCAGACAACCAAGCAGTGCTCAAGGCCGAAGTCCAGTCGCCGACGACGATTCGCGCTCCGGGAGCAATCACGATGCTGCCAAAGGTGTGCGTTCCGGGCGTGTTTGAGGCATCATCCCAAGACCAACCGTTCAAGTCTACAGGTACGGCTCCCACATTGGCAATCTCGAACCACTCGGCGTCCAAAACACCCGCGAGGCCGCTCTCGCTCATCACCTCGGTTATTTCGAGTTGGGGCAAGGCCGCAGAGCCTCCTACGTAGGTGCCGATCGGCCAAGAATTTGCTGCCGCCGCATTCGTCAGAGTATTGTCGAGGGCATCAATGCCCGAGAAGGTCCATTCGGCCAGTGTAAACACCGGGTTTGGACCTGTGCCGCTGACGCGATAGGCCCAACCGTCTGTGTATTCCCATGGGGTGCCCGTTCCGTCTACTCCCGGCGTGCCGAAAACGTCAACGAGGTTGCCTTGGTTGAACAAGCCGACCACATCGTCTCCGTTGATGTTGACCACACTGCTGGTGTAGGTCGGTGCAAAGCCAAAATAAGAGGTAAAGCCGGGAGCCTCTGAGGCAATGTAGATTCGGCTACCCGCTGCTGCCGGAACGGCGGGGAAAACGAAAGGAGTCACGGTAAAGGTGCCTCCGTTGTTGGCGTTGGCCACCGAGTACACGCTCAAGTCGCTCACCGCATTCACCACATAAATCTCAATAGCCTTGGGAACTCCGCCGCTGAGCGGACCGTCCACAATGCCGGTGATGACGAGGTCCGAGCCCGTAACGACCGGAGGCGCTTGGTTCACCGTGAGCTGACCGGAGGTAATGACATCACCCGAGGTACTGCCGGTTCCATTGGCGAAGTTGACCGCGGCATAAATGACAGTTCCCGAGGGGGCGCTTCCCGAGTTCCACTGAAAACTCCAAGAGCGGCTGCCCGCAGTGGGAGTGTTGCCCGAAGATGTGTGCGTGATGAAGTTGGCAATGGGCAACCAAGTGTCGCCGCCTGTGCTGCTCAAAACCCCTTGATGGGCGCCGGCGCCTTCGACACTGCACATAAAACCGATTTTACCCACCGCGGCCCCGTTCGCTTGAGCGGTCACCGTGATGGTGTAATTCGTGTTCGGTTGAAAACCCGCCGGGGGAATATTTGTCGAGATGCTCATCGTCTGCGTGCTCAAAGCCGGACCGCTGTGGCAATTGGTGCACGTGGCGTTTGAGCTCAGAGGAGAACCTGATACCGCCGTTTGCGCTCCGCCCGAGTAGCTACTCAGTTGGTGGATGCTTCCCATGAGGGCTACGGACAAGACGGCGAGAGAGATCGTAATTTTGCGATTCATGAAGTCAAATTGAGAGAAGACGTAGGAAAAAAGAGCGTCCAAAGGTACCTGCTTCGATTTTGCCCTGAGTTATGTCAATATTAAGAGCGCGATTGTTCGTCGGAAGCGATCCTTTTGTGAATCAAAAAGAGTTTGCGAGGCTACCTTTGAGCACCGACTGTCCGCAATAGTTCGAGAATCTCAGCCAACAAAACCATGGAATCCAACGATTACCGCATCTTGCTGGTCGACGACGAGCCCGATATCCTCGAATTTGTAGGCTACAATCTGAAGAAGGAAGGTTTTCAAGTGAGTTCGGCTTCCAATGGCGAAGATGCCGTGGCCCTCGCCAAACAGCACAAGCCCCATTTGATTTTGCTCGATGTGATGATGCCAGGCATGGACGGAATCGAAACCTGCGACGCCATTCGCACGACGCCCGAGCTTTCTCATACGCTCATTGCCTTTCTCACGGCGCGGGGCGAGGATTACAGCCAAGTAGCGGGTTTTGATGCGGGTGCCGACGATTACATCACCAAGCCGATCAAGCCCAAGGTGTTGATTAGTCGAATTCGGGCCTTGTTGCGCAGGTTCACCACCCAGGATCTGCCCAAGAACATGGTGTTGGAATACACCAACCTCAGCATCGACCTCGAAAAATATCAGGTGCGCTTGAAAGGAAAGAAGCTCGATTTACCTCGAAAGGAATTTGAATTGCTGAGTTTGCTCTCATCGAAGCCCGGAAAGGTGTTCAACCGAGACGAAATCCTCGACAGAATATGGGGAAATGAAGTCGTCGTGGGCGGCAGGACCATCGATGTGCACATTCGCAAGCTGAGAGAAAAAATCGGCGAAGGCTACATCAAAACGGTCAAAGGGGTCGGCTACAAATTCGAGGTATAAAGAAACTTCATCTCAAGGCGAATGCGCTTCGAACGGCCGGTATTGCTCGCGCTTTTCGCTTCGATCGTCGCAGGACTGCTCGGCCTGAGCGCGGCGCTGATTTATGGCGACGAGGTTTTTGATTCGCGCCAAATAGGTCCGCTGCTCATCGTACTGGCCACCATGAGCTTGAGCACGTTTCTGGCCTCTTGGTACGCGGCTGATCGGTTTGTGTACGAAAAAATCAAATTGATTTACAAGAACATTCACGAACTGCGAAGCGGCAGTGCCCGAGACGAAGACGAATTGGCCAAATCGTCTGATCTCGAACTCGTTCAACGCGAAGTGCAGGAGTGGAGCGAAGAGCGAGAGCGCGAAATTTCAGATCTGCGCGAACGCGAAGAATACCGCCGAGAATTTCTCGGAAACATTGCGCACGAGCTCAAAACGCCCATTTTCAACATTCAGGGGTATTTGCTCACCCTGCTCGACGGGGCCATCGACGACCCCGAGTACAATACCCGCTACCTCAAACGAGCGGGGAAAAGCGTGGATCGATTGATCGACTTGGTCAACGACCTCGACTACATCAACCGCCTCGAAGCCGGAGCCCTCGATCTAAAATGGGCCGATTTTGACCTCATCGAGGCCGTGCGAGATGTTTTCGACCAGCTCGAAGACAAAGCCGAAAAGAGACAGGTCAAACTCAAAATAAGCAAAGACAGCCCTTCGTCGGTTTGGGTGCACGCCGATCGCCAAAAGGTAGAACAAGTCCTTTTTAATTTGATAATCAACGCCATCAAGTACAGCAAAAAAGAGGGCGGAGTGGTCGAGGTGCGCTTTTTTGACATGCACCAAAACGTCTTGGTCGAGGTGAACGACAACGGCTTGGGCATTCCCGAAAAGGACTTGCCCCGGGTTTTCGAGCGATTTTATCGAGTCGACAAAAGCCGAACCCGCGAAGCCGGAGGTTCGGGTCTTGGTCTCGCCATTGTCAAGCACATCATCGAAGCGCATAGACAATCGATCAATGTGCGCAGTGCCGAGGGCGTGGGCTCAGCCTTTGCCTTCACCCTGAAGCGCGCAAAGTAGCAGGCGCTCAGCATCAGGGGGCAGGGCACGTTCGCGATCGAGGGCTTTCCAATTCTTCGATTCAAGCGTTTTGCGAAGATCAAATTCAGACTGTCGCGACCATGGAATGCCGCATTTGCCGTTCAGGTGAAGGGCGAGGTATTCTTGTTCGGCTTGGCCAGGCGTGGGGATGCAGTGCAGCGGAATGCCCGTCCAAAGTGCGTCGAGCAGGCTTGAGTAGCCCGAACGACAGATCAAGCACGTCGATGTGTCCAACAAGACTCCGAGCTCGGACGCATTGAGGCGTTCGTAAACCTCGATGTGCGCACCGTAGTCGGGGCGTCCCGGACATCCGCGTACCAGGCGGAATCGATGTGTATCTAGGTCTTGCATTTGCTCGACCAGAATGCCTTCCCATTGACTGCGCATAGGCTCGGGGCCGCTCAAAACAATCAGTATGGCCCCGTTGCGGCCGGTCGAAGGTCGATCGGGTTCTCTTTGGGAAAACCGACTGAGGTGACCCAACCACATCCATCGAGACGAGATGGGGTGGACCGGGCTGCTCAGCGCACCCGACAGCATCCCCCGCTCTTCGACAGCAGGGGCATCGGGAATCGCGACGCAGGCAAACCCCCTCATCGCCCTGCGATGGGTTCGATTCACCAGATGGCCGAAGAAACCGGGAACCGGAATTTCGAGTTGATGGCTGATGTAGGCACTCGGAACCCCCGAATAACCCAAGCCGGGGCGATTGTCCGAAACGGCGATGTCGATCGATCGATCGCGGCAAAACCGAGCGAACCGCTTTTGTTCTCTGCGCGTCTCGAGCAGCATCCGGGGCGCCTGCAGCATCAAGCCAAACCAAAGCGGACGCCGGCGATAATGAATGCTCGGAAGCGGAGATTCTACAAACTCGATGGCCGGAAATGCAGCCCGCAGATAGTCCAAAGCGGCCCCGTCTGACCAAACGAGCACTTCGTGCCCTGCCTCAATCCACCTGCGAATCAGGCATTCAGAACGCGTGGCGTGCCCCAGACCCCAATTCAATACTCCAAAAGCAATCCGCATCCCGAACTTTTAAACCTGATTTTCGTCATATGAACACATCGGTTTTCCGAAAAACCTTTGCAAGGTGAATCGCGGAGACCTACTTTTGGCCTGTATGGAATCATTCTAAATAAACCCCATGTTTCGACCGCTGTTCCTTTCTGTGATGGCTTGTGGTTTCATCAACCTCTCGGCCCAGCAAACGATCGACCTCAGCCTTGGTGCGGGCTACTCGAACGATCTTTATTATTCGCTCGCCAATGGTCTTATCCGCACCGAACCCGCGCTGAACTGGGACCTCGCCTTCACGGCGCGCACGGTCGATGCAGCTGTGTTAATCAACGAAGCCAAGGGCGTAAAAGCTTGGGTAGCGGCCACCGACACCAACGACTGGGCCGGTCTCGACACCTCGGGCATGCGCAACAACCCGCTCCACAATTCTACGGAGGCTTGGGAAGTCGGCGCGCTCAACAATACGGGCAGCGGGGCACATCCCGATTATGGATGGGGAACCTACAATCAAATTACGCACGACGTAAACGGCAGCCGGATTTTCGTGCTTCAATGGGCCGATGGCAGCTATTCCAAAATGTTGATCAAGTACATGAAAGCCTCCGGTTTGATTTCGTTCCGTTTGGCTCCGCTTGTCGGAGGTTTTGAAACCACGGTGACCACCAGCAAGTTGAATTATCCGGGCAAGAACTTCTTTTATTATGATGCGGCAAACGGGCAGTTCCTCGACCGCGAACCGCTTTCCTCGTCTTGGGACCTCGTCTTTCGGCGCTATTTCGAAGGCATCCAAGCGGGCCCCAGCGTCATTTGGTACCCCGTAACCGGCACCCAGAGCAATATCGGCGTCCAAACGGCCGAAGTGCGCGCAGAGCTCCCCGCCATTGCAGATTCTGCATTGTACGCTCGAGACGATTTGAATGTTTCGCGCATCGGTTCGGATTGGAAGTATTTTGACAACGCGGCCTTTCAGTGGTTTATCCCCGACTCTCTTTCGTTTTTTGCCGAGAGCAAAGCAGGGGGAGTGTATCAGGTATACTTCACTGCCTTTTCGGGATCTCAAACCGGAAACTTCAGCTTTGTCCAGCGCCCGTCCAATATTTTCAGCGCCGATGAATTCGGACCTTCCATTCGCTCGGTGTTTCCCAATCCTGCGGCCGATTTCTTCGAAGTTTCGAGCACGGAATCCATCGAGTCTTTGACCATTCTCGACATGCACGGGCGAATTCTCCGCAGCATCGCCGAGCCCAAGGGTCAGATTTCTGTAGCCGACTTGGCCGACGGGCTGTATGTTCTCGCCCTCGAAAGCAATGGCCAGAGGAGTTCTGTTCGACTGCTCGTAAAGCGCTAGAATTTGATGTTGCCTCCGCTCCGCACGCGTCTTGTTCTTGGGTGTTGCGTCCTGATGGGGACGCTGTCGACGCTGCGGGCGGTGGCTCAGCCTTTGGTGTGCGCCATCGATGCGAACACGGGCAAACCCGTGGAATACGTCCACCTCGTTTTTGAAGAGCAAGGGGGTAAAAAGTGGCTTCAGGTAGGCGGACTAGAAGGGTGCAGCCCCAACAAGACAGAGCGAAACGCCCGGGTGACGGCTACTTTCGTTGGATATCAGAGTATTTCTGATTCCATCGCGCCCGGCCAGTCGCTGAACATCAAACTTTTGCCCGGAACTCAAGAGCTCAACCCCGTGGTGGTGACCGCGCAATACGGCCCTACGCAGAGTTCTGAGAGTGTTCAGAATGTGCGCGTCATCGATGCCCAACGCCTGCAAGAACGCGGGGCCGTGACCCTCGACCAAGCCCTGAACGACCAACTCAATTTGCGCATCGCCAATGATGGTGTGTTCGGGAGCAGCTTGTCGATTCAAGGCTTGAGCGGAGAACATGTCAAAGTGCTGCTCGACGGAGTGCCTGTGGTCGGACGGCTCGACGGCCAGCTCGATTTGTCTCAAATCCCGACCAACAGCATCGAGCGCATCGAGATTATCGAAGGCCCGATGTCGGTCAATTACGGCTCCAACGCCCTTGCGGGTGTGGTGAATATCATTTCAAAGAGGAACGAAGCGGGCAAAATTCGCGCAAGCGCCGACATGCTTTACGAGAGCTTCGGACAAACCAATTTCGGGGCCAACCTTTCGATGCCCCTGCCCGGATATCAGAAGCTGACGGCAGACATCTCGGCGGGTCGAAACTTTTTCGATGGCTGGAGCGCGGTCGACACCGGACAGCGTTCGATGGACTGGAACCAAAAAGAGTTGTGGTTCGTCGATGGCAAGTTGACCCATCCTCTGGGGCGAGGTCAATTGGTCGGGCGATGGATGTTCACCGACGAATTGGTCAAAGACAAGGGCGAAAGACGCAGCCCGTTTTCCGACTACGCCTTCGACACTTGGTTCGGGACGCGCCGGCAATTGGGTTCTCTGAGCTATTCCGCTCCGGTTGGATTAAGCGATCGCGTGGAGATTCTCGCTTCATTTTCAGACTTTTTGAGAACCAATACGCTGTACAACCGCAATTTGGTCGAAGGTTGGCAAGAGCTGAGCCCCGGTCTTTCTTCGGCCGACACCAACCGCGCCACCCAGTGGCTTTCGAGGGGCACCTATGCTCGAAACCGAGAGCGCGATTCGACCTCGGGCTCTGCGATTTCATGGCAATTGGGATATGAAGTGAGCCTTGAACAAGCATCGGGAGATCGAATCGAAGGTGCGAACCGCCGCATCGAAGACTATGCCGCCTTCGGGAGTTTGCGCTGGAACTTCGCCCCGAAATGGACGCTGCAGCCGGCTCTGAGGGTGTCCTACAACAGTGCATTCGCTGCTCAACCCGTGCCTTCGGTTCACCTCAAAGCCCGTTTGCACCCTTCGCTTCAACTGCGTGCTTCGTACGCAAGGGGTTTCAGAACTCCTTCAATTAAAGAGCTTTACCTAGAATTTGTAGACGCAAATCACAATCTCTACGGCAATCCTGAACTCACGGCCGAATACAGCCATCACGCAGACCTCGGCCTCCAATGGACGCATTCAAAAGACGCGGTGCACCGTTGGAGCTTAGAACCCCTGTTCTTCTTCAACCGAGTCTTCGAACAAATCGAACTCGCCCAAATAGACGAAGTGCGTTATTCGTACGTCAATTTGGCGTCCACCCAAAGCGTGGGCTTTCGAATCGAACTCGGATACGAAATCCACCCTGACTTCAAGTTCAGAACGGGGGCATCGCACATTTGGCAAGCATTCGAATCGGGCTCGGGCGATGCCAAGACCTATCAAAGCCCTGAATTCAGTGCCGGTTTCGACTACTGGCGCCCTTCGAAGCGTTTCGGATTTCAGACCACCTACCGCTATCAAGGCTCCAGCCCGCTGGTGGCTTTGGGCGAGGACGGAGTTGAATTGGGTTCGCTCGAAGATTTCCATTATCTCGAATGCAGCGCGACAGAAAAATTCTGGAAGGGCAAAATTCAATGGACGATCGGGGGACGAAACCTCTTGGATGTTCAGAGTTTGGCCGTGTCGAATGCCGGTTCGGGGGTGCACTCGGGAGCGGGTTCGAGACCCATGTTCAGAGGGCGAAGCTTCTTCACCTCGATTAAAATCGCACTCAACTGATGATGCTCAGGCTGTTTTTGGGAATATGTGCCCTGGCCGTTTTGGCTTCATGCGAAAAGGAAGAAAACCTCTATCCCCCTTCCCTTGAAGGGAGCATTACGGCTTCGATGGGAGGCGATTACCGCAACGCATTATACTTCAATCTCTCGACCGGTCAATTTGCCAAAACAGTGGTTCGAGATGTGTGGAGTTTGTCGTTCGAATGGCAAGAAAATCAGGCCGTTGTCTACCTCAACTCGGCAAATTTCATGTTTGCGCGATCCACGGGCGACACGAACTTTTCATCCATTTCCGACACTGCTTTCGGCGGCCCATGGGCCTACGACCGTCCCGACGGAAGCGCCCAACACACAGCCATCGGCCACTGGTGGAATCTCGACAAAACAAGTCGGCGCGAAGTGACCATTCTCGACCTCGGCTTCGACGCCTCGGGCAATTCGCTCGGTTTTCGAAAATTTCAAGTCTTGGGAGAGCGCGGAGACACTTTGTTGTTTCGCCATGCCAAACTCGACGGGGGCGACGACCAAATCGGCCGGGTGTTTCGCGTAAATCAATTCAGGCGTTCTGAATTCGACCTTCCCACCAACCGACAGCTCTCGATCGAACCCGAATCTCAGGACTGGGATTTGCTCTTTACTCAATACACCGATTTCGATCTAACCGATCAAGGCGACACCTTGGCCTACCTGGTCAGGGGAGTACTTACCGACCCGAACCGCCTTCGCGTGGCAAAATGGGTTGGAGCAGATTGGGAAAGCATCACTCTGGCCGAAGCGCAGAATGCAGTGTTTTCGAATGCTCAGAACGCGATTGGCTACGATTGGAAGCGCTTTAGCCTCGACGACGGTCAATACACCGTCGAAACAAACTGGATTTACATTGTCGACGCGGGATCTAAAGGCTTTTTTAAGTTGCGCTTTCTCGACTACTACGACGCCCAAGGCGAACGCGGCCATGCGCAGTTTGAGCTGCGAGGGCTTTAGAACTCTAACGACGAACGAACTTTGCACCCATGGGCAAGGATAAAATGCGTCGGTTCGCCGAGAACAAGACATTTGCACACCTCATTCAACCCGAACTGAGCCAACTCGACGGGGGCATCGAACTCAAAGGCCGCTGGAACGGAGGCTTGTTTGTCAAAGATCAACCCTTGGTGCTCGAACTGGGCTGCGGTGGTGGAGAGTATACGGTTGAACTGGCGCGCAGATTTGAAGCCAAGAACTTTATCGGAATCGACATCAAAGGGGCTCGAATTTGGAAAGGCGCCAAAGCGGTAGCTCTCGAAAATCTCGGCAATGCCGCCTTTTTGAGAACAGACATCAGCCGAATCGAAGGGGCGTTTGAAGTAGGCGAAGTCTCCGAAATCTGGATCACTTTTCCCGACCCCCAAATCAAATTCAAACGCGCCAAGCACAGGCTTTTACACCCCGATTTTTTGAAGCGATATCGCAGAATCATGCGTGCCGGCGGTCGAATTCACCTCAAAACCGACTCTGAATTTCTCTACGGGTACACCGAGGGAATTCTCAACGGGCTCGGCGCTCAAATTCACACGGCCATGCACGACATCGACACCCAAAGCCGCGAAGGGCGACACCCTCTTTTGTTCGATGTGCAAACGGCCTACGAAAAGCGTTGGCGGGCCGAGGGGAAGCCCATCGCCTATTTGGAATTTTCGCTTCCGTGAAGGCCGATCAAAACGACTTTTACGAAGCGGTCTACAGCGTGGTACGGCAAATTCCAAAAGGTCGGGTGAGCAGCTACGGCATTATTGCCAAACTGCTGGGGGGTTCGCCTCGGCTGGTTGGCTACGCCCTGAACCACAGCCACGCCCAGGGCGACGTGCCCGCCCACCGGGTCGTAAACCGCAACGGCTTGCTCACGGGCAAACACCACTTTTCGAGCCCCGACCGCATGCGCGAACTCTTGGAAGCAGAGGGGGTTGAAGTGAGGGAGGACCGGGTGGTACGCTTTGAAGCGCTCTGCTGGAATCCCTTGATCGAAATGGATTTGGACCCCTACACCTAGAGATGGAATTCCGGTAGACGCCGAGCTTCGTCGCCCCTAACTTTGTATTCTATGGCAGCGTTCGATCGCACGAAAATTGAAGAAGCCCTCAAATCGGTTCAAGCACACGGTTTAGGGCAAGACATTGTAAGCGCGGGGCATCTTCGCAACATTCAAATCTTTGGAGACGAGGTCGAAATCGATGTGCTCTGCGCCTCGGCAGCCCTCGCGGTCAAAAAGAAACTCGAGGTCGACATCCTCGAAGCCATCCATCGAAAGGTCCACGAAAAAGCGAAGGTCAAAGTGCGAATTGCGCTGGCCGAAAACGCGGTGGCGCCCCAAATACGCGGAGCCGCGCTCCCCGGTGTCAAGCACATCATTGCGGTGGCCTCGGGCAAAGGGGGGGTCGGAAAATCGACCATCGCAGCCAATCTTTCGGTGGCACTGGCTCAGATGGGGTTTTCGGTCGGATTGATCGACGCCGACATTCACGGCCCCTCGATGCCGCTGATGTTCGATGCCTTGAACGAGCGTCCGGGTAGCATTGAAGTCAATGGACGGCGGTTGATGGACCCGGTGGAAGTGTACGGCGTAAAAATGCTGTCGATCGGTTTTTTTGCGGGCACGGATCAGGCCGTCGTTTGGCGGGGCCCCATGGCCACCAAAGCGCTTCAGCAAATGATTGGAGAGACGCATTGGGGCGATTTGGATTTTATGATTATCGACTTGCCTCCCGGAACCGGCGATGTACACCTCAGTCTGGTTCAAGCCGTTCCGCTGAGCGGGGCGGTCATCGTCAGCACACCTCAGCCCATCGCCCTGGCCGATGCGCGAAAGGGAATCGCGATGTTTCGAATGGAATCCATCAACGTACCCGTGCTCGGACTGGTTGAAAACATGGCTTGGTTTAGCCCCCCCGGACAGCCCGAAGTTCGATTTCCCGTCTTTGGACAAGCGGGAGTTCGCCGATTGGCCGAGAGTCTGAGCTTGCCCGTTCTCGCTGAAGTTCCGCTCGTTCAAAGCATACGCGAAGCCGGAGACGTGGGCAGGCCCGCGGTGCTCCAAGGCGATACAGAAGTGGCGAAGATTTTTGTCGAAATGGCCAAAAACACCGTGGAACAACTCAGCATCCGCAACGAAACCCTGCCCCCCACCGAGGTGGTTCGAATTACGACCATGGCGGGGTGTGGCCCGCGGCGCAAACCACAGACCCCCTGAACGAATTTTGAACAAAGACCCCATGTCGACGACCCTCGATCGCATTCAGCTCGCCTTGGCCGAAATTCGGCCGTTTCTCAAAACCGACGGGGGCGATATCACCCTGGTAGAGCTCCGCGACGACCTCACGGCGGTGGTCGAGCTGCACGGAAACTGCATCGGCTGCAGCGTCAACCAAATGACACTCAGAAACGGGGTTGAATCGGCCATCAAGAGGTACGCCCCCGAGGTGCTCAAAGTGATTGAGCGCGGAATCGAAGCCAAAAAACTCGCCTGATTTTGTGATGGAAACCACTGAAATCGTCCAAGCGACAATCTTGTTTGCGGGAGACTCCGGCGATGGAATGCAGCTCACGGGTTTTCAATTTTCCAATACCAGCGCCCTCCACGGCAACGACTTGAGCACTTTTCCCGATTTTCCGGCCGAAATCAGAGCTCCGGCGGGTACGGTTTCGGGTGTTTCAGGATTTAAAATCCACTTTGGGAGCGTCGAAATTCATACTCCGGGCAGCAAGGTGGACACGCTCGTGGCCATGAACGCCGCCGCTCTGCGCAAGTATGTCGCCGAGCTCAAAGACCGGGGAATGGCCATCGTCAACCGAGGTGGATTCGATTCGCGAAATTTGAAATTGGCGGGTTATTCCGAAGGCGAAGACCCGATTGCCGAACTGCGCGAACGCGGATTTGAACTCATCGATGTCGACATGAGCCGGCTTTCAAAAGAAGCGCTCGTCGATTCGGGACTCGGAAACCGAGAAGCAGAACGCAGCAAGAATATGTTCGCGCTCGGCTTGGTCTATTGGCTCTATCAGCGCGATGTGTCCCCCAGCGAACGATTCCTTTCCGAGCGTTTCAAAAAGCAACCGGAGCTGCTCGAAGCCAATCTCAAGGTGCTCAAGGCGGGCTACCACTACGGCGAAACCGCTGAGGTTTTCAACCATCGGTACAGCGTGGCCCCCGCACATCTGCCACCGGGGCGCTACCGAAACATCACGGGCAACGAAGGCCTGGCTCTGGGCTTGATCGCCGGAGCCGAAATAGCGGGGCTATCTCTGTATTACGCGGGATATCCCATTACCCCTGCCAGCGATATTCTACACGAACTCGCCAAGCACAAAGCGCGCGGAGTAATTAGCTTTCAGGCTGAGGACGAGATCGCGGCAATTACTTCAGCCATAGGTGCAGCCTTTGGAGGTGCACTGGCCACCACGGCCACCAGCGGTCCGGGCATGGCGCTCAAAACCGAAGCGCTCGGGCTCGCAGTGATGCTCGAACTCCCTTTGGTGGTCATCAACGTCCAGCGAGGCGGGCCGAGCACAGGTCTGCCGACCAAAACAGAACAGAGCGATCTCCTGCAGGCCGTTCACGGACGCAACGGAGAAGCTCCTTTGGTGGTCTTGGCGGCGCATTCTCCGCGAGATTGCTTCGACACGGCCTATCTCGCCTGCAAAATTGCCCTTGAACACATGGTTCCGGTAATCGTGCTCAGCGACGGCTACATCGGCAACGGTGCGGAACCCTGGAAACTTCCACTGGAGGATCATTTGGCGCCCATCGAGCCCCCCTTGCACCTCAGCGGAACGCCCTACGCCCCTTATTCTCGGAACGAAAAAGGAGTCAGGCCGTGGGCCATTCCCGGCAGCGTGGGTGCGGAACATCGAATTGGGGGTCTCGAAAAGCAAGACGTGAGCGGGAATGTGAGCTACGAGGCCGAAAATCACGAAAAAATGGTGCGTCTCCGCGCGGAAAAAGTTGCTCGTGTTGCAGACTTTTTGGAACCCGCAAGCGTCGAAGCGGGGCGGGGAAATGCGCGCGTTCTGGTCCTCGGCTGGGGTTCTACCCACGGAGCCATTCGCACGGCGGTCGAAAATTTGAACCAAGCCGGTTTTGAGCTCGATCAGGTTCACCTTCGCGCGATTCATCCATTCCCCAAAGGGCTCGGCGAGCTGCTCGAAAACCGATCTGCCGTGCTCGTCCCCGAACTCAACCTCGGACAATTGCTCGGTCTACTGCGCGCGGAATTCCCAAAAGTAGAATTCGTCGGCTTAAACAAAGTCAAAGGCCTACCGTTCAGCACCTCCGAAATTGAAAAGGCGGCGGCCGAACTCTTGGCTCAATATTCAGAATTATGAACGTGCTCACGGCGAGCGATTTCGCCTCAGATCAAGATGTGCGCTGGTGCCCCGGTTGCGGAGACTACAGCGTTTTGAAGCAAGTACAAACCATCTTGCCCGAAATTGGAACTCCACCCCACGAAGTGGTTTTTGTGTCGGGGATTGGCTGTTCCTCGCGGTTTCCGTACTACTTGAACACCTACGGACTGCACGGAATCCACGGACGAGCCACCAGCATAGCCACGGGATTGAAAATGCTTCGGCCCGAACTGAGCGTCTGGGTGGTTACAGGCGACGGAGACAGCCTTTCGATCGGGGGCAACCAACTGATTCATATGTTGCGGCGCAACCCCGATATTCAGGTTTTGCTGTTCAACAACGAGATCTACGGGCTCACCAAAGGCCAGTACAGCCCGACATCTGAGGTGGGAAAAAACACCAAGTCGAGTCCGTGGGGAAGTGTGGATCACCCCTTCAATCCGCTGGCGCTGGCGCTGGGGGCAGACGCCACTTTTGTTGCGCGAGCCATCGACCGAGACCCCGTGGGTTTGAGATCGGTCTTGCTCGAAGCCGCGAAACACCGCGGAACTTCTTTAGTTGAGATTTATCAAAACTGCAATGTGTTCAACGACGGGGCTTTCGAACCTTATTCTGACAAACAACGGCGCGATCGCACCCGGTTGATGTTGAAGGCAGGCGAGCCTCTGATTTTTGGTGAAAAACGAGAATGGGGAATCAAACTCGACGGCTATGAACCATTGGTCGTCGATCTCTCAAACCATGGTGTCGATGGGCTGTGGATACACGATCCGGCCGATCGCACCAAAGCGAGCATTCTGAGTCGATTTTTCGGAGATCCTGAAAATGAAGGAGACTTGCCTCGCCCTTTTGGAGTGCTTTATGCCGAAAAACGCGCGTGTTATGAGGATCTCGTACACGCTCAAATTCTACGGGCGAGAGCGGAAAAACCCTCCGGCTCGCTCGACGAGCTCGTTGCGGGCAGCAATACCTGGCTCATCGAAGGCTAAGACCCTTCAGTTGGTTTAGACTCGACCGTTGGACCCCGCCGGGAATTCCAGCGGTCTTTTTGTTTTTCTACCCTATGGTATTCAGATCATTCCGGTCAATAACGCGCATCGCCTCGTTTCAATCTTTCCGGAACAAAGTTGTCAACATGGTGCTTTTGAAAAAATATGCAATGAATTGGACTACATTTTTTGAAAACTTCTGCTATCTTCGCCGCGCTCCAATCCATCTACCTCCATGAAAAAACACATACTCTTCGTCTTTGGCTTCCTGGGACTCAGTCTCACGGGTCTGGCCACCGCCCAAGCCCAAACCACCCTTGCAGTCGGCGATCTGGCTGTGGTGCGCTATTCGGCTGAAAGCAACGCCACCAACGTGGACCAATTCGCCTTTGTTCCCTTTGTGGACCTGAGTGCGGGAACGGTAATTCGGTTTACCGACTGCGGTTGGCAGAACTCGATTTCGGGTTTCCGTCCGCGCACGGCCAACGAAGACACCCTGCGGTGGACCAACAGCACCGGGGGCACTATTGCTGCGGGAACGGTCATTTACATCAACATCAACTACACTGCGGCGGTGGGCATGGCGGCCACGGCCAACACGGGAACCGCAAACGCTTCGAACAGCTTTAACCTCCAAGACGGGGGCGACCAAATCTTCGCCTTTCAGGGCAGCTTCTCGAGCCCCAGCCTTGTTTTCGGCATCAACTTTGACTTTACCGATGCCTTGCCTTGGAGAATCACCGATGCCAACAACGACAATTCGTCAAACCTCCCAGCCGCTTTGAATACGCCAACGGGCAACCTCGGCTTTTCAAATTCCGAGAGAGACAACGGGGCGTTTGAAGACCTGCGGGTTTCGACTTCAGTTGCTCAAATGCGCAGCGCCATCTTAAACCCGCTGTCTTGGTATATCGCCGACACCTACACCAATTTGGGTGTCTTTAGCCTGGCCGATTTTACGTTCGACGAAGTGTATGAGTACTCTGTGGGCGACATCATGATCTCGGGCTATCGCAGCGATGCCACGCAAAGTTTCTCGTTCGTTACCTGGGTAAGCATTCCCAACGGAGGAGTTCTGAACTTCACCGATTACGGTTGGAGGTCGGGCACCTCGGCCTTTCAAGGCATTGCGCACAGCACCGACGGCTACGGAAGCTGGACGAACAATACGGGTTCTGCCGTGGCGCCCGGAACGCAGATTGTGATCAACTTGGGTGCAGGCACGGCCGACTTGGGTCAATGGACCGCCTATGGCAACACCGGCGGAACATTCAGCATTGCCGACGTAGACGAACTCTTTGTTTTCGAAGGTTCGATTCGCTTCCCCAACCTCATCTACGGAGCAAACTGGGACAACGGCAACAATCAGCCTTGGTCGGTAAGCCCCGT
>JBGSOF010000056.1:0-24052 GCA_041739275.1 Schleiferiaceae bacterium | reverse complement strand
GTGCACATCAAGGTCGTAGAGAGGGAATGAACAGCGTAGGCCATCTTACAATGCTCATCGGCGTAGCCGGAATACATCTACCCGAAGACCCAGAAATATTTTGGAAGACCCTCGTTTATTAAAACAATCATAAGACTTATTCCGCCAAAATGCAGAACCTAGAAATGAATGAAGAAACACCTCTCCTCAGAAACATCCTGTGACCCAGATCTTCTTGTGGCACGCTCGTTCAAAGTCGCTTTTTACGCGACAGATCGTTAAAATAAACTTTAAAGCGGCTTTAGCACTCTAAATTCGTTCGGTCAACCCCTAAGCATCCCGCAATGAGGCAAATGTACTCTGCGTTTTTATTCGCATTTTCCTTGGTTCTAAGCGCTTTTGCGAGTGCTCAAACCAACACTACGGCCATCTACACAGGGGGAGATCGAGGCACGCTCTTTTCGTCGGGACCTACATCGACCGCCTTCGAGAGCAACTGCGGAGACACGCTCACAGTATTAATTCCCGCTGGCAATGTGGTGACCGGGGTGTCGGTCAACTATTCGATGACTGCCTCAGGCGCCGGATGGATGTCGGAACAACGCAGCTACTTGGAATGTGTTTCAAGCGGTCAGCGCGAAGCGGCGTTCGCCTTGGGAGTTGGGAATACAGCAGGTACTATGGTCTATGCCCGCAGCGGTTTGAACATCTCCAACGGGGTCAGCGCCACCGGGGTTTTAAAATTTTATATCCATCCGTTTCGGACGTTTAACACGGCTCCCAACTGCGCCACGGCCATCAATAAACTCGACAACGGTTGGTCCGTCACGGTATCGCACATTCCGCCGCCCACATGCCCTTTTCCAAGTCAGCCCCAAGTCGTGAACGTCGGGCCAAACTCGGCGGTTCTGTCTTGGACAAGCGGTGGAGCAAGCCAATGGCAGATCGAATACGGAGCCCCCGGATTTACCCCCGGCACCGGCACCTTGATCAATGCAAACACGAATCCATTTTTATTGACCGGTCTGGTCGCAAATAGCCTGTACGCGTTCACCGTTCGCGATAGTTGCGCTCCCGGCGATGTGAGCATTTGGACCGCCCAAGTGGGTTTTAGAACGAGCTGTCTCCCTGTTGCCGCACCTTTTGTGCAGAATTTTTCCGGAGCTGCTTGGGTACAAGGCAGTGGTTTCACCAATGGGGGAGACGCCATAGATCCGTGCTATCAGCGAAATCCCGGTGGCAACCCCGCGGGCGGATTTACGGGCAGTTATTTCTGGGGAATTCAAAATGTGGGCACCAACACCTTCAATACCGGACCTTCTGCCGATCACACCACAGGATCGGGCAAATATTTATACGTCGAATCGAGCCTGGGGCAAGTCGGCAACACGGCCAATTTTGTGACGATTCCCATTGATCTGGGACCTCTCAATGTGCCCGAACTCCGCTTTTGGTACCATATGTACGGAACCAACACGGGAACCTTGAACGCAGAGGTGAATGGTGGTCAAGGTTGGGTGAATGTTTGGAACCGCACGGGTGCACAACAAACCGCCGAAACAGCCCCATGGTTGCAGGCGGTTGTCCCCTTGCCTCAATTTGCCGACGACACCATACGAATTCGTTTTTCAACCTCGCGTCTGGGGGGCTTTGGAGATATCGCCATCGACGATATCAGCCTGCAAGAAGCACCCAGTTGTCCTCAACCAAACAACCTTTCCGCCCTGAGCGTCGGCGCTGTCAATGCCGTGCTCGATTGGACTCCCGGGGTGGCTTCAAATTGGAATATTCAATACGGAGCACCCGGTTTTGTTTTGGGAAGCGGGGTCACGGTCAACGCCGGCGCGCACCCCTATACCTTGACCGGTCTTAGTCCGAATACAAACTACAGTGTGTACGTGCGAGATAGCTGTGGCTTGGGCGATGTAAGTGTGTGGATTGGTCCCATAACGTTCAGAACCAATTGCTTACCGATCAATGCTCCGTTTGTCGAGAATTTCTCGAGCTCCGCGTGGGTTTCGGGTACGGGTTTTAACAACGCCAACGACGCCATAGATCCTTGTTGGAGCAGAACCCCCGGTACGCAGACGGGATTTACAGGCTCTTTCTTTTGGGGAACCAAAGCGGGAGCCCCGGGCGGTTTTGGAACGGGGCCCAGTGGAGACCACACCAGCGGAACGGCGGTGGGCAAATACGTTTATATCGAGTCGAGTTTTGGAACGGCGGGGGCCACTACTGAAATCTTGAGTCCCCTCATCAATTTGACGAGCCTCAGTCAGCCGGAGCTGCGCTTTTGGTATCATATGTACGGAGCTTCTATGGGCACCATTGAGGCTGCGGTAAACTCTGGTGCAGGCTGGGTAAACGTATGGTCTCTTTCAGGACAACAGCAGACCTCTGCCACTTCGGCTTGGCTTGAAGCTATTGTGCCTTTGGCGGCCTATGTCGGCGACACCATTCAAATTCGGTTTCGCGGACTTCGCACCGGAAACCAAGGCGATGGTGCTATTGATGACGTGACTGTGGACAATGCGCCTTCGTGTTTTGCACCGACCGGCTTTAACGCACTGGCCGTAGGGGCGACCGAGGCCAATTTGACCTGGACAAGCGGAGGTGCTTCGAACTGGAACGTTTCGTTTGGCAGTCCGGGTGTTGGTGCAGGGGGAGGAACCGTGGTGTCTGCGGGGACCAATCCTTTTCTGTTAACAGGTCTCAGTCCGAATACGGCCTACGAGCTTTGGGTTCGAGACAGTTGCGCACCCGGAGACGTGAGTCAATGGACCGGCCCCTTGTTGCTTACGACTCTCTGTTTACCCCTGCCGGCACCGCATGTTCAGAATTTTGACGGACCGAGTTGGGTGGCGGGGACAGGACAAAACAACCAGCTCGACCAAATCGATGGATGCTGGACGCGGAACCCCGGTACTCAAACGGGTTTTCCCACTCAATTCTTTTGGGGAACGGCTCTGGGAACCACACCAAGTTTTAATACCGGCCCAACGGCCGATCACTCGCTGGGGACGGCAGCGGGCAAATACATTTTTACTGAGGCTACCAACAACTCACTCACCGCGACCATTTCGAGCCCTTTGATCGATTTGTCTCCGCTCAATACGCCTGAACTTCGCTTTTGGTATCATATGTACGGCGCCAACATCGGGACGCTCTCGGTCGAAATCAACAATGGCAGTGGCTGGGTAAATATTTGGTCTCTGACCGGCCAACAACAAACTGCGGAGACCGCTCCTTGGCTCGAGGCCATTGTTTCTCTCTCGGCCTACGTGAACGACACTGTGAGCGTGCGATTTAGCACGACGAGGCTCGGCGCTTTCGGCGACATTGCGATTGATGATTTTCAGTTGATAGAGGCTCCGGCTTGTCCGCAGCCTTCGGCCTTGACCGCGGTCTCCACCTCGAGCTCGACGGCCACTTTGTCTTGGGTGACGGGTGGTGCGAGCAGTTGGGTTCTGTCGTATGGCAGCCCCGGTTTTACGGCGGGAAGTGGGACCCAAGTCGCCGTCGCGACCAACCCTGCGACAATTACGGGCCTGAGTCCGGGGACGACTTATCAAGTTTATGTAAAGGATAGCTGCGCCGCAGGCAGCAGTGTTTGGGTCGGGCCTTTGAATTTCGCCACGACCTGCATTCCCGAAATTGCGCCCTACTTTGAGAATTTCGACGGAACAGGCTGGATTTCAGGTACAGGAGCTCTTAACATTAACGACGCCATCGATCCTTGTTGGGGGCGTACGCCCGGGGCACCCACCGGAAATACCGGTGCATTGTTTTGGGGAACACGAACAGGTCAGACGGCTACATTCAACACGGGACCTTCAGGAGACCGCACTACGGGTAGTTCGAACTACATTTTCATGGAATCAACCTATGGGGCCACAGGCAGTACCGCCAGTTTGACCGGCCCATCGGTGAGTCTCGTTCCGCTGACCGCCCCTGAGGTTCGCTTCTGGTATCACATGTACGGTTTCAGCACCGGTACTTTGGCGCTTGAAGTCAATTCGGGCACGGGCTGGACGAATATCTGGAGTTTGTCGGGACAGCAACAAACTTCGCTCGCCGCTCCTTGGCAAGAAGCCATCGTTCCCTTGACGGCTTATTCGGGCGATACCATTCAATTCCGTTTTATCGGTACGCGCGGAAATAGCGGATTCGGAGACATTTCCTTAGACGATTTTAGGGTGGACAATGCCCCCACTTGCCCCGCTCCAAGTGGCCTGAGCATCACGGCTCAAACCGATGTGAGCGTAACTCTGGCTTGGACAACAGGCGGTGCTCCAAATGCTCTGGTCGAATACGGACCTCCGGGATTTACTCCGGGCACGGGTACTCTGGTGGCTGTTGGAAGCAGTCCTGCGGTGGTTTCGGGTTTGAGCCCGTCCACGAGCTACGATTTCTATCTGCGCGACAGTTGCGGCCTGAACGATGTCAGTTTCCAGATTGGTGCTGTTTCGGCAACAACATACAGTTGTTCAAATGGTTGCCTCTTCACTTTGAATCTTTCGGATTCTTTTGGGGACGGCTGGTCGGCCACGGGCGCCAGTTTTCACCGGGTTGAATTGTCGGTAAACGGGGGCTTGCCTACAGCTTACACCATCAACGCAGGCAGTGTGGCGACTTTTCAAGTGTATCTCTGTCAAGACGACCCAATTCAACTCTCCTTTGTCAACAACGGTGCATGGGCCAACGAATGTGGCTTGACGCTGGTCGATCCTTTTGGTACCACGGTCTATCAGTTGTCTCCGGGCGGCTCTCCTACAGGAGTAATCTACAGCGACAGCGCAGATTGCGGTCAGAATCTCAGTTGTATCCCGCCGACCAATCTCTCTGTGGTGAGCGTTTCGTCAAACTCAGCGGTCATTTCATGGAACGCCGGCGGTACGCCTTTTAGTCAAATTCAATATGGACCCGCAGGTTTTGCCTTGGGTTCGGGAACTTGGGTAGCCAATGCCATAAGTCCTCAAACCGTGGGAGGGCTTTTGCCAAACACGGCCTATGAAGCCTATGTACGAGACAGTTGTGCCGTTGGGAATACTTCTACTTGGGCTGGCCCCATTGCTTTCACGACGCTTTGCGCTGTGGTCGCGACTCCTTATTTCGAAAATTTCGACAATGGGCTTTGGACACTGGGAACCGCCTTCGGGGCGGGCACCATCGACCCGTGTTGGAGCAGAGATCAAACCACTCCGTATTGGTGGAAGGGCAACACAGGTGCGACTCCTACGAACAATACCGGCCCGGCTTCAGACCATACCACCGGCAATGGAAGCTATGCGTACACAGAGACGGTAAATTCTCCGGCGACCGGAACGGAATTGACTTCTCCTTTGGTGAGCTTAGCGGGGCTTTCTACGCCGGAGATTCGATTCTGGTACCATATGTACGGGGCGCAAATCGGTTCCTTGGTTCTCGAGGTTTCTGACGACGGAACGACCTGGGCTCCTTTAACCACCCTGAGCGGTGCACAGCAAACCTCGGTCAATTCGCCTTGGCTCGAAGCCACGGCATCACTCTCGGCCTATTTGGGAGACACCATTCAATTCCGGTTTGTGGCAAACAGGCTTGCAGGTGCAAACAATCAGGTCGATTTGGCAATCGACGATATTCGAATTGAAAATGCACCGAGTTGCCCCGCGCCTTCGGGACTGAGCACCACCGCTTTGTCTACAACTTCCATCCAAGTTGCTTGGACCACCGGAGGGGCAACGAACTGGCAGATCGAATACGGGCTCAACGGTTTTGCACCGGGCACGGGTACGGTCGTCAATGCAACAGCCAATCCATTTGCCGTCACGGGTTTGAGTCCATCGGCTTCGTATCAGTTCTATGTGCGCGACAGTTGTGCACCGGGTTCTGTTTCGGCTTGGTCCGGGCCTGTGTTGGGTTCCACGCTCTGCGGAGTCGCCACTGCGCCGTTTATTGAGAATTTCGATCAAGATTTTGCAGAGGGCACCGGCAACGACAACCTCGGCAGCACCATCGATCCGTGTTGGTTCCGAAGCGATACCGCGGGATATCACTGGGGCGGGGGACAGGGCACCACGCCTACCGCGAATACCGGTCCAACGGCCGATCACACGACGGGATTCGGGAATTACGTATATGCCGAGGCGAGTTTCACCACTGCGGGCGAAAGCACCCTGCTCGAAACGCCCAGCGTCAATTTAACCGGATTGGTAAATCCCGAATTGAAGTTTTGGTATCACATGTTTGGCGCCAACCTCGGCAAGTTGCGCATCGATATTTTTAACGGAACGACTTGGACGAACGGCTATGATTCAATCGTCGGAAACCAAGGCAATCAATGGATCGAATATCAAAAGATCTTAACAGGTTTTGCAGGTCAAACAGTCAAGGTAAGACTCACCGCATTTACCGGCACGGCGCCCACACAACTCGGAGATATCGCGATCGACGATTTCTCAATTGCCGAAGGCCCGAGCTGCTTGTATCCCACCGCGCTCGCTTCGACCGCTTCAACGGTGAATAGCGTCACTCTTTCGTGGACATCGGGAGGCGCGAGCAACTGGCAAGTGGAATACGGTCCGGTTGGGTTTGTGCACGGCTCAGGGACTTTGGTCACCGCGAATTCCAATCCATTTACGGTCACAGGCCTCAGTGCTTCACAGAGTTACGATTTCTACGTTCGCGACAGTTGCGGGCTCGGAAATGTATCGAGCTGGGAAGGTCCCGCCTTGGCCTCGACCTCGTGCGGAACGGTGGCGACGCCGTATTTCGAGAATTTTGAATCGGGTTTTGACGAGGGAACCGGCGTCAACAACGTCGGGAGCATCATCAACCCTTGCTGGACGCGCACCCCTGCCACGGGTTTCCATTGGGGCGGCGGTCAAGGTCCGGTTGCTACGGGGGGTACGGGCCCTGCGAACGACCACACCTTCGGCACTGCGGCCGGGCACTACGTCTATTCAGAAACGAGCGGAAGCACGACCGGGGCATTGGCTCAATTGGAGACTCCGAACATTGACCTCACCCCCTTGACCTATCCCGAATTGCGGGTTTGGGTGAGCATGAATGGCAACAGCATCGGCAAGTACCGGATGGATGTGTTTGATGGAATGAGCTGGGATTTGGCCGTCGATAGCCTCGTTGGGTCGCAGGGAAATGCGTGGTTCGAGCGGGTGGTGAATCTGTCAGACTACGACAACATGACCATTAAACTCCGGTTCGTGAACATTGCCGGCCCCGCGCCGACCCAGTTCGGAGATATTGCGATCGACGATTTGTTGATCCACGACGGACCTTCGTGCAGCCCACCTTCGGCTTTGACCTTGGTCGGCGGAACAGACTCGAGCTTGGTGCTGGGTTGGACTACCGGCGGAGCTTCCAATTGGCAGATCGAATACGGCCCGACAGGCTTTAGTCCTGGCTCGGGCACTCTGGTCAATGCCGGTTCGAATCCGTTTACTCTAACGGGTTTGATGGCGACCACTACCTACGACGTCTATGTTCGAGATAGCTGCGGTACGGGCGACGTGAGTACTTGGCTCGGCCCGATTAACGCGACCACTCTGAATTGCGCCTCAAGCTGCTCTTTCAGCCTGTTGTTGACCGACAATTTTGGAGACGGATGGGTGACTCAAGGAGGCCCTTTTCATCAGCTTCAAATTTCGGTAAACGGCGGTGCCCCTGTAAATTACACTTTGAGCTCCGGAACAAACCAGAGTTTTCCACTTCAGTTTTGCGATGGCGATTTCGTGAATCTCAGCTTTTTGAATGCGGGTACATGGTCGAACGAATGCGGAATTCAGCTCTTGGACGGAACCGGTGGCTTGCTTTACCAGCGCGCGGCCGGTGCGGCTATCGCCACGGGCAGCTTGTTCAGCGACACAGTCCAATGTCCGCAGATCAACTGTCCTGATCCATCGGGATTGACCGTGGTCACGACAACCCTCGGTGGCGCTACCGTAAGTTGGACCCCGGGAGCCGGAGGAAGTTCGAGCATTCAATTCGGCCCGACCGGATTCGTTTTGGGCACGGGAATTTTGATCCCGAATGTGAGCAGTCCTTATACCATAAGTGGGCTTGCTCAGAATACGACCTATCAGTTCTACATTCAGACTCAGTGCGGTTCGGGCAATAGCTCGAGCTGGGTAGGCCCCGTGTCGTTCACCACTCAGACGTGTACTCCCCCTGTGGCGGCCTTCACTTATACTGTTTCAGGCACCACGATTAGTGTCGACGGCAGCGCTTCGACCGGGACATTCTATTCGTGGGACTTTGACGGCTTAGGAGGTAGTTTTCAGCCTACCGCAAACTTTGCCTTCGGAGCAGAGGGCACGTATACGATCACCCTGATCAACAGCAACGCCTGCGGAGGTTTTGATACCTTGGCCCAAACGGTGGATATCTGTGCGCCCTTGGGTGCGGCCTTCACTTCGACTTCGAGCTTTTTGAGCAGCGTTTTTGACGCGAGCACATCGACGGGCACTCCAACGAATTATACGTGGTATTACGGCAACGGAGCCACAGGTAGCGGCTTGAACCCCACCTATGTCTATCCACAAGCAGGAACTTACACGGTCGTACTCGCCGTGCTCAATGCCTGCGGATTTACGGACAGCACAAGTCAGTCAATCCAGGTCTGCGACTCTGTGAATGCCGATTTTGCATACACCTTTACCGGAACGACCTTCTCGTTCGACGGTTCCAATTCGGGTCCGGACATCACCGATTATCAGTGGTATTTCGGAGATGGCGGGGTCGACTCAGTGGCTCAGCCGGGCTACACATATACCGTTTCGGGCAATTACGATGTTTCGTTGGTGGTCGAAAACGCATGTGGATATCGCGATTCCATCTCCATACCTATTGTGGTTTGCGTCAAGCCAAAAGCCGCATGGACTTTTACCGTAGTTCAATCGGGCCCCGGAGGAATGGACGTTCAGTTCGATGCATCGACCTCCATCGGTGCCACGAGCTACGCCTGGTATTTTGGGGACGGCGGAACCAACTTCAGCTCGGGCTATCCATTGCACACCTATCCGGTTCCCGGGTTTTTCTGGCAAGTGACCCTGATTGTCTACAATCAGTGTGGCGACTCAGATACGCTGACTTCGACCCTCGCGAGCATTGGCTTGGGCGACGACCCCACCTCTGAAGGCTTCAGCGTTTCGGTGTATCCCGTACCTGCCGACGACGAATTGGTCGTTGAATGGTTGTCGCCATCGGCCTCAGAAGTTCGTTGGAAATTGTACGATGCTGCGGGCAAAGCGGTTCAAGGCGGTTTCTTTGAAGGGTCAGCAGACCTCAAAACGAGAATAGATGTGCGCAGTTTTGCCCCAGGGGCATACACTCTTGAGTTGATTTCAGGAAATCGCAAGAGTGCGAAGAGGATATTGATCGATTAAAGCGGACTCGCGAAGCCCGGGACTCATATCCCCGGGCAATCGGGACTTAGTTTTGCTTTATGAATTTTTATCGCTCCGTTGTTGCGCCGATTTTGTTTCGGTTCGATCCCGAGTGGATACACCACCGCGCAGCGGAATCGCTCGAATGGGCAGGGAAACATTCTTGGGCCTTGACTGCGCTCAAGTCAGCATATAAATGCACCCCCGATAAGCGGCTCGGTCAAAACCTCATGGGGCTTGATTTTAGTCATCCCGTTGGCCTTGCGGCAGGTTTCGACAAAGATGCGCGAATGGTGCAAGCCCTTCTCGCATTGGGATTTAGCCATGTGGAAGTCGGGACTCTTACCCCCGAGCCTCAACTCGGAAACGAAAAGCCGAGGTTGTTCCGTTTGCCCGAAGACCGGGCCTTGATCAACCGAATGGGGTTCAACAACCGAGGTGTCGAAAGCGCCGCAAACCAAATCCCGGGGCGTCGATCGGGTGTGGTGGGCGGCAACATCGGCAAGAACAAAACCACGGCCAACGAAAACGCGGTTCAAGACTATCTCAAAGGAATTCGAGCCCTGAGCCCCAAAGTCGACTACTTTGCTCTAAACGTGAGCTCTCCGAATACTCCGGGTCTCCGGGCGCTTCAAGACCGAGAACCTCTGAGCCGTTTGCTTGATTCGGTGCAAGAGCTCAACCACCGACTCGAGTCGAAACCAATCTTGTTAAAGTTGGCTCCCGATCTCACAGAAACGGCCTTGTCTGAGGCTGCAGAACTGGTGCTTCAATTCGGGCTCAATGGAGTGATCGCTTCCAATACGACCATCGAACGGACGGGTTTGAGAACAAAGTTGTCTGAGGTTGAGGCCATGGGAGCCGGAGGATTGAGCGGCGCACCCCTAAAAAGGCGATCGACCGAAGTGGTTCGCAGCCTGCGCGGAATGCTCGGCGAGCAAAAAGTGATCGTCGGGGTGGGCGGGGTTTTTACCGCGACCGATGTGATTGAGAAGCTCGATGCCGGGGCTGATTTGGTTCAAGTCTACACCGGATTTGTCTACGAAGGCCCCGGGATGATTCAAAAAATAGTCGACGAACTCAACCACGCTTTGAGCACCGGGCAGTGGGTTTGGAAGAGCCGTTTTGGAAGTTCGAAACCAACAGCCGATCTGGGCTTTATGCAGCCGAATTCATGAAGAGCACGGAACCCATGAGCCCGAACATGAGCCCGAAGGAGCGACTGTTTTTTGTTGAATGCCCCAGAGATGCCATGCAGGGGATTGAGCAGTTTATACCTACTTCAGAAAAAGTAGCCTATTTGAACAGGCTCATGGAGGTTGGATTTGACGTGCTCGACTGCGCCAGTTTTGTCTCGCCTAAGGCCGTGCCTCAACTTGCGGACTCGGCTGAGGTCCTGCGCCAAATCGAAAAGGGAAATTCCTCGACCGAACTGCTCGCCATTGTCGGCAACGAGCGCGGAGCGATCGCGGCTGCAGCGTTTGAAGTAATCGACCACCTCGGTTTTCCCTTCGGGATTTCAGAAGAGTTTCAAAGGCGCAACCTCGGCAGCAGTATCGAGGATTCGATTCAACTCATTTCGAGACTTCTGGAACTCTGCGTAAACTCCCAAAAGCACTTGGTGGTCTATTTGTCCATGGCATTTGGAAATCCTTATAACGAGGACTGGAGCGTCCAGAAAGTAATGGATTATGTAGGCTTGCTCCGCGACTTGGGAGTCGATTGGATCTCGCTCTCCGACACCGTGGGCATCGCCGATTCCGAGCGCATCGGAGCGGTGTATTCTTCAGCTCGCAAGGGATTTGAAGGTCTTGAACTCGGAGTGCATTTGCACGCTCGTCCCGATCAGTCTCATTCTAAGCTCAAAGCGGCATGGAATGCGGGATGCCGACGATTCGATTCAGCCATGCTCGGCTTTGGCGGTTGTCCGTTTGCCGAAGACGAACTCGTGGGAAACATTCCCAGCGAAAAGCTGCTCAGTTTCGCCGAATCGGTAGGCGCGGCGCATCCGATCGACGTTCATCGGTTTCAGTATGCCTACAATCAGGCCTTGAACACCTTCCCCGCACACTGAAAACCGCAAAGTGGCGTTTTACCCTCGTTCGATGTCTTCGCTTGTGATGCCCAAGAACAGATTAACTTTGTCGGCTTGAACGTTTCGAGTCTCTTCATGAAGTTTCGTTTTTCGTTTTTTCTCAAAGCATTGCTATTTATGGCTGTGCTTGGGTTGGTTTCGTGCAGCGAGTATCAAAAAGTGCTCAAGAGCAGCGACCCCGATTATAAGCTGACCAAGGCCATAGAGTATTACAACAAAGGCAATTACAATCGTTGTTATCCGCTTTTTGAAGACTTGCTCACCGTGATGCGCGGTTCGAAGAGGGCAGAAGAAGTGTATTACTACTACGCCCAAACCCAACACAAGCTCCACGACAACATTTTGGCAGCCTATCACTTTAAAAATTTGTACAAGACCTTTCCGAACAGTGTGTATGCGGACGAAGCGGCTTATATGGCGGCTTACTGTACCTACTTGGAATCGCCCACCTTCAGTCTCGATCAGAGCTATACGTACAAGGCCATCAACGAATTTCAACTCTATGTCAACACCCATCCCGGAAGCCCTCGAATTGAAGAAGCGAATCGGCTGATGGACGAAATGCGAACCAAACTCGAGCGAAAGTCGTATGAGGTTGCGAAGCAGTACTTTAGAAGAGAAATGTACCAGAGTGCCACGGTGGCCTTTTCGAACACTTTGAACGACTTTCCGGACACCGAATACCGCGAGTCCATTTTGTTTTACAAGGTGATTTCGGCGAACGAACTCGCCAAAAACAGTGTGGAGTCGAAGCAAAAACAGCGATATCGCGAAACCCTTACCGCTGCAAACGAGCTCGCTCAGGCTTATCCGAATTCCGATTACCTCAAGCGGAGCGAAGAAATCAAGACAGAAGCGCAGAGGAAAATAGAACGCCTTTAATTCAACCCCAAAATCGAATGGACTTTAAAAAAAGCCCTGCCCCAAAGAACACCACGACGATGAATCTCGCCGATCTCGACGCACCCACGGGCAATGTGTACGAGACGGTTGCCATTTTGAGCAAGCGCGCCATACAAATCGGTGAGGACGTGCGTCAAGAGCTTCAAGAGAAACTCGAAGAGTTCAACGTACACACGGAGTCTCTTGAAGAAATTTTCGAAAACAAAGAACAAATTGAGCTTTCGAAATTCTACGAGAATCTCCCAAAACCAACCTTGATGGCCATTCAGGAATGGCTCGAAGGCCGGGTGTATTTCCGCCGACCCGAAGACGACGAAGACCGCGAAGCGAGCCCGCTTTAAGCAGTGAGCCTCAAAGGCAAAAAAGTATTGCTCGGAGTTTGCGGGGGAATCGCGGCTTATAAAATTCCGCTTTTACTCCGCTTGCTCTCCAAGGAGGGCGCTGAGGTGCGCTGCGTGTTAACCGCAGAGGCGCAACGGTTTGTGAGTCCTTTGGTGCTGTCTACGCTCAGCGGTCATCCAGCCTTGAGCTCGTATACTGCAGAGCGGGAGGGCGCTGAGGTTTGGAACAGCCATGTAGAGCTCGGGATTTGGGCAGATGTCTTTCTCATCGCTCCGCTCACCGCGTCGACTTTGGCTAAAATGGCCTCAGGGCAAAGCGATAATTTGCTCTTGGCGACCTACCTCAGTGCGCGTTGTTCGGTTTTGGCCGCTCCGGCCATGGATCTCGACATGTACACCCACCCGTCGGTTGCCCGAAATTTGGAAATCGTTTCGCGAGACGGAGTTCGGATTATTCCCGCCGAGTCCGGTTTTTTGGCATCGGGTTTAGAGGGGCAGGGCAGACTTCCCGAACCCGAGCAACTGCTCGAGACGATCAAAAGCGCCTTAACTCCGCAAACTTTGCACGGCATCAAGGTGCTGGTCAATGCGGGTCCGACCTACGAACCGATTGACCCTGTTCGGTTTATCGGCAACCACAGCAGCGGAAAAATGGGTGTCGAGATCGCGCTCGAGGCAGCGCGCAGAGGTGCGGAGGTGGTCTTGGTTCACGGGCCCATGAAGATCCAGCTTCCAAAAGCTCGTCTCTCGAAAGTGGTGTCGGTTCAAACGGCCGAGCAAATGAACACCGCGTGTAGCGAAATTTTCACTTGGTGCGATGTCGCCATTATGTCTGCGGCCGTGGCCGATTTTCGTCCCGCGCAGGTGCATTCCGCGAAGATTAAAAAAGACCTCGAGTTTCGTTCCATCGAATTGGAACCGACTCCGGACGTACTCGCAGGCTTGGGAAAGGCGAAAGGGGAGAACCAAGTTTTAGTCGGTTTTGCCCTCGAGACCGATATGCCTGAACAGAATGCTCTGAAGAAGTTGGAGCGGAAAAACCTCGACTGGATTGTCCTCAATCAGCCGAGTTCAGAAACGGGCTTTGGAACAGAGACGAATCGGGCGCTCATGATCAGTCGCAGTGGCGAAAAACGCGACAGTGGTTTGGTTTCGAAGTCCGAACTTGCGGGTATGATCCTCGATGCCGTTTTCTCATGATTTTCAGACAAAGCCCACTTCATTTCTACGCGCTAACCCTTGGTTTGATGCTTGTTCAAGTTGCTCAAGCTCAAGAACTCAGGGCCACAGTTCAGATTCTGAGTCCGGGGATTCAGAATACCAGCAAGCAAGTATTCACGACCCTTGAAACGGCCGTTCGAGAGTATCTCAACAACACTCAATGGACGAAAGAGCGCTACGAAGCAGACGAGCGAATCGAATGCAGTTTTGTGTTCAACATTACGGAACAGAGCTCGGTGAGCACCTTCAAAGCCACGCTTCAAGTTCAGTATTCTCGGCCGGTTTTCAACAGCAATTACAAGAGCCCGGTGCTCAACCTCATCGACAAGCAATTCAGCTTCACCTATTTGGAAAACGACCGCATCGAGTTTGTCGAGAATACCCATCTTTCGAATTTGAGCTCAGTGCTCGCCTATTATGCCTTCGTCATTATCGGGCTGGATCACGACACCTTCGAAAAAGGATCGGGAGAATCGTATTATGCCAAGGCTCAAATGGTCGTCAACAACGCTCAAAACGATCCTCAAGGGGGCGGTTGGAGGAGCTTGGATGGCAACAACAACCGTTTTTGGCTGGTCGATAACCTGCTCAATCCGGCCTTCGACAACCTCATCGAATTCTTGTATACTTATCATCGACAGGGGCTTGACCTGCTGCACGATCCCACCCAACAAAAGAATGCGAAGGCCACCATGGCCAACTCGATCGCAGGTTTGCGGGTCGTTCACCAAAAGCGCCCCAACAGCTATTTAATGGGCGTGGTGATGGATGCCAAGTCGCTCGAAATTGTCAGCGTTTTTGGAGATGGAGTGCCGGTCGATCTCAAGGCCATGCAAAGTACCTTGCTGTTGGTCGACGCCAACAATAGCCAGCGCTATCAAGAGCTGGGCAAACCCCGCTGAGGCCATATGCTCGTTTCGATGCGCATCTCGAACTATGCGCTCATTGAGTTTCTTGAACTCGAATGGCCATCGGGTTTTATTGTTATTAGCGGAGAAACCGGCGCGGGCAAATCGATTTTGCTCGGAGCCTTATCTCTGGCGCTCGGAGAACGTGCGGATCCTTCGGTTTTGAGAGATGCCTCGCTGAAATGCACAGTAGAGGCCGAATTTGCCTTGAACGGTCGCTTTAAAGAGTTTTTTGCAGAGAATGAGCTCGATTATTTCGATCCCGCTATTTTTCGAAGAGAAGTGCTGCCGAATGGGCGTTCGAGGGCTTTTATCAACGATGTGCCCGCCAAGCTCGAGACCCTAAAAGTCCTTTCGTCGGCATTGGTCGACATTCATTCGCAAAACGATCAGCTCGCGGTCTTGGAAACCGATTTCCAGTTGGGCGTTCTCGATGCCGTAGCCAATTCGGAGCCCCTCCTCGAGACCTACAAAAGTTGTTTCTCTGAATATCGCGAATCGATCAAAGCACTCGAAGCCGCGGAGGCCGAAAAAGCGGAAGCGAGAGACCTCGATTATTGGGAACATCAACATTCTGAATTAGAACGCGTCGGAATGTCGGCGGACGACTTTGAAGCGCTCGAAAGAGAATTTGAACAAGTGAGCCATGGCGAGCAGATCGGCTCTTCGGTCTCTGAGGCACTCGATCGCCTGTCGGGGGGTGAAGCTTCGGCAAGAGCGGCGCTCCTCAGAGCCATTTCGGCCATCCAAAAGGCATCTTCGTTCGATCGGGAACTCGAGATGGCGCTCGGGCGATTGGAGTCCAATTTGGTGGAACTCGACGATTTGGTCCGCGAACTCGAGCGCAAGGCCGAAATGGGCGCCCCCGACCCCATGCGCTTGGAACATCTGAAAAATCGCATCGACTCTGTTCGGCAGCTTTTGCAAAAGCATCGCGTGGCCGGGGTCGCGGAACTCGAAGTCTTGAAGTCTGAAATCGGTGAACGCATTGAGCGCATCCTCGGAATCGACCAAAGAGTCTCTGAGCTTCGCGCTTTAACCGATGAACGTCGAGCGCGTTTACACCGGGCGGGGAAGGAGCTCAGCGACCGCAGAATGAAGGCCATACCCGGCTTGCTCGAAGCGCTGGTGTCTGCTTTGAAAGAACTCGAGCTGGAGCGCGCCTTTTTCGACTGGAAACTCGATGCGCGAGCCGAACCCGGGCCCCTGGGCCTCGATCGCTCGGAGGTGTTGTTCAGCGCGAATCCGGGGCAAACCCCTGTTCCGCTGCGAAAAGCCGCTTCCGGGGGCGAAATCAGCCGAGTGATGCTGGCGCTCAAATCGATCGTGGGTCGGTATCGGAATTTGCCGGTGCTGATTTTTGACGAGATTGACACGGGGATCTCGGGGCGAACCGCAAGCCGCATGGCCTCGGTTTTAAAGAAGATGGCCGCATCGGGGGCGCATATTATCGCCATTACCCATTTGCCTCAAATAGCTTCTGCGGGCAACGAGCACTTCAAGGTTGAAAAGAACGTGGTGAATGGGCAAACGCAAACCATTTTGAGAAAACTCTCGCACAACGAGCGTATCGACGAATTGGCGCGCATGCTCAGCGGCAGCGAACTCACCGAGGCCGCTCGGGCCCAAGCCGAACTTTTGTTGGTCGATTCGGGATCGGACGCTTCGGTCTGAGCCCCTCGTTTTTGTAGATTTCGGCGCAAGAATCACAAAACTATCAGGATGAACGGACTTTTGAAGGGCAAAAAGGGAATCATTTTTGGAGCGCTCGACTCGAATTCGATTGCGTGGAAGGTGGCCGAAGCGGTTCACGCTCAGGGCGGTCGATTTGTTTTGACCAACGCTCCGATCGCCATGCGCATGGGCGAGATCAATGAACTGGCCAAGGCGACGGGCTCTAAAGTGATCCCCGCCGATGCCACGGTCGAAACCGAACTCGAAGCCCTGTTCGCCGGAGCGATGGAAGAGCTGGGCGGTCCCCTCGATTTTGTCCTTCACTCGATCGGCATGTCCGTCAACGTGCGCAAGGGCAGGGCCTATACCGATCTCAATTACGAGTGGCTCCACAAGGGTTGGGATGTCTCAGCGGTGAGTTTTCACAAGGTTTTGCAAACCGCTTGGAAGCTCGATGCCCTCAATGAATGGGGCAGTGTGGTGGCCTTGAGCTATATCGCCGCTCAGCGCAGTTTTCCCGATTACAGCGATATGGCCGACAACAAGGCCTATTTGGAAAGCATTGCTCGGAGTTTTGGCTACCATTACGGAATGCGCAAAAAAGTGCGCGTCAATACCATTAGCCAGTCTCCTACGCGCACCACAGCGGGCAGCGGGGTCAAGGGTTTTGACGGATTTATCGATTTTGCCGAGAAAATGTCTCCTCTGGGCAATGCCACGGGCGAGGACTGCGCTTCGCTTTGCGTCAGTTTGTTTTCCGATCTCAGCAAGCGGGTCACCATGCAGAATCTGTTTAACGACGGGGGATTCAGTAGTATGGGGATCAGCCAAACGGTGATGGAAGTCTTTCAAAATCAAGGCGAGAAAAAATGAAGACGCGAATTCACTTCTATCTGGCGATCTCCTGCTTCTCGCTCCATTCCTGGTTTGCACTTCAAGCTCAATCGATTGAACCCGCAGAGGTGTATTCGACCAATTTGAGCGAGAATATGTATTACAAAAGGTACAACTCTGTCAATCAAACCATTGAAGGCGTGCACTTCATGGTTTTGGCCGACGGAAACAATTCACAAAAAGCCACGCCGCCTTTTGAGGTTTCCATTTATGTGGCTCCTGCCGACAACATCAGCAAGGAGAGCATCACCATCTTGAAGACGTACAGGCTGGACGGGATCTACCACATGGGCAGCATGGAATTCAAGAACGAGACCATCGATTTGGGCACAGAGGTGCCATGGGTGGTCGGCCAGACCTATCGCATCGGTCTTTGGGTGAATTCGAATGAGGCTTTTGAAGAGAACCGCGACAACAATGCCTATTTGTTTGAAAAACCTTTGATCTACCAAGCCACTTCGACCTCAGCTCAGCCTGCGTCGAGACAAGCGCCTCGGGAAGATGAATCTTTTGAAGCTTCTGATTCGGAGGAAGAAGCTGAACCCGAAGACGATTGAGCTCTTTTGGAAGGGCTTCAGATTACCGCCTTGCTCGGTCTGTCTCAGAGAGCCGCAGACACCTTAAAGCCAGAAGTAATTACCACTGATTGCGGAACTGTCCTCGCTGATGTGAGCGCAGGAAGTACCATATCGACTTACCTCAATGCGGAGATCGACGATGAACTACCCCTCTACCTCTTGTTTTACCGTGGTGTCAACAATCTACCGAACCCTTTGCTTTCACCAATTCCGAGGGCCAGTGCCGAGCAATATCCCAGCGATTCAAGAAGCACTTACTGGAACGGTTCTGGCAGCTACTACGACGATACCTGGGAGCCGATGCTGGACCAAGTAAGGCGTCTAAAGGCGGCTCGGGCCAAATTGTCGCTCACAGTTGATCAACTGCTGAGCTACGATCCCCTGAAGCTGTACCGACTGAGTCGATTCCGGGTGGCGTTCAAATCGTTTAAGGTTGAGCTGATCAACGCCAGTCGATTAATCGTGGATGGTGAAGTATACGTCATCTGAACCTTGTTTGTGAAAGAAAAATCAAATAAGATTGTCCTTGATAAATACGTCAAACTGTTGAATCCATACGTATAGAATTAAAAAAGACCTCACCAATTATCGCCTAATGAAAGACTAATTCATATTCTTCAATGAGTAACCTCCTTGAGGTAGGATGCAATGCCCATCTTACTGTATAAAGCTTATCTTGGACACAAAACCATCTATATAAATCCGCCATCTTGTAGACACCAGCACTCGACCACACGATAGGTCCATTCTTGCTCCGTTGATGCAATACAAATATTTCTTTAGCAACCACTTTTCCATCAGCCACAACAGGCTGGTAGAACAACCGTACAAGGCCAGTTGACGTAACAAACGCGGGACCATAGAAAGCAGCATCGGTCTTGTTCTTCATTCTGACGGCTACCTGTTCCTTCATGTCTGTCGAACTTGTTACCTCATACATTTCTGGCTTGATTAATTTCGGGAAAGGCCATACTTCAATGGCTCCATTCGAATCAATAAAAAAGACGGAATCACATGCATTCATGCTCACAACAACTCGTTGTCCATCGTAGGAAATTAGGTGCTCCACTGGAATAGCTTCATTGCTGTATATTCTAGGAAATTTGACCTGAACAACCTGAAGTTCACCATTATAGTCCAAAATGTTAAACGGATATCTGTCCATATAATATCGTCTCGACTTTTGGTTTCTAATGTCATATAAATACATAAATATATTACCATTCTGAAACATTACAAGTGGCTTATCAGGAGCGAGCTGCTGACCTTCTTCTAGGTATAGTACTGAACGGCGAAATGGCACACCATTCAATAGTCCCCGGTAAGAGTTTCCTACTTTGTAACAATAATTGTCAAATCCCATGTAAAACAATGGCTCGTCAGGATAGCTCGAACCAAGTGAATCAAATTCCAACAAAGAGTCCTTTTTGATACTATATATCGACAGTCCTCTGGGCTCTAATACTGCAAACTGTAAATCATTCTCAGCAAAAACTGAATCAGATAATACAACGTAATCTGAAACTCCAGATGTTATAACATCCATCCGAAACGTCTTCCGAACAAGTGTGAGCTTATCAACACTTCTATCTGCAGCTAATTCACGCGAAGTACATCCAAACGCACAATATAAAGAGCCCCATAAAGAGGCTCTAATTAAGATTCGCAACATATTCTAATTACTCGAGTGGCAATCCCATATTTCTCATAGCAGCTACGAGTTCTGGATAGTTCATAATTTCCTCATCAGGAATAGACTCTAAAGAATAATATTCCAGAACATTGTTGTACACCTCCTCAAACGTAGGATCAGATGTATGCGCAGATGTGTTTTCGACATAACACGGTGTCTCCATGAAGCAACCCGTATGATCAGAAATTTGACACTTTGCACCAATTTTGATCTCTTCGCCAGTCTCCATGATGCAAAATACAGGACCAATTTAACAATCTCCAGACAGTTCTGGTGTTGGTGTCACCTCATTATTGCTGATGGTTTCCTTCGAACATCCAATAGCCGCCATAATTAACATAGCAGGCACAAATACAAATGCAGTTTTCATGGGAATGAATTTTGATTTTGAAGCTAAGGAAGTAATAAAGAATCACATTAGTGCTATTTTATTGATTATTAAATTGTTAATTCAATATTAATGCCTATTACCCTATAGATTTTTTCTTTTCTAAGCCCACATAATCTTTATTGGGTCATCTACTAATCTCTAATATTTCGCTAAGCTTTTCAGGCTCTCACCTATTTGATCGAGCGAAGGTTGAGCATAGCCAAGGGTTTGCCCAAGGTTGCTGTGGCCGTAGAGCATTTGGATATGAAGCTCGCTGATGCCGTTAAGAAAGCACAGTTGGCCAAAGGTGTGCCTAGACATGTGCCAGGTGAGGTTGCCTTGAATTCCGACGACCTGAGCGATTTCTTTCAGCCTCCGGTTTGATTCCTGTTCGGATTTATGGAGAGAATTACATTGTTCACGACCGTGCAAACAACCAACAAGAGCACTTGATCACATGCGTGTCCAAGTCTTGGTTATTCGATCCTTCCGAATAGTCATAACCCGTTGAAATAAAGCGATTTTTCTTTATTTTTCCTCTTGTTTCCGGCCGAATGCGTAATGCGTTTTACACCAATTTGACTATGGTCGTCCATTCAAATCTTCGCAAGATCAATCGCTAGAAACCGAGCAATTGAGACGGGCAAAAAGGGTGCGATTGTTTTCAAAAAGTTGACTCGACGGTGCAATTAGATCATCACCGCACAGTCACGTGAAAACACGAAACGTTCTTCTCGTAGATGGCATAGAGCGCCCCTTCTTTTTGCAGCTCGGCGAGCACTTGTTCCAGTGTTCGTTGAAGCTTGGCGTTGTGTCCCCGCTTTCCGTTAAACCGAGTGTACGAAATGTCGAACGAAACCCCGTGGCAGTGGGTGCTCACATTCCGGGTGGCGTTGTTGTTGACTTTGGTGAGTCGCTTTTGGTCTGAAACCGTTCGCGTCATGGAGGTTACGGTAAAATAGCTCCCCCCGCTTTCTTCGTAAAAGGACTTTCCCAGTCTTTGAAGCAAGCCCTTGGCTTTCGGGGTCAACAGCGGCTTTCCGTAGTTCATCGAGGCGACTCTATAGCCCCGATCTTTTTGGACTTCAACCAGTTTACCTTCTCTGCGCAGCGCTTTGAGATCGCTTTCACCGCGGATTACCAAGGCCTGGTGTCGAGAGGCCGATTCGCGGTGCAGGGAATAGGCATTGCTCCGAAAACGACTGGTGTATCGCGCTTCGTTCTTCAATGATTTCCACGGAATGCCTCGGATTAGACGATTCCAGCCGCTATGGCCGGTTTTGTAAAGCCAAGTGCGCGCCTGCTTGAAATGGCGGGGTTTGGCGCGGAAATAAGCCGTAGCCGAAACCGAGAGCAGGAGCAGAACTCCGAGCGCAAGCCACCGAATGGAGCGAACCTGGAACACCTAAATTCGAATTGAATCACTTTTCTTGGATGAAATGTACGCAACCCCGCGTCATGGCGTAGGGGCTTTTCGTCATAGCCCCAAAACCCGATTCGGGCATCATGGGTCAGCGAAAATTTATGGGGACTAACTGAAAAGAGGCTGATTGGAGAGGTCAGGGAATCTCTTATCGATAAGGTCCTGAAAAAAAACACATAAGTTGATTGATTTAGAAGGTGAAAGGATCACGTACGTTCGAACTAAACAATACACTAGCAGTCAACGAGTAGCCGGTATATCAAGTTGTTTAAGGCCTCTCGACTCCGGGACCCGCCAGCGACGCCGAGTCGCACAACAGCCGCAACATCCTATTAAAATTCTGCGGCGGCGACCTCGGCCAAAGCGCGAGCGGGTGGACAAGAGAGCGCCACGCCGGACTGAAAAGCTCTTTTCTTTCCTTCTTTCTTTGGAGCAGCAAAGAAAGAAGGCCCCCGCGGCAGCGGAGTGCACATCAGAGCCGTAGTCAGGGAATTGACAGCGCAGGCCAACCTTAAAGAATCAACGGCGTAGCCGGGAGATATCTATCGAAGACCCTGGTAGAGTTTGCAGGATCTTATTTCAATTATTTGTTTGAACCCTTTTTACGAACCAAAGATTGAGTATTGATTTACCGGAATAGACAGCGTTCCCCATGAATAACTTATGACCCCTTTTCGTCCCAGCAGTAGAACCCGATTCGGGCATCCAGACGCATCATCAGCGCAACCTGATGCCATCGAGCTTGGAACCCAGATCATCCCCCGTCCACTCCGTACCTTTGCCACCCATTGGTAAAAAAGCATGTTTGAAAAGCTGAGCGAACGCCTCGAAAGCGCGTTCCACTTGCTCAAAGGCCGCGGGCAGATCACCGAGATCAACGTAGCCGAAACCCTCAAAGAAGTTCGGCGCGCTTTGGTCGAGGCCGACGTAAGCTACAAGGTGGCCAAAGACTTTGTAGACCGTGTCAAGGATGAAGCCATCGGGCAAAAAGTGATCACCAGCCTGCAGCCCGGGCAGTTGATGGTCAAAATCGTCCGAGACGAAATGGCGCGAATGATGGGCGGTCAAGCCGCTGATCTTCAATTGAAAGGGCAACCTGCCATCGTGCTCGTCGCCGGTCTTCAGGGCTCGGGCAAGACCACGTTTAGCGGAAAACTCGCTTCGTTTTTAAAGCGCAAAAGAGGGCAGAAAGTACTGCTCGCCGCTTGCGACGTCTACCGCCCCGCAGCCATTGACCAGCTCAAAATTCTCGGAGAACAGATTGGGGTTGAAGTCTTTTCGCTGCCCGAATCCAAAGACCCCGTGCACATTGCCCGAGAGGCCGTTTCGTATGCCAAAGCCAAGGGATTCAGTAGCTTAATCGTAGACACCGCCGGGCGCTTGGCAGTCGATGCCGAAATGATGGACGAAATTGTCCGCGTCCACCGCGAGCTGCAGCCGAGCGAGACCCTGTTTGTCGTGGATTCCATGACCGGGCAAGATGCCGTAAACACCGCCAAGGCTTTTCACGATGCCATTGCATACAACGGGGTGGTTTTGACCAAACTCGACGGAGACACCCGGGGCGGAGCCGCGCTGAGCATTCGCAGCGTGGTCGATAAGCCCATCAAATTTGTGGGTACCGGCGAAAAACTCGACGCACTTGATGTGTTCTACCCCGATCGAATGGCCGACCGCATTCTCGGCATGGGCGACGTGGTCAGCTTGGTCGAAAGGGCACAAGAACAATTTGACGCGGGTCAGGCACGGGAGTTTTCTAAAAAAATTGCCCAGAACAAGTTCGGATTCGACGACTTCTTGGTGCAGATCGGCCAAATCAAAAAGATGGGTTCGATGAAAGACCTAATGGGGATGATCCCCGGTCTTGGAAAACTCACCAAAGACATCGACTTGAGCGACGACGCCTTTAAACACGTCGAGGCCATGATTCACAGCATGACCCCTCAAGAACGCCGCAACCCCTCGCTTTTAAACGGTTCGAGGCGCAAGCGAATCGCTCTGGGCTCGGGCACGACCATCAACGATGTCAACAAGCTCATCAAACAATTCGAAGAAATGAGCAAGATGATGAAGATGGTGCAGGGGGGCGGGGCGAAGCAATTGGCGGCACGAATGGGCAAGCGCTCATGACAACCGACAACCGCATCGACGGCAGGGCGCTTTCGGCACAGATCCGCGAAGAAGTCCGTTCGTACGTAAAAGAAGCTTTGGAACAAGGAGTTCGACCTCCGAAACTCGTGGCCATATTGGTGGGGAACGACCCTCCGAGCGAGACCTATGTCCGGGCCAAGGCGCTCGATTGCACCGAAGTGGGCTTTGATTCAGAGGTACTGAGACTCTCAGAACACGTCTCAGAAAAAGAGGTGCTCGAAACCGTGCGTTCCTTAAACGAGAACCCCGGGGTCGATGGGTTTATCGTACAACTGCCCCTGCCCAAACACATAGACGAACAGCGCGTTTTGCACGCTTTGGACCCCGACAAAGACGTCGATGGTTTTCACCCGGTCAACGTGGGAAAAATGTGTCTCGGACTGCCCACTTTTTTGCCCGCGACCCCGGCGGGAATCCTTGAAATGCTCTCGAGAAGTGG
>JBGSOF010000024.1:0-25554 GCA_041739275.1 Schleiferiaceae bacterium | reverse complement strand
CGGCATGGCGTCTCGGCATGGCGTCTCGGCATGGCGTCTCGGCATGGCGTCTCGGCATGGCGTCTCGGCATGGCGTCTCGGCATGGCGTCTCGGCATGGCGTCTCGGCATGGCGTCTCTGCATGGCGTCTCTGCATGGCGTCTCTGCATGGCGTCTCTGCATGGCGTCTCTGCATGGCGTCTCGGCGTGGTGTATCTGCGTGGTGTATCTGCGTGGTGTATCGGCGTGGTGTATCGGCGTGGTGTATCGGCGTTGGGCATACAACCGATCCGATCTATGGGGTGCATCCGTACCTTTGCCGCCCGCTATGGTAACCCAAGAACAACTCAAAGAAACCAGCGCTCGCCTCGAGTCGCTCAAAGGCTATCTCAACCTCGGCCAAAAGCGCGTTGAAATTGCCAACGAAGAAGAAAAGACCGCCGCGCCCGGCTTTTGGGACGACAGCAAAAACGCTGAAGCCCTGATGAAAAAAATCCGCGGACTCAAGTATTGGGTTCAGGGTTTTGCCGAAGCCGAGCGCTTGCACGACGAACTCCTCATTGCCTACGAATTCTTTAAAGAGGGCGGAATCGAAGAATCTGAGGTCGACGGCTTGTACGAAAGCTGTCATTCGGCCATGGAAGAGCTCGAATTCCGAAACATGCTTTCGGAAGAAGAAGACCCCTTAAGCGCTGTATTGCAAATAACCGCGGGGGCGGGAGGCACCGAAAGCTGCGATTGGGCCGGAATGCTGATGCGGATGTACTTGATGTGGGCCCAAAAGCAAAACTTCAAAATCCGCGAACTCAATTTTCAAGAAGGCGACGCCGCGGGAATCAAAACCGTGACGCTCGAAATCGACGGAGAATTCGCCTTTGGCTATTTGAAGGGCGAAAACGGAGTCCATCGCCTGGTGCGCATCTCACCCTTCGACGCAAATGCCAAAAGACACACCTCTTTTGTATCAGTTTACGTCTATCCCTTGGTCGACGACACCATCGAAATCAACGTCAATCTCAGCGAGATCGAATGGGACACCTTTCGATCGAGCGGGGCGGGCGGACAAAACGTCAACAAAGTAGAAACGGGGGTGCGCTTGAAGCACAAGCCCTCGGGCATCATCATCGAGAACACAGAGACCCGCTCGCAGCTTCAGAACAAAGAAAAAGCAATCCAGTTGCTCAAGTCTCGTTTGTACGAGCAAGAAATTCAGGCCCGAAACGAAAAGCGCGCAGCCATCGAGGCGGGTAAGAAGAAAATCGAATGGGGCTCTCAGATCAGAAACTACGTTTTACACCCGTATAAATTGGTCAAAGACGTTCGCACCGGCATGGAAACTTCGAACACCGAAGCGGTGCTCAACGGCGACATCGATCGATTTTTGCGCGCTTACTTAATGCAAGAGGGACAAGCCGCAGTCGAGCAAGAAGACGAGTTCTGATTCTCTACTTTTAAGGGGATGTTCCCCCTGTTTCTCGACCGATCCATTTTAAGGTCTCTCAGCCGCCTTTCGATCTGCGCGGCCTTGTGCGTCCATGGCGTGTTGCGGGCGCAAAGCCCCGGTTTTGAAGAGAACCTGGGTCAAGGCCCTGAATGGGCCCAATGGCTGGCCTCGGGACCCTCGTTCAAGGCGGCTTTTGGCCAAAATCGGATAGGGCTTCGCCTCATCGACCCTGAAACGAGCCATCTTCTTTATCCGCACGGACATTCCTACCATGCAGAAGATCAGGTTTATGCGCGGCCATCTAAAGCAGAAGTGTTCCCGTTGTGCGATGTCTTTGTTCAAGTTTACCGCGGCCGAGAAGTTTCGCCCGAAGCCATGGGAGAGGCTCTCCCGGGAGCCATTCATCACCACACCAAGGCTAAGAGCATTTCAAATGTGCGCGCCTTTCCAAGCATCGCGTACAAGGACGTCTTGCCCGGAATCGACTGGCGGGTCGAACAACCCGTGAAAGAAGGCAGCATGCTGAAGCACAGCTTTGTGCTGTCGCCCGGAGCCGAGCCCGATTCCATTTTGCTCTATTACGAAGGCGCCGAGTCCATCGAAATCAAAAATGGCGAGCTCATTCTTCAAACGAGTTGCGGAACCCTTGCCGAAGACGCGCCCTATGCGTATCAAAACGTCGACGGCCGGCAGATTCAGGTACAATGCGCCTTTGCTCTTCGAAATGGAATGCTCGGCTACGACTTGGGTCCCTACGATCGAACTCGGGCACTGATCATTGATCCAAATGTGGTTTTTTCAAGCTATTCCGGTTCGACCTCAGACAATTGGGGCTTTACCGCCACCCAAGACCCCGCGGGAAATATGTATCTGGGAGGCATTGTTTTCGGCGCGGGTTTTCCCGTTTCACCCGGAGCCCACGACACGGTTTTCTCGGGGAATTCAGATATCGCCATCATCAAATTGAGCCCCGACGGACAAACGCGCATCTATGCGAGCTATCTCGGCGGGAGCGCCAACGACCGACCGTACAGTTTCCTGGCGACTCAAGACGGGCTTTATCTGATGGGGATCACAGGGTCTTCAAACTTTCCCACAAGCCCAAATGCCTTTGACACCTCCTTCGCAGGAGGCCCGCCCGTGCAAGTCATCGGGGGGAACTACACCGGCGGAGCCGATATGTTTGTGAGCCATTTGTCGCCCGACGGAAGCTCCATTTTGGCTTCTACCTTGATCGGGGGAACCGGAAATGAAGGCATCAATCGCTTTCTCTCCAATTCTTATGGGGATGAATCGCGGGGTGAAATCAACCTCGACACCCTTGGAAATGTGTATGTCATCAGTACTGCGGAGTCGGCTGACTTTCCGCTCGCGGGTGCCGCCTCGAGCTTTGCGGGGCAGTCGGATGCCGTGGTATACAAACTCACCCCCGATCTCGACACCCTGCTTTGGAGCCGATACTTGGGCGGGAGTTCGGCCGATGCGGGATTCTCGATTGCTCTGAGCGACAGCGGTCGAGTGTATGTGTGCGGGGCAACCGCCAGTTCCGATTTTCCGACCACCGCGGCTTCTGCGCATCCCGCCTATCTCGGAGGCAGCTCGGACGGCTATCTCGCCCGGCTCGATTCTGAAACCGGTGCTCTGGTTTACGGCAGCTTCATCGGCAGTGCCGGCAGAGATTTGTGCTATTTCGTCGACACCGACATCTTCGATCAAGTATCGACCGTGGGCCATACCGACGGCGCATTGGCTCAAAGCCCGGGTCTTTATGGCCAGCCCAACGGCAAGCAATTCGTTCAACTCTATCCTCCGGCCCTCGACCAAGCCCTGCGGAGTCTGCGCTTCGGCAGCGGACGCGCTGTTTTTGACATCAGCCCATCGGCCTTTCGAATCGACAGCTGCGGCAGCGCCTATATTTCGGGTTGGGGCGGGGGGCTCGCGGCTTCAGGTTGCTCAACTCAAGGCTTGTACGTGAGCCCGGACGCCTTTCAATCGACCACAGACGGCTCTGATTTCTACTTTTTGGTGCTCGATCCCATTTGGGAGAATGCCACATACGCCACTTATTTTGGGGGCAACGGAGTGGCAGAGCACGTCGATGGCGGAACCAGCCGTTTCGACCGGGCGGGGGTTATCACACAAGCCATTTGCGCGGGCTGCGGAGGCAGCTCGAACACCCCCGCATTTCCCCCCGGGGTGTGGTCTCCGACCAACAACAGTCCGAACTGCAATATGCTCGGTGTGCGAATCGATCTCAAGGTGGACAGTACGTTTTTGGACATCTTCGCCAGTCGAGATACCCTTTGTACCGGAGACACCCTGTTGCTCGGTGCCACAGCATATCAACTCAATCGCTTTGAATGGGACTTGGGCGACGGCAGAAGCAGTTCGAACACCTCGCTTTCTGTGGTGTACAATACTCCGGGGACCTATGCTATCAAGCTCGAAGCCCGACGGGGCGATTGTGTCGCCTCTCGATCTGATTCAGTGCTGGTCTACGTGCTCGAAGCCGAAGCTGCGGATGTGGAATTAACGGTCGATTACGACAGCTGCGGAACCGATTACGCCGTCAACTTCGACTTGCTGGGCGATGTGCGCTCGGCAACACTCTACACCGGAGTCGGAGGGGTGTTGAGCAGCTTTCCCATTGCGTATCCATATCCGGGCCCCGGAACCTATCGAGCTTGGGTAGAATACATTAGCGGCCGCTGCGGGTATATTGGGAGAGACTCGGTCGAAATTCGCTTTGGAGGTCTTCGCAGTACTTCAGACTTTGCGATCGATTATTTGGCCTGTCGCGATGGATTGACCGTTTCACTCACCACTGCGTTTGCGGGTGCTTCCTTTTTTACGCTTGACTTTGGCGACGGACAGCAACAGACGGGCAGCGGGACGAACTGGCAGCACACATATAACCAATCGGGAACCTATACCATTAGAGCGATTCTCACCGACACCCTTTGCAATCAATCCGACACTGCGGTGCAAACCTTGGTGGTGGGCGGTCTCAGTGCCGAACCGGCTCGTTTGCCCAATGTGTTCAGCCCAAACGGCGACTTTTTAAACGACATTTTTAGTCTTCAAGACTACGCGATTTCTATCGGTGCCGATCGCGCTCTGCTGCAGGTGTACAATCGCTGGGGGCAGCAGATGTACATAGGCGATCCGGCTTGGGATGGGCTGCACGACGGACAAATCTCGGCCGAAGGGGTTTATTTTTGGATTCTCGAACTCTCCGATCCCTGCGGCAACGAATCGACCCGTCAAGGAATCGTTCACCTCCAACGCTGATGCCGCAAATCACGGTTCTCCACAACCCAAAATGCTCGACGAGCCGGTCGTTGATCGATTATCTGTCGACTGAAGCCATTGACGCAGAGGTCATTGACCTTCTATCCGATCCGCTTACACCTGAATTTCTGGCCGGTGTTTGCGAACGGCTGGGGCTTGAACCCTCCGATTTGGTGCGCACTCAAGACTCCGCTTGGAAAGAGCGATTCGCTGAACTTGACTTAGACGAAGACGAGATTTTAATGGCCTTGATCGAAGAACCGCGGATGATTCAAAGGCCGATTGTTTTAACCGAGACCCAAGGTTTGATCGCCCGCCCGATCGAGCGCGTCAAAGAACTACTTTGACTCGTTTGTAAGACGGCGGAACAAGGCTTCGAGATCGCCGCCCGAACGGCTGAGCTCGAGAATTTTGACGGAGTGCGAAACAGCCCAGTCAAAGAGGGCGCTTCGCGGATCGTAGCCTTCGTCAAACTCCAGCAAAAACGTGTCTTTCGACTCAGACTTGTGCTTCTTGAGATGGGCCAGTTTTGAGAAAGCGTGGATGTCGGGGCTTCGGTCGAGCGAAATCTTGAATGAATTTTCAAGTCCGCGAACACCTTGCTGAATGGCTCGATCTGCCGCTATACGGCCTTGGTTCAAGATGACCACGCGGTCGCAAATCAGCTCCACCTCGCTCAAAATATGGGTGCTCAACATCACCGTGCGGTCTCTGCCCAATTCGCGAATCAATTGGCGGATACTCACCATCTGATTTGGATCTAAGCCTGTGGTCGGCTCGTCGAGAATCAAGACCTCGGGCGAGTGAATCAAGGCCTGAGCCAGCCCGACGCGCTGTCGATAACCCTTAGACAGGGCGCTGATTTTCTTGTGCCTTTCGGGGCCCAAACCGGTCTGCTCGATCACTTCGTCCACGCGCTTGAAATCGACTTGGTGCACCCCTGCGCAAAAACGCAAGAACTCTCGCACGTACATTTCGAGGTAAAGAGGGTTGTTTTCAGAGAGATAACCCACTCTTTTCTTCACCTCAAGAGGCTTGCTCGCCACGTCGAATCCCGCCACTTCTGCCCTGCCTTCGTCTGCGGGAATATAGGCGGTCAAGATTTTCATCATGGTCGACTTGCCCGCTCCGTTGGGACCTAAAAAACCGAGAATCTGACCGCTCGGAACTTCAAAATCGACGGATTGAAGTGCGCTCTGCGCCCCGTAGAACTTACTGACTTCTCGAACGATGATTGACATATTCCGACAAAGGTAACGGAGCGGAGGACATCACTAAATCTAGGTATTTTTCTGATTATTAGAATATTAGATGTCAGAGTTCAATAACTTCGAGCGCACCAACCCATAAGCCCACTACCATGTCTATACGTTTTTACAAGATTTTGCTCACAGGCGCTTCAGACGACACCTTCGATCTCCATGTCGACATTTCAAGTTCGGAGCCCTGCTTCGCCAAGCGCTCCGATGCATCAGGACAGACCGTTACGTTGCACCTGGAGACCCATCCGATGGGCCGAAAGGAACTTCAATTTCAACATTTGAAGCTTGAACCGTTAAGCATTTACGAAATCCAACTCAGTCTCCCAGGCCATAATCCTCCTCCTCAACCGAGAGCTCAGATCCGGTCGCGAATTCTGAGATATCCGCCATTTTCACCGTCGTTAATCGGTGTTTCCGTCGAGTGGGAAGAGGGCTCTGAGCCCATCTTACGCGCACATTCCATGAATCATTGTGTATTTCAGCTTGAACACGTCGACTCGATCCCCGTGTATGTGATTGCCAATGTTCCTGCCGGAGCTCAATCGATTTCTAAAACAATAAGTGTTGCAGAAATTGAAGAGGGCGTCCTTGTCATCGAAGAAGAAGCAAACTGGGAAGATGCGGTCCGAAATGACGAAGCTTTCCTGTTTAAAATTGAGCACCAAAATCACAAAAATCCCTAATTCTAGGGATTGCGGTGGGCGGCCATGGGCGCGATTTTTGGAATGAAGCCAACCCTATGAAAACGCCGAAACCCAGCCCTGATCCGAGTGATTCTGACCCGACCGAAAAGGTTCATCCCTTAGATTCCCCGCTCAAAGAGCACGAATTGGTCGATCTCTACGATCTTTTGGACTATTATTCGGCCAATGAAAAAAACCGAGAAGGGAACTGGGATTTTAATCGGAATCCGTTCGATCGATTTGATTTGCGCCCCAACTAGATCGCGGCGATGTCCTTCGCTCAACCTCCCAAATTCCAGGAGCTTGAGACGGGGGATGGTGTATTTTCTCCTCGCGGTTTTGATCGGCGTTCCGAGCTGGGCTCAAAAAACTCGGCGCCTCGGTGTTCCATTGGAAAATTCGGTGCTCAACGACTCGCTGAGCTACCATCGGTCGCAGTCGAATTGGGTACGGTGGATTCAAATCGCTGGCCTTCAAAGTCAAGTCCTTGCACAACAAGGTCGCTCAATCGATGCCCTCGAATTGCTCAAAAGAGAATCTTCTCTGGTCGACAGCCTCAGGCGTCCTGAACTGCTGGCATTGCACTTTCACCATTTCGGCACTTATTTCTTCGAGATCAACGATTTTAATAATGCGGAGCTCTATCACCGACTGGCGCACGAAACCCTGCCAAAAAACCGGCAGACGGCCCAAACTCAAACGATGTTGCTCTCCGAACTGGCCCATGTCTACTTCTACCTCGACGCCAGACTTCCCGAGCCCAAGCGGAGATTCGATTCCATCCAAAATGTGGTTCTGAAGCGCTATTTGGAATTCGGCGACTCAGCCTCCTTCGTCTACGAACTGGCCAACAGCTTCGACTATATCTACGGCAACTTCGGTCTCGACAGCCTACTGCGCGCCCTCGAACTCTGCGAGCGTTTTGACAACCGCAAAAAAGACTCGCTTTCTGTAAATTACATATGGGAAACCCGGGGGAGTTTTCTCTCTCTTTCCGGGGATAGTGCCCAAGGCCGGTATTGGGTGCGAAAGGCTCTCGCCATGGCCGAGCGCTTGCACTTTTCTCAGCGCATAGCCGATTTATACGACTCGTATTCGCTGACCTATCAAGACAGTAAAGAATGGGATATAGCCCTGCGGCATACGCAGTATGCCCGTTGGTTCCAAGATTCGCTAAACAGCTTTGAACAGGCCAAAACTTCAGAGCGGTATAAAGTGGAGATGGAAACCGAGCGGCACAAACTTTTGGCCGAACAGCGAAAAGCGCGGCTCAAAGGCTATGGTTTCGGAATTACTCTGATCAGCATACTCGGAGTGGGCGCTGTATGGACCTATCGGCAACAGGCCATCACTCGAAAACGAGAAGCGGCCTTGGCGCACGAGCGCGTCGACAATTTGCTCAAAACGCGGGCGAGCGACTCTATGGAAAGTCTGCTCAAAGGCCAGGAAGAAGAGCGAAAACGCGTGGGTCGCGACCTCCACGATCGGCTGGGGGGGCTCTTGGCCGCTGTAAAAGTCAACTTTGAAAACTATTTGAGACAGAGTCATGAAAGCGTCGTGCCTTCCTCTCAGTATTTTGAAAAAAGCCGACAATTGCTCGGAGAAGCGATGGACGAGGTGCGGAGGGTTTCTCACGACCTCAGCTCGGGGGTCTTGGTGCAGTTCGGGCTTGTTTCGGCCCTGAAAGATCTATCGGATATTCTCAAACCAACAGCAAGCATTAACCTAGAAATCAGCGCATTCGGCTTTTCTCAAAGGCTCAATCAAGATTTGGAAATTCAGTTGTATCGAATAGTTCAAGAGTTGGTCTCGAATACGCTCAAATACGCCGATGCCAAAACGATCTCGATCGATTTGACCTCAGACGGAAGGGAACTCACCTTGACCTACGAAGACGACGGCAAGGGCTTTGACCCTTCTTTGGCATCGACAGGGATCGGTTTCAAAAACATCAATACGCGTTTGGAGCCCTATTCGGGCACATTCATCATCGATAGCCAAAAGGGCCGGGGAAGTGTCTTTATTATTCAAATACCGCACGTGAACCTATGATATCCCTTTTTCTCGCCGAAGACCACACCCTTTTTGCAGAAGGATTGGTGGCATTGCTCCAGAGCAACGACCGATTTAAAGTAGTTGGCAGAGCGGTGAACGGCAAGCGCGCGCTCGAAGAAATAAGACAGCTCAAACCCCAAGTTTCGCTCTTGGATATCAACATGCCCGAAATGGACGGCATTCTCTTGAGCCAAGCGCTTTTGGTCGAGAATCCGGAAATCAGAATTATTATTCTGAGCACGTATTCGAATTCAGAGTTCGTCCGCAATCTCAAGGCCATAGGTATTCGAGGCTATGTGCTCAAAAGTTCGGGCATTGAAGTATTGCAGCACGCCATAGAAACCGTCCATTCGGGCGGGCATTGGTACGAACCTGAGATTGAAAAAGCACTCGTTGAACAGGGAGTTCCAGAGACCGACAGCGATCGATTTGGCAGCTTGAGCCGACGAGAACTCGAGGTACTCCGATTGATTGGGCAGGGGCTCACGGGGAATCAGATGGCGGAGAAGCTCTTTTTGAGCACGCATACCATTGAAACGCACCGAAAAAATATTCAAACGAAGCTGGGCATTCGCAGCACGGGTTCGCTCATCAAATACGCCAACGAAAGAGGCTTGTGTTGAGCGTTTGATTCTAAAAAACTCGCCGAACGCGTGTTTCGATCAAGGGCGAAATCAAATTCGCGTGTCGCCGGGCCTCAATTTCTTGTTTGAAAACAAAAAACCCCTCACGATCCTTGAAGGTTAAACAACTTCAAAAATCAACGAAGGGGTCTCCGCCACCACGGATTATCGTTATTTGACCACTCTATTTGGTCTAAAAGCCTTCGACAAATGAACTCAGTCGGTGACGCAAACACCGAGCGAATTGCTCGAATGTTAAATATTCTTATCGGTGGCTGACCACCAATTTGCGCGTTTCTACGGCTTTGCCATCAACGAGTACAGTGTAGAAATACACCCCTCCTTTTAAATCGGACGTACTCAGGCGCGCGCGGGTCTCGCCTTGGGTGAAGTTCTTTTTGCGCACCGTGTGTCCGAGCAAATCGGTGATCACCAAAGAAGCATTCTTGTACCGCTGAGCATCGATCGAAAACTCGACATACTGGTCTGCGGGGTTCGGGTAAACCTTCCAAGCATTCTTGTTGAGGTCGGGGGCATTCAAGCCGCGCACCGTCTCAAAACGAACCACGATCCGCGCGCTGTCGTTCGGGTTGGCGTCATCGTAAAAGGTATAGGCAATTTGGCCGTTCCATTCCGTTCCATCGGCATCGGGATAGACGTGGCCTGTAAAATCAGAAGTACTCGTTTGGCCCGGATCCAAATCGATGGTAAAAAGAGAGACTTCGGTGGCTTGATCGTAGCACACCACCCAGCAAATGGCGTTTTCGTCGGTAAGCGGGTTCGAAGTCAAAACATGCCTCTTTACGCGCACGTCGATGGTCGAACTGCCGACGTTTTGAATGGCCGCTTTGGCAAAAATGTCCGTCGCCGTGTTCGCGTTTCCCTGAACGAGGGTATCGAAAGAAACGATGTTCAAATTTTGAGCGCCCAAGCCCAGAGGCAGGGCGAGAGATAAGGCGAGCGAGCGAAGCAGTGTCTTCATGCGTACTTCTAAATTCAATTAAGCAAAGAGGTCAATCGCGAATATAAGCAATTCGCGACAATTTCAGTTTTGGAAAGTGGGAACGTCCATCATGGAGAATACGCACAAGGCCGTTCGCGGGTTGGAATTTCTCAAAATTCTTGCAGAAGGCTTTGTTCCGTAAGATTTAACATTTGGCTTGTGTACCTTAGCCCTTCGTTTAACCCCAAAAATGACTTCTATGTCTCGATTCTACACCCGGTTTTTGACGGGCGCATTGGGTTTCGCCGCGCTTTTCGGAGCTGAGGCCTTTGCTCAACAGCGCTTGGTTTTGGCCGAAGAGTTCACGAATGCCTCTTGCGGTCCGTGCGCATCGCAAAACCCCGCCTTCAATTCTTTGCTCGATGCCAATCCGACCAAAATCATCGGATTGAAGTACCAAACAGACTTTCCGGGCTTCGACCCGATGAACGTGGCAAATCCATCGGAAGTGGACGTTCGCTTCAATTATTACACTCCATCAGGAGTTCCATCGGCTTACATCAACGGAACCGCCGTTCCCAACGACTGCAATGCCTATCTCGCCGCTCCTGCGTGTTTGAATCAAGCCAAGATCGATGCGGCTTATGCCGTTGCGGCACCGTTCAATATGGTTCTGACGCATTCTTTGAGTGCTGATGCCTCGACCATGACCATCGACGTAACCGTTACTTCAGTAGGTGCGTTTAGTTCAACAGGTGCCCTCAAATTGCACGTCGCCATCGCCGAACGCGAAATTCAATTCGCCTCAGCCCCCGGCAGCAACGGAGAGACCAAGTTCGAAGGCGTGATGCGCGACATGGTTCCCAACTCTTCAGGCACAGCCCTTCCCGGAACCTGGACAGCCGGTCAAAGCCAGTCATTCAACTTTTCGGTTACTGTTCCGACCTACACCTACGACTACGAAGAGCTTTCTGTAGTTGCCTTCATCCAAAGCGATGGCGATAAAGCGGTTCATCAGGCTTCTTTCAGCGCTCCCCAGCCTTTGGTTACTCCACTTAAAGACGTCGCCGTGGCCTATGCCACTCCGAATAGCGGATACTGCAACTACAGCTTTGTTCCCCAAGTGAGCATCACCAACAACACGGCCTCGAGCATTTCTTCGGCGGTGGTAGCATACACGCTCAACGGAGGTGCCGAAGTAACTCAAAACTGGGGTGGAAGCCTGGCAACCGGCGCAAGCGCTACGGTGACATTCCCCACGGTGCAAGTAACCGGGGCTTCAGAAATCCGCGCTTATGTGATTTCTGTAGACGGAGCGAGAGACGGAAACGGCTTTAACAACGAAGACAATGGCCTGTATTCGGTCATTTCTCAAAATGTCGCCGCTTCACCATACACCCAAACCTTTGAAGCTCCTGCCTTGGGTGGTTTCCCCACCGAGTTCTTGCTCGAAGATCTTTCTGGCCGTGTCTTTGTTGTAAACCAGCAGATTGCAGGCGTACCTCAGCTTTTAGGCGGTTTTGGTCTCTCTGCCAAGTCATTGCGAGTTGATTTCTACGCCATCGACGCAGGTGTCGTTTCGAAAATACTCACTGAAAAAGTGAATTTGAGTAACTTGAGCGGAGCAAAACTCTATTTTGATCGCGCTCATGCCCCCTATTCTTCAACAACGCCCGAACCCGATAAGCTCGAAGTGTTTGCTTCGTCAGATTGCGGTGCCACTTGGACTTCGCTTTGGAGCAAAACCGGAACCGCCTTGGCCACTTCTGCCGCGGTTGGAACCGGTCGTTTTTATCCACAGGCCAACCAATGGGGTCGCAACGAAATCGACCTTTCGGCATTCAATGGTCAAACAGAAGTGCTGTTTAAGTTTGAAGCGACTTCAGGTTTCGGCAACTGTTTGTATATCGACAACATTTATGTGGGAAGCCAACCCATTGGCGTCGAAGAAAATCAAATCGAAGGTTTGAGCGTGTATCCCGTTCCCGCTTCGAGCGAAGTGGTGTTGAGCTTTGAAGGCCAAGGTGCCGCGACCGCTACCTTGACCAACAGCCTCGGCGCTGTGGTGCGCGAAATGGACATCAAAGACGTCAACGCTTCCGACCGCTTTGTGATGGACGTAGCCGATCTGGCCGCGGGCACCTATCAGTTGAGCGTAGAAAACAACGGCAAGCGCAGTGTGCGCATGATCCCCGTTCTTCGCTAAAAATCGGGCACGATGCTTGTTTCTAAGGGAGGAGGAGGAAACTTCTCCTCCCTTTTTTTTAACCCCACTCTCTCAAACGATGGATCAGAATCAACGATGGGCTCTACTGGTTTTCGGATGCCTCAGCTTCGGGCTGCTTCAGGCCCAGAACCCGGGAGACCGCTTGCCCCAAGCCACTGTAAAAACCCCTGAAGGCAAGCAAGTTTCAACCGCCGAAATCTCGAACCAGGGCAAACCAATGGTGGTTTCGATGTGGGCCACGTGGTGCAAACCCTGCATCCGCGAACTCAGCACGATCAAAGACAGCTATGCCGACTGGCAGGCCGAGACCGGGGTTAAGGTGGTCGCCATCTCGATCGACGACGCCCGAAATTCTGCCAAAGTGGGACCCTTTGTACAGGGAGAAGGCTGGGAATACGAAGTATACATAGACGAAAATGGAGATCTGAAAAGACTGCTAAACGTCAATACCATTCCGCACACTTTCTTGCTCGACGGCAACGGCAACATCGTTTGGCAGCACAATGGCTATGCCAGCGGAGACGAAGACATCCTCTACGAACTCATCCAAAAGTTGTCTCGCGGAGAGGCAATTGAAATCCACTAAACGCGACTTGAAAAGGAAGATCGAACGGCTCGCCGTCCTCTGGATGATGGCTGCCGCTTCAAGCCTAAAACTTCAGGCACAAACCCCCGAACCCAATTACGGCTCGCTCCACGGAAACTTTCAGTTCGACGGCTACTTGTATTTCAAGGATGACGAACTCGACCCCGACGGAAGCGACTACCCGGACGAGCAATTTCTCGGCCAAGGCTTTGCCAACCTCATCTACCAACGCACTCAAAGTTGGGGAGAAATTACCGCAGGGCTTCGATACGAAAATTATCAGAACCCGATTCTCGGTTATCCCCCCGGGTTTGTCGGAGAGGGAATCACTTATCGCTTTTTGCAGTGGAAGCGCGATCGGCTCGACATTACCGTCGGAAACTTTTATGAGCAATTCGGCAGCGGATTGGTTCATCGAACCTACGAGGAGCGCCTGCTCGGTCTCGACAATGCCATGGACGGGATTCGCCTGAAATACACCCCAATAGACGGTCTTTATTTCAAGGGAATCCTTGGGCGGCAAAGGGTTTATTTTACCAAAGGCCCCGGAGTGGTGCGCGGCATCGATGCCGAAGTCAACCTCAACGAACTGCTCGATTCTTGGGCCGAAAAAAAGAACAGACTCAACTTCGGGCTGAGTTTTACCAGCAAATACCAAGAAGCCAACGACCCATTTTACAATTTGCCCGAAAACGTCGGAGCGGGTGCCGCGCGTTTGGGGTATGGGTTTAAAGGCCTGAGCCTGAACACCGAATGGGCGATGAAAATCAACGACCCCTCGGCCGACAACGGCTATATTTTCAAACCCGGGGGCGGGAGCATCACCACTGTGAACTACACCGCAAAAGGCTTCGGATTTTCGGGTGCTTATAAATTCATCGATAACATGAGCTTTCGTTCTGACCGAAACGCGGGTCAATTCGAGCTCTTTATGAATTATTTGCCCCCGACAACTAAATTTCACACTTACGCACTCCCCTCACTTTACCCCTACGCCACTCAGATAAATGGCGAATCCGGACTTCAACTCGAATTTAGTTTTCAACTCCCAAAAGAGAGCTGGCTGGGCGGCAAGAGAGGCGGTTCGCTTGGATTGAATTATTCCGATGCCCATTCCATCGCAAAAGAACCCGTAGACGCTGAAACGTCGATCGGACAGTCGGGAACCGACGGTTATCAAACCCAGTGGTTCAAGCAAGGCGATATTCGGTATTTTCAAGACATCAATGTGTCTTATGCCCGAAGTCTGAGCAAGAATTTCAAGGCCACGATCACCTACTTCAACATCGAATACAATCAAGGAATTCTCGGTTCGGCTACGAATTCAGGGGGGTTAAACGACACCGTCATTTTGAACGATCCGTCTCGGGCCGATATGGCCTACATCAACGCGGTCGTTTTCGAAGGATTGTGGAAAATCAAACCCAAGCACAGCCTGCGCTTTGAGGTTCAGGGCTTGTTTACCGAACAAGACCGAGGCGACATCGCCATGTTGCTGTTGGAATACAGCATTGCCCCCAATTGGTTTTTTGCCATTCAAGACATTTGGAATTACGGCAATGCCGACGAATCTCGCCGCTTGCACTACCCGCTGCTCTCTGCGGGCTACAACACGGGGACAACTCGATTTCAACTCAATATGGGCCGGCAGCAACAAGGAATTTTCTGCGTAGGCGGAATCTGCCGAGTTGTGCCCGCTTCGACTTCGATGGGCCTCACCATAACCAGCACTTTTTGACCGATGAAAAACCTTTTCGCACCTTCTCTGATCGTTTTGCTCTTGGCCACCATCGGCTGCGACTACATCGACCAACCGCTCAAAACGGGGGTTTTACCTCCTCCCGACACCACTCAAGTTTTGCGCAAGGCGTTGATCGAGGACTTTACGGGGCACCGTTGCAAAAACTGCCCGAAGGCATCGAAGGAGATAGCCAGAATCGACAGTCTGTTGCCCGGTCGGAGCATAGCGGTGGCCATTCATGCAGGTTCTGATGCCTTTACGGCTCCCGACCCAACAAATGGTTATCCGACCGAATTCAGAACACCCGAAGGAAATCTATTGCAGCAATTTTTTAGAGTCAGCTTTCAGCCCGCGGGTATGGTGAGTCGGTTGGACTATACCGCAAGTGGTGTGGCCCAGCTCAAATATTACACCTCCTGGCCTTCGCTGGTGTCTCAGATCAATCAAGAGGTGGCGGAGCTCAAAATTGAAATCAATGGAGATTACGAGCCTTCCAATCGTCTTTTGAGCGCGACGGTGCAAAGCACTCTGCTCAGCCAGAGCAATAGAGATCTTTATCTCTGCCTTTGGTTGTGCGAGAGCGGCATTGTGGCCCCCCAACTCCAGCCCGACGACACCCGAGACCCGGACTACGTGCACAACAACGTCTTTCGCACTTCGCTCAATTCAGCCTTTGGGCAACAAATCGCTTCGGGCGGTGCGACCGGCGAGCAGATCAATACTTCATTTTCGTATTTCGTGCCTTCGGCCTACACAGCCGAAAACTGCAAACTCGTCGTGTTTGTCTACGACAACGCCACCCAGGAAGTACTTCAGGCAGAAGAAGTTTCGCTCGATTCACTCTGACTCTCCGAATTCGGCTCCTCGAACTGGAGCAGGCTGAGCGTCTGTTTGACTTTGTCGAAACCGGCTCTTTTGAGCGGGCTCAGGCCAAAGACGCGCTCGAATGTCTCTTCTTCGAGTTGAAGCCACTCCTCTGCCCCCCAGCTAAATAGCTCGACCGGCGCCCGAAAATCAGCCTCGTGGTGAGGTTTGGAGAATCGATTCCAAGGGCAGACTTCTTGGCAGATATCGCAACCAAAAACCCAGTTGTTCAAGTCTTTGCGAAACTCGGCAGGCACCACAGACTCGAGCTCGATGGTGTGGTACGAAATACATCGATTGCTGTCTACGACTCCGTCGGCCACAATAGCCTGTGTTGGGCAGGCGTCTATGCAGCGAGTGCAGCTCCCGCAATGGTCGGCGACCGGGGCATCGGGGGCAATTTCAAGCTCGGTGACCAAAACCGCCAAAAAGAAATACGAACCTGCATTCCGGCTCAAAAGCAAGCTGTTTTTGCCGATCCAGCCAAGCCCTGAGCGCTTTGCCCAGGCGCGTTCGTGCACCGGCGCCGAGTCGACAAAGCCCCGGCCCTCAAATGCGCCGAAGCGCGCTCGAAGTTCCAAAAGCAAGTTCTTGAGCTTCTTTTTGAGCACTTTGTGATAGTCGCGCCCGTAGGCGTAGCGCGCGATTTTGGGCCCTGACGCACTCATGCTTTTTTCGGGGGCGTATCCGAAGCTCAAACAGACGACCGAGCGCGCTCCGGGCAGCAACAGCCGTGGATCCATGCGCAAGTCGAAGTTGTTTTCGAGCCAGCGCATGTCGGCCTGATAGCCTTTTTGCAACCATTGCTCAAAGAGCGGAGCCTCTGTTTCGAGAAATCCCGCCATGGCCACCTTGCAATCGAGGAAACCGTGCATCAATGCTCTTTCCTTGAGGAAGGCCGCCCGACCTTCGGGCGAATCGGGGCTCATCTCGGGTCGAATAGGTCAGATTGTCCCGGACTGCGAAAACTGGCGCCGAGGCCGATGTGGCGATAGGCCCTTTCGGTGGCCATGCGCCCGCGCGGGGTTCGGTGCAAAAAGCCTTCTTGAATCAAATAGGGCTCGTAGACTTCTTCGAGGGTCTCGGCTTGCTCGCCCACGGCGGTGGCAATCGTGCCCATACCTACGGGGCCTCCCGAAAACTTTTCGATGAGGGTGCGCAAAATCTTATGGTCCATTTCGTCTAAACCCGCTTCATCAACTTGCAAGGAGTCGAGGCCGTATTTCGCGATTTCGTTGGTGATGACCCCTTCGCCTTTAACCTGGGCAAAATCGCGGAGGCGCCGGAGCAAGGCGTTTGCGATGCGCGGGGTTCCGCGGCTTCTGCGCGCAATTTCGAGAGACGCCTCGGCTTCGGTGGGGACTTTGAGAATGTGCGAAGCCCTCTCGACGATGCTGGCCAAGAGTTCGACGCGGTAGTACTCGAGCCGAGAATTGATGCCAAAACGCGCGCGCAAGGGGGCCGTGAGCAAACCGGAACGGGTGGTGGCTCCGACGAGGGTAAACGGATTCAAACCGATCTGCACGCTCCGGGCATTGGGGCCGCTTTCGATCATGATGTCGATGCGGAAGTCTTCCATGGCCGAATACAAATACTCCTCAACCAAGGGGCTCAATCGGTGAATTTCGTCGACAAAAAGGATGTCGCGCTCGCCCAGATTGGTCAACAAACCTGCCAAATCTCCGGGCTTGTCGAGCACGGGGCCCGAGGTAATTCTCAAATTCACGCCGAGTTCGTTGGCCAAAATGCTGGCCAGTGTGGTCTTGCCCAAGCCGGGCGGGCCGTGCAGCAAGACGTGGTCGAGGGCCTCTCCTCTGCGATTGGCCGCCACGACAAAGATTTTGAGGTTTTCGATTACCTGATCTTGACCTGCAAAATCGTCGAAGCTCGAGGGGCGCAATTTGCGTTCGAACTCGACTTCGTCGGGTTGCATTCGACCGGCATCCGAATTGAGGTGCGGATTCATAAACGCGAAGTTCGTCTATCGCGCGCAGCCGATCGTCCGATAATCAAGACCCTTGGTCTATCTTAACCCTTCAAATTGAAAAAGTGATGAAACTGGACGAGTTACTGAAAAAAGAAAGCATGCGAATTGTAGATGTACGCACCCCTGCTGAGTTTGCCGAGGGGCATGTCGAAGGTTCGATCAATATTCCGCTCGACGAGGTCGAAGGGCGAATCGCGGAGTTTAAACAGCTCGGAAGCCCTTTGATTTTGTGCTGCCGCAGCGGTGCTCGCAGCGGACGCGCGGTGGAGTTCTTGAAATCTCAGGGCCTCTCTGATCTCTACAACGGCGGCGGTTGGATCGATGTGCAGCGGCATTTGTCTTGATCGTTCTGTGTCTTGAGTTACTGTACTCCAAATGAGCCGACCGTAACTTTGCAACTTTCAGATTTGAGCAGATTTTCCACTTTCAAAACTGATTAACAACTCCTTAGAATAAAAATTTTTCTCATGAAGTCTCTTCTTCGCGCTTTGCTCTCGGCTGTAATGATTTTCTCGACCGCTGCGCTTTTTGCCCAATCGGGCAAGACTTCGAACCTTGGGGTTTCCGCGTTTGAGGCGGGTTTGAAGAAAGATCAAAACATTCAGCTGGTCGATGTCCGTTCAGACTCGGAGTTCAGCACAGGGCACTTGAAATCGGCGGTGAACATCGACGTCAATAGCCCTCAGTTCGAGGCCAAGGTGGCTAAGCTCGACAAGAAAAAGCCGGTGTATGTGTATTGTGCCGTCGGCGGACGCAGCTCGAAAGCGATGGACAAACTCCACAAAATGGGCTTTGCCGAGGTGGTGAATCTCGATGGGGGCATCAAAGCGTGGACGCGTGAGCAAAAGCCTGTCGTTCGTTGAACGCACTCTTTCTAAAATATCGAATTCCCCTGCTGGGCGCACTGATTGGGGGCCTTGCGGGTTGGTTGTACTTCCGCTTTGTGGGTTGCGCCGAAGGTTCGTGCGCCATTAGCTCAAACCCCATTCGGAGCACCTTGTTTGGTGCCATGCTCGGCCTGATCGGCCTGAGTGGCGATTCTAAACCCGCCAAAAGCGAGTCATAAACAGAGCTTTAGAATTAAGGCCGTCAGTCTTCAACTTAAGGCCAATCTTCAGACTCAAGGTCATGGAATTTTCTATTTGACCGAAGACATAGTCCAATTGATTCGAGATCACAGAGTGATTCATTCGCTGTCGCTCGATTCCGGCCGAGCGAACTTGATTTTACGAGCATGGCTGTAACTGGAATCAGAACGGAAAAATCTACCCCTTGCTCGAATTCGATTTTATACCACTCCCCGACACAATTCTGCGGGAAAGTGGCGAGCACGTGGAAAAGCTGAGCGGCGACTTCAAAGAATCTATTCCATTCACGTAAAAGTCCTGTCTACTCACATCAAAACCAGGCCTTCAGGACAGAAGACCCCCACAAAAAGTGAGAAGTTTGTGACTGTAGTCTCCGTGTGTGGCCCCCCATCCCCCCTACCTTTGAACTAAAGGCTGAGCTCTTGATTCGAACGAGCGCGCGGCCGATTCATTCAAAAAACCCGAAGTGATCAAACATTCGATCTTCATCGCACTGATCGCAAGCACCCTGAGTTGCGGACCTTCCAGCCACTCGAAAAACGAGGAAACAGACGGCACACCTCCCCTGACAGATGCTGCAAACAATGATCGAGCCGATGCCCTTGAAAAAGGCCGAATGTTGAGCCAAAGAGCTGCCGAAACGCTCAATGCCCGACTCGTCAACGCCCTCCAAAACGGCAGTACAAAGCAGGCCGTCGCATTTTGCTCCGAACGCGGAATCCCTCTACTCGACTCGCTCGCAGAGATCCACCAAGTCTCTTTTAAAAGAGCCGCAATCAAATATCGCAACCCCTTAAACGAAGCCGATTCGCTCGAGGAAAGCGCGATAGCCCAATACGAACGACGACATTCAGCGGGAGAAGTGCTTCACCCCGAACTAATTGCAGTAGAAAACGGCCGGTGGAAATTCTTCTCGCCCATACTCACCGCCCCGCACTGCCTTCAATGCCACGGCAAAGAAATAGACCCCGAAGTTTCGAAGCAGATCCGCATTCTATACCCCAACGACCGAGCCATCGGCTTTGAAACCGGACAGCTCAGGGGAATTTGGAGTCTTGAACTTTAATTGTTTCAACAGAACCCATGAGTAGTTTCAACGAACTGATTTCAAGCAGCCAAGCCCTATTAGTCGACTTCAGCGCCGAATGGTGTGGGCCGTGCAAAATGCTGCATCCCATACTCGAAGAGGCCTCAAAAGAATTTGGAGACGAGGTGCGCATTGTCAAAATAGACGTCGATCGCAATCAAGCGCTGGCGCAACAACTTCGAATACAAGGGGTTCCAACGTTGATCCTCTACAAGTCAGGTCAAGTGGTATGGAGACAGAGCGGAGTCGTCCCCCTCGCCCAACTCGTGCGAACCGTACGGGCTCATCTGGCCGAAGCCTGAACTTCGGAATTTGCTCGAGCTCTTTTGGAAATAAAGTAGCTCGCCACCAGCACGGCGATCAAGAAAATCGGAAAGACCTCTGAGAACGTCAGCATGGCCTGAACCATCGGCTTGTCGTAGTTGGCCATTTGGGCAGACAATTCAGCCAGGCGGCTCGCGATCTCCTCGGAGCTCCTACCCTGTCTGAGCAGCTGATTTTCAACAATTCGCATGTAATGTTCGACGAAATCGTACCCGCTGATTCGCAGGAACAGCATCCACGAAATTGTGTACATCGCGGCGGCTAGGCCCCCCATACCCATCCCCGTCAAAGCGAGAGACGGCATCCGCGACTTCAGAGCCAAGTCCATCTTGGTGAGCCCGTACACGAGAACCAAGCTCGCCAACAGACTCGAACCGTAGCCAAACACCAAGCCGGGCATCATCTCTATGGAATTTCTTCCCAACCATACCCCTGTGAGCAAACCTGCCGAAACAAGCGCGCCGGCCAACAAACCAAAGAACCAAACGTTTCGTGTATTCATGGGTGAAGCAAAAGAGGCTGATCGATTGAAATTTCACGATGTCGAAGCTCCGCAATCTCTGTGCGCAAGGCTGCAAGAACTCTCGAGAATTCGGCGCTAAATTCGTCCATAGTATGCGAATGATGCGCTTGATTGCGATGGTGTTCGGTTTGATCCTCTGCGGGTCGAGCGCCTCTGCGCAATTTTACTATGGCTTACACCAAGAATTCGGAAAAAACCGGGTAGAATTCAACACTTTCGACTGGAAGTTCTACCGATTTGAAGACATCGACGTCTACTTCTACAAAAGCAGCGACCCCATTGCGCGCCGAGTTGCGGTGATGGCGCACAGCACGCTCGAGCAAATGGAAAAAGCGCTCGACAGCCCGGTTCAAGATCGACTGAGCATTATGGTTTTCAACAACCTCAGCGAGCTGGTTCAGAGCAACTTAATCGAATCTGGAGAAGACGCTTACAACACCGGAGGGGTGACCCGGCTGGCGGGGAATAAGATGTACCTCTACTTCAACGGAAGCTATGCACATCTCGAGCAGCAAATCAAAGCGGGCATGGCCGAGGTGGCCATCAACAACCTGATTTACGGAGATTTTAGCCAAAGCTTTAAAAACAGCACCTTACTCCATTTTCCCGATTGGTATTTTGAAGGCCTGATGTCTTATTTGAGCGGGCCGATGAGCCCCGAAGACGAAGCCCTGCTCGTGGACGGGTTTCAAACCAAGCGATTCAAGAGATTCAATGCATTGACCGGCGAAGAAGCCCGGGTTGCAGGGCACGCCATTTGGGAGTACGTCGCCTCGACTTATGGCCGAAATGTCATTAAGAACGTGGTATTTATGGCCGTGGTCAACCGAAATTTAGAATCGGGTTTCCAATACATCATCGGTGCAGGTCTACCCGAAATTCTTCAAAATCTCCCCCCTTTTTACAGAGACCGCTTCAAGTGGACCGAAGAGCGCTCCGACCTCCCCGGAACTAAGCTCTTCAAAGCGCGAAAGGATGAACGCATTTCGGCATTGGCTGTTTCGCCCGACGGTGCGCGCTCGGCAGTGGTCGTCAATCGGCAAGGGCGCTATCGCATTCGGACCATCGAACTGCCCGGAGGCAAGAAAAAAACAGTGTTTCGGGGAGGGTATCGAATTCCTCAAAACGCAGACATAAGCCACCCCCTGATCGCTTGGAACCCCGATGGAAGCGTGCTGAGTTGGGTGAGCGAAGAAAAAGGCTTTTTATGGCTTCATTTTTACAACACCAAGGACCGAAAAAAGCAGAGGCGAGAGCTCTTTGGCATTGAAAAAGTGCTGAGTCTGAGGTATAGCGCCGATGGGCAGCGGCTGCTGTTTTCGGCCGTAAAAGACGGGCAGAGCGATCTGTTTGAATACACCGTTTTGTCGACCTCCTACGACCGCTTGACCAACGACGCCTACGACGATCTCGACCCGGTGTACCTGCTCGGCGAAAAGCGCATTTTGTGGCGCAGCAATCGGCCCAAAGATTCGCTTCTAACCCTTCCCAAAGACCACCGAGCCTCGGTAGATCCCAGCTTTGATCTGTTCTCGATGCCGCGTCAAGCGGACTATGTCGGACCGCTTTGGAGGCACACCCAAACTCCGGGGATGGACGAAAATCAGCTCGTGCCGCTCGAAGGCTCAGACGTGGCCTTTACCGCCCCGGGAACTCCCTACCGCAGCATTTATTTGCTCAAAGTCGATTCGTCGATAGCTTATGTAGACACCACTGTGCATTACGCCTATCGCTTTGACCGATTCCGGATGACGGACGAGCGCGAGCACCTGCTGCAATTGGAAGCCGACCCCAAAGGCCAATACGGTCTGGGCACTTTCTACCGCAAAGGCCGCGAATGGCTCCAACTCATTGAATCTCCTCTGGGATACGCTCAGAGAGAAGAGCTCGGCAATTTCCAAACTCCGTCTGAATCTCCCCTGGAGCCCACGGGCGAAAAACCCGAGCCGGTCGATGCCGTGCGATTGCCCGAACCCGGCCGCAGACCCGGTGCCGAATTCGACCTCAAACGCTACGAGTTTAGCCCGGGCCTCACAGACCCTAAAAGAGCCGTTGCCCCCCTTGCGGGAACGGGAGCCCCGGGTTCAGAAGAACAGCAGCGCGAAGAGCGCAAAGCAGAAGTGCACAGCCCGTTCTTTATCAGTAAACCTGCAAAGGCCGCAAACGACAGCATCGTTTTGCCGAACCGGCGGAATTATTTTACCAGCCTCTACCAAGACGAATTCACGACCCAGATCGACAACGTTTTCAGCAATCCGCAATACCAGCCCTTTTACGGAGGGCCGAGCCCAGGTTTGCTCAATGCGGGCTTCAATATGCTCTTTAAAGTCGGGGTGGTCGACCTGATGAACAACTACCGAATTACGGCCGGTTTGAGAACTGATTTTCAGCCGGTTTCGGGGCTCTCGCTCAGCCCGAATGCGGAGTTTTTTATCGGTCTGCAAAACTTAAAACCGAGGCTGAATCAGCAACTTACACTTTATCGCCGATCGCGTCTCGGCTCGGGGGTCGAAACTTCGACGGGAAACACCTATCTGGTCCGGGTGCTGACGCACGAAGCTCAATTCAAGGCGACCTATCCCTTCAACCCCGTCAGTGCAATCGAGGGCAGCCTGGCCTACCGACAAGATCGAAACATCGTTTTGAGCACCGATGCCATTTCTCTGAGTATCCCCGATCTTACCGAAGACTACGCGGTGGTAAAGGCTGCCTATATCTACGACAATACGCGCAACCTCGGACTCAATTTGCACGAGGGGATGCGGTTTAAAGTATTTACTGAGTATTACCGAAACCTGAATCGCGCCCCCACCGGCCTGCATACGCTCGGCTTCGATTTTAGGCAGTATACATCGGTGCACCGAAGCATTATTTGGGCTAATCGCGCAGCCTATGGCACTTCGTTCGGAGCGCAAAAGCTGGTGCATTTTATGGGGGGAGTCGACAACGAATTCAGCCCGAGGTTCAATGCGGAAACCCCCATTGCTCAAAACGAGAATTACCTGTTCCAAACCTTGGTGACGAATATGCGCGGCTTTTTTCAGAATGCGCGAAACGGAAACAGCTTTGCAGTGATCAACAGCGAATTGCGCGTGCCTGTCTTCAAATACATCCTCAACAGACCGATTCGAAACGACTTTATCGCCAATTTTCAAGTGGTGGGCTTTGCCGATGTGGGTACGGCTTGGAACGGTTCGAGCCCTTGGGCTGAAGAGAACGCCTTGAACACCCGCGTGATCGAGTCTCCCCCGCTCACCATCACCCTCGATCGCCAGAAAAATCCGATTTTGCTCGGAACAGGTTTTGGCCTCAGAACGAGATTGTTGGGATACTTTATGCGCGCCGACTGGGCTTGGGGCATTGAAGACGGTCAGGTGCTTCCGAATGTTTTCTACTTTTCGCTCAGCACCGATTTTTAAGGGCGATTCGCTCAGGACTTGGCCTTTTTGACCGCCTTTGCGGCCTTAGCCACAGCTTTGACTTTAACCGAGGCGGGCTTGGTTTCTTTCGTTTTTGGGAAGTATTTGATGGCCTGTTGAATGGGGTCTTCCTCCGGCTTCCATCCCCGTGCGGGGCTGTGTGAACGTCCGTAAAAGATGATCCTCAAATGCAGGCTGTTCCACGCGCTTGGAGGCCATAACTTTTTCGCGTCGCGCTCGGTCTGTTCCACGCTCTTGCCCGAACTCAGCCCCCAGCGATGCATCAACCGGTGAATGTGGGTATCGACGGGAAAGGCAGGCTGCCCGAAGGCCTGGCTCATCACCACACTGGCCGTTTTATGACCCACCCCGGGCATTGCTTCCAGCTCTTCGAAGCTTTCGGGCACCGCCCCCCCGTGCTTTACGAGGATCATTTGAGACAATCCATAGAGCCCTTTGCTCTTCATCGGGCTCAAACCGCAGGGCCTGATGATTTCGGCGATTCGTTCAACCCCCAATTCGACCATTTGCCTCGGTCCGGGCGCGCGGCGGAACAATTCGGGAGTTACGGTATTGACTCGCGCATCGGTGCATTGTGCACTCAAAACCACCGCGCACAACAAGGTATACGGATCGCTGTGGTCGAGCGGAATCGGGGTTTCGGGATAGAGACGTTCGAGCATCTCGGCGATGATTTGCGCTCTTTGTTTTCGGGTCACGAGAATGCGTATTGGGTGTGGCTAAAATCGCGAAGAGAAGGCGAAGGCTTATGGCGGGACAGCGGAAATTTCTGGGGATTGGGTGAAAAATGCGCAATGGAGCTTCAAGGACATCCTCCTAGTGAGAAATCCTAAAAGGTTGACTCAAGTCGATTATGGGGGTTCTTTTAGAAGTTATTGTCCCAGAATTACTTGAGCGAATTAAAAATCAACGAGGAGTCCGAATATCAAAGGGCCTAAAGCCCAATGACTCCGGGTATATTGGTTTAGAAAACCCAAGGGCAGCGACGTCGAGTCGCACCGAATGCGACCCTACTCGCCCTGAAAGGGCGGCATGTATCAGCCCACCGCAACGCGGTGGGCGTAGAATCGTCGTCAATCAAGCCCTACAGGGGCGTCATATCCGGTCCTATTGTATTGTTTTGGAGATACATGGATCGAAGGCCTCCGCGACGTTTTAACACCAACGGACACATGTTGCCCCGCACGATTGTGCGGGGGTGAACATCAAGGTCGTTGAGAGGGAATGAACAGCGAAGGACAACTTTAAGTCTTCAAAATTTCAATGCTATCTGAATTTCTAAGCGATCAACACTGAGCCCTCTGCCGCAGGCATCAAAAAGAGATTCCGATTAAAAGCGCCGTAAACCCTCCTTCGTTCGGGACCCGCAAGCGACGCCGAGTCGCACAACAGCCGCAGCATCCTATT
>JBGSOF010000023.1:0-11310 GCA_041739275.1 Schleiferiaceae bacterium | reverse complement strand
CTCGACAAGGGCGCGCCTGCTTCATGAGGCTTTGGACATTTTTCAGGGCAGCGGAAATTTCTGGGGACAATAGCGACTTCATTTCGCCTTGAGTTCCTTTAACCGATTTGTCCGACAGAAATCGGGAGGATATGACCGCCGTTGGGGATAACTCAATTTAAGTGATTCAGTATAGAATGATTCTAGCTATCGCTGACCAACGAGGTGCCCAAATATCAAGGTGCTTAAAGCCTATTGACTCCGGGTATGTTGATTTAGAAAACCCAAGGCAGCGACGCCGAGTCGCACAACAGCCGCAACATCCTATTTATTATTCTGCGGCGGCGACCTCGGCCAAAGCGCCCCTAAAAAAAATCAATAACGAGGTGGGACAAGAGAGCGCGACCGGTAGAAAAAATTCAAGGTTGGACCTCCGACAGAGCCACGAGCCATCGTGGCTCTACTCTTTCTTTGGAGCAGCAAAGAAAGAAGGCCTCCGCGACGTATTAACACCAACGGACACATGTAGCCCCGCACGATTGTGCGGGGGTGAACATCAAGGTCGTAGAGAGGGAATGAACAGCGCAGGCCATCTTAAAATACTCATCGGCGAAGCCGGTAGACATCGATTCGAAGACCCAGAAAGACCACATCGGACAAGAAAGGGAATAAGTCTGTGTATAATCATGCGGACTCCGGTATGGTTTAAATGTTTGCGTGAAAACCATGCCTCTCCCCCGAAACATCCCGTGCCCCCATATTTGGCCCCACACGATTGTGCGAAGACAAATATCAAAACCGTAAAGGGGGAACGAACAGCGATGGCCCGTTTTAAAGCGTCCTGGGCTTAGCCGACAGACGTCTATCAGAAGACCCGGAAAGACAGCGACGGATGACCATTAGAAAAAACACATTTCAGCACTTCTGCCCGAGGCATCCACATGCGAAGCCTTCGGCTCCTCTGAATTATCCGGTGACGGCTGGATAGCACACCCTTTAAAATTCAGGGCAATATAGAGCTTAGCCAAAGGGCAAAAACCGGATCGGTAAACGAAATGCTCCCTCCCAATCGGTCGATCACATCTTTGTTTTCGAGCGCGGCCAAAGCCTTAACAACCGTCGCAGAACTGTTGAGTCCGTAGGTTTTGAGATTTGCGGCCGAGGTGAATTCAGATTGCAAGCCATCGAGCAACATGCGCAACACCGCAATTTGCGTCTTGCTCAAATTCTGAAATTCCGACTGAAAATAAGCCGTTTGGTGCTGAATGAGTTGCTCTTGCGCCCGGTCTAAAATCGCTTCGGTAAGCGGAGACCCTTCGGGGGTGTGATACAAGGCTAAATGCGCAAAATGCTGCACGTATTGCGTGTGCCGCTGCATGCGTTCCACCAAATCGCGCACCAAGCCTGCCGGGGCACTGCGCCCCAATTGTTCGAACGAACGCTGAATAAACGGCACCCAATGATCGACCGATATTCGTTCGAGCAAGACCAATTCGCCGAACTTGAAAAAAGGATAAGAACGCTCGGCAAACAACTGCTGCATGCTGTGGCGCTTGCTTCCATAGAGCACAAAAGACACCTCAGTTTGGAGTTGCCAATGCGAGCGGAGCAACTTTTGGAACGCCAAGGGATCGTCGAATTGCTCGATGTTCTGGAATTCGTCGAGGCAAACCACCAAGCGCTTTCCGCGCTGCAGGGCTAGTTTTTGTCCCAGATCTAGAATTTCGCCTGCGTCTTTTTGACGGTCGAATTTAAACTTGATCGAAAAATCGGCATTGGGGTCGGCCTTGAACGAAATGAGGGGCACCAAGCCCGACAACAGCTCTTTGGCCAGCCGCAATCGCCCCTCCCAACTGTGTTCAAAGGCCTTGAGGATGGCTTTGGCATAAGCCTCAAAAAACGCTTCCTCGCTCTGAATCGCGAACAAGTCGAGAAAGCAAAAGACAAAATCGGTTTCAGCTTGCATTCGCCGAGCCATTTCGCGCACCAAACTGCTCTTGCCCCAGCGGCGAGGAGAAATCAAAATCGTGCTGACCCCGCTGCGCACATTGTACATCAAGCGTTGGAGCTCTTTGGTTCGGTTCACGAACCCTTCGGCCGACACGATTTGCCCAAAAACAAAAGGAGATTCCATACCGAGCAATAACGAATGCAAAGTTAAGTAACCCCAAGGTAAGTAACCATAAGGTAAGTTACTCAACAATTACCTACTTCAATCGACTCAAGTTCGGCTATGCGCCGGATTCTACAGCGGCAACTTGGCGCGGAAACCGCGTGCCGCGTAATAAGATTCGGCCCCATTGTGGTAGGCAAACACGCGACCGAAGCGGAAATCGCCAAACAGGGCCCCACCCAGTGCTCGCATTGCTTGAGGGGTCTTGAGCCAAGTCGAAGTCTTGGCATCCAAAGCTCCCAAACGCTGAATCTGTCGATATTCTTCCTCGTCCAACAACTCCACCCCCCAGCGTTCGGCCTCGCCCACCGCCGAAGCCCGAGGCTTGTTCTCCTTTCGAGCGGCCCACGCGGCATCGTCGTAGCACAAACTCCTGCGACCCGATGGGCTTTCCACCGAAAAATCACAAAAAAACAAGCGTTCGAGATTCGATTCGAACACCGTGACATCGGGCGCTCCCCCGCTGTGCTCCATTTCAGACAGAGCCTCTAAGAGTTTTGGGGTTGCATTCAGGCGATCGATCACCGAAGACCAAGAAACCGAAGGGTGCCGAAACTGATGACTCACGAAACGACTTTCGAGCAACTCGATCAGAGCTTTCGCTTCGAGAAATGGAAGAGCGGCCATTAGAAAATAGATAGAAAAACAAAGACTGCAAAGAGCAGAAGCAGGATCAAACCGTGGAGAATATGAGTGCGGCCTTTGCTGAGCGAGAGCACAATCACCATTAAGGCAAGCAGAAACAAGACCTGTTGCTCGCCCCCGATGCCCAAAGCCAGAGGGAGCGATTTCCAAATCGAGAAAAAAGCCACGGCGGGTATGGTGAGACTGATGCTGGCCAGCGCGCTCCCCAAAGACAAATTCAAACTGCGCCGAATTTGGTTATTGGCGGCGGCTCGAACAGAGGCAATGCCCTCGGGCAGAAGCACTACCGCGGCCACGGCCAATCCCGCCAATTGCTCGGGAGCACCCACCCGTGCGATGTATTCCTCCAGGCTGTGGGCCAAGGTTTCGGCCAGACCGACAACCCCGACCAAAGAAACCGGGAGGAGAATATAACTTCTGATGGCCAGGTTGCGCGCGGGCGGCGGGCTGCTCTCGGAATCGGGGTCGTCGAGAAAATCTTCGCGATGTTTGAAATTCTGAACGAACAAAAACGACAAGTAGACCAGAAGCGAAATAACCGAAACAAAAATGAGCTGCGGGACTGCGTAGTATGGGCCCGGCATACCGTGTGAATAATTCGGCAGTATGAGCGTCAAAACCGAGATGGTGGTGAGCGTGAGCAAAGTTGAAACCACCCCGCTGCTGTTGAATTCAAGGGTGCGAAAGCGAAGCCCGCCAATGAGCAAGGCCAGGCCGACAATGGCCGTAAAGATGATCATCACGGCCGAAAAAATTGTGTCGCGCGCCAAGGTCGCCGCCTGTTCTGTGCGAGACATCACCACCACGATAATCGACACCTCGATCACGGTCACGGCCAAGGCCAGCACCAAAGCCCCGAATGGTTCTCCAATGCGCTCGCTGATGCGCTCCGCATGATGAACCGCGCTCAAAACCACCGCCAAAAGCGCCGCCGACGACAAAATGAGCATGGCCGCATTGCGCTCGACTCCGACAAAGAGCATCGTCAATGCCACGGCGGGCCAAACGGCCTCTCGGGCAAAAGATTTGATGCTGAAAGGCACCGTGGGAACCTGATTCGTACTCGAGCTCAACAATTGTCAGATTTCTAGTGTGATATCCAGCCTAAGCGAGCACTCGTTTGAAAAGCGCACTCAAAATTCGCAGTTTAGAACCTCCCCCCTTCCGAGTCTCGAAGAAATGACTCTTTTTTGACACGAGGCGGGCTTCGTTCTCAGAATTTTTACCAAAAAACAAATGCGGTGCAGCCCTTTCCGCGAATCAAAATATCCGGACAAAGACTTGTATCGCCCGATGTATTGGTCATGCAGTGCGGAACGATACCGATCGCCATAAAAAAACCCCGCCGAAGCGGGGCTTAAACAACAGAATGCGCGCTTATTGAACGCTGATTTTCTTGCTGCCGTAGTTCTTGGTCTTCGAAGCGACGTTGACGAGATAAATGCCCTTTGGCAAATCTAAAACGCGCTCTGAGCGGAAGGTTTGACCCACGCGATCGACGGGGAATTCAGCCACCAAGCGGCCGCTGAGATCGATCAAGCTCACCGTGGCGTTGTTTTCAACCACATTGGCCACCTCGATGTAGAGGGTTCCGGCGCTGTAGTAACTCAAATTGAGCACGGGGGGAACACCGATAAAATCTTCGCCCATTCCGATGCCCGGATTGTAGTTGACATCCACACACGAAGTATTGTTCAAGGTGTCGCTTTCTACAATGGAACCCCAGTTTGGACCGATTGCGATGGCAAATGCGCACCACTCGAGCTGGGCGGGAGTCGCGCCGGCGTTCAAGCCACCGATGTTGTGGGTAAAGGTTGTATTCGCACCGGCGGCCAAGGCCGTCACCTGAAAATAAACGACCGGCGAACCTCCGGCAGTCAAGAGATTGCCGTTCAACAAAGGCGCGTAAATCAAGGTGTCTTGCGCCGTAACCGCAACCGTACCGGTATTGGTGATGGTTCCGTTAAACTGAAAAGGCACACCGGGACCAATGTTTTGGTTTTGGGTTGGCGAAGTCATGGCCACCGCAATATCCGCTTGAGCGAAAACCGAACCGGCGCTCAGCGCCATAGCACAAAGAATAGCTTTCATTTTCATCGTAGGGGGATTTGTTAAGAGGCCAAAGATATCGAAGGCCCGCAATTGTTCGCTATAAAGCGTTCAAATGCGAATACCGAATTCGGGGTCGATCGAAAGCTCGATGCGCTGCTGACCCACGGGGTGATCGAAGCTCAAAAAGACCGAACACAGATCGATGCCACCGCCGGGGACAGAGCGCTCTGAGCCGTATTTTAGATCGCCTCGAATCGGGGCATTGACTGCCGAGAGCTGCGCTCGGATCTGATGGTGACGGCCCGTCTCGAGCTCAATCTCGACTAAGCTCAGGCTTTTGCCGTGCCTCAAGACCTCCACCCGCATCAAAGCCCTCTTGGCCTGCGGATGTTTCGGCCCCACGATCCGCGCCTTGTTGGTGCTCGCATCTTTGACCAACCAGTGTTCGAGCTCCACCTTCGACTCGCCATTCCAAAGTGGAACGAGCGCGCGATATTTCTTGATCACCGTTCGATCGCGAAATTGCTCGCTCAGTCGAGCCGCCGCTTTAGAGGTTCTCGCAAAGACCACAATGCCCGACACGGGGCGATCGAGGCGATGAACCACACCGAGATAAACTTCGCCGGGTTTGTTGAACTTGTGTTTGATCCAAGCTTTGACCATATCTGCCAAACACAGATCGCCGCTGGCATCGGCCTGAACGGGTTCTCCGCTGCGCTTTCGAACCGCGATGAGGTGGTTATCGAGGAAGAGAATGCGCTCGTCTTCGAGCAAAGGCTTCAATATTGTTCGCTTTCGTTCGGAAAGTTGCGCTGCTTGACGTCGGCGGCATATTGCTTTAATGCCGATGTAATGTCTTCAAAAAGATTCAAATAGCGCCTCAAAAAGCGAGGATTGAACTCGTGGGTCATCCCCAGCATATCGTGCAACACCAAAACTTGGCCATCGACCCCGTGCCCCGCCCCGATGCCAATCACCGGAATCGAGAGTTCGCCCGCCACTTTCGAGGCCAGTTCGGCGGGTATTTTTTCGAGCACGAGCGCAAAACATCCTGTTTGTTCAAGCAGCCGCGCATCTTCGATCAGCTTGTCGGCCTCGGCTTCTTCTTTGGCGCGAACGGTGTATGTTCCGAATTTGTAGATGCTCTGTGGAGTTAAACCCAAGTGCCCCATCACCGGAATACCCGCGCTCAAAATCCGCTCGATCGACCCGATCACCTCGCTGCCTCCTTCGAGCTTGACCGCGTGCCCCCCGCTTTCTTTCATAATGCGAATGGCCGAGCTCAAGGCTTCTTTGGTATTGCCCTGATAGCTTCCGAAGGGCAAATCGACCACCACCAGTGCGCGGTCCACAGCCCGAACCACAGCTGAGGCGTGGTAAATCATTTGGTCGAGGGTGATGGGGAGCGTGGTTTCGTGGCCCGCCATGACGTTCGAAGCAGAATCTCCGACCAAAATGACGTCGATGCCCGAGCGATCAACCATCCGCGCCAACGTAAAGTCGTAGGCAGTCAACATGGCGATGGGTTCTCCCGAGCGCTTCATCTCTTGAAGCGAGTGCGTGGTTACCTTTCGGAACTCCTTAGACGCAGCAGACATATTCCGGTCGGTATGGTGAGGCTTCAAAACTACGCTACGCTCATTGAACCTCAGATTGCCACACTTGGGGAATATCTTTAACCTCTCATAACGGCCTCCTTTTTTCTACCTCATGATTCGCTCGAGAACTTCCCTTGCAACGCTCTGTCTGGCAGGCCTTTTCAGCGCCTCGTGCAGCAACGAGCTCGATGTAAACTCCCCATGGTCAGATATTACGGTAGTCTACGGCTTGCTCGACTCGGGAGCCGATACCAACTGGATTCGCATCAATCGAGCGTATTTGGGTACCCAAGGTGCCGAAGCCGGGGCATCGGTGCCGGATTCCATTTATTATGGCCCCCTCGAAGTTTGGCTCGACGAATTCAATGGGAACAGCCTGGTTCGCTCTTTTCAATTTGAATTTGACAATACCTCTCGATCGCTCAACGACGGCTTTTTTACGACCGAGGGCTACCGGCTCTACCGCAGCACCGAAGATATTTTGGCGGGCCGCACCTATGCGCTCAGAGTGATCAAGGGCGACGACCGACCCGTAGTGACCGCCGAAGCCGTTTCGCTGGGAAGCGATGTCGACTGGCAGTCGCCCAGAAACAATGCCTTGCCGTTGACGCTGGTTCCCAACACCGATTACTCCGTCACTTTCAAAACACAGGAACTCGCGAAAGTTTTTGAAGTGAGCATCACGGCTCGATACAAGGAATACGCGGTCAACGACCCCGGAAACGCGCGAATTCTGGAGTCGGTTTACACCCTCCCAATCAAGTCGGTCAACTTGGTGAACGGTGGACAAACCCTCAGTTTTGCCTACACCACCGAATCGCTGCTCTCGGCCTTGATGCAGAACATTCCCGTAGACCCCCAGCTCCGCCGCATTCTCTTGGGGATCGACTTTAAAGCACTGGCAGGAGACGAAGATTTGTTTACCTACCTCAGCGTAAATCAACCTCCCACGGGCATCGTAACCGAACGACCCGACTTTAGCAACATCGAAGGAGGCTATGGATTGTTCGGAAGCCGCGCGCTCTCTGTGATTCCCAACAAGCAGTTCAACGAAGCCGGCTTGATTGAGTTCGTGGTGAACGAGCTGAGCTGCGACCGAAATTTTGGTCGAATCTTTACGACCCCCGGAGGTGCCGACACCTGCTTTTGTGTGGGGAACGGCGTCTGCAATTAGACAGCCTCGAGCCGTTGCTTGAATCATGTCCGAAAGCGATCCCGGAAAAGGGTTTGTTTGTCGTACGAGCTGTCAGCCTGACACCCCACTTGGTACGGTAGAACGGAATTGTCAGTCTTGAGGGCTTGGCATAGCGATTGACTGAAAAGGGAAGAATTCCCGATTAACACATCAATCCATCATGGGTAAAATTATTGGAATCGACCTCGGAACCACCAACAGCTGCGTTGCGGTGATGGAAGGAAACGAAGCGGTCGTAATCCCCAACAGCGAAGGCCGGAGGACCACTCCGTCGATCGTGGCTTTTGTAGAAGGTGGCGAGCGCAAAGTGGGCGACCCCGCAAAGCGTCAAGCCATTACGAATCCGACCAAGACTATTTCTTCGATCAAGCGCTTTATGGGAAAGTCGTTCGACTCGACCACCCAAGAGGCCAAGCGCATGCCGTACACCATCGTCAAGGGCGATAACAACACCCCTCGCGTAGAAATCGACGGGCGTCAGTATACCCCTCAGGAATTGTCGGCCATGATTCTTCAAAAAATGAAGAAAACGGCCGAAGACTACCTGGGCACCACGGTAACGGAAGCCGTAATTACCGTTCCGGCCTATTTTAACGACGCCGAACGACAAGCCACCAAGGAAGCGGGCGAAATTGCGGGGCTCACCGTTCGCCGAATCATCAACGAACCCACTGCGGCAGCGCTCGCTTACGGGATTGACAAAAAGGCCGAAGAGCGAAAAATTGCCGTGTTCGACTGCGGAGGCGGAACCCACGACGTCTCGGTGCTCGAGCTCGGAGACGGGGTGTTTGAAGTCAAGGCGACCGATGGAGACGTCCACTTGGGTGGAGACGATTTCGACGAAAAAATTATCGATTGGCTGGCCGACGAATTCAAGCAACAAGAAGGCCTCGATTTGCGCACCGACGCCATGGCCTTGCAGCGTTTGAAAGAAGCGGCAGAAAAAGCCAAAATCGAATTGAGCTCGTCTACATCGACCGAGATTAACCTGCCGTACATCACAGCCACAGCCAGCGGACCCAAGCACTTGGTTCGCAGCTTGAGTCGCTCGCAGTTCGAGCAATTGGTACACGATCTCATCGATCGCACCATCGAGCCTTGCCGCTCTGCCTTGAAAAAATCGGGCTACAGCGTCTCAGACATCGACGAAGTGATTTTGGTTGGCGGTTCGACGCGGATCCCCGCCATCCAAGAGGCCGTCAAGAATTTCTTCGGCAAGGAGCCGAGCAAGGGGGTAAACCCCGACGAGGTGGTCGCCATAGGAGCGGCAATTCAAGGGGGGGTGTTGAGCGGCGATGTCAAAGACGTGCTCTTGTTGGACGTCACGCCTCTATCGCTCGGAATTGAAACCATGGGTGGGGTCTTCACCAAATTGATCGATGCCAACACGACCATCCCCACCAAAAAATCGGAAACCTTTTCGACGGCTTCAGACAATCAACCTTCGGTAGAGATTCACGTGCTCCAAGGCGAACGTCAAATGGCCCAGTACAACCGAACCATCGGGCGCTTCCACTTGGACGGCATCCCCCCTGCTCCGCGCGGAATTCCGCAGGTTGAGGTCACCTTCGACATCGATGCGAACGGAATTCTGAACGTTTCGGCCAAAGACAAGACGACAGGCAAGATTCAAAGTGTGCGGATCGAGGCTTCGAGCGGTCTGTCGAAAGACGAGATTGAGCGCATGAAGAACGATGCCGAGGCCAATGCCGAAGCCGATCGCAAAGCGCGCGAAACAGCCGACAAGCTGAACGCCGCAGACTCGATGATCTTCCAAACCGAGAAGCAGTTGAACGAGTTTGGCGACAAACTGAGCGCAGAGAAAAAAGCCCCGATCGAATCGGCACTCGAAGCCCTGCGCGAAGCCCATAAAAGCCAGGAGCTCTCCGCCATAGACGCGGCCATGGAGCGCATCAACGAAGCGTGGAAAAACGCCTCAGAAGAGCTGTACAAGGCACAGCAAGAAAGCGGTGGAGCGGATTCTTCGGGATCTACGCCCCCCCCCGCAGGTTCTTCTGCAGACGGCGACATTACCGATGTGGAGTTTGAAGAGGTAAAGTAAATCTCCTGCGGTAGAGAGTTTTCAAAAAGGTCGGAGCTGCGGTTCCGGCCTTTTCTTTGTCCCTATGAGTCATCAAGTCGATAAAAAACTTTCTCTCGGGCTTTCGCTGAGTGGCGGGGGTGCGCGAGGCATCGCCCATTTGGGGGTCTATCAGGCCTTGCTCGAAAAGGGCATGGAGCCCGACATCATCTCGGGAACCAGCGCGGGTGCCTTGGTGGGCAGTTTGTTATGCGCCGGAAGGTCTCCCCAAGAACTCCTCGAGTTGTTCGCGAGCAAAAACCTTTTTTCGTTCATTCAGCTCAAACTGCCGAGTCGGGGATTGCTCGACCTCAGCGGATTGGAAAAGACCTTGACTGAGCTCATCCCGCACAAGCGCATCGAAGATCTGCCCAAGCCCTTGGTGGTGGCGGTATCGGATCTCAAAAAGGGAAGGGTCGAATATTTGACCGAAGGCCCGCTCGCCAAGTTGGTAACCGCCTCGAGCTGCATCCCGATTCTATTTAACCCCATCGAATGGGAGGGGCGCATGCTGGTCGATGGCGGTCTCTTCGACAATCTGCCGGTTCGCCCGATTCGAGATCGATGCGCAAGAGTGATCGCGGTGAATGCCAGCCCCATGGCCGAAGCCACTTCCCTAAAAAATTTGGCAGAAGTCGCCGTTCGCGTCTTTGAACTCGGCGCGGTCGACCGGGTGGCTGAATTTCTTCCCGATGTTCTGATCGAACCCAGCGAGCTTTCGGGCATGCCTTTGTTGGACAACAAACAGGCGAAAAAGCTCTTTAAGTTGGGATATGAGGGCGCGCTGAAGGCAATTGGAGAATGAAAAACGTGATGTTCAAATTCTATGCTCCGAGGTTTATGAGATCAGGACTCGTTTCGTTTGAGGTTTTGCCTGAAGTTCACGAAGATCAATGGGGTCAGCGGAAATTTCTTTGGACTACGGAGATGTGATCTCGCCTTGAGCTTCTTAAAGTTATTCGTCAGACTGAAATCGAGAGGACAAGGTCGCCATTCGGGATAATTCAATCTAACATGTTCAATATTTGAGGATTATTTCTACAATTAACCAACGAGGAGTCCGGCCATCAACTTGCTTAAAGCCTCTCGACTCCGGGTATGTTGATTTAGAAAACCCAAGGGCAGCGACGCCGAGTCGCACAACAGCAGCAGCATCCTATTAAAATTCTGCGGCTGCGACCTCGGCCAAAGCGCCCCTAAAAAATCAAAAACGAGCGAGGACAAGAGCGCGCACCTGACGGCCAATTAAGATTCGGCAATACAACAGAGCCACGAGGCGTCGTGGCTGTACACTTTCTGTGGCCCTCACAAAGAAAGAAGCCCCCCGCGACGATTTAACACCAACGGACACATGTAGCCCCGAACGATTGTGCGGGAGAAGACATCAAGGTCGTAGAGAGGGAATAAACAGCGAAGGACAACTTTAAGTTTTCAAAATTTCAAAGCACTATCTGAATTTCTAAGCGATCAACACTGAGCCCTCTGCCGCAGGCATCAAAAAGAGATTCCGATTAAAAGCGCCGTAAACCCTCCTTCGTTCGGGACCCGCAAGCGACGCCGAGTCGCACAACAGCCGCAGCATCCTATT
>JBGSOF010000016.1:0-8734 GCA_041739275.1 Schleiferiaceae bacterium | reverse complement strand
ACAGCGCGTTTTGCACGCTTTGGACCCCGACAAAGACGTCGATGGTTTTCACCCGGTCAACGTGGGAAAAATGTGTCTCGGACTGCCCACTTTTTTGCCCGCGACCCCGGCGGGAATCCTTGAAATGCTCTCGAGAAGTGGCGTGAGAACATCAGGCAAACACGTGGTTGTGGTGGGCAGGAGCAATATCGTAGGCCGGCCCATGAGCATTTTGCTGTCGCGGAGTTCCGAGCCCGGAAATGCTACTGTGACTCTTTGCCACAGCCGAAGCGAAAATCTCGCGGAACACTGCCGCAGGGCCGACATTTTGATCGCAGCCATCGGCCGTCCCGGTTTTATCGGCGCAGACATGGTGAAGCCCGGAGCGGTGGTTATCGATGTCGGGATCAGTCGCGTGGTCGATTCTTCAAAAAAGAGTGGCTATCGACTTGCGGGCGATGTCGACTTTGACGCAGTCGCGCCTCGAGCTTCGTTCATTACACCTGTGCCCGGAGGAGTCGGGCCCATGACCCGCGCCGGGCTTTTGGTGAATACCGTTCGCGCCCACCGGCTGAGATTCTTAGACCGCAGAGAGTGATGAGCGTTTTGGCTTTTCTGAACATCGGAGGTGCTGAATTTGTGGTGATTGCCCTTGCATTTCTGCTGTTGTTCGGCACCAAAGGCATTCCCGAGTTTGCTCGCGGCTTTGGTCGATTGATTCGCACCGTTCGCGATGCGGCCGATTCGGTAAAGCACGAAATAGCCAAAAGTGCAGAACTCGAAGACGAAAGTGTTCGAGAAGTAAAGCGGCAAATCGAAGAACTCAAAGACTCGATTGAGAGAAAGTCATAAGACGCGAGTCCACGTTTTCTGAAATGTCGCCCCACCCCCGAAATCACGGGGGATTTTCATTTTTAGACGGTTCGTCGACCGGCTCTTAGGGTTTGGGAAAAGCGGTGCGGACCATTCAATTCAATCTTTTAAATTGATAATTATTTCAATTACCCTTCATTTATTAGGGGTATCTATGGTGAACTTTTGTTTTTATAGACATATACCCCCTATTTAATGATACATTTGTCGCGATAAATTCAAAAAATAGAGCCCTATGCCCAATATTCGTTTTTCTGCGCTCGAAAAAGCAAGCACCCGAAAACCCCTAGAATTCTCGGTGGCCGAAAGGCGTGTAACCGACTATTTTGGAGAAAATGTATTCGGCGAGCAAGCCATGCGCATGTTCATGAGTGCCGAAGCATTAAAAGCAGTGATGGGCGCCATGGAAAAAGGCTTTCGCATCGAGCGCTCGATTGCAGATCAGGTGGCTTCGGCCATGAAGGCCTGGGCCAGTTCGAAAGGAGCCACGCATTACACCCACTGGTTTCAGCCACTGACGGGAGCCACTGCCGAAAAACACGACGGCTTTTTTGAGCCCGGCTCAGCCGGTCGAGCCATAGAGCGATTCGATGGCAGCATGCTGGTTCAACAAGAGCCCGACGCATCGAGCTTTCCGAGCGGGGGCATTCGCAATACGTTCGAAGCCCGGGGGTATACGGCCTGGGATCCGACCAGCCCTGCTTTTGTCATCGGTACAACCCTGTGCATTCCGACCATTTTTGTTTCGTACACGGGCGAGGCCCTCGACTACAAAACTCCTTTGCTGCGCGCGCTGCATGCCATCGATCAAGCCGCGACCGACGTGTGCCGATACTTCGATCGGAACGTTAACAAAGTAGTGGCCACACTCGGCTGGGAACAAGAATATTTCTTGGTCGATTCTGCCCTGTACCACGCGCGTCCCGATTTGCACATGACGGGGCGCAGCCTCCTGGGGCACGCACCCGCCAAAGGGCAGCAGCTCGAAGACCACTATTTCGGCTCAATTCCGGAGCGGGTGATGTCGTTTATGCGCGAACTCGAATACGAATGCCACAGGTTGGGCATCCCCGTTAAGACGCGTCACAACGAAGTCGCTCCTGCACAGTTTGAAATGGCTCCGGTCTATGAGGAAGTGAACCTCGCCGTCGATCACAATTCTCTGGTTATGGACGTGATGGAGCGCGTCGCCCGCCGCCACGATTTCAGGGTTTTGCTTCACGAAAAGCCCTACGCAGGGGTGAATGGATCGGGCAAACACAACAACTGGAGCTTGGCCACCGACACCGGCATCAACTTGTTGAGTCCGGGCAAGAACCCCAAGGGCAATCTGCAGTTTCTCACCTTCTTTATCACCACGCTCAAAGCGCTTCACACCCACGCCAATTTGCTTCGGTCGGTGATTGCCAGCGCCAGCAACGACCATCGCCTCGGTGCCAACGAGGCCCCACCCGCCATTATTTCGGCCTTTATCGGAAGCCAACTCACCGAAGTACTCGACGAACTCGAAAAAATCGAAGGGGGCAAACTCTCCGCAGAGCAGAAAACAGAGCTCAAACTGAATGTCGTCGGCAAGATTCCCGAAATTTTGCTCGACAATACCGACCGCAACCGGACTTCTCCATTCGCGTTTACCGGCAACAAATTCGAATTGCGCGCGGTGGGTTCTTCGGCCAATTGCGCCGCGGCGATGACCGTGATCAACAGCATAGTAGCCAGTCAGTTGAGGGCTTTTAAGCTCGAGGTAGACCGCTTGATCGAAGCCAAATCGCTCAAGAAAGACGAGGCCATTTTTACAGTTCTGAAAGAGTACATCAAGAGTTCGAAAGACATTCGTTTTGAAGGAGATGGCTACAGCGAAGAATGGGCCATTGAGGCCGAGAAGCGCGGGCTGAGCAATGTCAAAACCACCCCTTTCGCGCTCGATTTTCTTGTCGACGATTCAGTGGAGCAACTGTTTGGCCAACTCGGGGTGATGAACACCATCGAGCTGCACGCACGGCACGAGATTATGCTCGAAGATTACTTTAAGAAGATTCAAATCGAGTCTCGACTGCTCGGCGACATCGCGGGCAACCATATTGTTCCCACCGCTCTGCGCTATCAGCGCTTGCTGATCGAGAATGTTCAGGGGCTCAAAGATGTCTTGCCCGAGGCTCGGTTTAAGGAGCTGGCGGCGACCCAATTGGCCATGATTGAAGAAATTAGCGAGCGCGTCGGCCGAATATTGACCGAAAAAGATGCCATGATTGAGGCGCGGAAGCAGGCAAATAAGCTCGATTCTAGCCGCGAACGGGCCATTGCATACTGCGAGCAAGTGCTGCCGTATTTCGAACGCATCCGATACGAGTCTGACAAGCTTGAACTCTTGGTCGACGACGAATTGTGGCCTTTGCCCAAATACCGTGAATTGATGTTCTTGCGTTGATCCGAAGCTCGAACGCGCCGAGACGACCCGCCTTGATTTGTCAGGGCGGGTTTTCTTTTTGATCTTTTTTGAGAAAAAAGGCCTCAGGCCGCGGCGTATTTGAGTAATTTAGCACATTAGCAGCATTTAAAGAACCGATTCGGATGATTCCAACCCCTCTTAGCCGTATCGCACTCCTATCTTTTTCTTTGATAATGAGTGCGATGCTTTCGGCTCAACCCCAAGGAGGCAACGAGCCCAAACAAGAGCCCAAACTCTCCAAGGCCACCGCGAAAGCAAAGGAGTATTACGACGCCAAAGAATATTCGCTGGCTCTGGATGCCCTCAAAGAGGCCTTTGCCAAGGAGGACGACCGCGAAATGAAGACCGAGATTACTTTCTGGATGGGCCAGTGCTACCGGAATATGTCGGACTACAAAAACGCGGAGGCACAGTTTAAAAAGGCGGTGAAGATGGGCTACGGAGCCGATGCGCGCTACTGGGAGGCCGAGATGATGAAGTCTCAAGGCAACTACGAAGACGCCGTGATCGCTTTTGAGGAGTTGCGAAAGGAGCACCCTTCGGACAAACGCGCCGAAGCGGGAATTTCCAGCTGCAAGAACGCCGCCGAGTGGAAGAGCAATCCCAGCCGCTATCAGGTGACAAACATTAAAGAACTCAACAGCCCGGCGCGTGATATGGCTCCCGCATGGGCCGGAAGACCCGGAGAGTACAACGAACTCTACTTGATTTCTTCTCGCGAAGGTGCACTCGGAAAGAACGAAGACGGATGGACCGGACAAGCCTTCATGGACATTTGGTCGTCAAAGAGCGAGCGTAAGACCACAAAAGCCAAGGGTAAGAACAAGGGTCCTGTTGAGGAGAGTAAATGGGCAACCCCAACGGCCTTAGACGAAATGATCAATTCTCCGCATCACGAAGGAACCCTCAGTTTCGACAGCCGTAGAAAGGAACTCTATTTTACGCGGTGCAAGAGCGAAAAGCGCCAAGTGCTCGGCTGCGCGATCTACTTTACAGAGAAGCGCGGGCAAACCTGGGCAGAGCCTGAACTCGTGGTCTTGGCACCCGATTCCACGTATTCGGTCGGACACCCCAGCCTGAGCCCGGACGACAAATTGCTCTATTTCGCGGGCGATTTACCCGGGACCAAGGGTGGGAAAGATTTGTGGGTGACCACGTTCGATCGCCGCGAGAAAAAGTGGAAAGAAGCCACCAACCTCGGCTCTCAGGTCAATACCGATGGCGACGAGCTCTTTCCGTTCGCGCACGACGATGGCTATTTGTATTTCTCCTCAGACGGACATCCGGGCATGGGTTCTCAAGATATTTTCCGAGTACCTGTGGGGGCAGACGGAATGCCTACTGGTCCGGCCGAGAATATGAAGTACCCCATCAACACGGAGTACGACGACTTCGGCATTATTCTCGAAGCGGGTGGGGCGCGCAAGGGATACATCAGCTCGAACCGCAAAGACGGCAGGGGGAGCGACGATATCTACAGCATTTATGAGGTGCCGCTCAATTTTATGATCGAGGGCATTGTGAGCAGCACCAAAGACGGAAAACCCATTCCACAAGTCACGGTGCGTCTCGACGGTTCCGACGGTACATCGGTGGTGGCGAATTCAGACGGATCGGGTCGCTATGTATTTGAAAAAGAGAAAGTCAAAGAGGGGGTGAGCTATACCTTGAACTTCGAGAAAAAGAAGTTCTTGAACAATTCGGGCTATGTGACAACCGTGGGTGTGCCGTTTAACGCCTTTGAATATGATGTGGCCAACAATCTCTATCTCCACACGCTAAAACTCGACAAAGGCTTGGAGCCCATTGAGGTGCCCATTGTGTTGCCGAACGTGCTTTTCGATTTGGCCAAGTGGGACCTTCGCCCCGAATCGATGCAGGCACTCGACTCTGTGGTGACCATTTTGAAGAACAATCCGACGGTGGTGATCGAGCTTCGATCGCATACCGACTATCGCGACAGCGACGAAAAGAACAATACCCTCTCTCAGAACCGCGCCAATTCCTGCGTGGAATACCTCATCAGCAAGGGGATTGAGTCGGGTCGTTTGGTGGCCGTGGGCAAGGGTGAAACCGAACCGCTCACCATCCCCGAGAACTACAAAGGCCTCGGCGCGGGTCAACTCAAATCGGGCGCGACGCTGACCGAGAGCTACATCAAGTCACTTCCGGCGAACTTGCAGGAAGTAGCGAACCAGGTAAACCGCCGTACGGACTTCAAGGTTTTGCGCGACGACTATGTGCCCAACCAAGCTGCGCCTGAAGCTCAGGGAACAGGAACCGGTGCCGCTGTAGGAACGGGAGCCGCGGCCGGGGCAGGAGCCAAGGCAGAGGCGGGCCAAAAAGGACAAATTCACAGCTGTGTGGCCGGAGACAACTTTGCCAAGGTCGCCAAGGAGTATGGCATTAGCGTGGCCGATCTCAAAAAATTAAACAATGGTTTGCGCGGGGTCCGGGTGTTTGAGGGACTCGAACTCAAAGTCACCAAAGACGGAGACTATTCCGATTTCGATTCCAAGCGCTATCAGGTTCAAACCGGCGAGACGAGTCTGAAAGCCATTGCCAAGAAGTTGAATATGGACGACAAGGCTCTTAAAGAACTCAATGGCGACTTAAAAGACAAAGACCTACAACCCGGTTTGTATATCTTTGTGAAGTAAACGCCAACACCTTCAACTCACCGCTTGCACAGTGAGAGAGAAAAACCTCGGGAAACCGGGGTTTTTTGTTTTGATGGGTCTTTTTCTGTGCCACGCCAAAACTCAGTTTTGAGTTCCGTACAAAAAGCTCAAGAGCGAATACGGGTTTAAAGATTCATCGCGCCCAAACGAGCTCTGTCTTCTTCTAGAGATCGAAGCTGAAAATATACTTTTTCGAAACTATGCCAAGAAGGCCGCTATCCGTGGACAGCCCGCCCCGATGCGAAGAGGGATCTCGAATGATTTCAATTGAGCGTCTCTTGAAAAATATACCTCAGCCGATGAGAATATTCGCCTAGTTAACCCTTCCTCTTCAAAGCCAAGGCATTGATGCAGTAGCGAAGACCTGAAGGGGGAGGGCCATCGGGAAATACATGGCCGAGATGGGCGTCGCACACAGCACACAGGGTTTCGACGCGAATCATCCCAAACGAAGTGTCTTTGAGGTAGCGAATCACATCGGGGGTTACGGCTTGAGCAAAGCTGGGCCAACCGGTTCCAGACTCAAATTTCTCGGCGGCGTCGAAGAGCAAGGTGTCGCAACAGGCGCATTGGTAGAGACCGGGTTCAAAACGGCTGCACATCTCTGAACTATACGGGCGCTCGGTTCCGTGGAGTCTGGCAATTCGAAACACCTCGGGATCGAGGAGCGCCTTCCATTCTTCAGCCGTTTTTTCGACCCGCCGAGGGGGAGCGGGGCTCCCGTGTTGGGTGAGGTGAAGGCCATCTTTCCATTGAATCGAATCCATGTTGTGAACGGTCTTATTCAAGTAAACGGCAAAGCTTGCAGAGAAGTTTCATAGCAAGGCGAAGAACATTACATTCTTCGACCCACAGTTTCGCGAAAAACATCAAACAGCAAATCCCCTGCCGCCACCAAGCTTTCGCCGAACAAATAATTCGACCCTCCGTCGAACTCCGACACGCGGCCTCCGGCTTCTTCCACAATCAAACAGCCCGCGGCAACATCCCAAGGGCTCAGTCCATATTCAAAGAACCCATCAAAGCGCCCGCAGGCCACCCAGGCCAGGTCGGTAGCGGCTGAACCCAGCCTTCTGAGGCCGCGACTCCCCTTAAAAAAGTCGGTCAATAAGGCCATAAACCCTTCCATTCGACCGTAGTCTCGATAGGGAAAGCCCGTCGCAAAAAGCGAATCGGCCAATTTGCTCTTGCCTGAAACCCGAATTGGCTGCCCGTTGCAAAAAGCTCCGCCCCCGCGCACGGCCGTAAAACACTCGTCTCGACCACATTCGTAGACAACCCCGAGAACGACCTCATCTCCCTTCAACAAACCGATACTGACGGCGTAGATGGGCAAGCCGTGAATAAAGTTGGTGGTGCCGTCGAGTGGATCGATGACCCAGCTCCATTCTTTGCGCTCGTTTTTGACAGTGCCTTCTTCGGTAATGAAGCCAGCCCCCTGTATGAGATCTGAAAGTCCGGACACCAAACGCCGCTCGGCCTCGCGGTCGACATCGCTCACCAGGCTGTTGAGTTCTTTTACTTCGACCCTTTGTTCGGTAAATCGAAGCTGCTCCGAGGCAATCCAGACCCCTGTAGCCCGCGCCAAATCGGCGACTTTGATCAATAGTTCGTCCATATCCATATCGACTCGAAGCTAAGCCGCTCGATCGGGCTTTTATGGGTGTCACATGTGATTTTTATCACCTGCCCATTTCAGCACATCGTCGAACTTCGCAGGGTTCTCGGTGTTTCATCATAAAACAAAACATGAAAATAGTTCCCGCTCTTCTCGTCCTCGCCTCTTTCGCGGTGGCTGCGGCCTGTGGCCAAGCCGAATCGCCCAAAGGCGAAATGCCCGAAACCTCCACAGAATCAGCTTCAGAAACGCCCCCTCCCGCCGGTCCGCGGCAATTTAGAATTGAGGCCAACGACCAAATGCAGTACAACCTCAAAATGATCGAGGTGCAAGCCGGAGAGTCGATCCAACTTACGCTGGTCAACGTCGGCAAAATGCCCGTCGAAGCCATGGGTCACAACTGGACTTTGCTGGCCAAAGACGTCGATTTGGACGCCTACGCTCAAGAGGCTATGAAGTACAAAGACCAAGGTTATCAAGATCCAAATCAGTCCGACAAAGTCTTAATCACCACCAAGATTCTGGGTCCCGGAGAAGAAGAAACCGTTGCGTTCACTGCTCCGAGCGAGCCCGGTCCCTACAAATTTCTCTGCACTTTTCCCGGCCACTACGGTTCTATGCAAGGCATCCTCTTTGTAAAGAGCTAAACTTGATCATCGGGCTACCGCTCAAGCGTTGAAGCGGTGATTCAATCGGCGTCTAAGCTTTCAAAGGTTTAGACGCCTTTTTTATGGCCGATTTTTTCGAAGGCCCTATTTGATTTCCTGGATTCTTTTTGGGAACAGGGTCATGTCCGTGTCCTCCGCGTGGATGGCAACGGCTGATGCGGCGAAGTGCCAACCAACTTCCTTTAAATGGTCCCCATACTTGGAGTGCCTCGAGCGCGTAGGCCGAACACGTCGGAGTAAATCGGCAGGAATTTGGCAACCAAGGGCTGATCACATACCTGTAAATCTGCACGATGCCGATGAGCGGCCAGCGCAACAGCCCGAGTATAAAGTGGAGACTCGCGAGGAGCCTCGGAGCTACACTTTGCCCCACTCGGTACCCTCTTTGGTGTCTTTGAGCGCGATTCCGAGTTCGAGCAAGCGGTCTCGAATGCGATCGCTTGTGGCCCAATCGCGGTCGGAGCGA
>JBGSOF010000018.1:0-10703 GCA_041739275.1 Schleiferiaceae bacterium | reverse complement strand
CGCTTTGGCCGAGGTCGCCGCCGCAGAATATTAAAAAGGAAGTTGCGGCTGTTGTGCGACTCGGCGTCGCTTGCGGGTCCCGGAGTCGAGAGGCTTTAGGCACCTTGATATTCGGGCACCTCGTTGGTTTGAGAGTACTTTGTTGATTTGACGATTGACAGCTTAGACCAATTATTCCTAAAGAGCCACGATGTCCTCATAATTTCATGCTAACGAATAACTTTAAGAAGCTCAAGGCGAGATCAAATCTCAGTAGTCCCCAGAAATTTCCGCTGTCCCGAAGGATGCTTTTATTGATGAGCTCTTTGTAACCGAGGATTTTCGAAACCGAGGTGTCGGGAGCATGGTCTTAGAACAACTGTGCACTTATGCGCGCGGTCAGGGCGTTAAGGTTCTCCACCTCGAAACCGAGGCTTCAAACCCCAGAGCAAAAGCGCTTTATATGCGGCATGGTTTTGTAGACCGCTCGCGGAGCTTATTGAGTCGGGTTTTGGAGGGGTAGGGGGGAAGTAGAGCGGGGCCGGAAGGGAGTTTGGTATGGTGTTGGTTTTCTGAGAGAATTTGTTGTACCGTCAATTTAACTAGGTCCCCTGCCGGGCAGTTCTTGCACCAATGCAGTTCTAGCGCACTCGCGTAGCCTTAAGATCGCAAAGGGTATGGTGAATGTAGGGCTGTCGCACGAGTGCCCTTCCACCCTCAACTCAGTCGCTCGCTTTCAGCGAGTGACGGCTATTCCAACGGACAGTGCTTCGGCTTCTCTGCAGTATTTCCTTTGCTGGGTTGTTCGGATGACTTTTCGAGTGCGGTGGAACTAGAGGTTCGCTTGGGTGACACATGGAAGATTTTCACAGAATGCGGTAGATCAGGGTCCCAATAGTGGTCACTCGGCGCAGCCGAGCGACTGTTTTGAGGAGTTGTTTTTCAAGGTGATCGTTCAAGGGTTTGAACAGTACGGGTTCCAATAGTGGTCACTCGGCACAGCCGAGCGACTGTTTTGAGGGGTTGTGCTGCATGGTGAGCGTTCAAGTGTTTGAACGTGGGGTTCCAATAGTCGTCACTCGGCACAGCCAAGCGACAGTTTTTATGTTTCACGAAACAACAGTGACTTCGTAAGTAAAAAAACGTGCGAGAAGGAACGCGTCATTTGATGTCGATTCGAATGTCTGAACGCCAAGTGACAGGCGGAGCACGCTATTTTGGTTTCTTCCTCGGATTCTGTCGCGCATCAAAGAGTGTCAGAATCACAATACGTTTTTTTTTGTACCCGATAGAAGTCTCGTGGATGTTTTGTCAGTTGGAATCCTCTGATGTTTTTCTCCTTGACCTCAAGGGTGCCCATTTCAGGGAACTCCACGAGTATTTGGATGAAGTCTCGCGTTTTTTGGCGGAATGCTTGTCTCGCCTTTGTTCCAAATTCCCCTTAGTTGTATTCCAGAATTTCATTCAGCTTTTGATCGGCCAGTACGGTCCAAACGACTTTCATTTCAAACGACCCCAAACATCTTTATCCTCAATCAAATTATGGTCTTGCTCTGATTCCTCGTAGGCTCGGAGTACTTCCTGTTGTTGATCTTGAGAAAGGGTTTTCAACAGCTGCCCCGCGTTCGATTTTTCCCTTTCTTCCAGAAAATCGCAAATGACCCTCAGAAGACGTTCATCTTCAATCCGGTCGACAATTCTATGCAGGTTTGACTTTGCTTCTGCCGCACTCATAGTTGGAATGGAATTCATTCGGAGGACTGTTTCAGTCGCCCATAGACCCCGCACACTTTTCCTCTGAAATACGAAATCCAAGGAAACTCACTTTTTCCATTTCCCAATTTCAAGTACGGAAACGTCATTGACCGACTACCCTTCCTACAAAATCTGCATCCGATACGCGTCGAGCCGGATAAAGATGAAAAACAGCAGCGTAAAGCCCCAGAGCGAAGAGCCGCCGTAGCTAAAAAAGGGCAGGGGAATGCCGATGACCGGCGCCAGGCCGACCGTCATCGAAAGATTTACGGCCACGTGGAGAAAGAGAATCGAAGCCACAGAGTATCCGTATACCCGGCTAAAGGCGCTCCGTTGACGTTCGGCCAACAGAATAATTCTCACCAACAAAGTCGTAAAGAGAACCACCACCAAAACGCTGCCCACGAAGCCCCACTCCTCGCCTACGGTGCAAAAGATAAAGTCGGTGCTCTGCTCGGGAACAAAGTCGAATTTCGTTTGAGTGCCTTCGAGAAATCCCTTGCCCGCAAAGCCCCCTGAGCCAATAGCAATAATGCTTTGATTGGTGTTATAGCCAATCCCCGAAGGGTCTTCGGCTTTTCCGAGCAAAATGTTGATCCGGTTTCGGTGCCGGTCTTCGAGCAGATTGTTAAACGCATAATCTACACTGAGCGACATCCCAATACTCAACACCCAAATAGCGGACAAAACCCACCACGAGTGGCGCTCTTTTCGGAAAATCCAAGCCAGCAAAATACCCAAGCCGGTGAGCCCTCCCCATAACCACCACTGATCGACGATTAGGCTTAGAATGAACAGAAAAACCGCCCAAATCAAACTGTAAATCACCCATGCAGGCATGCCTTCGCGATGAAGCGGAAAGAGAAATGCCGCATAGACCAAGGCCGAGCCCAAATCGGGCTGAGGCAAGATAAAAGCTACGGGTAGCAAGATGATGAGGGCGATCAGGGCTTTGTTGGGCATTCTTTTTTTGCTCCGAGTGCCTGCCTCGCGTCCATCGCCCGCCAAGAGTTTCGAAAGCGCGAGTGCGGTGGCAAACTTCATAAACTCGGATGGCTGAAGCGAAAATGAACCGAACTGATACCAAGACCGGGCTCCGCTGATCTTGCTCCCCGCCACCAAGACCCCCGCCAAGAGCGCCAGCATCACCACATAAATGGGGATCGAAAGCTTTTCGAACAGCCGGCCGTCGGTAAAGAGAATAAAGACGATCAAAATCAAGGAGCCCAGAATAAACAAAAGTTGCCGCCCGTATTCTTGAGAGAGGTCGGTGATGCGGCTGTGGTCTTCGTTATACACTGCCGCATAGATGCTGATCCAGCCCAAAAAGACCAAAAGAAAGTAGATCAAGATGCTGATCCAGTCGAGATTGGCGAATATGCTTCGGTTGTCTCTCACTGTTCTGCTTCGCCCGCGGCGCGCGGTTTATCGCGATCGGAATTGAGCCGGTATTCGCTACTCAAGTCGCCTTCGATCATTCGCTTTTCCATTTCCGGACGACTGATGCTGTCGTGCAGATACCGTTCCATGAGCAGACTGGCAATGGGCGCGGCCCAACGAGAGCCCCAGTATCCGTTTTCGACAATAATCGAAATGGCGATTTTTGGATTGTCCTTGGGCGCAAAAGCAATAAAAATAGAGTGGTCTTGCCCGTGCGGGTTCTCGGCCGTGCCCGTTTTGCCGCACATCGGGATGGATTCAATCCGCGAACCCCGAGCCGTACCCGCCTCAAAGACTTGATGCATCCCCTCGACCACCGGCTCGAAGTGACGAGGCTCGACCAAAGTGGTTCTTTTGCGTTCAAAGCGAGATTGAGCGGTATCGCCCACGGTGCGAACAATATGCGGTGTGTAATAAAACCCTCGGTTGGCAATAATCGCACCCAAATTGGCCATCTGAAGCGGGGTCAGCAGCAATTCACCCTGGCCAATCCCCAGCGAAATGGTGCTCACGGCCCTCCAGCCTTTATACCCAAAAGCGCGGTCGTAATAATCTGCATCGGGCACCAAACCCTTGCGTCCCGTCGGTAGATCGTTTTGTAGAAACTGCCCCAACCCAAAGCTCTTGACATGCTGCGACCAAACGTCCATGCCTTCTTGACTCGTCGGTCGGCTCTGGATGATGTCGCGGAACGTGCTGCAAAAAAAGTTGTTGCACGACTTTGCAATGCCCGGAATCAAGCGCAGCGGATAGGAAGTGCCGCAATGACAGGCCACGTGCAAGCTGCCCGCATGAAAACCGTGATGGCAGGTGTAGGTCTTGAGCGTGTCGAGGGTTCCGAGTTGCAAACCCACCAGCGCATTGACCAATTTAAATGGCGACCCTGGGGGATATTCGGCCAGCAAGGCCCGGTCGTACAGAGGTTTGGCAAAGCTGTCGTTTTCGAGAATTCGGTAGTTTTTCGAGCGGTCTCGCCCCACCAACAGATTCGGGTCGAAGGTGGGGCTGGTGACCAAGAGCAGGATTTCTCCCGTCGAAGGTTCGATGGCCACGATGCTCCCTCTTTTGTTCTTCATTAGCTGCTCCGCATAGAGCTGCAGTTCAAGATCGATGGTGGCCACCAAGTTGCTCCCGGGGACAGCCGTGGTGTCGTATGCGCCCCCTCTAAAGGAACCTTTTTCGCGGTTGTGCACGTCAACCAAAACATATCGAACGCCCTTAACCCCTCTCAGCGCTTCTTCGTACGACTTCTCAATGCCTGTAGCTCCGTGTAAATCAGCTCGTTCGTATTCAGGATGATTCTTGATATAGGCATCGGTGACTTCCCCCACAAAGCCTACGACATTGGCCGCACCGCCTTCGGGATAGCGCCTCAGCGTGCGCTTCTGGATGTAAAAACCTTTAAATGAATAGAGCTGTTCGCCCAGCCGACCAAAATCTCTCTGGCTCATTTGCTGAACCACCGGGCTTGGTTTGTATCGAGAGTACGCTCGGGCCTCGTTCAGTTTGCGCCTCAATTCTTTGAGTTCGATCCCCACGAGTGCGCACAGTTTGATGCTGTCAAAAGCCTGCACTTGATTGGGAATGGCCAGCAAGTCGTAGGCAGGTTGGTTGGCCACCATCACCCGGCCTTCGCGGTCGAAAATGGTCCCCCGCGGGGCGTAGAGCTTGATTTTTCGGATGGCGTTCGAATCGGCGTTAAGCTTGTACGAATCGTCGATAATTTGGATGTAGAAGAGCCGGACGATCAGAGAAAAACTCACAAATCCGATCAGGCCAAACAGGAGGTAGGCCTTCTTCATCGCGCACTCGCATTACGCCTGAACGGGAGCAAGATCAGCAATGCGACAGCCACGGTAAAAAAGGTACCCAAAATGCTGAATAACAGCGCTCTACCAGTCATTCGCCAGCTAAAGGCTTCGAGGGTGTACAGCAAGGCGTGATGCAGTGCAGTCGCCAAACCGGCGTACACTACGAAACGCCTGAACCCGAGGTCGTAGAGCCCGAGACGTTCAAATTCGAGCCCGCCTTGAGTGGCGATGAGGCGAATAAACTGTGGCCTGAGGTAGGCAATGATTCCGCAGACGGCCGCATGAAGACCTCCGCTATTGTTAAAGGCGTCGATTGCCAGCCCGAGCGCAAAAGAAGAAATCAACAGCAAACGCCGGTCGGTGTCGGCGGGGAGCAGCAATATGAAAAAGAGGTACGGAAAGGGGTTGAGCACGCCAAAGAGCAAAATGTGGTCGAAAATCAAGACCTGAGCCAAAAGCACGGACACGCCGGCGATCAATGCGAAAGCGAGGTTTTTCACGGTTCGGATTCAGCGCTTTGCTCGAGGGACATTCGTTCGGGAAGAAGCAAATTTTCGATGACCAGTACTTGCGAAAGATTCGTAAAATCGGTTGAAAGTTCAATGCGCGCCTTCAGGAATATGCCGTCTTCGGTTCGATCGAGGGTGCGAATGACACCGATGGGGATGCCTTTGGGATAAAGACCCGAAAACTCGGTGGTAAAAACCGTGTCGCCGGGAGACACGGCATCTTGATCGGGCAGGTCTACAATTTCGGCCGAACGAGGGCTTCCTCCCCCCCAACGCACGTCGCCAAAAGCCCCTGAACGCAGGGCTCCGCTGGTCGAAAACCGAGAGTGAAGCACGGTGTGGCCGGTCGAAAAGTGTTCAGAAACCACTCGAACAATCCCCACGATGCCTTGCTCGCAAACTATGGCCATTCCCGGCTTGATTCCGTGTATGCTTCCGCGATTCAGGGTGATGTAATTATTGGCTTTGTGATGCGTCAATTTGACGACCTCTGCTTCTCGATAGACGTATTGTTTGAGCAAAACCGTGTCGACAACCGTGTCGGTGCGCACATAGAGCTGGGCGTAATTTGACTTGAGAGAATTTCTCAGCTTGCTGTTTTCGAGATTCAAGCGCTCGTTTTGCTCGCGGAGCCCGAAGTAGTCTACCCAGCGGCTTCGGGCTTCGAGAACCGAACCGGTAACATACCTCGAAGTGTTGAACGCAATCGATTGATGCAAGGCGTGGTTTCGGATGATCAAACCCAACGCCAACAATTCGAGCGCGATAAAGAGAATCGTGAATTGATGGCGGGCTAAAAACCCGAACAGTTTGTTCATCCTTAGCTGTCTAGCGCATCAGGAAGTTATATTTCTCGAGGTTTTTCAGGGCAATTCCGGTTCCGCGCACTACGGCGCGAAGCGGGTCCTCGGCCACGTAAACGGGCAACTCCGTTTTGCGAGAAATGCGCTGGTCCAAACCTCGGAGCATCGAACCCCCGCCGGCCATGTAAATTCCGCTGTTGTAAATGTCGGCCGCCAGTTCGGGAGGGGTCATCGAAAGGGCTTCGAGTATGGCGTCCTCGATGCGAGCAATCGACTTGTCGAGGGCGCGAGCAATTTCCTTATAGGTGACAATCACTTGTTTGGGCTTGCCAGAGAGCAAGTCGCGGCCTTTGACCGCGTAGTCGGCCGGTGGATTTTCAAGCTCGTCGAGAGCCGAACCAATTTCAATTTTGATCTGCTCTGCCGTGGGTTCGCCCACGTACAAATTGTGATGTGCGCGCATGTAAAAAGCGATGTCGTTGGTAAAGACATCTCCCGCCACTTTGATGCTCTTGTCGCAGACGATTCCGCCCAAGGCGAGAACCGCGATTTCGGTGGTTCCCCCGCCGATATCGATAATCATGTTGCCTTTGGGCTCTTGCACATCCACCCCGATACCGATGGCCGCCGCCATGGGCTCGTGAATCAAATAGACTTCTTTGGCACCAGCGTGTTCGGCAGAGTCGCGCACCGCGCGTTTTTCAACCTCGGTAATGCCCGACGGAATGCAGATCACCATGCGCAGAGAAGGCGCAAACCAGCGGCTCTTGAGGCCCGGAATGCTCTTGATCATCTCGCGAATCATGTGTTCTGAGGCGTTGAAGTCGGCGATGACCCCGTCTTTGAGCGGTCGTATGGTCTTGATGTTCTCGTGGGTCTTGCCGTGCATCATTCGAGCATCGTGCCCTACGGCGATGATTTTGTTCGTGGCGCGGTCGATGGCCACGATCGACGGGGCATCGACAACCACCTTATCGTTGTGGATAATCAGCGTGTTGGCTGTACCCAGGTCGATGGCAATGTCTTGTGTAAAAAAGTCGAAAACGCCCATGTTCGCGTGTGAAGGGGGTTGGAGCTAGCTCAGTGTTTGAAGTGTCTGATACCCGTAAAGACCATTGGCATACCGTGCTCGTTGCACACATCGATCGACAGTTGATCTTTAACCGAACCCCCGGGTTGGAGAACGGCAGACACCCCTGCTTGATGTGCAATTTCGACGCAATCGGGAAATGGGAAAAAAGCATCGGAGGCCATCACGGTTCCGCGGAGGTCGAAACCAAAGTTTTTGGCCTTGGCAATGGCTTGTTCGAGGGCGTCTACCCTCGAGGTTTGCCCCGTGCCCGAAGCGACGAGGCTTCGATTTTTTGCAAGTACAATGGTATTGCTCCGAGTGTGCTTGCTCAATTTTGAAGCGAAAATCAGGTCGTCGATTTGTTCTTCGGTCGGAGCTTTTTCGGTCGCCACGAATAAGTGTCCCCTGTGGTCGGTGTGGAGGTCGGGCTCTTGTTCAAGCCGACCATTCAACACGGTTCTCATTTGGATTTTTGGACGTTCGATGGCTCGGATTTTGAGCAAGATGCGATTCTTTTTGCCTTTGAGCAAAGACAGGGCCTCGGGATCGAAGTCGGGCGCCATCACAATTTCGCAAAAGAGCGGGTCGATGCGCTCGGCCGTGGCCAAGTCGATGCTGCGATTTGATGCGAGGACGCCGCCAAAAGCGCTCACGGGGTCTGCGGCCAATGCGGCTTCGAAGGCGTCTGCCAAGCGGTCTCGGCTGGCCAGTCCGCAGGCATTGTTGTGTTTGACGATGGCAAAGCTCGGTTCTTCAAATTCGGACATGAGCCACCACGCGCTGTCGATGTCGAGTAGATTGTTGTACGAAAGGTCTTTGCCGCTAAGCTGCTCGAAGGCTTCCGATAAATTGCCGACGAAGCGCCCGCTTTGATGCGGATTTTCGCCATAGCGCAAAGTCTTGGAAAGCCGGGGCTCCTCGGTTTGTGTATCGAGCCAGTCCGAAATGGCCGAGTCGTAGGCTGAGCACAGGGCGAAGGCTTGAACCGCCATTTTTCGACGAAAAGCAAGGCTCGGGTTGCCGTGGTTTTCGCGCAAGTGATTTTCCACTTCGGCATAATGAGCTCGACCGGGAACCACCAAGACGTCTGCGTGATTCTTTGCGGAAGCGCGAAGGAGAGAAACCCCGCCGATGTCGATTTTTTCGATCAAATCGTCGAAACTTCCTCCCGATTCGAGGGTTTTTTTAAAGGGATAAAGGTCGACCACCACCACGTCGATCGATGGAATGTCGTATTCGGCGATTTCGCTTTGATGCTCTGATTCGCTTCGCTTTGAAAGGATACCCCCGAAGATTTTCGGATGCAGTGTTTTGACCCGTCCCCCGAGAATGCTGGGGTAGGAGGTGAGATCTTCAACCGCCACTACCTCGTGACCGAGCGCTTCGAGTTGTGAACGCGTCCCCCCTGTGGAGCACAAATTGAATTGAAAAGACCGGAGAACGTTGGCCAGAGATTCGATGCCGGTTTTGTCGTATACCGAAATCAGCGCGGTTCGTTGTGTTTGGGGCAAGGCGATAAGGGTAGGGGGAAAAGAGAACTTTGCGTTTACAAAGAGGTTGCAAAGATAATTTAAGAGACGGGTTCACAGAGGGTCGCAAGAAGCGCGTATATCCTAATTTGGCCAACGTGAAGGCAAAGTTTCTTCTTTGGGTAGAGAGCTTTCGATTTGCAGTGCACGCACTGGGGGTAAACGGTCTGCGCACCGTGCTTTCGCTGCTCGGCGTCACGATCGGCATCTTTGCCATTATTGCCGTCTACGCCGCGGTCGATTCGCTGGAGGCCAATATTCGCAACAGCGTTTCTTCTTTGGGCGATCGGGTGGTATATGTCCAAAAATGGTCTTGGGGCGGCGGGGGCGAATATCCGTGGTGGAAGTATTGGCAGCGCCGCGAGCCGGGTTATCGCGACTATCGGGAACTGAGTCGCAAGTCGTTTGGCGCGGAGGCCCTAGTATTCGGGATGACCTTGCAGGGCACGGCGAAACACGGAAATTCGAGTGTCGAGAATGTCGGTGTGCTCGGGGCGACCCACGACTACGCGCTTGTTTGGGATGTTAAAATCGCTGAAGGACGCTATTTTACAGAAAGCGAATCGGGCCGAGGCGCTATGTTGGCTGTGATTGGAAGCGACATTGCTCTAGGCCTTTTTCCCGACCGTTCGGCCATTGGGAAACAGATTGCCATTTTAGGCCGAAAATTTACCGTGATCGGGGTCTTTGAAAAGGTGGGAACGAGCGTGGTCGGGGGCAATCAGGACGAACTTTTTTTGGTGCCCGCCAATGCGCTTCGCAAAATGGTGAATCCCGAAAACACCGAGGGAAACATGATTATGGCCATGGCTGCTCCGGGGGTGGACATGACGGCGTTCAAAGAAGAACTCAGAGGTGCGATGCGCTCGGTGCGCCGTTTGAAACCGCGAACCGAAGACGATTTTTCGCTCAACGAAATTTCGATTATCAGCGGACAGCTCGATCAACTTTTTTCGGTTTTGACGCTTACAGGAACCGCGATCGGCCTTTTTTCCATTTTGGTGGGGGGCTTTGGAATTGCCAACATCATGTTTGTGAGTGTCCGAGAGCGCACCAATCAAATCGGCATACAAAAGGCATTGGGCGCCAATAGATTCTTTATTTTGAGTCAGTTCATCTTCGAGGCCGTTCTGCTGTGCATGATCGGGGGGGCAATCGGAATCGGTTTGGTCGGTTTGGGTATTTGGGGCGCCAATGCATTGACCGACTTCAGTTTTGTGCTCAGTTTGAAGAACATCGCTCAAGGCTTTGCCATTTCGGCGGCCATAGGTCTGGTCAGCGGATTGGTTCCAGCGCTGATGGCTTCAAAAATGGACCCCGTCGAGGCCATTCGGCAAGGGGGCTAAGAGGGGGTAGCGGTTCCTGCCGAGTGACCTTTGGAATGTGTTTTCACGAGACTCATTCATTCAATGTGATTCTCATGATCGCCCACCCGGCCGATGCCAAGCGGGTGATTCCGGCGTTCAAAAGCCATCAAGGCCTCATCGGAAATTCAGTAAAATCAAGGATCGTACATTCCTTAAAATCAAGCTGCAAGGCGTTCGATCTAAGGTGTTGTCCGCTTTCTGAGGGAATCCTTTCAATGAACTATTCCCGACCCACCAAGTCCCGGGTCACGGGATATTTCTGGGGAGAGATTTTTTTTCAATTAATTCAAGGTTCAATTTTTTGGAAGATTAAAGCCTAAAGTTGATTGAACGAGGATCTTCCAAATTAAACTTGGGTCTTCGGGTCGAAGTCTTCCGGCTTCGCCGATAGGCATTGTAAGACGGCCTGCGCTGTTTATTCCCTCTCTACGACCTTGA
>JBGSOF010000017.1:0-18391 GCA_041739275.1 Schleiferiaceae bacterium | reverse complement strand
CCTATTTAAAATTCTGCGGCGGCGACCTCGGCCAAAGCGTACGCGGGTAGGAGAGGAGAGCGCTGCGCCGGTCTAAAAAGCTCCTTTCTTTCCTTCTTTCTTTGGAGCAGCAAAGAAAGAAGGCCTCCGCGGCAGCGGGGTAAACATCAAGGTCGTAGAGAGGGAATGAACAGCGAAGGCCTATATCCACTCCTACCTTTAAATTGCACCGCCGCGAAGCTTCTCGGCACGACACAATGTTCATCGGCGAAGCCGGAAGACATCGAATCCAAAACTTAAAAAAACAAAATCGGACAAGAAAGGAAATCAGGGCATTTCATTCATGCTGGCTCGTGTGTTGTCTACATTTTTGTATGAAAACCATGTCTCTCCCCAGAAATATCTCGTGACCCAAAATCTCTTTTTCGAAATCGAGAGGCACAGAAATCTTAAAGAAACCGTTGCTCCCGTCTAAAAAGAAGCAGTCAAACACCTCCCGACTGTTCAACGATCACAAATCCCTGAAATCGCTGGCTAGACTGTGGCTTTAAATCTGTTTATTTGCCAGCTAAATCAGACTTCAAAGTGTTTATTCCAATGCACATCAATCAAAATCTGAAATGAAAAAGGGAATACTCGCCGCGCTGCTTTCTCTATTCTGGGGTCAAAATGAACTCCGCGCTCAATACCACGATCTGAAACTCGATGCAGGTGGCGCAGTCGTAGGCAACTGGGGCATTGGTTACGAATATTGCATCAACGACGATATGGGCGTCAATCTGCGCATTGGCTATTTTAACCCTGATGAGTGGTTAGAGCTGGACGACAACTACACGGCTTTTACTGTGACAGCCGATTACCGCTATTACCTCGATTTTGACGAAGGCGCCGACGACTTTTTCGTTGGAGCCTACCTCAAGTTTCGAGACTTGAGTTCAGAAAATTACTTTTACCTCTACGACCCCAACACAGGAGAAAGTCAAACAGCCGACTACAGCAGTACCGATCTGGGTTTTGGCGTGAGCGTCGGATGGAAAACTGTGACCTTTCGCGGATTCTTGGTCGAGACCTATGCCGGGGTAGGGCGGTATTTTATTCAAAACGAAGAGGTACCTGCAGGATTTGAAGATTATGAAGATTTCGATATTCCCTTTGACGTGCGGGTGGGTTTGGTGTTGGGCTGGCGTTTGGGGCAGTAATGAAATACCCAATCAAAGGATCAAACCCGTAGGATAGAGGCGCTTTTTGTTGAAAGCTCTTTTGACGCAAAACGGATTTCCTTAAGTTTAACCTTTAAGCGAAACCCAATGAAGCTTTACCGAAACATTGCCTTGGGCCTGGTCGGTATCCTGATCGTTGCCTTGCTTTCCGCGTACTTGTTTGTGCGTTTCCGCAGCATGGAAGGAACGCACAAAGTCGAGCCTCGACCGATTGACTTGAGCGCATCGGATCCCATCGAAGGGGCGCGCATTGCATCCATGGTTTGTCAACACTGCCACATGGGTGCAGACGGCAAGATGAGCGGGGGTTTGGTGGCCGATGCTTCGGCTTTTGGAGAAGTGTATGCGCCCAACATCACCCATCACATCGAACACGGCATCGGAGCCTACACCCCGGGCGAAATCGACTTTTTAATTCGAACGGGGATTAAGCGCAACGGAGGCTACGCTCCACCCTGGATGCCCAATAGCCCCTTGCTGGCAAAAAGCGATATGGCACACCTCATTTCATGGTTGAAGAGCGGGAGAGAAGAAGTACAAGCCTCTGAGGTTCAACAAGCCAAAACCAAACCAAACATGTTGGCTCGGGCTCTTGCAGCCTTCGCTTTTAAGCCCATTCCCTACAACGACAAGGCACCCGATAACCCACCCAGTGCGGCCGACAAAATCGCTTTGGGCGGGTATCTCGCAAATGCCCGATACGGTTGCTACCACTGCCACAGTGCTTCTTTTTCGACGAACGACCTGCTCGTGCCCGAAAATTCAAAGGGCTTTTATCAGGGCGGAAATGTCTTTGCGCTCGAGGGGGACGAAAAAAAAATCGCCCCAAACCTCACCCCTCATCCCGATGGACTTGGAGGTTGGTCTGAGGCTGATTTTGCAGCAGCTCTACGTCAAATGAAGAGACGCGACGGCAGCTCGATCAGCTATCCGATGAGGGCCTATCCGATGCTGACAGACGAAGAAATTTCTGCGATGTACGCTTATTTAACGCAATTGCCGCAGGCGCCCGGCAACTGAGCAAGCACCTTAGGCCTTGATAAACTGCGCGTTGACGAGAATCTTCACTTCGTCTCCGACCACAATCGAACCGGCCTCGGTTACGGCATTCCACTGCAGCCCGAATTCTTTGCGGCTAATTGCCCCGCTGATTTCAAAACCGGCTTTGGTCTGTCCATAAGGGTCGACGGCTGAACCGTTGAATTCGAGCTCGAGTTCAACAGGCTTCGAAATTCCGCGGATGCTCAAATCGCCTTTGAGTAGGTGATGGCTGCCTCGCTTTTCGACTGAACTCGAAACAAATGTGAGTTTGGGATGATTTGTGGCGTCAAAAAAGTCGGCAGACTTGAGATGCGCGTCGCGATCGGCTTGGCGAGTGTCGATGCTGTCTACGTCGGCCTCAAACGAAAAGCGAGCGTCGCTCAGATCCTCAGCTTGAGTTTCGGCCGTGGCGCTAAAATTCTTGAAGTGACCGGTGACATTGCTCACCATCATATGCCGCACCTTGAACGTGGCTTCGCTGTGCGTGGGGTCGAGATTCCAGAGGGTCTTTTCCATGGTTTTGATTTAGAGTTGATGTTTGAACAACGCAAATATAACTTTTTCAATGTTATGACATTAATTTATTTCGGAGACTAGTTCCCCGGCAAAAATCATAACGACAACCTGGGTCACTAGATATTTCTGGGGAGAGACATAGTTTTCATGCAAACATTTAGACAATACTGGAGCCAGCATGATTGAAATGTGCTTATATCCTTTCTTGTCCGATCTTGTTTATTTAAGTCTTCGATTCGATGTCTTCCGGCTTCGCCGAAAAGCATTGTAAGATGACCTGCGCTGTTCATTCCCTCTCTACGACCTTGATGTTCACCCCGCACAATCGTGCGGGGCTACATGTGTCCGTTGGTGTTAATCCATCGCGATGGGCCTTCGATCCATGTATCTCCAAAACAATACAATAGGACCGGATATGACGCCCCTGTAGGGCTTGATTGACGGCGATTCTACGCCCACCGCGTTGCGGTGGGCTGATACATGCCGCCCTTTCAGGGCGAGTAGGGTCGCATTCGGTGCGACTCGGCGTCGCTGCCCTTGGGTTTTCTAAATCAACATACCTGGAGTCCATAGGCTTTAAGCACCTTGATATTCGGGCACCTCGTTGATTTTTAATTCGCTCAAGTTATTCTGGGACTATAACTTCTAAAAGAACCCCCTTAATCGACTTGAGGCAACCCTTAAGAATTTCTCACAAAGAGGATGTCCTTACAGTCTGATTGCGCATTTTTCACCCAATCCCCAGAAATTTCCTCTGTCCCGACAACCTGCGAGAAGAGTCGATTTATGCGAAATGCCTCATGCTCGATTTTGACTCCGCGTCGGTCACCCCAATTCGAAGCCAAGTCCAAATAAAAGATGAGAAAAAGGGAGGAGATCGAATTTCGACCTCGGAGGGCGGTACAGGATTCGAACCAGTGACCTCTACCATGTCAAGGTAGCGCTCTAACCAACTGAGCTAACCGCCCGTGCGTTTCGGATGAGTGACCCAAAACGAGGGCTGCAAATATACAAAGTCCCCCCGAAGGTTTTCCCGACTCCCGCGAATCGCTTTAACGGCGCCGCTTGGCCGGCTTTTCGCCTCCGAGCAGCAGAATTTGCCCGTATCGGCTCTTGGGAGGACGCGTGTCGAGGCTGTACTGCAAGACGTACGAATAGAATCCGTTGGGCAATTCGATATCGCTCAAATTCGTGCCCTTCCAGCCCTTGGCAGGTTTTTGAGTTTCAAAGACCAAAGTGCCCCATCGGTCGTAAATCTGCCAGTGGAAAAAGCTGAATTCGCACGCCGTTTCGACCGAAATCTGGTCGTTGTTTCCATCGCGGTTCGGAGTAAAAGCATCCGGAATAAAAATGAGTGCGTCCCCTCCGTCTTCAGTTACCTCAAACAAGTACGAACGCGTGCAATCGTTTCGAGGATCGCGCACCACAACGGCATAATCGCCCGCCTGATCGACTGAAGGCGCGGCCGATCCCACCCCGGAAACCAGACCCGGGCCCGTCCATTCAAAACGCGCATCGGGATTGTTCGTCGCGATTCGGATGTTTCCGACGGGATTCGCACAATTGATTATCGGTAGAGAATAAGCCGTAATGGCCGGACTCAGGGTATCTCCGCGCACGAGAATTGAATCGACCGAACTGCAACTTCCACTGGGGTCGGTCACCACAACGGCATACCAACCACTCAACCCGACCAAGACACTCGAACTGTTCTGGGCCGTCACCACATTGGGACCTGTCCAAAGAAAGCTCGCGCCCGGATCGCTCTGGGCACTCAGCGTCACCAGCGGATCGATGCACGAAATCTTGGACGAAACATTCAAACTCAGCGAAGGAGCGCCTGTAGCCCCGCCTGTAACCACCACGGTATCGGTTTGACTGCAATTCGGATCGGTCACGGTTATGATATAGATCCCCGGAGCGTTGACCGTGGCGTTCGGGGTATTGGCCCCACTCACGATCGCCGGACCGGTCCAAGAGATGGTTGGGTTCGAGGCCGTAGTTGCCACTGCAAGGGTTGCCAAGCCGCTGATGCAATCAAGCGCAACCGGACTGGGTGCGGCAACGGTGAAGTTGCAACAAGAGGCAATCACCACGGTGTCGCTCAACAAACATTGAGAAGCATCGTGGCAATAGTCGCCGATGCATACATAATAGGTGCCCGGAGCGGAGACCGTAATGCTCGAACTGTTCGAACCCGTCGACCAATTATACCCGTAGAGCGGAGGCTGATTGATGACCGGATACCCGCTGATGTCCAGTGTTACCGGGCCATTGCACAGGTCGGTGTCCGGGCCCAGAAAATCGGCCACCTGCCCGTTGGGCGCATACAAAGGGTTCAAAGGGGTCGCAACCCCCTGCAGGCAGCAGTTGCCCCCTGACGATACCAAAAAATTCGAGGACGGAAAGCAGCTGTAGTCTGTCCAATGGGCAAAAAGACTGCTCCCCGGACCGAATTCAGTTAAAAAAAAATCGACGATTTGATTTGAGCTGTTCCCCCCACCCGTGGCCAAAGCCACACAAGCTTCTGCACCGACCATGCAGTTGACCAGCGGGACATTGATCGGTTGAAAAACATCGCCTAAATGTGGGGTAAGCGCCACATTGCCCGCGGAAATCGAGTAAATGGACACGGCCGAGGGAACGATTCCGTTAACTTGCACTCCGGTCGCTCCTCCGCCACAGGGCGAAGCTGCTGTTGAGCCGTAGCCTGCATAAATCAACTCCACCACGTTGGCCACAAAAGCGCCGCTCAAATTAATCGACACGGCTTCGTACGTGCATACTCCAATTTTGAGATTGGGGATGTTCTGATCGACAACAATATTTAATATCCCCCCCTCGTAATTCGAATAGACCATCACATTGCCCAAAGGGTCGCATATCTGCGCTTCGAGGCGTGGCAAAAGGGGTAAAACCAAGCCTAAGAAAAAGACTAATATTCTGTAATTCATAAATTTAAATCGCACTTCTCGCGTTGACGTTCGCCTTGCGGAAAGGGATAAATCCGAATACCACGCAGGTGCTGACGCCATCGCAACTTTTGTACTGATGTGATGAAAAACCGCTCGTTCTTAGACTACAAAATTATCAACTTCTTTGTTGACTGTAGGTTAAGAATGAATTGGCTTTATAAAGAGTTTTATAAACAGCACACGGAAAATTGCGTTTGTACTTTCGGCCGTGCGGTCCTTGAGATTCATCACTTCGGAGTGGCCAGACCGCAGACAATAGACCCCCTTCTCCATGATCGAATCAACAAACGCCGAGGCTCCACTTTTTGGCAAGTATTCACCTGACGAACTGCGCATTGCGATCGTCGAAGCACTGAAACAGCAAGCAGAGCGCATCGACGAAATCGCTGAAAATAGGGAGCCTGCCGACTTTCGAAACACGCTGGTCGAACTCGAAAACAGCGGGACGCACTTGGACGAACGATCGGCCCTGCTGTTCAATTTGCACTCGGCCGATACCAACGACGAAATCGAGCGCGCCGTCGAAGCCGTCAGCCCTTTGTTGGCCGAGCATTCCAACAATATCTTGCTCAACCCCAAGCTGTTTGCACGGGTCAAATCTGTTTTTGAAGCGCAGGGCGATCTCGATCAAGTCGAGCGACGGCTGCTCGAAAAAGTATATCGAGGTTTTCTGAGAAACGGAGCCCTTCTCGCCCCCGATCTGCAGCCCGAACTCAGAGCCATCGATCAAAGACTGGCATTGGCGGCTGTCGAATTCGGTCAAAACGTATTGAACGCCACCCGCGCATATCGGCTTGAATTGCGCAAAGAGCAGCTCTTGGGCCTGCCCGAAGCCATGATTGAGGCGGCGGTTCAAAGGGCTCAGGAGCTGGGCTCTGCGGCCGAGGCCGTCATCACCCTCGACCAACCGAGCTATCAACCTGCCCTCACCTATCTCGAAGATCGCGCACTCCGCGAGCAATTGTACCGAGCATACACGGGCCGCGCGGCATCGGGTGAATTCGACAATCGAAAATTGGCGAGCGAAATAGCCGAACTCAGGTATAAAAGAGCGCGCTTGCTCGGTTTTGAAAACCACGCCGATTTCGTGCTCCAAGAACGCATGGCGGGCAGCATAGAGCGGCTCGAAACCTTTTTGAACGAATTACTTTCCAAGGCTCGACCTGTCGCAGAGCGCGAAATCGCCGAAGTGCGAAGCTTGGCGGCCACGGGCGGCGTTAACGATCTAAAGCCCTGGGATACGGCCTACTACGGCGAAATTCTCAAAAAGCAGCGATACGATATCGACTCAGAGAACCTCCGCCCATTTTTTGCCTTGCCTGCTGTTCTCGACGGCTTGTTCAGGTTGCTCCACCGTTTGTATGGACTGCATTTTGCCGAACTGAGCGATGTTCCGAAATATCATGCCGATGTGGTGGTTTACGAGCTGCGCGACCTTGAAGACCGGGCGCTCGGGCTCTTGTATTTTGACTTCTTTCCGAGAAAAGGAAAGCGCGCGGGGGCCTGGATGACCTCTTATCGCGAAGCGCGCGGTTCGGGAGTCGACGAAAAGCGCCCGTGGATTTCAATCGTCTGCAATTTCAACCCTCCTTCGGCGGGCAAGCCCTCTTTGTTGAGCTTCGACGAACTCCGCACGCTCTACCACGAAATGGGACACGCCTTGCACGGATTGCTCGCAAAAGGACCCTACGCTTCGCTCAACGGCACCAACGTGTATTGGGATTTTGTCGAGCTGCCCTCGCAGTTCATGGAAAATTGGTGTTTCGAACCCGAGGTGTTGCGTTCTTTTGCGCGCCACGAGACTACCGGCGAGGCTTTGCCCTTAGAGATGATCTCGGCGATCAAGGCATCGGCCAACCACATGATCGGCTTGCAGACCATGCGCCAAATCGGCTTTGCGCTGCTCGACTTGGAGTGGCACAGGGGGCTCGGATCGAATGCGGTCGAAGAATTCGAAGCGCGTGCGACAGCCCCTGCGCAAATGCTCGACCGAGTTGAAGGGAGCTTGATCTCGACCTCGTTTAGTCACATTTTTCAAGGGGGGTATTCGGCGGGCTATTACAGTTATAAATGGGCCGAAGTGCTCGAGGCAGATGCCTTTGAAGCCTTTGTGGAGCACGGCTTGTTTGATGAAACAACCGCTCTGAAATTCAAGAAATTGCTCGAGACGGGGGGACAAGCTCATCCGGCCGAAGTGTATCGCGCTTTTCGCGGACGCGATGCCGACCCCGAGGCCTTGATGCGCCGTTCGGGATTGACGACCCCAACGACGTGAAAAGACCCCTGCGCAAACGGTCAGGTTTCTCTGCTCGCGGAGAAGTGCATGCCAAAAAGGAACTCGGGCAGCACTTTCTGAAAGATCAACTTGCGGCTGAACGGCTCGCCGATGCCCTGGGCGATTTGGAGGGCCGCAGGGTTCTTGAAATCGGTCCCGGAATGGGCATTCTCACCCGACCGTTGCTCGCCCGCAAAGCCGACCTCAAAGTGGTCGAACTCGACACCGAATCGGTGTTTTATCTCGAAGCGCACTTTCCTGAACTTCAAGGCCGCATCATTCCCGCCGACTTTCTGCAATGGCCTTTAAATGAAGCGTTTGCCGGTAAACCTTTTTCCATTGTCGGCAACTTTCCGTACAATATCAGTTCTCAAATCCTATTTAAAACTCTCGAAAACAAGGCCTTAATCCCCTCTTTTGCCGGGATGTTCCAACTCGAAGTGGCCAAGCGCATCGGTTCCCGAGAAGGCAACAAAGACTATGGAATTTTGAGTGTGCTCACTCAGGCTTACTACGAGGTCGAATTCTTGTTTGAACTGGGTCCCGAGGTGTTTAATCCTCCCCCGAAAGTGCGCTCGGGGGTGATTCGCATGATTCGAAAAGACACTGAACCAGAGGGGGTAATCGAGAAAAACCTGCGGTTGGTGGTCAAAACGGCCTTCAATCAAAGGCGAAAAACGCTTCGAAATGCGCTTTCGCCTTTGGGCGGCGATCACCCGGTCTTAAGCAGACTCGAAGAACGCGGCTGGAGCGGACTTCGCGCAGAACAGCTCAGCGTGGAACAATTCTGCGAACTTGCGCGAAGTTTGAATCTGGGCTAAAGCGGTTCAATATTGGCACGATTTTGGGCAATGAGGCGTTTCTCGACGACACAACATTTTATGCAGATTAGACTCCTTTTGTTGAGCGCGGCGACCTGGACCGCGTGCTTTGGGCTAAACGCTCAATCGGTTGAAACCAAGGTGCGCGAAGTCCAGTTCTTTCAGGGCGAAGCCGAAGTGACCCGCACGGGCAATCTCGCCTTGGGGGCGGGCGAAAAAACCGTGCGCTTGGTGGATTTGCCCGCCGAATTAGACGACGCCAGCGTACAATTGACCTTTGACCCTTCGGTCAAAGTGCTCGACTTCAAAGTCTTACGAACGACTCAGGAACACGACAGCCTCAAACAACGCGCCATTGCGCTCGAAAAGAGCTACAAAAGCCTGGTTGAAGAACACAAGACCAAGAGTGAAGAAATCGAGCGCTGGCGCATCGAAGAGCAATTCTTGATGGCCAATCAAAACTTCGGGGGCACTGCGGGGCTTAGCTCGGCTCAGTTTCAACAAAACCTTGATCTAGTCCGCAGCCGTCTGGCGGATTTGCGCTCCAAAATCAAAACGGCCGAACTCCGCAAACAGGCGCTCGATATCGAAGCCAACCAGACCCAGGCCCGGCTCAACGCGGTGCGGAGCAAGCGGCAAAAAACGGTCAAAGAAGTCGAGGCGGTGCTCGAAGTCAAAACCGCGGGCACCTATGCCGTTCGCTTGAGCTACTTGTGCCCGGGTGTCGACTGGCGGCCTTTTTATGAGGTGCGGGTGCAGCGGCTCAACCAACCCTTGCTGTTGGGGGTCAAGGCCATGGTGCAACAGCAAACCGGCGAAGACTGGAGCGGGGTCAAAATGGGCCTTTCGAATGCCGAACCGAGCCGGGGCAACGAACTCCAGCCGCTCAACCCGTTTGAACTGCAGTTTGGGGTGCCTTATCGCCCTCAATATCAAAACAATAACAAGACCTCAATGGGCATTACGGGCACCGTGCGCGGACGGATCTACGACGTAAACACCCGCGAATCGATTCCTTTTGCTTCGATTCGATTCTACAACGGGAATGAGATCGTCGGCAATGGGGTGAGCGACGTAGACGGCAGTTTTGCCGTTCAACTCAAGCGTACGGCACTCCGATTTGAAGTACAGTATATTGGTTATCAAACACAATGGCTATCCCTGTCCTCCAAACAGTTGTTTTACGAAGTACCCATGCAGAGCGGGGGCGCTCAATTGAGTGAAGTAGTGATATCCTCTGCGCCTTCTGCCATGGGTGAAAGAGACTACACTCAGGTGGAAAACCGAAAGTCCATGCAATCTCGAGCAATGGAAGCGGATGCGATGGACGGCGGACTCTCTTTGATCGAACGCGCCCCGACTCAGTTGCGGTACGAAGTAAAACGCGCTCAGGACCTGTTGAGCGATGGGCAGGAAAAAGCGGTTCCGATCCGCGAAATCGAAGTGCCTGCGATCTACCGCTATCGGGCGCATCCGGGCATCGAAGAAAAGGTCTATCTGTTTGCCTCGCTCGTCGACTGGAAAGGGCTTGAACTCCTCGACGGAGAGGCGGGTCTCTACATCGGCGACCGCTATTTGGGCCGGAGTTCGATCGACGCCAAAACGGTTTCCGATACGCTCGATATTGCCCTGGGCCGAGACGAGGCCGTTCAGATCAAGCGGGAATCGGTGGCTAACGCGGTCACCAAAACCCAGCTGGGCAGCAAGGTCAAAGAGACCCGGGCCTATACGATTGAGCTACGCAATACGCGCCCCGATCCGATCAAAATCACCGTGGTCGACCGATACCCCGTGAGCCGCAACCCCGAAATAGAAGTAAAACTCACCAATCCGGGCGAGGCCAAGGTGAACGAGGCCGAAGGCACGCTCGAGTGGGAGCTCGAAATTCCGGGCAACAGCAACCGCACTCTGCAATTCGGTTTCGAGGTGCGCTATCCCAAAGGGCGTTCGATCAACCTGCCCGACTGAGCCGGATGACGCCCCGTTCTGTGGCCCTTTTTGACCCTATCGACCCTGTCTTGCGAAAAGGCTTGGTCGATTTGGGGTGGGAAGTGGTGGACGCCCTAGACCAAATTCCTCAAACCTTGCCCCGTCCCGAGCGCTTTGTGGGCTGGGTGCTCCGGTCGCGCTTGCAGTTGAGTGCGCCCGAATTCGACAGCGGACCGAATCTTCGGTTTGTGGCCCGGCTGGGGGCGGGGATGGAGAACATCGACGTGAAAGCCGCCGAGGCCCGGGGCATTGCCTGTTTGCGCTCGCCCGAGGGCAATCGTGATGCCGTGGCCGAACACTGCTTGATGATGCTCTTGATGCTGATGAACCGCATTCGATCGGCCGATGCTCGGCTCCGGGCGGGCTTTTGGGAACGCGAGCCGCATCGGGGAACCGAACTCCGGGGCAAAACGGTGGGGATTTTGGGGTATGGGTTTATGGGTGAGGCGTTTGCCTCTAAGCTTTCGGGTTTGGGGTGCCGGTTGTTGGCCTACGACAAATACCGCCATGGTTTTGGGGGCCATGGTTTTGCGAGCCATGGTTTTGAGGGCAATAAGGTCGAAGAATGCCCGCTCGAGACGGTGTTTCAGGAAGCCGATGTGCTCTCCCTTCACCTACCGCTGACCGACGAAACCCGTCAGTGGGTGGATGCAGATTTTTTATCGCGTTTTCGCAAGCCGATCTACCTGCTCAACACGGCCCGCGGCCCGATTGTGCGCCAGAGCGATTTGGTCGAGGCCCTGGCTGCGGGAAGGGTACTCGGAGCGGGCTTGGATGTGTTTGAAGAGGAAGAATCGGGGTTTGAGGGCATTGACCTGGCCCAGCCAAGTGCGGCGCTCAAAGCTTTGATGGAATCGGACAAAACCGTATTGAGTCCGCACATCGCGGGCTGGACGGTGGAGAGCAGGACGCGGTTGAGTGAAGTGTTGCTGGAGAAAATTGCCGGGGTGATGAAGTCGTTTCCGCAATCTACCGAATGAGCCTTTGTTATGGATCTGCTGAAATTTCATCGGACGGCAAAGACCTTAATTCGCCCTGAGCTCCTTTAATTGAATTGTTAACCGGAAATCAAAAGGACATCACTGCCACATAGACGACTCTCTTTAAGTTTTCATATGTAAACTGATTAAAGCTCATTTGAACCAACGAGGTAACCGAAAATTCTACCGCTTAAAGCCTATCGAGTTCGGGACCCGCCAGCGACGCCGAGTCGCACCAAGCCGAAGCGGCTAAAGCTGGCCGCGAGGCGCGATCTCGGCCAAAGCGCCTGCGGGTGAGACGAGAGAGCGTATCTGTCGGTCAAAACAGATTCGGCAATACAACAGAGCCACGAGGCGTCGTGGCTCTACACCTTCTTTGGAGCAGCAAAGAAAGAAGCCCCCCGCGGGAGCGGGGAAGACATTAAAACCGAAGAGAGGGAATGAACAGCGCAGGGCGTCTGTAAATGCTCTTTAGCGAACCCGAGAGACTTCGATTTTAAGATATCGATGACAAGCACTGGACGCGGAAGGAAATCAATCAGTTCCATCCTATTCTCTCAATTGTCGTCAACATGTTTTTTGTTTGAAAACTATAACTCGACCCAGAATGGTCGTGTGACCCCTTTTATCCCTGCTCAACGCCTATATCGGCGATTCTAAGAATCACATTTCCCACCTTTTGCCCCGTTTCCACATAGCGATAAGCCTCGACGATATGCTCGAGGGGATAGACGCGGTCGATCAAGGGGGTAAAGTCGCCTTGTTCGGCCCATTGGGCGATCAATCGCACATCGGCCAGCGAAATCAGCGGAATCGGGAATTTGACCTTGGGGCCTCGGGTAAACGAACCCCAAATGGCCAACCCGATGTTTTCGGCGTTCTGGCCGAGTTCGGTGGAGATGTACACCCCATTGGGCGTGAGCAGGGGTTTGAGTTCGCCGAACGAGCGTTTGCCGACGGCGTCGAGTATAAAGGGGAAGCGTTGTGGGGTGGCCATGAAGTCTTCGGTCTGATAGTCGTATACACGTTCGAATCCCATGGCCCTAAAGCGCTCGGCTTGGGCGGTGTTGACCACGGCGGTGACCTTTACCCCCATTCGCTTGAGCAGCTGAACGGCCGCGGAACCGATGGAGCCGGTGGCCCCGTAGACGAGGGCGTGTTCTCCTTTTTGTATCCTCGAAGAGCGTATAGCGCTCAGGGCATAATGGGCGCCTTCGCACAGGGGCGCGGCTTGTTGGAAGCTCCAGCCTGTTGGTATCCGCGTCATGGCGGCTTTTTGGGGCAAGACCATGTACTCGGCATGGGCTCCAAACAGGGTGTCGTTGAAGCCGAAGACCCGCTCTCCGGCTTGGTGGAGGGTGACGCCGGGGCCTACGGCTTCTATAACTCCGGCAAACTCGCAGCCGAGGGTGGTTTGACGGGGGCGGAACAGTCCGCTAAAGAGGCGGGAGATGACGTATTCGGCGGTGCGAAACCCGCTGTCGGTGCGGTTTACGGTAGAGGCGATTACCCGGATTAAGACTTCGCCTTTGCGGGGAAAGGGGATGGGGATGTCCTGGACTTCAACGACTTCAGGTGCTCCATAGCGGGTGTGGACGGCGGCTTTCATGGGGGGAAATTAAGCGTTCTCCGCGGGCGTCGATGTGCCGTGTTCCGTTGCGCGCTTTGTACCTTTGCCGTATGAGCGTATTTCTCTTTACCCTCGCATTGCTCGGACTGGGTTTTGCGGGCATCGCGATTAAAATTTGGGGCAAAAAAGACGGTCAATTTGCCGGCACCTGCGCCAGCCAAAGCCCGTTCTTGAACAAAGACGGCGAAGCCTGCAGCTTCTGCGGCGCCCTGCCGGCGGAGCAGTGTAAAAAGGAAGAGGTTTAAGAACGGCCTGCCTTTCAGTAGGGTTATGGGCGTGCGTACTGAGCGCTTCAGCTGTGGTCCACTTAGGACGACGGGTAGCAGGTTGAATTAATCTTAGGAGATTCGTTGTTGTTTAAGCGTGAAAGAATTTAGATTAATACTTTAATAACTAAAATATTGTTGAAGCAGATGTTATTGGTGGACAAGGCTCTTTGACCAAGGAGGAAGAGATTGTTTCGAAATATCTTGCTGATAAGGAGAAAAAAAGAGTTGAGATTTCAACTCGATCAACGAAAAAGAAGGAAAAGATGGGTTGACGATAGATCAACCGCTGAAAAGCCCCCCCCCTTTGGATAAGCGCACAAAATCACAGCAGTGCCTTTTGTAGTTTCGCTCGCAATGTCCACCCCAGAAATAAAGAGATTTCTAAGTAACCTGGCTTCGGTTGGGTTCATTCAAGGCTTGGGCTATGTCTTACCGCTCATCACCCTCCCTTATTTGCTCCACGTTCTTGGCGCGAAAGATTTTGGACTATTATCTATCGCTCAAGCCATTACCAGCTTCTTTGTCGTTCTTGTCGATTTTGGATTCAACTTGATCGGAACACGCCAGGTAGCAGTGAAAAGAGCGGATATCGGTGAGCTGAATCGCTTGTTTTCCAACATCCTTCTTTCTAAAATCATTTTATGGTTCTTGGGACTACTGATTTTCGTCATACTTGTGTTGGTCATACCCGAATATAGGGATCATTTGTATCTGTTTGCTTTGACTTTCGGAGTTACTATTGGCACCGTGCTTTTACCTGTTTGGCTCTTTCAAGGACTCGAAGAATTCAATGTACTTAACACAATCAATACGGGCTATCGTCTTGTTTACACCGTGCTCATTTTTGCTTTCATTCACTCTCAAGAGGATATTCTATTTGTAGCAGCTCTGAATAGTTCTACTGCTATAATTGGCGGTCTCATTGGAATCTTATGGTGCAGACGATACCATATTCGGTTTCGGATGAGTTCTTGGAAAGATATTCAATCTACGCTCTCTGAAAATCAATCTATTTTCTTCTCAAGTTTGGGCATCAATGCCGTCAGTTATGCGCCTTTGATTTTATTGGGAAATTATGCATCGCCAATGATCACAGGATACTACGCATTCATGGATAAGATCTTGCTCTTTTTCAACTTGGCTATCCGAATGTTGGGCACGGTCGCATTTCCCATGCTATCTAGAGGCTTTAACGAGAATAAATTGGCCACCCTTCAGCTGTTGCGAAAAATTGGCGGCTTGGGGAGTTTGGTTCTTTTCGCAAGTGGCATTGCACTGCTCCTATTTGCCACTCCATTGGCCGATCTCATTCAAAACGAACATGAGACTGAATTAGAGAACATGATTCGCTGGATTGCCCTAATTCCATTGGTCTACTTATTTCGGAACCTAAGCGAACTCACTTTGCTCGCTCTGAACTTGAATAAGAACTATTCACAAATTGTCCTGAGTACCGCAGCCGTACACATTGTTCTCCTCTGGATGTTTACGGCCATTTGGGGCTACCGGGGAACCATTACTTCTGTATACCTTACTGAGATCCTTGTTGTCGTTCTAAGCGTTCGAATAATTCAACATAAATTGTAAAGTGAACATTTCTTTCAGCATTATTATTCCCCTGTACAACAAGGAAAACCATATTCTAGAAGCCCTTTCTTCTGTTCAAGCACAACAGTATGATCGTTGGGAGTGTATTGTGGTCAACGATGGATCTACGGATGACAGTGCTCTCAAAGTAAAATCCATTAAAGACAAGAGAATTCGGTGTATTGACCAAGAAAACCAAGGTGTGTCTTCAGCCCGAAATAATGGCGCTCGTGCGGCAACCTATGAGTATTTAGCCTTCTTGGATGCGGACGATCGATGGGAGCCTTGGCATTTGGAAACTTTAGCTGAGCTCATTCAAGAATATCCCCAAGCCCTTCTTTATTTCACGTATTACCACTTCGAAAGGAATGGAAAAAGCCTTCCCGCGCGCTGGCATGCCTTGCCTGAACCATCTTCAGGCCTAGTTCCCAGTTATTTCAGATCGATACTGCAAGGCGACCAATTGGCTATGTCTTCCGCAGCGGCAATCAGCCGTGAAACTTTTAATCAAATTGGCGGGTTTCCCGTTGATCAACGTACGTACGAAGATCAAAGCCTGTGGGCCGATCTCGCTATGCGCGGCCTCATTGCGTACAGTAAAAAATTGACGGCCTACTACCGGCTTGATACGGAGGAAATGCTCACTACTCCTCGCCCTTTATCCCAAGAAACGCCCTTTATTACGAAGCTTCAAAAGGCATTGGATCAGAATGAAATTCGCGAGGAATGGCGGGATGATGTCCAAGGCATTATTGCCAGCAACTTGCTCGGACATGCGGGTACAAATGTATTGGCCTCTCGACCCGACCTAGCGCTAAAATTTCTCGCTGATCCCAGAACCGCTCGTTTCCCAAAACGCCGATTTCTTTGGTGGGTCATGGCCTCATTACCCTCGGGCTTCGTAAAGTATATTTTCAGATGGAATCAAAATAGGAAAGGCGTTCGATGATTGCTCATTCAGAAATTCTGGTTTGTTTGGTTCTCTATGAAAAGTCAATTGAAGACAGCCTCAGTTGGCAAAGTCTTTGTACCCAAATCAAACCGCTCCATATTTTTATTTGCGACAATAGCAAACTTCGCCAAAACATTCCTCCCTCGGATCATAGGGTGCAGTATATTCACCGTCCCGATAATCCCGGGGTTAGCACTGCCTACAATCTGGGTGCTAATTGGGCCAAAGAATTGCAATTGAAATGGATTATTCTGCTCGACGACGATACGCATCTTCCCCCTGAATTCATTGAAACACTTTGCTGCCAAAGCGATGCCGATTGGCTGGCGCCTCACGTGTATGACGAAGTCGGTCTGCTTTCCCCATTCAAAGTGGTACACGGAAGGGGAAAAAGACTTTCATCGATTCCGTCAGACCCCGTTCAATCCCGATCAATCATTCCGATAAACAGTGGAAGCTGCTTGAAGCTGAACTCTTTTCAAAGAATTGGTGGATTTGATGAAAAACTGCCTTTGGACTTCAGCGATTTCGATTACTTCTTAAGAGCACATCATGATCAACAAATGGGTAGAATATATCCTTTAATCCTGAAACATTCATTAAGCAATAATGGATTTACAAGCGTCGAAAAAGCTTTATCTCGATTCGTCATTTATGCTCGATCTGCTATGTATTTCGGCCAAAAGCACGGGATAAAGAACGCGATGATTCTGCGCGTCTGGCTTCGCTCACTTAGTTTGAGCCTCAGGTTCAAGTCCTTTTCTTTTATTAAAGTGGCATGGAGGAAGTGAACATCAGCGTTTGTATGGCCACTTTTAATGGCGAGAAGTTCATCGATGCGCAAATTCGATCGATCGTTGAACAACTTGGACCCCAGGATGAACTCATTATTTCAGACGATAATTCGACGGATTCAACTTTACACATCATCGCTCAATTCGACGATGATAGAATTAAAGTGTTTCCAGATGCTAATTGTCAAAAAGCTTCAGCCAATTTTGGAAGAGCTATCGGACTGGCCCGAGGGAAGATTCTGGTTCTATCCGATCAGGATGATATTTGGTTGCCGGGTAAATTATCGCGAATTAGAGAGCTGTTAATTGAGAAATCGACTTCTTGTGTCATGTTGGATGGTCAAATGTTGAATAATAATCTCATTCTATCCCATTCAATACAGCAACATTTAAACTGCGGTCCGGGAATTTGGAAAAATATCAATAAAAATACGTGGATGGGCTGTTGTATGGCCTTTACGTCTGACCTTTTACCTTGGATATTGCCCATTCCGAGGTATGTCCCTATGCATGATAGTTGGATCGGTATTTTGGCTGAACTCAAAGGATCTGTCGCATTTGATTCAACACAAAGCATCTTATACCAAGTTCATGGAAACAATACCAGCCTGATTGAACGCTCTCTTCAACAAAAGCTATTCTGGAGAATCCAATTGATCGTTGCCTTGCTCATGAGAAACCTAAGAGGCAAGAGAAGCGTTCCCTGAAGTACGCTTGTCCACGCGCGTGGTCGGAAGAAAGCTTAAGGCAATGCGGAAACGCGGCTATTGGGCGAGTCTTAAAGCCCGTTCTTGAATAAAGACGGCGAGGTCTGCAGCTTCTGCGGCGCCCTGCCGGCGGAGCAGTGTACAAAGGAGGAGCTTAAGAATGGACTCCATTTCGTTTGGTTTTGGTGGGATGAGGGTCTGTTGAGATGACTCGACGCTCTGCGGATGGGCTATCGTGCCCTGCTTTTCTCCTTCTCCAAGCAGCGGGCCGTTTCTCAGCACGCGCTTCAGAACTGTTATTTGAACAATTTCCACTTGTGAACCACCGTGAACCGTAGGCGTGCGGATTGTCTTTATCTTAGTACCACCACGCTGATCATGCGGTATGTGGCGGTTGTGTGTTGAAGAAAGAAGACTTAGGTTCCATGGATTGTGAACTGATTAAAGGGAAGTAAAACTAGACCTATACAACAAGTGGGTGTGTATAGGGATAGGAAAACTGCGCCTATAAGTAAGTTGTGCCTCATTTTAAAAAGACAAACAATATGACAATAATCAAAACAACATTTATTTTACTAATTATTGCATTGGTTCAAGGAATTGCATTTTCGCAAAACTCGACAGTAATCAGTGATAAAATACTAACAAAACAGCAA
>JBGSOF010000055.1:0-82506 GCA_041739275.1 Schleiferiaceae bacterium | reverse complement strand
AACCACCCCCCGACCGACAGCAACTGTTCGCCTTCTAAAATTTAGGGGGTACTAAAAATCGAAATCCGTCCAAAACCATCCCTAAACACCTCAGGGACAAATACCTTTATGCCCAGCTTAAAACGTTTTGGACAGCTGTGGTTTTAAGTCCAACGACAAGGACTTCTTTGCGACGGGTTTTGGTTTGTTAGAAAAAGGACAAACGGACGAATTTTTACTTAACGCTTCTAAACAAAAATGACGAAGGAAGAAGTACGAACCGCTAACGGCACCTATAAGAAATTGGCGGTTCAGTGGTTAAATCAAGCTTTGTGCTACTATCGATGTTTCTGCCTGGTTGACAGTGAAGTGCTTCGAAATTGCCACCTTCGCCAAGCCCGAAAACGTTTTCACCCCCCCAACCCTTTTCTCCCCTCATAACACCCACGCAACACAAGCCCCGGAAATTTGATACGTTTAGCCATTAAAATATAATACTCATGCTCGATCAACTCCTCGCGTCGGCTCAAGGGCCGCTCAAAGAACTCCTCGGACAGTTTCAAGGCGTAGACGCCGATCAGGCCGAAAAAGCCGGGGCTGCGCTCAACCAAAGTCTGGCCGAGGGCATCCAAGAACAAGTCCGCCAAGGCGACCGCAGCGCCCTCGACGAACTCCTTTCGGGAGCCGAAACCCCCGCCGATCACCCCGCGCTCGGCGCCCTCAACAGCAAAGCCATTACCGACATCACCTCCAAGCTCGGCATCGACGCCGACCAAGCCCAAAAGATGGTGCAGCAAGCCCTCCCCATGGTCATGAACTTCTTCAACCAACAAGCGGGAGCCGCCAAAGGACAAGGCAACGACCTCGTCGGACAAATAACCTCGGCGCTCAACGGCCAAGGCGGGTTCGACGTACAAGGCCTGATGAAGCAACTCGGCGGAGACGACGGCTTCGACATGAACGACCTCAAAAACCTCGGGAAGAAGTTCTTTTAATCGTTCGTCCCCAGCATTTTGGGCATTCTGCTCTTCGACTGATTCACCACCTCGCGATAGATTTTAAGCGTATTCTCGGCCAAAACCGAAGCGGTGAACCGACCCGAGTGCAGTTGTGCATTTTGAGCGAGATTCAATCTTAGTTCTCGGTCTCTCAGAATTTTGAGAACATTTTGCGCCAGACCCTCCGAATCTTTGGGAGGGCTCAGGAGCGCACTTATACCCTCATCGAACAACTCGGGAATACCTCCCGCAGCAGTCGTGGCAATCGGCAATCCAAGCGCCATGGCATCGATCAAACTCGAACCCAAGCCTTCCTCTTTCGAACTGTACATCATCACATCAAAACCCCGCATCCGCTCGATCACATCCCCGACAAAACCCGGAGCTTCGAAGCGGATCTGCAGAGCCGCGGCCTTTTGGAGCATTTTTTTCCTCAAAACCCCTTCGCCCAGCCAAATAAACCGAGCGCTCGGAAAGGCATTTTGAATTTTCCGCGCCGCCGCCAGAAAAGTATCGGGGTCTTTGTGATCAGCAAAAGCAGCCACCGTACCCACCACCCAATCTCGTTCGGCATCCGGACGATCACTATCAAAAAAACGAGGCCGGTGAACAGATTCGATCCGAGTGGGGTCGTAACCGTCTCGAACCACTTCAATCGGCGCTCGAACGGCACCCGAAGCCCGCAAAATCTCGCGGATCGCTTCAGAAACGGCAATCACCGCGCGAATCGAAGGATGGCTGTACTTGAACTTAGAGAGCGCATTGTGCCCAACACCAAAGTCCACCTTGCGGTGCAAAACCATAGGCGTATCGATAAACCGCAGCACCTGAGCCATAACGGCCTGCGTATGCGCATTGGGGTCGTGCAGTGCAATGAGTTCGGGTTGAAAAGTGCGCACGTTCAGCGAAAGCCTGCGAATCGACGCTTTATGGCCCGGACAGGGAATACACCCCGGGCCCTCGGCTTCTATTCTTTTTCGCAACTCTGAATCGTTGGGGCAAAAAACCGCGCTTTCGTGGCCGAGGCGCAGCAGTTCTCTGTGCAAGAGTAAGATTTGTTGCTCGCCGCCCCTCCAGTCGTGGGCCGTCGAGATGTGCAGAATGCGAAGAGGGGTATAGATGGCTTGGGATGTTGAAGGGTGGTCACCGCTTTGAACGGTTCGCGAGTATGGCTTGATACGATCGGTGCAAATCGCCGATTCTCGCTCGGGGCTCGAAACGCTCGCGGGCATATTCAAGTCCTAAGACGCGCATTTTTGCTCGGAGGTTGGAATCGGTGGTCACCCGTTCAATACCCGAACGGATAGAGTTTTCTGAAAAAGGATCGACGTAGACCGAATTCGGACCTCCGGTATCGGGAAAAACCCCTCCCTGTGAGGTGATTACAGGGCACCCGCTGTACAACGCCTCGAGGATGGGGATGCCAAATCCTTCAAAAAAAGAAGGGTAAATAAATGCAAGAGCGGCGCGATACAACAGCGGCAGCCGGCCTTTGGGAAGGTTTTCAAACCAAAAGACGCGCTTCTCCATGCCCTGAACCCGAACGTATTCGATGCATTCTTTTTTGTACGATCCCCCCGCACCGACCACCACCATCGGCAGGTCGACTTCGCGCAAGGCTTTGAGCAAATTCAATAGGTTTTTTCGCGCCTCGACCGTGCCCACGTAAAGGGCATATTCCGCAGGCAATCCGAGCTCACTCAGGCTCTGCCGGGCCTCGGCTCGAATGTTTTCGAGTTGTTCGAAGCTGCGCACATCGTCTGAAAGTTGAAAATCTCGATGACAACTTTGATAGTGCAACTCGATGCGCTTGGGGTCGATGGAGTAGAATTCGACGAGGTCGTTTTTTGTCTGCTCCGAGAGCGCGAAAATTCGGTCGGCCCGGCGGGCAGCCGCTCTAAACTTGAATCGATAAGCGAGGCGGTCTGCGGGTTTGTACCACTGCGGAAAGCGTTCGAAGATCAAGTCGTGAATGCTCACCACCGTGGCTATGCCGGGCTTGATCGACGCGGGAAGTTCGTTGCTGAGCCCGTGGAAAATTTCTATTTGGTCGCGAGCGAGGTCTGCCGACAAGCCCCACCTTCTCCAAGCAGAGGGAATGCTCCTCCAAACACCCTGGGGAAGATGCTCTGCAGCCTCCGTTGGCCGAGCGCTCCATGCAGTTCCGGGCTTCGGATTGTACAGCGAAAGCCGATCGTCGGGATACGCGCGCGACAATTCTTCAAGCACCCAGCGGCTGTAGTTGCCGAGCCCGGTGCGGTTGTGGAAAGCGCGTTTTGCGTCAAAGCCAATGTGCATTTTTAGACCGAGAGATCGTACTCGCGCAAAGCCTGATTGAGCGAGGTTTTTTTGTCGGTGCTCTCGCTTCGGGTCCCGATGATCAAGGCGCAGGGAACCCCGTATTCGCCGGCGGGGAAGCGCTTGGGCAGGGTGCCGGGAATCACCACCGAACGAGGGGGGACAAAGCCTTTGTGCTCGACCACCGTGCTTTGACTTACATCGAGAATTCGCGTAGAGGCCGTGAGAACCACATTGGCGCCCAATACCGCTTCGCTGCCTACCCGTACCCCTTCGACCACAATGCAGCGGGAGCCGATAAAGGCATGATCTTCAATAATTACAGGGGCCGCTTGTACGGGTTCGAGCACCCCTCCAATCCCCACACCCCCACTGAGGTGGACGTTTTTCCCAATCTGCGCACAACTGCCCACCGTGGCCCAGGTATCGACCATGGTGTTTTCGCCTACGTAGGCCCCAATGTTGACATAAGAGGGCATCATCACAACCCCCGGTGCCAAGTACGAGCCGTAGCGGGCCAGAGCCGAAGGCACCATGCGGACGTTGAGCGCTTCAAAGTTGGTTTTGAGCGGGATTTTATCGTAAAAACGAAGTTCTCCGGCCTCGATGGCTTGCATATTGTGGAGCGGGAAGTAAAGCAACACGGCTTTTTTAACCCAATCGTTTACAATCCAATCACTTCCTTGGGGTTCTGCGACGCGTATTTGCCCGAGGTCCAAGGCTTTGACGGTTTCTTCGACGGCTTGGATGGTTTCGAGCAGTGTGATTCGTGTACGGTCTTCCCAGGCGGTTTCGATCGCAGCTCGGTACCGATCTTCAAGTGTATTCATCGTCTAATTTTGCAGTGCACGAGGGCGTTTTCCTTCTGCCTCAAAGTTAAGACCCTTGAATGTTCGCCCCGCTCGTTGGATTGCGATTGATTTTGGCGCCAAGCGCTGTGGTTTGGCAGTGAGCGATGCGTTGGGGATGATTGCCAGCCCAATCGAAGGCGTAGACCGCAAGGGATTGGACGCGGCCCTCGACCGGCTCTTGACCGAAGAACCCTGTGCGGGTTTGGTGGTGGGGCAAGCCGTGCGCCTGGATGGCTCGATGAGTGCCATAGAGGACGAGATTCAGCCTTGGTTGGCCCGGTTCGCGAAGCGATGGCCTGCCATTCCGGTGTTTCGGGAAGACGAGCGCTACAGCTCCCAGCAAGCGGTGCAATCGATGGTGCAGTCCGGGGCGTCCAAGTCGACCCGGGCGAATAAACTCAAGGTAGACAGCGTGGCCGCGGCCTTGATTCTTCGGGCTTTTCTGGAGGGGAGGGCTGATAGATGACGCCTCTTCGGGGCTTTTGGAGGTGTTTGAATCGATGGGCTTTGCCCATCGGTAGGGGATCACGCCCTGAAAGGGCAGTCTAACATGACGTTGGGCGAAGCCCATCGTCTAGAAGAATCCCAGCCCTGCAAGGGCGTCTTAACACATCGATGGGTAACGTATGGATACCTTGTGTATCCCATTACAACGGATCGATGATTCAAAGTTCGTTAAGGCCGTCCATTTCGGGTTCATGAACTGGTCTTGTTATTTCAACAGGGTATGACGGATTCGGACCAAACCATAAAGTTCTCGATTCGCACCCCAAGGAATCTCAGCATCCCGAACCTGATCGAATCGACGCATCCGCTCCACAACCTACATTTAACCACCCGCGAAAACGCAAGGAGAACAAGATTAATAAGTTCATCATCAGTATAATAACTCGAAATTCATGCAGGCCGAAATCATCACTATTGGAGACGAATTGCTCATCGGGCAAACCGTAGATACCAATTCAGCATGGATGGGCGATCGGCTGCACCGGGTTGGGGTCGAAGTGCATCAAATCCGATCGATTCGCGACCGCCCTGAGAGCATCGTCTCTGCCCTCGACAGCATACATCCCAACACCAAGCTCGTGTTCATCACCGGCGGACTCGGACCTACACGCGACGACAAAACCAAAGCCACCCTCGCCGCCTATTTCGGAACCTCACTCGAATTTAAACCGGACGTTTTTGAACACATCGAAGCCCTTTTTCGCAGTTTTGGCCGCGACCTCAGCCGGCTGAACCTAGACCAGGCGGTGCTGCCCATAAACTGCGAACTCCTTAAAAATGACGTCGGAACCGCCTCGGGCATGAAGTTCAAAAAAGGCGAGGTCTACTATATCGCCATGCCCGGTGTGCCTTACGAAATGAAACACATTATGGAAGCTCGGGTGCTGCCTTGGATCGGCCTCGAAATTCAAGACACCCATATCGTTCACCGAACCCTGTATACGCAAGGAGTGCCCGAATCTGAACTCGCGAATCGCATTTCAGGCTTTGAAGACGCTCTGCCCAAAGATGTGAGTCTCGCATATCTGCCCTCGCCCGGAAAGGTGCGCTTGAGGCTCAGTGCCATGGGAGACAAGGAACACATCTTGCCCCAAGTCGATTCGCTGGCCAACGAACTCCGTGCTTTGCTCGGGGATGTGGTCTATTCTGCGGACGAAGAAGAACTCGAAGAAATACTGGCCAAATTGCTCATCGCGCGATCTGAGAGCTTGGCACTGGCAGAGAGCTGTACGGGAGGGTATTTAGGCCATCGGCTCACTCGAATTCCGGGCAGTTCAAACTGGTTTAAAGGAGGCGTAATCGCGTACTCAAACGAAGCGAAACAGTCTTTTTTGGGAGTTGATCCCGGCGCCATCGCTCAGTTTGGCGCTGTTTCGGAGATGGTTGCCGAGCAAATGGCCGAATCTGCTCGAAGTAAATTTGGCAGCGATTACGCGCTTTCGCTTACGGGAATCGCAGGCCCGAGCGGGGGGAGTGCCGAAAAGCCGATCGGAACCGTTTGGATTGGGCTCGCGCACCCCGCCGGAGTGGAGGCTCGATTGTTTCGATTCGGCACAGACCGGGGGCGCAATATCGAGCGCTCGGCCTTGGCGGCCATGGACTGGCTCCGGAAAACACTCGCGGCTCAAAGCGAATAACCCAAGCGCGAAATTGCGGTCGAGAGAGGTGAATTGTACAACGCGATCTTTTCCGTTCTCCGTACACCTCTGTTTCAAGAAATTTTCGCACCTTTGCAATCCGATTTTTAGGCGCGACCTGAAAATAAGCAGGACACCAACAGTCACCCTTACAGCGATATGTCTCGAATTTGTCAACTGACCGGTAAAAAGGCGATGAGCGGCAACAGCGTGTCGTTCTCGAACAAAAAGAACAAGCGCAAGTTCGATGTAAACCTCACGCACAAGCGTTTTTACATCCCTGAAGAAGACCGTTGGATCACCTTGCGCGTAAGCACCAGCGCGCTCAAGAACATCAACAAAAAAGGCATCAGTGCCGTTCTGAAAGAAGCCCGCGAAAAAGGCTTTTTGGTCGAGCGCGGATAGGAGAAAGCTCCGGACGAAATTCCGGGAATAACCTACCTCAGAGCACATCCATTGCAATAGACAACTCACAAACGTCCACCCACCGAAATGGCCAAGAAAGGAAATCGCGTTCAAGTAATTCTCGAGTGCACCGAGCACAAAGAGAGCGGCAAGCCCGGAACTTCGCGCTACATCAGCACCAAGAACAAAAAGAATACGCCCGAGCGGATTGAATTGAAGAAATTCAACCCCATCTTGAAGCGCATGACCACCCACAAAGAGATTAAGTAATCGCGTTTCGCGTTAAAACGACCCCGAACTCATGGCAAAGAAGGTAGTAGCAACCCTGAAGAAAGAAGGCAACACGGTGATGATGACCAAAGCCGTTCGCCTTGTGCGCTCTCCCAAGAATGGAGCGTACGTGTTTGAAGAACGCATCATGCCCAAAGACAAGGTTCAAGACTTTTTGAAGTAAGCGCCCGCGCCACTCTGAAGTTCTTGAGGTACGATACCAGCCCGCGATTGCGGGTTTTTTTTTGCCCCGACCCGCACGCATTTCAACTTATCGCATATGGGACTTTTCGACCTTTTTAAAAAAAAGAAAGACACTGAACTCGAAGAAGAGGGCCAAAGACTTGAGAAAGGCCTCGACAAAACACGAGAAAACATTTTTGGCCGAATGGCCCGGGTGCTCGTCGGCCGCACCAAAGTGGATGCCGACCTGCTCGACGAGCTCGAATCGGTGCTGATCGAAGCAGATCTGGGAGTAGAGGCCACCGTTCGGGTGATCCGCAAGCTCGAAGCCAATGTGGCAAAAGACCCCTATCTCAAGGCGAGCGAACTCGAAGCCCACATGCGCCGGGCGGTTTTGGAACTCATGCACGAAGGCGGGCAGGACAAGCCGGTCGAATCGGCACCTAGTCTTTCGGGCGAGTCTAAACCAAGGGTAATTTTGGTCGTCGGGGTGAACGGAGTTGGCAAGACCACGAGCATCGGAAAAGTGGCGATGCGCTTTCGACGCGAAGGTCTTTCGGTAATGCTCGCAGCCGCAGATACCTTTCGGGCCGCGGCCATCGATCAGCTCAGAATTTGGGCCGAGCGCTCGGGTTCTGAATTCACCGCGCAAAGCATGGGTTCAGACCCGGCGGCCGTGGCGCACGAGGCACTTCAAAAGGCCATGGCCGGTTCTGTGGACGTGCTGATGATCGACACCGCAGGTCGGCTTCACAACAAGGTGAACTTGATGAACGAACTCTCGAAGGTAAAGAGGGTGCTCGACAAGCTCCTCCCCGGAGCTCCGCACGAGGTTCTATTGGTTCTCGATGCTTCGACCGGTCAAAATGCGCTCGAACAAGCCCGGCAATTCACGGCTGCCACCTCGGTGAGCGGTTTGGTGCTGACCAAGCTCGACGGAACGGCCAAGGGGGGGGTTGTGGTGGCGATTGCCTCCGAATTCGGAATCCCCGTTCGCTTTATCGGATTGGGCGAAGGCATTGACGATTTGCAGCTGTTTGATGCCGAGCAGTTTGTAAATTCTTTGTTCAAAACAATCGCATCTTAAGAGCCCTCGGGCGATTCAACTCGATTGACTACTTTCAACCGCTTCATTTAGACCATCCGCGCCGCCTTTTTTTTGAGCTTTTAGCGCGAAAGGTCCTCTTACCGCCATCGAAATGGAATACCTCGACTTCGAACTTCCCGTCAAGGAATTGGTTGATCAACTCGAAAAAGCTCGGGCCCTGCAACAAGAAACCGGGGTCGACATGGGCAAGACGATTCGAGAGCTCGAAAAAGCGCTTCAAAAAACGCGCAAAGACATTTACGGAAAGATCAGTGCGTGGCAGCGCGTACAGCTTTCAAGACATCTCAACAGGCCTTATTCTCTGGCTTATATGCGCGCCATTACCGACGGGCGTTGGCTGGAATTGCACGGAGATCGCTCGGTAAAAGACGACAAAGCGATGATCGGCGGTTGGGGAATGATTGGGGACCAGAGTGTGATGTTGATCGGGCATCAAAAGGGTATCAACACCAAAATGAGGCAGTATCGCAACTTTGGGATGCCCAATCCCGAGGGATACCGCAAAGCCCTTCGCTTGATGAAAATGGCCGAGCGGTTCAACAGACCGGTAATCACCTTTATCGACACCCCCGGAGCTTTTCCCGGCATCGAGGCCGAAGAGCGAGGTCAAGGCGAGGCCATTGCGCGCAATCTGTTTGAGATGAGTACCTTAAAAGTTCCAATTCTCTGCTTCATCCTCGGCGAAGGGGCCTCGGGAGGCGCCCTTGGAATCGGGGTAGGAGATCGGGTCTACATGCTCGAGAATACCTGGTACAGCGTTATTTCGCCTGAAAGTTGCTCGAGTATTCTTTGGCGGAGCTGGAACTTTAAAGAGCAAGCCGCCGAAGCCCTCAAATTGACACCCAAGGACATGCTCAAAAATGGCTTGATCGACGAAATTGTCGAAGAGCCCTTGGGCGGGGCACACACGGATCCTGAAGACTGTTTTCTTAGGGTCAAAGAGGTGATCGTGAAGGCTTTGCCAAAGCTTTTAGCCATGGATCCCGACAAGAGGGTCGAAGAGCGCATCAAAAAGTTTGCGCAGATGGGGGTGGTGGCGGAGTAATCCGGGTTTTGAGCCATGCATTGGCCAAGACACCGGCCAAAACGAGCGCAGCGCCCAAATAAAAGCCCGAACTCATGGCTTCTCGCTCTCCGAGTACCCAACGCGCAACCACGATGCCGTACACAGGTTCGAGGTTGATGCTCAACAGCACGGTGAACGGACTCAGCACTTTCATCACTTCGACACTCTCCACAAAGGCGTAGGCCGTGCATGCGCTGGCCAGAATCGCGAGCCAAAGCCAGTCGCCTTGCCCGGGCCATTCAAACGACCCTTGGAGCTGAGGGAGCAAAAACAACAATCCGAGGAACACCCAGCCCGAGAGCAACTCGAAGAAGGTGATGCTGTGGGCGGTTTCCGTTTGAATGAGACGGGCATTGATCAAAGAAAAGAGCGCGCTGAGCAAGGCCGAATTCAACCCGAGTGCCATGCCCAACCGATATTGGGTTTCGAGCTTAAAAATGGCCGCCAATCCCGCAATCGCCAAAGTGCTTAGCAACAACTCTTTAACATCTAAACGCTTTTTAAAGAACAAGGGCTCCAACAGCGATCCAAAAAATGCCCCGGTAGAAAGGCAAACTAAGGCTACGCTGACCTTGGACATTTTGATGGCCGCGAAAAACGAAACCCAGTGAAGAACAATGATGGCACCTGCCAACAAGATGCGGGGCCACCGATTTTTTGAGATGCCCAGAGGCCATCGCTTGACTTTGAAAAAGACAAAGAGCAATGCGAGGGCCAATCCGATTCGGTTCCAGACCAAAGACCAGGCATTCAATTGAATAAGTGCGCCCAGAAGCCCTGTGAATCCCCACAAAAACACCACAAAATGGAGTCTGAGCTGTGCGCTCGTCTTCGAACTACTTAGGTGCGCGGACATAGAGATAGCCGGCGAGTATGGCAAAGAAGAAATTGGGTATCCACACCGCGATAAACGGAGGAAAATCGCCCTTGGTGGCAAAGGTGGTGCTGATTTGCATGAAGAAGATATAACTGACACACAAACCCAGCCCCAGTGCGATGTTGAGCCCTAATCCACCCCGGGTCTTGCGGGAAGAGAGCGAAAGCGCGATCAGCACTAATATGTAGGTTGAAATGGGCCAAGAGGTCCGTTTAAAACGCTCGAGTTCAAAGTAATCGACCGTTTCAGATCCCCTTTCTTTCTCGAGTTTGATGAAGTGCAAAAGCTCGGGGGTGGTCATCATTTCGGCTCGATAAACCAGGGTGCTGAGGTCCTCGGGTTCGAGCGCGAGCGCCGTGTCGAGTTTCTTGTAGGTCCTCAGCTGTTCGACATCGCCTTCCAGGGTGCGCACCACGGCATTGTCGAGCCTCCATCGCTTGTTGATAGAATCGTATCGAATAAAATCGGCCTGCATTCTCGCCTTGAGTTCGCGACCTTCAAAGCGTTCGTAGCTAAAATAGAGTCCGCTTTGGCGCTCGCTGTTGTAGCTCTCGAGAAAGACAATATGCTCGGGGAGAATTTGTTTGTGAATGTTCTGAAAGCGATCTACGTTCTTGTTGAGTATGTATTTCCATTCAAAAGCCAGCCGCTGAACATTGGTTTTCGGGATCACGAAATGACCGAGAACCATGGAGATGATCATCACGAGGGTCGAAGCCAGAAAATAGGGCCACAGCAAGCGGTTGAAGCTGACTCCGCCTGTGAGCATGGCGACGATTTCGCTTCGCGCCGTCATTCTCGACGTAAAGAAGATGGTCGCGATAAAGACGATCATCGAGCTGAACAGATTGCCGTAGTAGACCAAAAAGTTGGCGTAGTGCTGAAAAACGATTTCGCGCATGCTGGCGCCTTTGCTCACAAAATCTTCGAGCTTTTCGGAGATGTCAAACACCACGGCAATCATCAAGATCAGCGCGATAGTCAAAAAGAAGGTGGCCAGAAATTTGCCGATAATGTATCGGTCGAGAATTTTCACGGGGCAAAGGTCGGAAGCCTTCCATCAATTGCGCGTATCGAGGATATAGACTTTTGAAAAGCGCGGAACTCTGCTATTTTCAGAGGTTATGGATGTTCTCGACTTTCTGAGAGGCATTGTATCTTTGAAGGAGTGTATTTAAAACGGAAACGGCCTATTTCTTTTCTAATGTCTTTATTCAGAAGTTGTTTGCATGGTTGCGCCTCGATTTTGAATCCGATGAGTGCCCTGCGCACTTGGCGTGCGATTTAGGCCGCAAATGTTTACCCACACAGGCGAAACGCGAACGCACAAGCACAATCTTCAAATAGCGACCTTGCTGTCTTTTGTGGCAGGATTTGTAAATGTTGCCGGATTCGTTTCCATCCACCAACTCACGACCAATATCACAGGCCATTTCGCCTTTTTTGTCGGGGATCTGTATCAGTTCAAGTGGTCTGAATCCCTCATCTTCTTTGCGTACATCTTAAGTTTCTTTTTGGGTGCATTTGTTTCGAGTATGCTCATTGAATTTGTGCGTAGAAAGAGCGAAAAGAATATATTTATTCTTCCGGTGCTCATCGAAATCGCCATTCTCTTTTTCCTTTCCGTTTTCGGCAATGCGATTATCCAGACCAACGCAAATGCGATTGCGGTCTTGTTGTTATTCGCCATGGGGCTGCAAAACTCATTGGTTACTCGAATTTCGAATGCCGTGGTTCGAACCACCCATCTCACGGGCTTGTTTACAGATTTGGGAATTGAAGTCTCTCAACTGATCTTTTTCAGAAATAACGATTTAAGGCGCAATTTGAAACGAATCATTCATTTAAGATTTCGCATTATTCTTTTCTTTTTTCTCGGAGGAATCATCGCCGGAATCTGCTATAAATATTTTAAATTGAATGCCCTGTTCCTGCCTTCAGCCATTTTGCTGATCGGGCTTGGGTACGATAGCCTCCGTGTTCAATTTAGGCTGTGGAAGAGCGGCATTTCTTCTTAATCCCTTCTATTTCACCACAAAGTTTATTTAAACCGTCAATTAATATCCACTTTGAATCGAAATTCGCGCAAAATGAATTCCAAGCCAGGAATGGGGCTCTCTCGATGGGTATACCGCTGTGAAATCTGCGTTTTGGCACTTTGTTCTATTTCAGCATTCGCAACAAGCGGCCAGACCATCCCGATTCCAAAAGGACATGCGCTGATCGATTCCGCAATGGGCGATTTAGACGGACTGCCTGGAGATGAATTGGCGGTGGTGTACAATATGCACGCTGATACTTCCGATACAGGCGTTCCACGAACTGTCGTGGTGTATCGCTTGAGCTTCGGACAATGGCAAAATTGGAAACAATCAGATCAAGCTTTGTACGGCAGCCGAGACGGGGGAATGATGGGCGACCCTTATTCGGGCATCCAAATAATCGACCGAAAATTGACGCTTGCGCAAGAGGGAGGCAGTGCTTGGAAGTGGAGTAAATCTGAATCCTATCGATTTGAGAATGACGACTTTTACTTGATTGAGTATTCCGACTATTTCAGCAAATCCTGTGAAAGTTCAATCGAAGTTGATTTCAATCTGAGCAGCGGTTTGATCTCTGTAATCAAAGAATTCGAAGACTGCAATGAGGAGAATCAGACTGTTGTAAAGCGAGAATCTGAAGAGTTTTTGGAGAAGAATTTGAAAATATCCTTTGCCAAGCGTCAGCAGAAGAAGATCATTTTGATCTCGCCTAAATATGGCTTTGAACTATTCATCTCTGATGGAAAAGATGAATAGAAAATGGGAATGATTCTAAACCGCGTTTTGCATTTCCGGCTGAGTTTTATACAGGAAATCAACCAAGCCTCTGTTCTAATTTTGGGATGAGCGCGTTCTTCCAGGACGCAAATACACCTTCGAGGATCTTTTCGCGCGCTTGACGCGTGAGTTCAAGATAAAACGCCAAATTGTGCAGAGAAGCGATTTGTCGACCCAAAGCTTCATCCGTCACAAAAAGGTGCCTTAAATAGGCCTTGCTGTATTCTCGGTCTACAAACGAGGTTCCTGCGGGGTCGAGCGGGCTAAAATCGTCGGCCCAGCAGCGATTTCGAATGTTGATGATTCCCTCCATCGTAAAGAGCATGCCGTTCCTTCCGTTTCGAGTGGGCATCACACAATCGAACATATCGATGCCCAAGGCAATGTTCTCGAGCAAGTTGACCGGAGTGCCTACGCCCATTAAATAGCGCGGGCGATTTGTAGGCAGAAGGGCACAGACCAAATCGACCATTTTGTACATTTCTTCAGCGGGTTCGCCTACGCTCAATCCGCCAATCGCAAGGCCGTCGGCATTTTTCGAAGCGATGTATTCCGCCGAGCGCGCGCGCAAATCGCCTTCGATACCGCCTTGACAAATCGGAAACAGACTCTGCTCAAAACCATAGAGCGGCTCGGTTTCGCCCATGTGCGCAAGGCATCGATCGAGCCAGCGATGCGTCCGTTCCATCGACTGTTCCAGATAAGCTCGTTCGGCCGGATAGGGCGGGCATTCGTCAAAGGCCATGATGATGTCTGCCCCGATGGCGCGTTGGATGTCTACGACAGACTCCGGACTAAAAAAGTGTGCGGACCCGTCGATGTGCGATTTGAACTTGGCCCCTTGTTCGCTGAGTTTGCGCTGGTCAGAGAGCGAAAAGATTTGATAACCACCGCTATCGGTCAGAATCGGTCGATCCCAGCCCATAAATCGGTGGAGTCCTCCCGCTGCTTTTAAAATGTCCACCCCCGGCCGCAAATAGAGGTGATAGGTGTTTCCCAAAATAATTTGAGCGTGCACTTCGTCTCGCAGTTCGCGCTGGTGAACGGTTTTGACCGTGCCTTGCGTACCGACGGGCATAAAGATGGGGGTGAGAATTTCTCCATGACCTGTCGAGATCACCCCGGCGCGGGCCTTGCCACCGGGTTCGGTCGTTTGAAGTTCGAAGCGCATAAAGTGAGCGTAATCTCGCAAAGATAGACGCGGCTCTTTTGGCTACTTTTGTGCCCGTTTTGAGCAGCAGCCTGGGTGTTTTATCCGTTTTTGATGGAGTCGTCTTGGCGCTGATCGGGCTACAGGCGGTATATGCTCTATGGGTGTTCCGCCGTTTTTTTTCGATCGGTCAAGGCTCAGATTTGAATACGGAAAAACCTAAGCCTCTGAGTGTTGTAGTTTGTGCTCGAAACGAGGCCGAGAATCTGAAAAAGAATTTGCCGCTCTGGCTCGAACAAGACCATCCCCATTTTGAGTGGGTGGTGGTCAACGACCGGAGCTTCGACGAAAGCCGAGAGCTCATCGAAGCCGCAGCTTTGCAGGACGCGCGGATAAAAATGGTGGATCTCAAAGACACGGATCGCTTTTGGTTTGGCAAGAATTTCGCGCTAACCCTCGGGATTAAAGCCGCCAAATACGATCGACTCGTTTTGACCGATGCCGACTGTGTGCCCGAATCTAAAGAATGGCTCAGGCGCATGGACGCCGCGCTTTCGGAACCCATTGAGCTCGTCCTGGGCTATGGCCCTTATCGCACTTCGCGTTCATGGATTTCGTGGCTCTCAGCCTTTGATGCCCTTTTTACGGCTCTGCATTATGGCTCGTGGTCGGCTCTCGGCAAACCGTATATGGGGGTGGGTCGGAATTTGGCCTATCGCAAAGAGCTGTTTATGAATAATAAAGGCTTCAGCACCCACATGGATGTGATTTCGTCCGACGACGATCTCTTCGTCTCTAAAGTGGCAACCAACAGGAATCACCGCGTATTGCTCGATCCCAAGGCCATTGTTTTTTCAGAGCCGCCCTACACTCTCAAGGCCTGGTTACATCAAAAGAAGAGGCATTTGCTCGCCGCGCCTCGCTATCGAGCACTTCATCGAAACGCATTGGGTTTTTGGGGGCTTTCGAGCCTGTTGATCTACGCTTTGATTCCCGCGACGATTTGGTTCGGAACGCCGATTTCCGCAGCTGCGATTTTAGCCCGAACCTTGGGGATGACTCTTTTGACTTTTGCCGCGGGCAAGAGGCTCGGCACCCCTAGACCGGCTTGGGCCTTGCCTTTGGCCGAGCCATTTATCGTTTTCAGTCAGTCATTCTTGCTCATTGCCAATCGGTTTGGCCCAAAACTCAAATACTGGTGAGTTCAAATCCTCAGATCGATCTCGGTGCGGTTCTTCAGGCTTTTCCGAATCTCGACGCCCGGGCTCTGGATCGCCTGCGTATATTTTCAGAAGGGCTTTTGGAGTGGAATCAGCACGTCAATTTGATCTCGAGAAAAGACGAGGAGCACTTTGTGGTTCACCATCTTTTGCATTCGCTCTCGATTGCCAAGCTCGTGGCCTTTGTTCCCGGAACGCGCATTCTCGATGTCGGGACGGGTGGCGGATTGCCCGGTCTGCCCTTGGCCTGTGTCTTTCCCGATGTCCGATTCGTCTTGGTCGATTCGATCGGCAAAAAGATTCGCGTGGTTCAAGATTTAATCGAGCGCACTGAGCTGGGCAATGTGCAGGCTTTTCAGAGGCGTGCCGAATCGGCCGAAGCGCCATTTGACTTTGTCATCAGCCGGGCCGTGACTCGTTTGAGCGAATTTTTGCCCTGGATTCAAAACAAGATGAGCGGTTCGCACCGCAACGATCTCGAAAACGGAGTGCTGGCGCTCAAAGGAGGCGATTTGCGCGAAGAGTTGGCCGAAGTTCAATGGAAGTCGACGGTGTACAAGCTCGATCGAATTTTCGATCAACCTTTCTTCGAAACCAAGCAATTGGTTCACCTCACCAAGCCCGCGTCGATTAAATCGGCCGGGGTTTTTCGTCCTCGAGCCGAAGGGCCCGGCAGTTTATCCTAAAAACGGATAGCGGAAGTCGGTCGGCGGAACGAGGGTTTCTTTAATCGTCCGGGCCGAAACCCAGCGCAAGAGATTCATCATTGAACCCGCTTTGTCGTTGGTTCCGGAACCCCGCGCACCCCCGAAGGGCTGTTGACCCACCACGGCTCCGGTAGGTTTGTCGTTGATGTAGAAGTTGCCCGCCGCATTTTGGAGTGCGTCGACGGCTTCGAGCGCAGCGTAGCGATCGCGAGAAAAAACAGCCCCGGTCAAGGCGTATTCCGAGGTCTGATCGATCAAGGTGAGCACCTCTTTCCAGTTCGCGTCTGGATAAACGTAGATCGTCAATACGGGGCCGAAGATTTCTTCGACCATGCTCTTAAAGTGTGGGTTGGTCGTTTTGACCACGGTGGGTTGTATGAACCAGCCGCGGCTCTTGTCGCAAACTCCCCCTGAGACAATCTCGGCTTCGGGGCTGTTCTTGGCGTATTCGATATAACCGCAGATCTTGTCAAAAGCGCGCTCGTCGATCACGGCATTCACAAAATTGCTCAAATCGCCCGGATCGCCCATTTTGAAGGAAGACAAATCGGCTTTGAGCCGGTCTTCAATCGCACTCCACAAGCTTTCGGGCAGGTACGCCCGAGAAGCGGCCGAGCACTTTTGACCTTGGTATTCGAAGGCCCCTCGAGAAAGTGCAGTGGCCACGGCAAGAGGGTCTGAACTCGGGTGCGCGACGACAAAGTCTTTGCCCCCGGTTTCGCCCACGATTCTCGGGTAGGTTTTGTAGCGATCAATTTTGGACCCGATGGTCTTCCAGAGCTGTTTAAACACGCCGGTGCTTCCGGTAAAGTGCAGGCCGGCAAAGTCGGGATGGTCGAACACCACTTCGCCCGCTTCAGGTCCATCCACATAAATGAGATTGATGACCCCGTCGGGCAGACCGGCTTCGCGATAGATGCGCATCACAATATCGGCGGAGTAAATCTGAGTGTCGGCGGGCTTCCAGACGGCTACATTGCCCATCAATACAGGCGCACCCGGCAGATTGGCGGCAATCGAAGTGAAGTTGAACGGCGTGATGGCGAACACGAATCCTTCGAGTGGACGGTATTCCATTCGGTTCCAAATTCCGGCTTGAGAACCGGGCTGTTGGCGGTATAAATCAGTCATATACTGCACATTGAACCTCCAGAAATCGGCGAGTTCGCAGGCTGCGTCAATCTCGGCTTGATGGACATTTTTGCTCTGCCCCCACATGGTGGCGGCATTCATCAAGGAGCGGTACGGACCCGAGAGTAAATCTGCGGCTTTCAAAAAAATGGCCGCTCGGTCTTGCCAGGGGGTATTGGCCCATTTTTTTCTCGCTTCGAGCGCTGCATCAATCGCTTGGTGCACATGCGAACGATCTCCGCGATGGAAATGCCCGAGCACTTTGGCGTGCTGATGTGGAGCCCGAATTTCAATTTTATTCCCCGTTCGCACTGTTTCAGAGCCGATGTACATCGGCAAGTCAAGCATCTGCTCGCCCAGCGATTGATACATTTTGACGATCTCCTCTCGCTCGGGGCTGCCGGGGGCATAGCCTTTTACGGGTTCGTTTACCGGAGTGGGGACTTGAAAAAAGGCGTTCGACATGTGGAAATGACTTTTCAATTCAGATGCTCGAAGATAGGCGAGGGGCTTGGAGCGGGTGGCTACCCGAGTTACGGAATGGGCAGATTTAAAAAAAAAATCCCGCCGAAGCGGGACTTTGAGAATAAGCTCGGTTTTCGATTATTCGAAAACGTAGAAAATGCCCAAGTTCAAGGGGATGTAGTCGGCATTGCCATCTTCGATCATCACAAGTGAGTAACCCGTATTGAAGTCGAGACCCAAAGCGTCAGACAACATATAATTGACACCGACCCTTGGAACAACGATTTGGAAGGCGGTGTTGCTCGCCTCAGCTTCGGTTACAGTACCAAAAAAGTCAATTTCAGTTTTGGTCGTAGTCATGTTAAAACCAAGACCAAGTCCTGCGTAGAAATCGAAAGTTTCGCCGGGCATAAAGTGCCAGTCGCCGGTTAAGAGGATCGGAATCATGGTGGTTGAGTAGTCGAAGCCTTCCACTTCTTCTTTGGCACCGTAGCTCAAGAAGCCGATGTTCAGTCCGGCTGCGATGTTGTCAGTTACAAAATAATCAGCCCAAACTCCACCTCCGATTCCGAAGCTCGCAGCATCACCGAAGTCGCCCATGGGGAGGCCGGTCATCAGTCCTGCTCCTACGCGCAATTGCGCTTGTGCTGTAAACGCACCTCCGAAAATTAGTGCGGAGGCCAAAATAGCTTTCTTAAACATGATATGTGTTGATTGATTGGTCGCCTACTCTTGCGATTTTCGGCATTCTCGGTATACAGAGCAAACTCCGTTGACGGAGCGAAATTAAAACGCAGAACAAAAAGGACAATCGATTTTTAATTTTTCTCATCCGAGTTATTACAATCGAAAAGCGAGTAAATCTCTTCGGTCAACTTCAGAGGAATAACTGTCGAGATAATTTCCTTTGTAACTGAGCCTCAGGGCGGTGAGCTTCTTTCCCATCCAGGCACCCGTATCGATGTGCCAAGCGTTTTCGGCAGTTTTGAACAAAGCTTTTTCGCCTTTTACGACATTGTGGCCGATAATCTGCACTTTTTCAAGAGGCTTGAGCGGACTTCGATTCAATAAGACTCCCCTCAAGGCAGTTTCGACATAGGGTTTGACGCAGTTCTTCGCAATGCCTGCGTGGGTGGCGAGCACATAGGGCGATTCCCATTTGAGCGGGAGGGTGTCGATCCATTTGAGCGCATTCGCCAGAGGCATGTCGGCACTTCGCAATTGCTCGGCCGTTTGACTTATTTCGGGACTTGCATTTTTTTGGCGAATCCCTTGAGCGAAGGCAAACTCGTGGTTTCCCTTTAAAAAAAAGCAGTTATAAGGGTATTCTGCCTGAAGCTCCCAGACAAATCGCAATACCTCGGCACTGTATCTCCCTTTGTTGATCAGGTCTCCGAGCTGAATCAAAAAGTCGCGCTCGGGGTTCCACTGCTCTTCGACCAGCTTTTTGAAGGTAAAATAGCAGCCGTGGACATCTCCGATGAACAGCAAATTCATGGGGAATTCCTCAAGCGATGAATCGCCGAATCACGCCTGGTTGATCAAGACCGGCATCACCAGCATCAAGACTTCTTCACCCTCGTCCAAGCCCCCTTCAGGCGACAGCAGGCCCGCGCGATTGGGCTGAGAAAACTCCATCGAAATCGACTCGGTTTCGAGATTCGAGAGCATCTCGGTCAAAAAACGAGAATTGAAACCGATTTCGAGGTCTTGACCGGCGTAGTCGCAGTGGAGGCGTTCATGGGCTTTGTTCGAAAAGTCGAGGTCCTCGGCCGAAACTTGAATCTCGCTCCCCGCCATGCGCAGTCGAACCTGATGGGTCGTTTTGTTCGAAAACAAACTGACCCGTCGAACCGAGCCGAGAAATTCTGCCCGTCCGATTCTCAATCGATTCGGGTTTTCTCGGGGAATCACCGCTTCGTAGTTGGGATAACGCCCATCGATCAGTCGGCAAGTGAGCGAAAAGCCGCCGAAGCTAAAGCGCGCATTCAGTTGGTTGAAGTGCAATTCCACAGAATCTTCAGCCGAAGGCAACACTCCCTTGAGAATGGTCAAGGGCTTTTTGGGCATGATGAATTCGGCCGTTTCAGAACTTTGAACATCATTTCTGCGATAGCGCACCAATTTGTGGGCATCGGTGGCTACAAAGGTCGAACCCTCGGAACTCATCTGGAAAAACACTCCGGACATCACGGGGCGGAGATCGTCGTTGCCCGCGGCGAACAAGGTCTTTTGAATCGCCGAGAAAAGCACGTGCGCGGGCATTTGGGTCGACGAAGAATCTTCGAGTTCAGCTACCCTCGGAAAATCGTCGGCCAAAAAAGAATTGACCCCGTACTTGCCGTAATCAGAAGCAATTTCGACGCCCGAGGCCCCTTGAAACACAAAGGTCAACGGCTGTTCGGGAAAGGTCTTGAGGGTGTCGAGCAAGATCCGGGCAGGCACGCACGCTTCACCATCTGAATCGCTTTCGACGAGCAGAGAAGTCGTCAACACATTTTCGAGATCGCTCGCCGTGATCTTGAGCACTCCGCCGGAGAGCTGAAACAAGAAATTGTCGAGAATCGGCAGCGAGTTATTCGATTGGATAACCGAACCCGCTAATTGGAGCTGCTTGAGCAAGGCTCCGCTTGAAACGATGAATTTCATGGAAGGTGGAATACGAGATCAGAAGTTGCCAAAGATAGAAGAACGCTCAAGGTTGAGGGCTTCCCGATTGCGTTTTGAGTTTTAAATCGCCCGAAGAAAGCATCACGCGCTGCAAACCAAAATATTGGAGCAACACCATTTGACCGTCGCTCAAAATTCCATGCATTCGGTCGGGGTCTGCCAAAAGCGGATTGCCCTGGCTGTCGTAGGTGTCTTCGGGCGGTTTGATGGCATACCCGCGCACCGACTGCTTTCGACCCGATTCATCTTCAATTTCGAGCAACCAAACCGGAGGGCTGGCCAAGAGGCTATCCTTGCGGGCAAAAATCGGGTCTTGTTCCACGATGGCTCCTTCAAAGCGAAGGGTGCGAAGCGCGGCGATCAGGGCCTCGATTTGTGCTTCGTCCGGTGTGCCTGTGTACCCTTCGATGGTCCATTTCGAGTCTTTGCGCATCAACTCAAAACTCTTTTCGGGCTCTCGGGGGTATTCCATTCGAAGCTTGCGGAGACTTCCCTCAAAAGGTTCAAACATCAGCCGATCTCTCCAAAGAACCGGGTCGGTGATAAAACGAGTGCTCAAAAAGCCGTTAAATCCGGGTATGTGAACCGCAAAAACTTGAGAAGCCTTAGCATTCATCATATAGGTGGCCGCCTGGTCCGGCGTGTCGGTACCGACAAAGAAATGCGCGACTTTTTTGCCCTTCGACCAAACGGCAACCTCTTTTCCGTAGACTGCCATTCTTTTAATTGCTTCATTTTGAGCGCTTGGAGCAAGAAAGTTCCGCATTTCCATCCGCGCCAAGGTTTCGAGCATCACTTCGACGGCATCGGCACGAGCCGGTCTTTCATCGACGGTCCAGCCGCGCTTGCCTCGTTTCAGGAGAGCCTTTCGCGGGTTTTTGTCTGCGATCGAAAAACTGTCGATCGATGCCGTATCTGCCAGGCCAAATCGGTACTCGCTTTCTTCGTCTGAGACCCCGCCTCCGTTGGGAGGGTTTAAAATCAACCAGGTAACCGCGGCCGCCAGAATAACCAACACAAGGGGAAGGGCGTATTTCTTCATGAGAGAATTCGTTGGTTTTTGAGCTTTCGAATTCGGCCGAAGACCACCATAAAGAGCAGCACACCAAACAGTGGAAGTGCCGAATTGAGCAGCTGCCAACGCAGTTTTTGGCTCTCAATTCTCGGGCTGTCGAGGATGCGAATTCGGAGCTCTCGGCTTCGGAGGTTCATCAAATCCGAGGCCCCCAAGAGATAGTCGAAAGCGTTGAGCAAGAATTCTTTGTTGCCGTATTGAGCCCCGGTAAACTGGTCGTAACCCAGCGGAAGCGGAACACCTTTCGGAGCGTTGGGGTTGATGAGGTTGAGCTGATTTTTGGCCAAGTCTCCGTCGCCGACCACCATCATCCGAGTGGGTTTGCTGCGAGAAATGGGTTGTAAGACGCTACCGTCGAGGTCTTTTGGCTTGACCCGAAGCGCATAAAAAGATTCGAATTCGCCTTCGAGCAGCCAACCCAGCGCATATGGGCCACTTTGCCAGCCGAAGCTACGGGGGTCTCGGTACAGTTTTTCGAGGCTCACCACATGTGGAGCAGAGAAGGCTTGGGCATACGGAGAACTCGATAAAAGCAAGGTTTTCTTTATGCCCGGAGCGCTCACGGTATCTACGGTGCTGGCGAATTCGAGTTTGAGGGCGTTGAGATTTTTTGAGATGGGGTGTCCTTTTTCGGGCAAGATCATAGGGAAGTATGGCCAAGGCCTCAGCTCGCGCGAATCGTTGACCGCCGCCGAGCGCGAATCGGCCACCAAATCGGAGTTTACGCGGGCACCGTATTTAAAGAGCAGGTCGCGCAATTTGAGCCGTTCATCTAAGGGGATACTCAAAAATTCAGAACGCTCGCTCAAGCTGTCCATCTCAGCTTCCACTCCGTCGATCAACCAAAGAATGGCGCCGCCCTTCATGGCAAATTGATCGATGAGGTATTTGTCGAGATCCGTAAAACCGCGCTTGGGCTTTGCGATCAACAGTGCGTCGTACACATTGAGTCGGCGTTGTTGTTCGGCGATGCTCGCACCCGCGGCGGTATCGGCCAGCAAAGCCCTGAGGTCGAATCGGTCTACAGTGTAAAACTCAGAAAGCGAGCGCCCGAGATCGGCCAGAAAACGAGGGCCTAGTTCGCCGTGTCCTTCGATAAAGGCAATCTTCGGCCGCGCTTCGGCCCGCAGTTTGCGAAGCACATTGGCCAGCGAAAACTCGAGCTGCGCAATGGAGCTGTTGATTTGCTCCTCGGCCGAACGACCCAGTTGATTGGACAACAGAGGCAATGCCAGTTCCACATCGCCTTTTCGAACCAAGGCCCCGGGAAAAACTCGAACGCTTGAACGAGATCCTTTTTGGTTGATTTCGAGGGTATAAGGGTTCAAACCCTTGCTTTGAAGTTGCGCGTAGAGCTCTTCGCGCTCTTGATCGCTCTCTGCTTTTGAGGGGTCTATAAACCGAAAGCGAATGTTGTCGTTGTAGGCTCTGAACTCTTGAAGCATGCGCAGTGTTTCGCGCTGCAAAACCGCAAAACCCGCGGGGAATTCGCCTTCGAGATAGACGTCGAAGAGAATGGGCTCTTTGATCGACTTCAACAAATCGCGGGTCTGGGGCGAAATCGAATAGCGCTTTTCGGCGGTGAGGTCCCATCGCCAAAAACTTCTGCGGCCGACCGCGTAAACCAAAAGCAAGCCGAGCGCCCAGATGCCGAAGATCAATAGATCGCGACGGCGGCGGTTTGCCTTGCCTTTTTCGGTTGAAGAAGTCGCGCTCACCAGCTTCGGCTTTTGAGTTTGAGCCGAGTGGCACCGAGAAAGAGCAAGGGGAGGCAAATAAAATAGACGAGATCGCGGCTGTCTACCACCCCGCGGCTCACAGAAGTATAGTGCTGACTGAGCCCCCATTCGGGCAAACTCTGTCCGAAGGGATTCTGCCCGGCCAATTTGCCCAACTCGTCAAAACCTGCATACGTCAGTGCGCAAATAAAGGCTGCGAGGACAAAGGCCACAATGGGGTTGTCGGTGAGGCTCGAAGAAAATAAGCCGATGGCCGCATAAGAGGCCCCGAGAAAAAGCAAGCCGAGGTAAGAGCCCCAAGTGCCTCCGTGGTCGATGCTTCCGACCGGAGCGCCGAGCGCGTGGATGGAGTAGAACGAAATCAAGGTAGGAGCGATACTCAACACAATCAACACGAAGGCTGCGCTAAACTTGGCCGCTACGACTTGGTCTTCTCGAATCGGCAGGGTGAGCAGGAGTTCGAGTGTGCCGTTGCGCTTTTCTTCCGAAAACATGCGCATCGTAATGGCCGGAATCAGAAACAAAAAAATCCACGGAGAAAGGGCAAATAGCCCGTCGAGATTGGCCCATCCACCGTCGAGGAGATTCATGGGACCCGGCAGAATCCAGAGAAAGGCCCCGTTGAGCAATAAGTACACCCCGATGACCACGGCTCCGGTAAACGAGCCGAAAAAGTAAAGAAGTTCTTTTAGAATCAGCGCTTTCATGGCAAGCGTTCAATGCATTCGCTGCTCCAAACCTCGGGTCGATCGCAGAACCACTGCTTGGTTTGAGCCCAGGTTTCGCGAAACAATTCTCCCGACCGATAGGCTTCAAGGCTGGCTTCGTCTTCCCAATGGCTGTGGGTAAAATAGATGCCGTCTCCGCTTTGCTCTTTCCACAGCTCGAGATAGGCGCAGCCGGGACTCGACCGAATGTTCGGAGCCGTTTTTCGAAAGAATTCTTCAAAGAGGAGCGCGGCTTCGGCTTTGAAGCGCATTTTGACAATCCGTACGATCACTGATCAAAGCTTAAACCGACAAAATGCAATTCGACTCGGTCGCGCAAAGATATGCCGAGCAGGCGCCCAGCCCCATTTTCGTCGACCCCGGACGAACGTCCCAGCGCGATTTCCAAATAGCCGAGGCCGTTGAACAAGGCGATGAGTTTGCCTTCGCCTGCTTCTCCATAGGCCGCTGAGATTTTGGCGATTCGGTGATTTCGAGGCAGTTCGATTCGTATTTCTCGCCCTTTGCGCATCGATTCAACCAGATCTCTGTGAATGTTCGTAATCAAATTGCCGTAGTGGTCGATGTAGACCACATGTCCCGCGATCGATCTGCCTTCAGCCTCCGGCGCGGGTCGCAGCGTTTGGGCCGTTTCGTACGCTCGGTCGCGATTCCCCGGGGCCTCGGTGATGAAGCCTCCCACAGGGTTTGAAATCAGGCCGACTAAACGAGCACAATCCGAAAAAAGAGCTTTCCCCAAAGAGCCGTTCTCGATCGCCACCAGTCCCCAAGATTCGGGCTCCAGCCCGTTTAAGACAATGTGAATCAGTCCATTATCTGGCGCAATCAGCCATTGAGCTTCAGAGCGAACGACCAATAGTCGATCAAAAGGACTCCGATGGTGATGAACCAAAGAGAGATGAATGCTGCCCGGGGGGAAAAACGATAAAGCGCTCGACAGCAGGTGCGCCGCTTCGTCTATGGCAAAGGGTCTGACGAGATGGCTGACATCCACAAACGAGACCTGTGGATTCACCGTTAAAACCGCCGCCTTGAGCGAAGCAACACCCGCATCTTTGAGTCCGAAATCGGTCGTTAGGCTAACCAAGCGCATCGTGTCGTTCAATCGGCGGTAAGCGTTCGCTTTTGTTTTATTTTGCCCTCAAAAGTAACCCATGCCTCGGCCAATGCCTTCTTAGCTGAACGCGAAGCCCGAAGCTAAATTTCAACCTCATAAAGCACCCTATTCTGGAAACGAAAGCCTCGGGATCTCAATCGGCAGAGCGCACCATAGCCTTGGACCACGTACAGCCTCAGGCTTTCTACGGCACCCAAAATCGATATTTCAACCTGATTCGGTCGTACTTCCCGAAGCTCAAAATCACCGCGAGAGGCGAAAAGCTCAAGGTGAACGGCGATCCGGACGAAATTTCGCTCTTTGAACAGCGACTCGATGCCTTGCTCGATCACTTCAATCGCCACAACTCACTCTCAGATGTGGCCATCGAGCGAATTATGTTGGGCGAAAGCCAAAGCGAAGAGCGCCCGGCTGAGCACATTTTGTACGGTGTAAACGGGCAATCGATCAAAGCGAGGACACCGAATCAAAAGAGGTTGGTCGAATCGGTCGAGACGAGCGATATGGTCTTTGCCATTGGACCTGCGGGAACCGGCAAGACCTACACCGCCGTGGCTCTGGCCGTTAAAGCGCTCAAAGAGAAGTCAGTTCGCAAAATAGTTCTGACGCGCCCCGCGGTAGAAGCCGGAGAGAACCTCGGTTTTTTGCCCGGAGACCTCAAAGAAAAACTCGATCCCTACCTCCAGCCTTTGTACGACGCCTTGCGCGATATGATTCCGCCCGAGCGGCTGGCGAGCTTTCTCGAAAACGGAACCATACAAATCGCCCCGCTCGCATTTATGAGAGGGCGGACGCTCGATCAGGCCTTTGTGATTCTCGACGAAGCGCAGAACACGACCCCCGCCCAAATGAAGATGTTTTTAACCCGAATGGGGCAGTCGGCCAAATTTGTGATCACGGGCGACCGAACGCAAGTCGATTTGCCCCGTCAGCAAAAGAGTGGCTTGGGCGAGGCAGGGCGGATCTTAAACGGCATCAAAGGCATCGATTTTGTCGAACTCGACGAGCGCGACGTCATTCGCCACCGCTTGGTACGTCTGATTGCCGAAGCCTATGAACGCGCCACGCCACCCGCTCCCGAAAACGAATACAAGCATTGATGGAAGCCCCCTTGAACACGAGCTTTGACCTCAAATTCCCAGGTCAAAAAGCCCATTACCGCGGCAAGGTGCGCGAAGTCTACACCCTTGAAAATGGCCTGATTGTGCTCTTGGCCAGCGATCGGATTTCGGCCTTTGACGTGGTGCTCCCCAAGGGAATTCCGCACAAGGGGCAGGTGCTGAATCAAACCGCCGCTTATTTTCTCGAGCAAACCGCCGATGTTGTTCCGAATTGGTTTTTAGGAGCACCGCATCCCGTTTTGAGCGTGGGGAAAGCGGCCGTGCCGTTTAAAATAGAAATGGTTGTTCGCGGACACTTGAGCGGACATGCCTGGCGTACGTATTCCAGCGGGCTTCGCAGTTTGTGCGGCGAAATCTTGCCCGAGGGCTTGCTCCGAAACCAAGCGTTTGCGCGGCCGATCATCACCCCAACTACCAAAGCCGACGACGGTGCGCACGATCAAGATGTTTCGGCTTCTGAAATCGTTGGCCGCGGAATCGTCTCCGCCCAAGACTACGCTCAATTGGAGGCCTACAGCCTCGCCCTTTTCGCCAAAGGCCGGGAAATGGCCCGCGATCGCGGCCTTATACTGGTAGACACCAAGTACGAATTTGGAAAGCTCCCCGACGGAAAAATCATCCTCATCGACGAGGTACACACCCCCGATTCTTCTCGATACTTCGAGCTCGAGGGTTTTGAAGAGATGGTCGAACAGGGGCTCGAGCCCATTCAATTGAGCAAAGAATTTGTGCGCGAGTGGTTGATGTCCGAAGGTTTTCAAGGGCGAGAAGGCGATGCCATACCCCACATGAGCGACGAGCGCGTTCAAATGATCTCAAATCGATATGTAGCTCTTTACGAGCGAATCACGGGTCAAAAATTCGAAGCGGTGGCCTCGAACGACCCGCCTGAGCAGCGGGTGCAGGCCGTGAATGATTTTATCGGCAAACTCGATTTTTCGGCTCATTTTTGAGCGTGAAATTGTAAATATCGCCGGTAACCTTACATCTTTCCAGCCATGAAGAAGTTTTCCTTGCTCTGCGCAGCCGCCTTCGTTTCTTTTAATGTGCACGCGCAGCTCGATTTCGGGCTTCGCGCGGGGATGAATCTCACCGACCTCAACTTTAAAGAGTTCGGCAGCTCTCAAACTTGGGAAGACATTTCGAATGGAGACCGCGCAGTGGGATATCACTTTGGGCTTTTTGCCGATATCAACCTCGTTGCACTCGAGTTGCAACCCGAGCTCCTGTTTACGCGCATCAACGGATCGATCGAGGCGGTCGACGGCACATCGGGAATGAAGACCACAGAGAACATCGGGATCAATCGCATCGATATTCCCCTTTTGGTGCTTCTCAAGCCCGGGCCGATTCGCTTGGGTGGCGGGCCGGTGTACTCGGTTTTGCTCGGCAGCGATTCTGATTTGTTCGACGAAGGCTTAGCAAATGGAACTTGGGCCGGCCAACTAGTGGCGGGCGTTGAATTCTGGAAGATTTCAGCCGATTTGCGCTACGAATTTTCTTGGAGCGATTCCGCCGATTACTTTACGGTATCGGGCGAAAACGTCAGTGTCAGTTCAAGGCCCGATGCTTGGGTAATTGCGCTCGGCTTCGACTTGCTTTAAGGCAGGGTTCGTCGTGATGAACTTGTCGGCTTAAACGCAGTGGGGAATTCTGCGTCTCAGGGGGGGTAAGACAATTTAAAACCTGAAACGCCATGAAGAATTTCGCAGTTTGGAGTTTATGCTCCGTTTCGATCGTTTTAACGCTCTCGTCTTGTTCCAAAGACGACAAATCGCTTCCGAGCGATGCCGATGCGCTGGAGGCGCGCGATTACAGCTTGCCCGATGGCCTTTATGAGGAAGCCGAAGCACTCTTTGAGGAGGCGCTTTCCGGAGCGAATCCAGGAAAGAACTCGGCCGTTTTGAGCTGTGCAACCGTAACCATCGACACTGCGGTCAATCCTCGGACTGTTACAATCGACTTCGGCTCGGTTAACTGTCTCGGCAACGACGGTCGCTATCGCCGCGGTCGAATTCTCGGCAGCTACACCTACCCTCGCTGGCAGGTGAACGCCTCGGTTCAAATCGATTTCGATTCGTATTTCGTGAACAACCGAGAGGTCTTCGGGCAGCGAACAAGTGTTTTGACTTCGCTTGCCAACAACCAACCTACCCATTCGATTGCGGCTCAAGGAGGGGTCGTTGGATTGAACGGCGATACCGTGTTTTATTCGAGCAACCGAACCCGCGTTTGGACACAGGGCTATGGCACCTTTCAGCCAAATGATGACGTGCGCGAGATCAGCGGAAGCGCGAGCGTCCACAAGCCGAACGGTTCTATCTGGAATTTGTCGACTCAAAGCCCTTTGGTTCATGAGTTTGCCTGCCCGCATTTCAGCTCGGGAAGCATGCTGATGAGCTCGACCAACCGGCCGGACCGCTTCTTGGACTACGGGTCAACGGGCTGCGACAATTTGGCAACGGTCACTGTGAATGGAAATACCTGGACGGTGACCTTGCCTTAATTCCCTTCAAAAACCATTTGAAGAGGCGCGGAATTCTGCGTCTCTTTTTTATTGATCCTTGTTCCTCAGGGCTTTGAGTCGCTCAGCTGCACGTTGCTCGCGTTCATTTTCGGCGGCTTCGTAAAACTTTTGAGCTCGAATGGAATCAGGGAGATAGTCTGTCGCGAAAAATCGGTCCTTTTGGTCGTGGGGGTAGATATAGTCTTTGCCATAGCCCATTTGGCGGAGTAGGGGGTTGGCGGCGTTCCTGAGTTCAAGAGGCACTTCGAGCCTGCCGCTGCGTGCCACTTCGGCGAGAGCCGCATCGATGGCGAGGTAGGCGGAATTGCTCTTTGGAGCTCCGGCGAGATAAATGGCGCACTCAGCCAAGGGGATGCGGGCTTCGGGCAAGCCGATTCGCTCTACGGCCGAAAAACAAGCCGAGGCCAACATCAGGGCGTTGGGATCCGCCAAGCCAATGTCTTCCGCGCTCAAAATAACCAAGCGTCGCGCGATGAATTTTGGGTCCTCTCCGGCAGAGATCATCCGGGCCAAGTAGTACACTGCCGCGTCGGGGTCGCTGCCCCGCACCGATTTAATAAATGCCGAAATCAAGTCGTAGTGCTGTTCTCCACCGCGTTCGAACAACATGGGGTTGGCCTCGCGCATGCGCTCGAGCCGTTCGGGGTCGATCAAAACAAGCCCTGTTTCGTCGGTCGTTGCCGCGGCCCATTCGATTAAGTTCAGCAAGCGCCGGGCATCGCCGTCGGCCAGTCGAATCAACGAGTCCCATTCGCTTTCGGGCAGGGTCTTGCCCGCGAGCTGCGGGTCTCGCTCAAAAGCCTGCTTGCCAATTCGGCACAACTCGTCTCGATCGAGTGGTTTGAGCACAAACACCTGACAACGCGACAGCAGGGCAGGGATGACCTCAAATCCCGGATTTTCGGTCGTCGCTCCAATCAAGCGCACCACCCCCGACTCTACCGCACCGAGCAGAGCGTCTTGCTGCGCTTTGCTAAAACGGTGTATCTCGTCAATAAAGAGCAGAGGTACGCCTTCGGCAAACAGATCGCGGCGCTCTGCAGCTTGAATGGTTTCTCTCAATTCGCGAACGCCCGAATGCACCGCCGAGAGCGAGAAAAATCTGCGGCCGAGTTTTTGTGCAATGAGGTTTGCCAAAGTCGTTTTTCCGACCCCAGGCGGTCCCCAAAAAATAAAACTCGGCATATGCCCCGCGTTCAACCATTCTGTCAACGCCCCCTGCGGACCGATCAAATGGGTCTGACCCACGTAGTCTTCGAGGCTCTTCGGTCGCATCCGTTCAGCCAGCGGCGGTTGGTTCGATGGGGTCAATTCAACGATCGGTATTGATGAGAGTAGACATCACAGAGCCGGAGTCTGGCTCGAGCACCTCGCAATTTAAACCGAGACCGGCTTCGGCTCTTTTGGTTCTTCCCGTTCTTTTGGTGGTTTTCTTGTGGATGGTTTACTGGGCAGACCTTCGATATGGTTGGGAGTTGTATCGATGGGGCTTGTTCCCGCGCACTCGCTCGGGGCTGGGGGGAATTGCCCTGAGCTGGATGGTGCACGGCAGCACTTCGCATTTGATGCACAACAGCATTCCCTTGTTTTTTCTAAGCCTCGGCTTAATCTACTTCTACCCCAAGACTTGGCCTACCGTTTTAGGCTTATCGGCGACTCTGCCCTTTGCGCTGGCCTGGTTCTACGCGCGACCGTCTTTTCACATCGGTGCGAGCGGAATGATCTACGCCTTGAGTACCTTCTTCTTCTTTAGCGGCTTGATTAAAGGCAACCGCTACTTGCTGGCCTTTTCGCTCTTAGTGGTATTTCTCTACGGAGGATTGTTTTGGGGACTGTTTCCCATCGAAGACGCCGTTTCGTGGGAAGTTCATTTGAGCGGGGCTGTGGTGGGTTTGATTTTGGCTTTTGCGCTTCGTCGCTCCGGGCCTTCGAAGACGGTGTATCCCTGGCCCGAATCGAGCGAGAATGCGCTCGAAGGTCAAGTGCAAGGGGTTATGGATGAGGAGATTGAAGGGCTTTTTGAATATCGATCGGCACCTCCGTCGGGAGATGGGCGAGACGGGGCACAGGATCATCCTGGCGAGTGATATAATTCTGAGGTTGACCCATTCAGCAGCCATTCTAAAACGCACATCACGGGGTAATCGTCCGTTGCGGATCGCGGAGAAGTCTGGATTGTTTCTTCCGGCTTCGCCAATGAGCATTGTGTAGTGCCGCGATGCATCGCGGCGGTACGATTTAAAGGTAAGAGTGGATAAAGGCCTTCGCTGTTTATTCCCTCCCTACGACCTTGATGTCTTCCCCCGCACAATCGTGCGGGGCTACATGTGTACGTTGGTGATAAAACACCGCGGGGGGCGTCTATCTTTTATTGCTTGGAGAATTGAGTGATGATGCCCGGCGGAATGACACGGCTGAGGTACGGCCGGGTCTCGTCGCGGTTTTCGACAAATGTCCATCGACCCTCGCGGTCTAAAAACCCAAAGAGGATGTTCTCGGTTTCAAGCGAGAATTTCTTCTGCTTTTTGTCGTATTTAACTTTTTTGTCGGGATAACTCGAGGTCAGAACTTGCTGATAGAAGGCCACAGTTTCTTCAGATACGCTCGTTGAACCTTCGGGTGGCAGCATTCGGACCTCGACCTTAAATCGGACAGAGAACTGCGCAAAAGCCTGATTTTCTGTAGTAATCGGACCCTTGATGTCGGTAATCACCGGGTCTGAAAGGCGCACCTCCGCCTGAGGATCTGCATACGAAGCCTCGAGCCAGGTCAAAATGGCCTTCGATCCCGCAAACTCGATCAAGCCCGGCTCTGTTTGTTCGAGCACGTCGAGATGTCGGCGCTCTGCAAGCGCTTTCAGGTATCGCTCGGCGAACGCGCGCGCATCCCGGTCGCCACGTACTGACTGAGCAAATGCCATTTTGGCGTGAAGGCCGCTCAAGAGAATGAACAGAGAAAAGGAGAGGTTCCGAAGCATTCATCTAAATTACTTCGGGCAAGCTGTAAAAATTCCTCCTCCTAAGCACTTAACTTTGGCATAACTTTCAGTGCTTAACGAAACCAAATTACGCTTCGGAATGAAGAAAAATTTTACGCTTTTGGCAATTTTGGGATTGGCCGCAACAATTTGCAGCTCCCGAATTTCAGCTCAAACTCGCTATCTCGACGAGGTGTTTACAGACAGCGAAATCGTTGTCACGAACAACCAAGTGTACGGGGTCAATTTCAGCGCATATGCTCCCGGCAGCATCGGTGGTCCGCAGTTGGTTCCGCTCTTTATGGATGTGTACATGCCCGACCCCGCCGTAGATACTTCGAGCAGCCGCCCGGTGGTGATTTACATGCACACTGGCAGCTTTCTCCCAAAAGGTCTGGCATCGCCTATGGGCGAACGCACAGACAGCGCGGCCGTTGAAATGTGTCGCCGTTTTGCCAAAGCGGGATACGTGGCCGTATCGGCTACCTATCGTTTGGGATGGCTGGCCAACTCCACCAATTTAGACTTGCGCAGAGGAACCAATTTGTTGGCCGTGTACAATGCTGTACAAGACATTAAAGCATGTGTCCGCGCGCACCGCGGTCTGGCTTTGACGAGCAATCCATACGAGATCAACGGAGACCACATTGCGCTGGTCGGTCAGGGGTCAGGCGGGTACATCACTTTGGCCTACGCTTCTTTGAGCGAATTGAGCGAAGTCACCGCTCCATCGAAGTTTCAATATTCTGTCGCGGGCACGGGCTTGTTCGGAAATGCCGTCAATGCGGGCGATCCCTATGTGGATACGGCCATTGTAGGCGATTGGAACGGCTATGGAGGCGAGGTAACCCTCACCGGAAATACAACCCCACTCGGTTTGCCCGAAATAGACCTCACGGCCACGGGACGCAACTACATCAACACCCCCGGCTTGCCCGACGATGTGAGCATCTGTCTCAATATGGGCGGTGCGCTCGGAGACAGCGCATGGTACGAGGCGGGAGAAATACCGCTGGTGAGCATCCACTGCCGCAACGATTTCTTTGCACCCTACTACCGCGGTGTGGTTCAAGTGCCCGTAGCCGGTCAGTTTTTCCCTGTGGTTGAAGTTGCGGGAAGCCATACGGCGATCAAAATGGCAGAAACCAACGGCAACAACGCCTTTTTTGCCAATGCCAATTTCAACGACCCCATCACTCAAGTCGCCAAAGCGAACCCCTACAACCTCGGGCAATACGGGCAGTTGCTGACCTTCAACATCCCCCCGGTCAACCCGGCGCTTCCGTTTCAAGTCAATTCAAACCCATGGGATTGGTGGGATCCAAGCGATCCGCTGGGCGTCAACGAAACCAATCCGAACATCAAGTCTCAGTCGATTGCCTACATCGATTCTGTCATGGGCTTCATGGTGCCGCGCATTGCCTACGCCTTCAAGCAAAACGGATTGAACGTGCCCGGGCTCTCTGCTCCAGAGGTGGCGAACGATCGCAATTGGTCGCTCTATCCAAACCCCGCACACACGCACTTTGTGTTGAGCACCCCCGGTGCGCGCATCGAACGCGTTGAGGTGATGGACCTCGGCGGAAAAGTAATCCGCGCCCAAAACGGAGCTTCTTCGGAGATTCGCGTTTCGGTTGAAGGTCTAAAGCCCGGTATTTATCTGGTCGCCATCCAGACGAATCAAGGCAAAGGGGTTCGCCGGATTTCGGTGAACTGAACGATTTAAATCTTAAGAGAGCCTCGGAGCGCCTTGTTCCGGGGCTTTTTTATTGATCTCAACTCTACTTTCGCCTCATGATTTTGTGGAACGATCGCTGGTGCGATGCCGAGCAAGCGCTCTTTAGCGCGTCAAACAGAGCTTTTCGATACGGAGATGCTGTTTTTGAGACCTTTCGCTATGAATCGGGAAAAGTGTTCTGGCTCGAAGAGCACTATTTTCGGTTGATGGCCGGAATGCGGGTGTTTCGTATGGAAATACCTGATTTCCTGACACCTGAATGGCTTAACGAACGCTTGATTCAAACGGTTGACGCCAATCACCGCGGAGACAAACCGACACGACTCCGGTTTCAGGTGTATCGCGAAGGAGCGGGAGCCTATTTGCCTCAAAAATCGTCTGTCTCGTGGATTGCAGCGTGTGACCCCCTGGAGTACTCCGGCTATTCAGGCGCTCAGAAAGGGCTGAGGATCGATCTCTACCGCGATCATCCCATCCATCCCGGTTTGCTGTCAAACTTAAAAACGGCACAGTCTGCACCCTACGTGCTCGCCTCTATTTGGAGCGCCGAAAATGCATTAGACGACGCTTTGCTCTTAAACCCGGCCAAACAACTGGTCGAAGCGAGTCGTTCGAACCTCTTTGTGTTGAAGGAGGGAGTTTTGTACACTCCGCCTCTTTCTTCAGGCTGCACACAAGGGGTGATTCGCTCTCGAATTCTCGAGCTCGCCCATCAATGGGGAGCGTCTGTTGTGGAAACCGAACTCTCGCCTTTCGAATTGCTCCGGGCCGAGGAAATCTGGCTCACCAACGCCGTCGAAGGTGTTCGCTGGGTGTCTGCATACCGCGATCACAGCTATCTCGGGCTCATGGCTACCAAGGCCGCAGAAGTTCTTCACAAAGCTGCATTGGTCTGATTTTGAAGATTTTCTTAAAGAAAATACGAGCATTCATCACATCTGAGCATCAGTTTAGTTCGGGTCGAGAACCGCGGATTAAGCGCGACTCTCGATCGAGAACCCTCTTGACGATCGAGGCCCACAGGTCTTCTACTTCGCCGAAAACGTCGGCCGGTTTCCACTGTTCAAGCACATACCAGCTGCGTTCTACCCATTCTCTGTGCAATTGCCCGGCACCCCAGCCCGCATAGCCTACAAAGAATTTCATTTCTCGCGCTGCCCGATGTTCTGCCGAGGCGTGTACCTCTTCCAAATATTCTCGGCGCGCGCCCCAAGCCAGTCCTTGGGCGATCGGTTCGAGGGCCGCTTCGTTTTTTGAAGGGCGTATCAAGTAAAAAAGCTGCTCAGGACTCACGGGGCCGCCGGCGTACAAAGCATCTGAAAAATTTGGAAAATCAGGAAGGACATCAGAAATCGCGTACTCGGTTTTTCGGTTGACCACAAACCCAAGACTGCCCTCGGAATCGTGTTGACAAACCAAAATGATGGCTCTCGAAAACAGAGGGTCGGTGAGCTCGGGTCGGGCAGCGAGGAGAATGCCTTTGCGAAGCGGTTCAGAGAAAGGATTTGAAGCCATAGAGCGCATGGGGAAAGGGGGTACTGAGCGGCGCGAACCATTCGCGTCCCTTAGACGTCTTAAATTTGAGTCATGGAAGCCAATCTGCACAACGAACGCAAAGATTATTTAAAGGGTACTTTGGTCGAAGACGATCTCGAGTCGAACCCCTTTGCGCAGTTTGCGCGTTGGTTCGAAGAATATCGGGAGCATGCGATCGACGAATTGAACGCAGTTGTTTTTGCCACGGAGTCGGCGCAAGAGGGCCCTAATGCGCGCATGGTGCTTTTAAAGGAGTTCGATCTGAGGGGGTTTGTGATTTACACCCATCTCGAGAGCAACAAAGCGCGCGAAGCACGCGAAAGCGGACGGGCAGCCCTTTTGTTTTTCTGGCCCGAAATGCAGCGCCAAGTTAAAATCAGAGGTCGGGTAGAGTGGGTCGGCCAAGCCGAAAACGACGCCTATTTCGCTTCTCGTCCCTTTGAAAGTCAAGTGGGTGCTTGGGCGTCGCTTCAAAGTAAGGAGCTCGATTCTCGTGAACAGCTCGAAGCCCGGTTTGAAGAACTCATGCGGTGGTACGAGGGCCAGAAAGTGCCCAGACCCGATACTTGGGGGGGAATCCGCTTGGTCCCCGAGCGCTTCGAGTTCTGGCAAGGACGCCCTTCGAGACTGCACGACCGAATTGAATACCGCTTGGGCGATTTGGGCTGGAGCTTCAGAAGGCTTTACCCATAGAGGGACGCAAGCTGAGTTGGGCAAAGCGATGTTCGATCGGCCGGCCATAAAACAAAAAACCCCGCCTTTTGGGGCAGGGCTGTGAATTTCTTCGAGAAGCGAATTACTTCTTTTTGGTGGTCTTGATGCGGTCGTTCAATTCGGCACCCGGCTTGAATCGAGCCACTTTCTTGGCTTCGATTTTGATGGTCGCACCGGTCTGTGGATTGCGGCCTTCGCGGGCGGCGCGCTCAGAGACGGCGAACGAACCGAAACCTACCAAAGAAACGCGGCCATTGCTCGCCAGCGTGTTGGTGATGTTTTCGGTAAACGAATCGAGGGCTTTTTTGGCTGCGGCTTTCGAAATGCCCGCATCAGCGGCCATGGCATCGATGAGTTCGGCTTTGTTCATTGACTTGGTTTTAGGTTTGTGAGTGGTTGATGTGATTTAGACGTAGACAAAATTAGAAGAAGCCCCCATGTATGCAAGGCAGGATGCGGCTTTCGACGATTTTTGTTCAAAACAAGGCTCGATTGTTCATAATTGAACGGTCTAAAGTGCACTGAATCAATTAAATGCTACTTTATCAATGTTTTAGAGTCTGTGCGATAGCCATTTAAAAAGGCCTCAATTGGCATGGGTTTGCGGTCTTCGGGCTGTACTCGGAGCGGAAAAAAGCGGCCGCGGGTGCATCGAATCGCGAGTTTCCCCTTTTCGATTTCCCAATTTTCGGCCCCGTCGAAATCCGTTTCTACCCATCTGCTTTCGAGAACTTTGACCTTAAGAGGGGGGAGATCGGCACTAAAAATCTCAAACCAGGCTCCGGGACTCGGGGCAAATGCACGAACCCTATTGTGGCATTGTTCGGCCGATTGATCGAATCGAAGTCGGCTGTCGTGCTTCTCAATTTTTGGAGCAGGCCGTTCGTTTCCACCGCTTTGTTGTGGTTTCGGAACCGCCTTGCCCGAAGCCAGGAGTTCTGCAGTTTCGACCACCAGCTCAGAGCCCAGCGTCTTTAGCCGATCGTACAAGCTTCCCAGGTTGTCAGAAGCTTCTATGGGTTCAATTCGCTGCAACAAGATCGAACCGGTATCGATGCGTTCGTCGATCAAAAATGTGCTGAGCCCGGTCTGATCGTCACCATTGAGCAAGGCGTGGTGAATCGGTGCCGCGCCGCGGTAATCGGGAAGAAGGGATGCATGTAGATTAAAACAGCCTTTGCTCGGGAGTTTCCATACTTCGGCGGGGAGCATCCGAAATGCAACCACCGCGTAGATGTCTGCCTTCAAATTGCTCAAGACACGCAGAAATTCGGGCTCTTTGAGCTTTTCCGGTTGAAGCACATCCAGGCCGAGTTCTAGTGCCATTTGCTTCACCTCGCTGGGACGGGGCTTGAGTCCGCGACCCGAAGGTCTGTCGGGAGCCGTCACCACGGCTTTGATGTCTAAGCCCGCTCGGAACAACGCTTCGAGCGAAGCAGCGGCAAAATCAGGGGTGCCGAAAAACACAACTGACGTTTTTTGAATCAAATCTGGCTCCGTTATCATGGCGTGGTTCGGTTTGAGCGATGGGCTTAAGAGTCGCCCGATTTATTCGTTTATGCTCCAAAGTCCGTCGGGCTCTTGCTTGAGCTTGCCTTGGCGCATCCACGAATCGATGGTCGCGCGGAGTGCCTCTCGTTCCGATTGGTCGAAGCCCGCGAGCGGTTCAGCGGCCTTTCCGTTTTGAAACCCCTCGAGCAGGCGGGCCCTTAAGTTTCGAATGCGATCTCTTTTTCGCGAAACACAGCTATCGCATTTCCCACAGGGTTCGGGAGACAGTTCGCCGAGGTAGTCGATCATTTTTTGAGCGCGGCAAAGACCGTCGTCTTCGAGCCATTGTTCAATTCCGCGAATGAGTTTTTGAAACGATTTTTTTCGAGCCTCGTAAAATTTTTTATCGAGGCGGATGTATCGTTTTTCTACGCGATTCTCGAGCAAATCGATTTGCTCTGCATCACTCGACGGATTGTACAAGCCCAAACCGAGCTGCTCAATTCTCCGAAGGCCTTCGGCGACCTCTGCCGCCCGAGACCCGAGCCCCGAGGCCAGTTGAGTTTCGTCAATTTCAACTTCTGTAGAGAACACCCCGGGATATGTGCGCGCCAAACTCCTGAGAAGGTCGGCAAGGCTGACAAAATCCTGAAGTGCCGCGTTCAAGTTTTCGGGAGAAAGGCTCAGGCGAAAGCGAGACAGGCTCTTCTGACTTCTGATTTGCTCGATCCAGCCCGAGGCTTCGAGCAGGTCGAGGGCTTTTGAAAGGCGTTCTCGATCGAACCCAAGGCGTTCGTACAAGCCGTTTCGGTCGAAGGTGTATCGAATGCCCTTTCCCGAACCCAGAGGCACGCCAAGCAACTTCCACATCGATTCGAGGACCTCGGGCAGTTCTTCCCATTCGGGAAACTGCTCTCTGCGCTTTTCGAGCCATTCGCGGGGCTCTCCCGGATAAATGAGCGCCGCGGTGTATGCGGGCATTCCATCGCGACCCGCGCGACCCGCTTCTTGAAAATAGGCCTCAATGCTCGATGGAACCATTAAATGAACGACCAAGCGAACATCGGGTTTGTCGATCCCCATCCCAAAAGCGTTGGTGGCAACCATCACCCGGGTTTGATTTTGCATCCAGCGATTTTGGCGTTCAATGCGCTCGTCTCGTTCGAGCCCCGCGTGGTAGGCTTCGGCTGAAATTCCGCGCTCAGACAATTGAAGCGCTGCGCGTTCGCACATTTTTCGGGTCCCCGCATAAACTACGGCGGTGCCGGGTACGCGTTCGAGCAAATAGAGAAGATCGGCTTCTTTGTTTTCGGTAAAACGAACGGAATAACTCAGATTCGGGCGAGCAAAGCTTCTCCGAATCACCTGTACGCGATCCATGGCCAGCTTTTCCGTAATGTCCTGCACCACTTCGGGGGTGGCAGTTGCCGTAAGAGCCAAGATCGGACAGTTCGGAAAGCGCTCTTTTAAAGCCCCGAGTCTGAGGTAGGCAGGCCTGAAATCGTAGCCCCATTGGCTGATGCAATGGGCTTCGTCTATGGCGATGAGAACGGGTTCTAAGCGTTCAATCATCATGCTAAAGGACTTGCTTTCAAGCCTTTCTGGAGAGAGGTATAAAAAGCGCGTGCTTCCAAACACACAGCGATCCACAGCCGATTCGAGTTCTTCGAACGAGCGATTTCCCGAAAGCGATTCCGCCCGAATGCCCCGGCGATTCAATTGCTCTACTTGGTCGTTCATCAGCGCAATCAAAGGAGAGATCACCAGACCATAACCTTCGCTGCACAGCACGGGGAGTTGGTAACAAAGCGATTTCCCCCCTCCTGTGGGAAGCAAGGCCAGGGTATCTCGACCCGACAGTACCGAAGACACAATTTCGTCTTGACCCGAGCGCAGCGAGTCGTAGCCCCAATACTGTTTTAAAATCGAAAGTGCCCGATCGAGGTTTGGGCGCGAAGGTTCCAAATTCAAGATAACTTTTTGAAGACGAATTCGATTCGATCCTCGAGAGGAGATTTAGGGAGTTCGATTAACCGATACCCCAGGCTGTCGTATACCTCGCACAGGGCCTCGTGTATGCGCTCCGCTTGATCCCAGCTCTCTTTGCGCTCGGGGTCGGGGCTGTAGATTTCGGGCCAAAGGGGGGCGATAAACACCAAATCTTCGTAGCGGTATGTGGTCATCAGGCTGATCCACTCCGAGGGAATCGGCTTGCCGTCTACCTTTAAATACGCCAAGGTGTCCGGAATTCCCCTGTCGTAAAAGTTGAATTCCCCCGGCATGGCGCGTTCGTACGAATCAATCCCCGCATCAATCATTTTCTGACTGAATTCTTCCAAACGATGCCAGGGCATAGGCGCATTGGGCCGGTCTTTGTGTTCTGAGATCCATGCGCGGGCGTTCTCTCGGTGCACGGGATAATCAAGCCCTCCAAGAGCCTCGATCAGGCTGCTCTTGCCCGTTCCCGGGGCACCGGTGAGCACGATGCGCTTAATCCCGCTCGAGCGAAACCTCGTCGTCATGGTTGGGGTGAAAGGAATAATGACTCAAACACTCTTGCGAATCTAAGCAGTGATGCAAGAGCGTGGCGTCGCTATTTTGGCGACTTCTTATCACGACAAATTCACTCGATATGGCGGCCGAAAATCTTCCTCCTCTTGAAACTCAAGCCAAGTTTATCGAGCACGTCCGCTCGGGATATGCTCCCAAAGGGGCATTTATTGCCTTGGGAAAGGCCAAACTCGGAGACCGCGTTCTGCCCGAAGCAGAGGTGAAGTTGGCGCTTTCGACCTTCAACCGACATGGACTGATCTCGGGTTCCACGGGCTCCGGCAAGACAAAGACGCTTCAAATCTTGGCGGAGAATCTCAGCGCTCAAGGCGTTCCCTGCCTGATGATGGACATCAAAGGCGATTTGAGCGGAGTGGCCAAACCGGGAGACGCGGGCAATGCACGAATCGTGGAACGCCACGAGCTTCTCGAGATTCCCTATGTGGCAAAACCTTCGCCGGTGGAGCTCTTTGGCCTGGGCGAAGAGGCTCCGGAGACCCCCCTGCGCGCCACGGTGAGCGAATTCGGCCCACTTTTGCTTTCGAGGGTCTTGGGGCTCAGCGATGTACAAGAAGGCGTTTTGTCGGTGCTTTTCAAGTATTGCGACGATCAAGAATTGCCTTTGCTCGATTTGGAAGATCTCAAAACGGCGCTCAACTATTTGAGCGGGGCGGGTAAGGCAGAGTTGTCGGCAGAATACGGATCGATTGCTCCGGCCACGGTGGGTGCCTTGTTGCGAAAGGTGGTGGCGCTCGAACAAGAGGGGGGAGGCCGCTTTTTTGGAGAACCCTCGTTCGAGGTTCTTGACTTGCTTCGGCTCGACGATCAGGGGCGGGGCATTTTGGGCATCTTGAGGTTGGTTGATTTACAAGACAAACCGAAGCTGTTTTCCACGTTTATGTTGAGCTTGCTGGCAGAGTTGTACCAGAACTTGCCTGAAGCCGGCGACCTCGATCGGCCCAAATTGGTGCTCTTTATCGATGAAGCGCACTTGGTTTTTAAGGAAGCTTCCAAAGCCTTGCTCGACCAGCTCGAAACTGTGGTCAAATTGATCCGTTCAAAAGGCGTGGGCATTTTCTTTTGTACCCAGCTTCCGGGCGATATCCCCATGGAGGTCTTGAGCCAGCTCGGGCTTAAAATTCAACATTCGCTGCGCGCTTTTACGGCCAGAGATCGAAAAGACATCCGTTTGGTGGCCGAGAACTACCCCCTCACAGATTTTTACGATGTCGAGCAACTCATCACCCAATTGGGCATCGGCGAGGCTTTGGTGACGGGTTTGAACGAAAAGGGCATCCCGACTCCGCTGGTGCACACCTACTTGATCGCACCTGCTTCGCGTATGGATGTGCTCGACCAAGCCGAGTTGAACGAATTGCTCCGAGCCTCTGCCTTGAACGCGAAATATCGAAAATCGATCGACCGAGACTCCGCACACGAAATTCTCGAGAAAAAGATGCGACAAGCCTCGGAATCAGCGGATTCAAGAGTCGAGTCGAAACCAACGCAGAGCCGGAGAGCGCCACGTCCGGCACCTTCGGCCCTCGACAAAGTACTGAAAAGCCCGGTGGCGCGGAGTATGGGGATCGCGATTGCGGGCAGTTTGACCAGAGCCCTGCTCGGGGCGTTCAAGCGTCGATAGGCGACAAAAAAAATCCCGGTCGCAAAACCGGGATTTCTCTCATTCAGGATAAAAATTATTCAGCCGGTGCGTCGCCTTCTTTGGTTTCAGCGGCAGGAGCTTCTTCGGCGACCGCAGTTTCGGTCGATGCTTCAACTGCCGCGGGAGCTTCTTCGGCTGCGACTTCTTCGGCTACTGCTTCAACGGCGGCTTCCGCTTCGGGGGTTTCAGCGGCCAATCGAGCGCGCAAAGCGGCTTCGCGTGCGGCGTTTACCTCAGCTTCCTTTTCAAGTCGTTTGCGCTCGGCGTTTTCCTTGGCCTTGCCCAAGTTGTCCTTCTTCCCGTCGATTTTACCGAGTTTGTCGTTTAACCACTGGTCAAAACGCTCTTGTGCTTGTTCTTCGGTCAGGGCTCCTTTGCGAACGCCTTCCTCGAGGTGCTTGCGCATTAACACGCCTTTGTACGACAAAATGGCGCGAACGGTTTCTGAGGGTTGAGCCCCGTTGTTCATCCAACGAAGCGCCGCGTCGAAATCGAGATCGATGGTCGCGGGGTTGGTGTTGGGGTTGTACTGACCGATTCTTTCGATAAAACGACCGTCTCGGCGAGAGCGGCTGTCGGCAGCGACGATGGTAAAGATCGGGTGGCCTTTGCGGCCGTGCCTTTGAAGGCGGAGGCGAACAGACATATACGTGTGGTTTTACAAGGGTTCGAGACCCGGTTCACAGGTTTGGGGCGCGAAGATAGTGATTTATTCCAAATGAACCCGGCGAGAATACGGACTTCAAAATGAATCATATTTGACCATCACATCCCCAAATATCAAATATCAAAGAGATGGAAAAGGTCGTTGTTCTCGGTGCCAATGGCAATATCGGAAAATCAGCCTCGAATGAATTGCGTACGATGGGGTATTCGCTTACTCAAGTCAGCAGGAATCCGGTGCAAACCAATCCGAGCGATCAAATCGTTTCTGCCGATTTGCTCGACCGCAACCAAGTGTTTCAGGCGGTCGAAGGGGCTCGCACCGTTTTGCTCACCGCAGGTCTGACGTATTCGGCGCCTATTTGGGAGGCACAATGGCCTGTAGTGATGAGAAATACCCTCGACGCCTGCATCGCCTCCGGTGCTCGACTGGCTTTTTTTGACAACATCTACGCACTCGATCCTCGGGCCATGAGCCATCTCACCGAAGAGACACCCCTCGATCCGTACAGCCGAAAAGGCAAGGTGCGCAAGCAGATTCTGGACATGCTTTGGGCTGAGGTTCAGGCGGGTAAACTCAAAGCTTTGGTGGCGCGCGCCGCAGATTTCTATGGGCCGAATGCCACCAACAGTCTGGTAACCGAACTCATCCTCAAAAGGATGCTGCAAGGCAAGAGCCCACAGTGGATCTACAGCGGCAAAGTGAAGCACTCGTTTACGTACATCCCCGACGCGGGAAAAGCACTCGCCTTGCTCTCAACGAAAGACGAAGCGTATAACCAGACGTGGAATTTGCCGACCGATTCCGCCTATCCCAGTGTCGAGGCGCTTGTCGGGATGCTCAATGAGCTGGGGGGGACCAAGGCGAAACTTCAAGTATTACCGGGCTTTTTAGTGGGTCTGTTCGGTTTGTTTATCCCACCCATGCGCGAGCTCCCCGAGCTCAAAGAGCAAACGGCGGGAGACTATTGCTTTGATTCGTCCAAAATTGAACGGGTCTACGGCCTCAAGCCCACGCCTATTTTGGAAGGTTTGAAGGCCAGTTTGTCCGCGGGTTGAATGGAGGTCAGTCGCCTATGTCCCTCTGCGCGTTCAGCGAAAGCTCGATGGCAGAAAAAAGCAGTGTACGTGGAGCCATCTCTCGATTTCCATTCGAAACGCTGAGGCTGTATCTTCATCCCAATCATGAAGAAACCGATTCGCGTTTTGTTCGTCTGCCTCGGGAACATTTGCCGCTCGCCCTTGGCCGAAGCCTTGATGAGAAGCCGAGCACCAAAAGGCTTGGTCGAAGTCGATTCTGCCGGCACTTCGGGTTTTCATCAAGGTGAACCTCCCGATTATCGAACTCGAAAGAGCGCTGCAAAGCACGACTTGAGCATGGAAGGAATTCGATCGAGGCCTTTCTTGCCCGACGATTTTGACCGATTTGATCTCATTTTAGCCATGGACCGCTCGAATCGCGACGCTTTGTTGGATCTCGCCCCCGACCCAATGCAAAAAGCCAAAATTCGAATGATGCTCGAAGTGCTCGAACCGAGTGCGGAATTCGGAGCCGAACTCGAGGTCCCCGATCCCTTTCACGGAGGAGAGGAAGGCTTCGAGTCTGTGTATCGGCTGTTGGAACGCGCCTGCGATGCGTGGATTGATCAATGGAAACAAGCAGAATGAACATGTTGGAACAGCCCGCGGCAAATAGGGGAGAGCGCGGGGCTCTTTGGCTCATTCCCAGCCCCATTTCGGAGTCAGAACCGCTCGAAGTGTTGCCGCTCAGCATCAAACGAACCCTTGAGCGCGTCAACCACTACGCGGTCGAAAACGAAAAATCGGCGCGGAGATTCATCAAAAGAGCGCTGCCGTCTAAAGATCAATCCGCTTTGGTTTTGACCGTGCTCAACAAGTACACCCCTGAAGAGGAATGGCTTGAAATGCTCGAGCCCTGTTTTGACGGGCGAGACCTCGGCTTGATTTCAGAGGCCGGCTGCCCCGGTGTGGCCGATCCGGGCTCGGAGCTGGTCGAACTGGCGCATCGTTCGGGAATTCGCGTCCGCCCGATGGTGGGCCCCTCGAGCATCGTGATTGCGTTGATGGGCAGCGGAATGAACGGACAGTCGTTTGCGTTTAACGGCTATTTGCCCATAGAAAAAGACGAAAGGCGAAAACGCGTCAAAGAATTTGAGAAGTTGAGCCGCAGCAGTGGTCAAACTCAGATATTCATCGAAACTCCTTATCGAAATCAAAAACTCTTTTCGGAACTGCTCCTTCATCTGGCGCCCGAAACACGGCTTTGCGTGGCCGCCGATCTCACGGGGCCCTCAGAATACATTCGCACCCTGAGCGCGAGAGAATGGAAGGCCTCGGGTCTTGAGCTCGCCAAGGTGCCCGCGCTGTTTTTGATCGATGCGCGTTAGACTCAGATCGCCAAACCGTTCATGTAGAGGTCCATCTCTTCGAGCAGATACCCCGAGTTCGCAAATCGGTCGACGACGAACAAAACAAAGCGGATGTCGACCATGATGTTCCGGCAAATCGAAGCATCGTAGTTGACATCGCTCATGGTGCCCTCCCACACCCGGTCGAAGTTGAGCCCGACCAATCGCCCTTGGGCATTGAGTGCGGGGCTGCCCGAATTGCCTCCGGTCGTGTGATTTGACGCGATAAAACACATGGGCAATTTGCCGTTTTCGCCGTAGACCCCGAAATCTTTGCTCCGGTCGAGTTCGATCAATTTTTCGGGCAGATCAAATTCGTAGTCGCCGGGAATGTATTTGGCAATCATCCCGCTCAAATAGGTCTGATGCGCGTATTCAACTCCATCGCGGGGCGAAAATCCCGAAACCTGACCATAGGCCAGTCTGAGCGTGGAATTGGCATCTGGATAAAAGCGATGCTCGGGTGCCAGGATGCGAATCATTTGGGTTCGCTCGGCCATGAGGGCCGTTAATTTGGTTTCGATCGAGACACTCGGGCTTCGAACCTCGTCGGTGTACCAATCGCTGCCCGACTTCCAGAAGGCGTACAGCGGGTCTTTCTCGAGGAGTTCAAGCGCCGCACCCGGCGATTTTTCGACCTTTTTAAGCCACTTTTCTGCTTTCTTCGGATTCGACAGCATGCTTTTGCCATAGAGGTCGTCCCAAGCTTTGGCAGTACTCCCGGAAGAGGCCCAGCGATCGAAAGCCTCAAAGCGCTTGGTTCCGCGGGTGTAGCGATCGTAGAGCGCAAAAGTCTGGAGCGCGGTTTCTCGCTCAATTCGATAGCCTGCGGTATCTGAGGCGATTTCAAGGATTTCGGCCAGTCGCAAAAGTTCATCGGGCGAGGCTGAATCGCTGTCCTTGAACTTTAGACAAAGTGCGGCGCATTGCCCCATGCTGCGATAGAGCGGGCTGCCCGCAAGAAAGACTTCCGAATAGGCCGTCCGTTGCCTCAGCAAGGGATTTCGAAGTGCGTACACTGAATCGAAGCGGTATTCGAGTTGGGCGTACGAATTCGACATTGCTTCAGACTCGAGCGCGCGCTCGGTGAGCTTTCGGTCAAAATTTTCTTTGCGCTCCAAGCCCTTGGTTCGGCGCACTCCTTGCATTTCTCCGATCCATTTTTTCCAGCCGTTCGCAATCGAAGCGTAGCTGGCCGCATAGCGAATTCGAAGCGCGTCGCTTTTGCGCATGCGTTCGTCCAGCACCGCCAGTCGAACATCGCGCACTCCGACCCGAATAGAATCTTCAATTTCAACGATTTGCCGCAGTCCTTCGCGGGGCAAATACTCTTGGGTAAAGCCCGGAAAACCGTAGACCATGCTGAAGTCGCCCGGGCGAATCCCGCCCAATTCAATCGACAAAAAACTTGGACTGTTCAAGGCTTGATTGATTTCAGACGGCGGGGCGGGGCGGTTTTCGGCGTCGGCATAAATCCGAAACAGGCTAAAGTCGCCCGTGTGTCGTGGCCAAACCCAATTGTCGGTATCCGATCCAAATTTGCCGATGCTCGAGGGAGGCGCCCCGACCAAGCGCACGTCCAAATAAGTTTCGGTCGCAATCAGAACGTACTGATTGCCATAGTCAAAGGCTCGCAGCTCGAATTCCCAACTCGGCAAAACACCGGCCCATTCGGCACGCGCCTTTTCGATGAGGAGTTTTTTTCGGGCTTCGAGCTCGGTGCGAAAGGCTGCGGCATCGCCGGTGGGTACAAGCCCGAGGAGGACTTGCTCGGTTACGTCTTCCATTCTCCGCACAAACAGGGCGGTTAAATCGGCATTTTTCTTTTCGCTCGCCCGATCGCTCGCCCAAAAACCCTTGGTGAGCAAATCGTCTGCAACGCTGCTGTGAGACTGAATCGCCCCATAACCACAATGGTGATTGGTCAACAACAGCCCATTGCCCGAAATCAATTCAGCCGTGCACCCCCCACCGAAACTCACAATCGCATCTTTGAGGCTGCTTTGATTGATCGAGTAGATATCGGCCGCGCTCAGTCGAAACCCGAGCTGCTGCATTTCGCTTTGGTTGAGGGTTTCGAGAAACATCGGCAGCCACATCCCCTCGACGGCTCGAAGCGGTTTGCCGGAATGGATCACCAAGAAGGCCAGCAGGGCGCATTTCAAAGAGCGAGCGATCATGGAATGAGGCATATTTTGGCTGGGTTGAGAAAGTGCAAAGAAGTGAAACGAAACAATACGGTGGGCTTTTCTGTCTTAACATCGATTCGAAAATCGAAGAAAGCGCATCCACTTTTAACAAAACACCGGTGCTTCATCAGTTTACCCAAGAGCAAATTGTTCCGACCACGGTCGAACAGGCATGGCAATTTTTTTCGTCTCCGCGCAATCTGCCGCTGATCACTCCGCCCGATTTGGGCTTCGAGGTCTTGAGCGAATTGCCCGAAACCATGTTTCCGGGTCTGTTTATTCGCTACAGGGTTCGTCCTCTTTTCGGAATTCCGATAGAATGGGTTACAGAAATTACGCACGTGGAAGATGGCCGTTTTTTCGTGGATGAACAACGCATCGGTCCCTACAAAATCTGGCATCACGAACACCATTTCGAATCAGTTGACGCGGGGGTGAGAATGATCGATCGGGTGAGTTATTGCCTGCCGTTTTCGCCATTGGGCGACCTCGTTCACCCTTGGCTCGTCAAACCGAGACTCGAACACATCTTTGCCTACCGAACCGAACAAGTTGAAAAGCGGTTTGGGATCTCTGAGCAATGAATCGAGTGGTTTTTGGAATCGATTACGGAAGCAAGCTGTCGGGCAATACGGTTCTCTGCATTTTCGACCATGCACGCATTCACTTTATGTCGGTAGACAAAGGTGTGGATGCCGATGCTTTTTTGTACAAAGCCGCCGAACACTTTAAACCCGAACGCCTCGCCATCGATGCTCCGCTCAGCCTTCCCGGTGTTTATTTCGGGCTCGAGGGCTGTTCCAATTATCACTTTCGGGAGGCCGATCTCGAGCTCAACGCCATGAGCCCGATGTTTCTCGGTGGATTAACCGCTCGGGCGATGCAGTTGTCGGAGCGTTTTCGCGCATTGGGAATCGATGTGTTCGAAACCTATCCCCGCGCTCTTTCGAGGCAGTTTGAGCTCGCAGAAATAGGATATCAAGCCTCCAAACTCGGCTTGAGCGCATGCAAACTCAAGATTCGGGCACTGCTCAACCCCGCGATTTCCATCGATTTATCTGAGATCGTCGACTGGCATCACTTCGATGCCCTGCTCGCGTTGATGTCGTGTCTCAATTGTGTGGCGGGTACGCAAAAAGTTTACGGACGCCCCGACGAAGGTCAAATTTTCGTTTGAACATGCACTCATCGGGTTCTGTTTAAATGGGATGAAGGAAGTTCACTTGCCCGTTGAAGCCGAAAAAAAAGAGGAGGAGGCTTTGATTTTGCGCCTGATTCTGGGCGATCAACTCAACGAGAATCACTCTTGGTTTCGAGAAGTCCGTCCCGATGTGGTCTACGCCTTCATGGAAGTGCGCAGCGAGACCGATTATGTGGTGCATCACATTCAAAAAGTTCTCGGGATCTTCGCGGCGATGAGGAGCTTTGCACAGAAGCTCAAAGTGCTGGGGCACAGAGTTGTTTATCTCGCAATTGACCATCCCGAGAACAAGCAGTCGTTTGAAGAAAACATCCGCGGGCTGCGCGCTCGTTTTCGTTTTTCTGAGTGGACATTTCAAGAGGCTGAAGAGCATCGTTTAGATGGCCTTCTTCACCATGCCGGCAGCGCATTGGGCATGCCGTTCCACGCAGTTTCTTCGGAACATTTTGTACTCGAGCGCAAGGAAATCGAAACATGGTTTCCGAGCCAAAAGTCGCCCTTGATGGAGCGTTTTTATCGCAAGATGAGACAGCGCACGGGCTATTTGATGGAAGGCGCTGAGCCCGAATCGGGACGGTGGAATTTTGACCTCGAAAATCGTTCGTCTATTCCAAAAAATGTCGCGATTCCGGAGCCCTTGCTCTTCGAAAACGACCTTTCGGAGATTGCCCGGGCGATTGAAAAAGCGGGAATTCAAACCTTGAGCAGCGCGGCCCCGGAAAAATTTTATTGGCCGATCGATCGAGCCCAATCGCTTGAATTACTCGAAGATTTTGCCGAGCGCTTGCTCCCGTGCTTCGGAACTTTTCAAGATGCACTCAGCGAAAAATCCTGGAGTTTGTGGCACAGTCGCTTGGCTTTCTCAATGAACCTCAAAATGCTTTCGCCCGCCGAGGTAATCGAGCGGTGTATCTCGGCTTATCGAGCGCCGAATTCACAGATTTCGCTCGCTCAGATCGAGGGTTTTGTACGTCAAATTTTGGGTTGGAGAGAGTATGTCCGCGGCATTTATTGGTCGCGAATGCCCGGATATGCCGAGCTCAATTTTTTTGAGGCAAACAGGCCCTTGCCTGTGTGGTATTGGACGGGCAAAACCCGCATGAAGTGCATGAGCCAAGCCATCGAGCAAACTTTGGAACACGCCTATGCCCATCACATTCAACGACTGATGCTCACCGGCAATTTTGGCTTGATGGCCGGCATTTCCCCCGACGAAATGGACCGCTGGTACCTCGGAGTGTACATCGATGCTTTTGAGTGGGTTGAAATGCCCAATACCCGGGGAATGAGCCAATTTGCAGATGGAGGAATCATGGCGACCAAGCCTTATGCCGCCTCGGCCAATTATCTCAAAAAACAGGGGGCTCCGTGCAGCTCTTGCTTTTACGATCCCAACGATCGGGTGGGGGAGAAGGCGTGTCCGTTCAATAGTTTGTATTGGAATTTCATCGAGCGCAACCGAGTCAAATTGGAGCGCAACCCGCGGATGTCGATGATCTACCGCAGCCTCGAAAAAATGAAGCCCGAAGATCGAGCGGCTTTCGCAGACAAAGCAGAGCGCTTGATCGATCAAATCGACGCGCTTTGAACCCGGAGCTCGCGCTTGTTTGGTTCAAAAAAGACCTGCGCTGCGAAGATCACGAGGCACTCTATCGCGCAATCGAAACGGGTAAAGCCGTAGTAGCCTGCTTCATTTGGGAGCCTGAATGGTTTGAAGACGAGGATTTTGATTTAAGACATGCCCGATTTGCGGCCCAAGGCCTCGACGAGCTTCGGGGGGAGCTGTTGAAGTGGAGAATCCCCTTGCTCGAATTCAGCGATAAGGCTTCGAACGCCTTCGACCGCTTGCGAACAACGCTCGGGAATTTCGATGTTTTCAGTTGCGAAGAAGTCGGAAATGCACGCAGTTTTGCCCGCGACCGCAAGCTCAAAGCGCAATTGAGAACTTGGGGTATTCCGTGGTTCGAATTCGCCCGTCCGGGAATCAGGCGTGGTCTGAAGAACCGCGCTTTTTGGGATGAGCGTTGGAAACTCGAAATGAACGCGCCCCTTTTTCGGCTCGTCGTCGCAGCCCCCGACAGCTCTTTCGAATACGCCCGGCGCATGGATTCGTCGGTGCGCAGACCCGAATTTCGAGATTCGACCGCATCGAGCATTTCGAGCGAATTTCAAATCGGAGGCCGATCGATGGGATTGAGCCGACTCGATCGGTTTTTACACATCGACTCTGCTCGATATCGCTTTCAAATCTCCAAGCCCGAGGGCAGCAGAACCCATTGCAGCAGGCTTTCGCCCTATTTGGCTTGGGGAATGCTGAGTCAAAGGGAGGTTTTTCAGGCTGCGCTCAAGCAGATTGAAATCGGCGTACACCGAGCTCATTTGCGGTCTTTTGCGAGTCGCCTGCACTGGAATTCGCACTTCGTCCAAAAGTTTGAGTCTGAGTCGAGAATGGAGTTTGAGGACGTCAATAAGGGCTTCTCGGCGCTCGAACGCATTTTTGATCGAGAGAAATTCGAAGCGTTCGCCCTCGGTCAAACCGGCTATCCGCTCGTCGATGCCTGTGTGCGTTGTCTGGCGGCCACGGGCTATATCAATTTTAGAATGCGCGCCATGTTGGTGAGTTTTGCCACCCACAGCCTGCGCCTGCCCTGGCAGCCCATTTCCCGACTCATGGCGCGTTGGTTTCTCGACTACGAGCCCGGAATTCACTACCCTCAGATTCAAATGCAAAGCGGCACTACGGGCATCAACGCCCTGAGGGTGTACAACCCCGTAAAGCAGTCGATTGAGCACGATCCCGAAGCCCGTTTTGTCAAGCAATGGGTGCCCGAACTGTCTGATTTGCCCTCGGGGCTCGCGTTGCAGCCGTGGAAAACTCAAGCCATGGAGGAACTGTTCTACGGCTTTGTGCGCGGGCGCGATTACCCCGATCCGATCGTCGACGAGCGCGCGGGAATTCGCTTCGCCCGAGAATGGCACGAGCTGAGAAAGAGCGGAGATGTGCGCCGAGAAAACCAGCGAATCAAGGCGGTACACACCACGGCCGATCGGTCGGTCAAACGCCGAAGCGATCAGATCTTGGGAAGTTCAACTTCTACAAATGCTTGCGCGCCCAATGCGCTTATCTCGCCGAACTAAGCTCGGCTTCCGGCTCGATCCTCTTAATTCGAAAGCCCAAATAAGCCACCGCGAGTGTGGTGATGGGGCTCAGCCAATTAAAGACGGCATAGGCCGCGTAGTCTCCCGTCGCCACCCCCAAGACCCCGCTTTGGTAGGCACCGCAGGTGTTCCAAGGCACGAGTGCAGAGCTCACAGTTCCCGCGTCTTCGAGGGTTCGACTCAAATTGACGGGGGCCAAGCCCCTTTTCTTGTAGAGCGGTGCGAACATTCGTCCCGGCACAACGATCGCCAGATATTGATCAGAGGCCGTGACATTCAAACCGAGACAAGTGGCCACCGTACTGGCAAAAAGCGATCGATCTGATTTGGCACGGCTCATCATCCATTCGCCTATTCGCTTGAGAAAGCCTCCGCCCTCCATGGCTCCGCCAAAAACCATCGCACAGAGAATCAGCCAAATGGTGCCCATCATCCCTTCCATCCCCCGAGACCTGAGGAGCTTGTCGAGATCGGCAGATCCGGTTTCGATTTGAGTCGTCACCGTCAGGGCATCCATCAAGGTTCGGTAGATCTCCTGAAAGCTACTTCCCCCCAGCCCAAGCACGAGCTCGAACTGAAAAATCAAGGCCGAAAGCAAGCCTGCGAGCGCACCCGAGAGCACCGCGGGAATGGCGGGGACTTTGAGTGCGATTAAACCGATCACCAAGAGGGGAGGGGCAAAAAGCCAAGGCGAAATATCGAAGTGTTGGGCAATGCTCGAGCGAATCAAATCGGGGCTCGCACCCGAGAGTTCGGGTCTCTGCAGCAAAGAAAGGACGACAAAAACACCGAGGGTGATCAGATAAGTCGGTATTGTGGTGATGAGCATATAGCGGATGTGGTCAAACAACTCGGCTCCGGCCATGGCGGGGGCCAGATTGGTGGTGTCGGAAAGCGGAGAAATTTTATCGCCGAAATAAGCTCCCGAGACGACCGCACCTGCCGTCATCGCCATCGATATCCCCATGCCGTCGCCAATCCCCACAAGTGCGATCCCTACCGTGGCCGAAGTCGACCAAGAGCTTCCGGTGACCAGCGACACCAAAGAGCACACGAGCACACACGCAGGCAAGAAGAACTCGGGCTGCAAAAGATCGAGTCCGTAGTAAATCATCGCAGGTATGACGCCCCCAACGAGCCAAGCGCCCGACAAGGCTCCGATGATCAGCAAAATCAAAAGAGCAGAAGCCGTGTTTCCGATGCTTTGACCGATCGAGTCGAAGAGCACATGCCAGGAATATCCGTTGCTTCGCGCCAAGAGAAGGGCGGCAAAGCCCGCGAGCAACAAAATCATTTGATTCGAGCCCGAAATCGATTCGTCTCCGTAAACCCCGAGCACGTTATAGCTCAACAATCCGATCAAGAGCCCCACGGGCAAGAGCGCCTGCCACAATTTGGGTTCTCGGGCATTTGCAGAAAGAGGTATTTTCATTCTCGAACTCTAAAATGTAGGTGCGCTTGAGTCGCTCAAAGTAGCGCGAATCGAGTCGCTGAGCCCGACAAAATTTGCCAAGATCTGTCGCCCGTGGCTGCTCAAAATCGATTCCGGATGAAATTGCACGGCATACGCCCCGAGCTTCGGTTCTTCAAAAGCCATGAGTACTCCATCTGAATCGGTGGCCAGAACTTCGGCTTGGAGTTTGAGTGGATCGACCGCCCAACTGTGGTACAACCCAATGCGAACGTCTTGGCCTCTAAGCCCTTGAAGAAGATCGCCTTCATGTAAGGTCAAAAGCACTCCTTCGCGCCCGTGTCGAACCGTCTCGAGCCGGTAGAGCGCGGCGCCCAAGGCCTGCCCCAGCGCTTGATGTCCGAGGCAAACTCCAAGAATGCGCACCTTTCCGATTCGGTCGTCGATCAGTTCAGGCGTGATCCCTGCATTTTGAGGCAAACCCGGGCCGGGCGAAATCACCAAGCGCCTAAACTTGCGAGCATACTTTAAATCAAAGGCATCGTTGCGGCGCACTTCGACCTCTGCTCCTTCCATTTGGAGCAAATAGGCGAGGATATGGGTAAACGAGTCGTAATTGTCGACGAGGAGCAGGTCGTTCAATGCACTTTTTTGGGGCTCAAATATGCTACTTTGCACGAACCAAACCCCCACCCCCCCGTGAAGACTGTCATACTCTCTCCCGACGCCCCTGAGCCCATTGGCCCCTATAGCCAAGCCATTCAAGCAGGGCCTTTTGTCTTTTTGAGCGGTCAAATCGCGCTGAACCCCGAAAATGGCAAGTTGATTACCGGCGATATCCGAATCGAAACCCGCATGGTCCTCGAAAATCTCGGTGCGGTTCTCAAAGCGGCAGGACTCGATTTTAAGGACGTGGTCAAGTGCAGCATTTTTCTCTCAGATATGGGGCACTTTCCCGTAGTCAACGAGGTGTATTCCACTTATTTCCGAGAGAACCCGCCCGCCCGAGAAACCGTCGAAGTGAGCGCACTTCCGAAAAACGCGAACATCGAGATCAGCGCGGTGGCATTCGTCGCTTGAAGCCGGCTCGGCTGCTCTATTTTTGAAGCGGAGAATTCGGTTTTCTCCGGCACTCATACACACACCATGAACTACGATCTCATTGTTCTCGGCACAGGCCCCGGTGGCTATGTCGCCGCGATTCGCGCTTCACAACTCGGTCTTAAAACAGCGGTCGTCGAACGCGAGAGCCTCGGGGGCATTTGCTTGAACTGGGGGTGCATCCCCACCAAGGCCTTGTTGAAGAGCGCCAATGTGTTCGAATACCTCAAACACGCCGGCGACTATGGCCTCAACGCCTCGGGAGTGGACAAAGACTTTTCGGCGGTCGTGAAACGCAGCAGAGACGTGGCAGGCGGTATGAGCAAAGGCGTCGAGTTTTTGATGAAGAAGAACAAAATCGACGTATTGATGGGCGAGGGCATGCTGCTTCCGGGCAAAAAGCTCTCGGTGCGCGGGTCAGACGGGTCGGTTCAAGAGTATTCGGCGGCGCACATCATCGTCGCTACGGGTGCCCGTTCTCGCGTGCTTCCGAGCATGCCCCAAGACGGCAAAAAGATTATCGGATATCGCGAAGCCATGACTTTGCCCGAACAGCCCAAGCGCTTGGTCGTCGTCGGTTCGGGTGCCATCGGAGCGGAGTTTGCCTATTTCTATGCCGCCATGGGAACCGAAGTCACTCTGGTGGAATATATGCCGCAATTGGTTCCTGTCGAAGACGAAGACATCAGCAAGCAATTGGAGCGAAGCTTCAAGAAAATGGGAATCAATGTGATGACCTCCAGCGAGGTGCTCAAGGTGGACACTTCGGGCAAAGGGTGTTCCGTCACCGTGAAGACCAAAAAAGGCGAAGAAAAGATCGAGTGCGACATCGTGCTCTCTGCGGCCGGGGTTGAAGCCAATCTCGAAAACATCGGGCTCGAAGCTGTGGGTATTGAGGTTGAAAAGGGCAAGATCAAAGTCGATGCGTTTTACAAAACAAAAGTCGACGGCTATTACGCCATCGGAGATTGTGTTCCCGGACCTGCGCTAGCGCACGTGGCCAGTGCCGAGGGGATTATCTGCGTAGAGAAAATCGCCGGACATCATCCTCAGCCGCTCGACTATGGCAACCTCCCGGGCTGCACCTATTGTTCGCCTGAAATCGCCAGCGTGGGCATGACCGAAAAAGCCGCTCGCGAGGCCGGCTACGAGCTCAAAATCGGAAAGTTTCCATTTTCGGCTTCGGGCAAAGCTTCGGCCGCAGGGCATAAAGACGGCTTTGTCAAGGTGATTTACGACGCCAAGTACGGCGAAATGCTCGGCTGCCACATGATCGGTGCCAACGTGACTGAAATGATTGCCGAAGCCGTTGTTGCGCGCAAGCTTGAAACGACCGGTGTCGAGATTATGAAGAGCGTCCACCCGCACCCGACCATGAGCGAGGCCATAATGGAGGCCACTGCGGATGCATATGGTGAAGTGATCCACTTATAAGTTTTCAACAGGATTTTTTTGTTGTCGTACTTTACGTATCTTTATATTCGTAAAGATGCCCCATGTACGACTTCTTCAATAGCGATGTTCCCAACGCGCTCAGGCGGCTTACGTTGTCTTCTCAGGCGCGCTGGGGGCTTATGTCTCCCACGGAAATGGTCGATCACCTCACCCGTGCATTGCGGATGAGTCTGCGCGACGAAGTGCGCGAGATGCGGATTTCTCCGGAGCAAGTGCAGCGCTACCAACAGTTTTTGAGATCCGACAAACCGCTGGCCCGAAACCTCAGAAGCCCGGAGGAATTCTATGAACTTCCCTTGCCGGAGGCGAGTTTTGACGAGAGCCGTATACGCCTGCTCAGAACGTTGATAGACATGCAGTTGCTCTTTACCAAGAACCCTCAGTTCAGTTCAATTCACCCCGATTTTGGACGTTTGGACGTCGAGCTTTGGACCTTGCTCCACATGAAGCACTTCAAGCATCACTTCGATCAATTTGGAGTGTCTGAGCCCAAGGCGGCCGAAGATTCAGAAAGCGAGGGCAATATTCCGTTTAGTAAATTTTTGTAGGCATTGCTATGGAGGTTTGGAGCCTTCCAAACCGCAATTTCGAGTTCCTCGAGGCCGGTGTTTGAAATCGAACCGTTCGGTCGAATCCATTCTTGGAGTTTGCGAATTCTCGGCTTGCCCTCCAAACCTTTCACCCAAAGCACGCGACTTTCAAAGAGATTCCATCGGCTGAAACCCGAGGGAGGTTCCCGATCTGCGGGTTCAACAAAGGCAAGCGTTCCGCCGGGAGCCAGCGCCGAAGCCGCGAGTTCGAACCAGCGTTTGCGCATAGACTCGCCTTCAAAATGCCTCGAGGTCTTTCGTTTCAAATCTTCGGGAGCCAGAGACTTCAAAAAAAATGGCGGGTTTGTCGCAATGAAGTCATAGCCTTTCTCGGGCTTGCGCAGGGGCAGTTGCTCGAAGATATCGCCTTCAAAGAGCTGCATTCGCTCTTTAAACGGCAGTTGTTCCGCGCTGCGCTTGAATTCTTCGCAAGCTTCGGGTTCCTTTTCAAATAGATCTATCGAAGCAAGGGGAAATCGATCGGCGATGAGGCACCCAAGAACCCCTGTGCCCGAGCCGAGATCGGCTGCCCGGAATGGCCGATCCGAATGCAAACGCGCACCGAGCCAAGAGCCCAATAAAACCGAGTCGGTGCCGATTTTGTGCGCGCTGTGTTCGTTGTACAGCGCAAAACGGGTAAAGCGAAACACGCCGTGCTTTTTGCGACCTCAGTCTTTGGAATTTTCAAAAACCTCGAGCAAACCGGGTGGAAGTCGAAAATCAAATCGCTTTTCGGCTCGATTGAATTCGAGAATCCAGTCGTCGGTCAGCGGAATGAGGTAACGAGCGCTTTCCGAGTGCACTTCGAGCAAGTCCTGCTGATTGCGGTCAATGACATCCGCAATCCGACCCACGAGACTGCGATGTCCGTCTTCCTCGACATTCCACAGTTCGTAACCCACGATTTCGTGATAATAAAAACCGTCTTCGCCCGGATCGGGAAGCGCGCTTTCGGGCAAGAACAGCTTGGTTCTGATGCACTCCCGAGCCTCTGATTCGCTGTTGAGCTGTTCAAACTTCACCCGAAAGCTGTGGTCCGGATTCGGCTCCATCGACTGCACAAACCAGGGGAGTGCGAGCCCGGAGTCTTCGACAAAGAAAACCTTGGTATCCAAGTAGGATTTGGGATCGTCGGCATCCGATTGCACAACAACCTCGCCTTTAAGTCCAAATGCTCGCTTGACATAACCAAATTCAAAATAACCTTCCACCTGCAATTCGGATTAAGTCTGAAGAATGCCCATTGAAAAAGGCTCGATATGCGGATTGTGATCGGCCATTTCGATCCCCATACTCAAAACACCCCTCGTTTCGACGGGATCGATCAGGGCATCGACCCAAAGTCGAGAAGCCGCGTAGTAGGGAGAAGTTTGCTGGTCGTAGCGGTCGCGAATGCGCTCGATCAAGGCCTGATCTTCGGGGTCGTTTTCTTTGCGCGATTTGCTCTTGCGCTGCCCCTTTTCGATTTGGAGCAAGACCTGAGCGGCCTGATTTCCCCCCATTACGGCAAGCCGCGCGGTAGGCCAGGCCACGATGAGTCTGGGGTCGTACGCTTTTCCACACATAGCGTAATAACCTGCACCAAAAGCATTTCCCATCAAAACGGTGAACTTTGGCACGACCGAATTGCTCACGGCGTTCACCATTTTAGCCCCGTCTTTGATGATGCCTCCGTGCTCGCTTCGCGAACCCACCATAAAGCCGGTGACATCTTGAAAGAACACCAGCGGAATGCGCTTTTGATTGCAGTTCGCAATAAAGCGTGCGGCCTTGTCTGCGGAGTCTGAATAAATCACCCCTCCAAATTGAGTTTCCCCCTTTCCGTTCCGCACCAACATTCGATTGTTGGCTACAACGCCCACGGCCCAGCCGTCGATCCGGGCATAGCCGGTAAGCAAGCTTTTGCCATACCCCTTTTTGTACTCTTCAAAGCTCCCGGAATCGACAATGCACTTCAGGACTTCGGAGGTGTCGTAGGGTTTGCTTCGATCGTCGGGAAACAGACCGTGGATGTCTGATGCCGGACGCTCGGGTTGCGCAGCTTGAATTCGGTTGAATCCCGCCCGTTCGAAAGCCCCCATTTTATCGACTATCGAGCGAATCTTTTTGAGCGCGTCCCCGTCGTTGGCGGCTTTGTAATCGGTGACCCCTGAAATTTCGCAATGGGTATCGGCCCCGCCCAGGGTTTCGTTGTCGATGTCTTCGCCAATCGCCGCTTTGACCAAGTACGAGCCCGCCAAAAAGATGCTGCCCGTTTTCTCAACAATCAGAGCTTCGTCGCTCATAATGGGCAAATAGGCGCCTCCGGCCACACAACTCCCCATAATCGCCGCAATTTGGCTGATGCCCTTGCTGCTCAACAAGGCGTTATTTCGAAAAATTCGACCAAAGTTCTCCTTGTCCGGAAAGACCTCGTCTTGAAGCGGGAGGTAAACACCGGCCGAATCGACCAAATACACAATCGGTATGTGGTTTTCAAGCGCGATTTCTTGAGCCCGCAAATTCTTTTTTGCGGTGATCGGAAACCACGTACCTGCTTTGACCGTGGCGTCGTTGGCGACCACAAGACTCATTCGTCCGCAGAGCCAACCGAGCACCACCACCACTCCTCCGGCAGCACAGCCTCCGTGTTCGGCGTACATACCCTCTCCGGCGAGAGCGCCGATTTCAATGAACTGGGTTCCCGGGTCGAGCAAGTGCTCCACACGCTCTCGGGCAGTCATCTTGCCGAGTGCTTTTTGCTTTCGCTGGAGTTCGATTCCCCCTCCTTCGTACACTTTTTCCAATCGCCTTTTGAGCTCGGAGAGCATCAAGCGCATTTGATCTTCGTTTCGCGCGAATTCCAGCTTTACGTCCATAGGGTTTAAGGGCAATTTTGATATATCCAGCGCGAACCGACGGTCCAAATTTGCTGGGGCCGACTCTGAGAATTTAAGAGGGTGAAACGCACCTTATCAGAGGTCTTTTCGATAAATACGGCATCGGGAATGCGGTCGGAATTTAAGTCTCCAAACCAAAACAATTCGGGGGCTCCACAACGGTCTTCGAGTTGAAAAATGTCTGAAAGCGACTGGCGCAGCCCGCTTTGTTCAATTTCGAGTCGATAATTTTTAATGCTCGGACAGTCGCCGACTTCGTCGATCGAGCCCAGGGCCAAAAGCTTGATATCGAGCGAATGAAGAGCTCCCGGAGCGGGCAGCGTCGAGACGGTTCCGGGCATGAGGGCAAGGGGAAAGCGCTGACCGGAGTGAAGCTCGTCCGCCGACAAGGCCGCAATCGGGCGGTTGCCCCCGATCAAAAGAGCCGGGGGTTCTTGATTCTTCGGAAGGATATCGAACTCAGGTTTGCCCGGCTTACTTCCCGGACTCAAACTGATCAAGAGCTCAACCGGACGGAGTTGATATCGAATCGGTTCCTGCTCGCCGTCAGCGTATAAGCCATACCAAAACCAAGCGGGGTCAAGGCTGTCGATCGAACCACAGTGGTTGTAAACCGCGCCGATGACCTTGAATTCCATGGGCGATTCGACTTTGCCCGGATGCTGCAGAATGGGTGTTTTCGATTGGCTCGCGGTATCAGAGACGCTCAAAGAGTCTTTGGGCACACCCTCAGAAAAACGCGCTCGAAGAAAGCCATCGAACACAAAACCTTCGTGATTTCGGTATTGGGCGAATCGCCACGATCCCTGTACCCCTTCGACGGCGAGATCGCCGAATTTTTCGGGACAGAGCAAAAGAGAAGAATCTCTCGGAATCAGTGCGACCGTGCTCGCCTTGAGATTGGGAGCGCTCCGGAGCTTGACGCCCGAGGGAGTACTGACCGAATGCCATTGATCGGCCACACACCCTTGTTTGGAATCTTGGGCTTGGAGTTCAAGGCAGACCGCAGAAAAACAGAGGATTCCGAGAGCGAGTAAGTGGGGAAAGCGATTCATCGGATGCGTTGAGCGAATTTAAGCCTCCGAGACAAAGCCTATGGCGAAAAAAAAGCCGAACCCTTTAGGATTCGGCTTGAATGCTCGAAGTCGGTGTTTAAGCCACTTGATGGCAGACGGCTTTGAACGCCTCGGGATGATTCAAGGCGAGATCAGCCAAAACCTTGCGGTTGAGTTCGATGCCGCTTTTATTCAACTTGCCCATGAACACAGAATAAGACATTCCATATTGACGAGCACCCGCGTTAATCCGCTGAATCCACAGCGAGCGGAACTCGCGCTTTTTGTTGCGGCGGTCGCGATAGGCGTACGTAAGGCCCTTTTCGACAGAGTTTTTGGCAACCGTCCAAACGTTTTTGCGACGTCCGAACGAACCTTTGGCGAGTTTGAAGATCTTTTTGCGTCTTGCGCGGCTCGCTACCGCATTGTTTGATAAAGGCATGGTTTGTTGAGTTTTGTCGAGGGCGTCGGGTTTGAGGCCGATCTTTTGTGCACCGCGACAGGGTTGTTAAAAACCGATTCGTCGAAGGGGTTCGGCGATCAGATGCAAAGTTGCAAACGCACACCCGCTTCGTCTGAAGGGTGCACCAAGGTGCTGTGCGTCAAATTGCGCTTGCGCTTGGTGCTCTTCTTGGTCAAAATGTGACTTTTGAAGGCGTGCTTGCGCTTGATTTTGCCGCTGCCCGTAAGCTTGAAACGCTTACTTGCTCCGGACTTGGCTTTCATTTTGGGCATGGTGCTCGGGTTCTGTGTTCGTGGAGTGGTGAGGAGGTTATCCTTTTACTTTCTTCTTGGGCGCCATCATCATGTACATCCGCTTTCCTTCGAGTTTTGGCAGGCTTTCAACTTTTCCGAGTTCCTCGAGCTCTTGGGCCAATTTCAACAAGAGGATTTCTCCTTGGTCTTTGTAGACGATCGAGCGACCTCTAAAAAACACATAGGCCTTGATCTTGAAACCGTCTTCGAGAAAGCTGATGGCGTGCTTCTTCTTGAAGTCGTAGTCGTGTTCGTCCGTTTGGGGTCCGAATCGTATTTCCTTGACCACCACCTTTATGTTTTTGGCAGCGAGTTCCTTTTGTTTCTTTTTCTGATCGTAAAGGAACTTTCTGTAGTCGATGATCTTGGCGACCGGTGGATCGGCTTGGGGAGAGATTTCGACCAAATCAAGCTCCATCTCCTGCGCCATTCTCAGGGCAACACGAGTGTCGAAAACACCCTGCTCTGAAATATTCTCGCCGACGAGGCGAACTTTTGGCGAGCTGATTCGCTCGTTAATCCGGTGCTTATCTTCTTCCTGCCGGGTGTCCCGCGGATTGTATGACTTCCTCAGTGTGGCGTTTGAATTGGGTTAAACTTCAGTTTCAAGAGCGGCATTCAATTCTCGGCGAACCGTGCTTTCGACCAGCTCGACAAACGATTCGATCGACATCGAACCCAAGTCTTCTTGACCGTGTTTGCGCACCGAAACGCTTCGGTTTTGACTCTCTTGCTCACCGACGATAAGCATGAAAGGAATTTTGGAAACCTCGGCATCGCGAATCTTCCGTCCAGTCTTTTCATTGCGCTCGTCAACGAGGGCGCGAATATCGGAATTTTCGAGGACATGTGAAACTTCGCGGGCGTACTCGACCGACTTTTCACTCACCGGAAGCAAGATGACTTGGTCGGGTGTGAGCCAAAGCGGGAATTGACCCGCACAATGTTCGAGCAAAACCGCGACAAAGCGCTCCATCGAACCGAAGGGAGCACGGTGAATCATCACGGGTCGATGCATTTGATTGTCAGCACCTTTATACTCCAACTCAAAGCGTTCGGGCAGGTTGTAGTCCACCTGAATGGTGCCGAGCTGCCAACTTCGACCCAAGGCGTCGCGCACCATAAAGTCGAGTTTTGGGCCATAAAAGGCTGCTTCGCCCGTTTCGATTACAAAGGGGAGTCCTTTCTCTTGGGCGGCTTGTACAATCGCGTTTTCGGCCTTTTCCCAGTTTTCGAGCGAGCCGATATACTTCTCGGGTTTGTCGGGATCTCTGAGCGAAACCTGTGCCTTGAACTCTTGAAAATCTAAAACTTTAAAGATGTACAAAACCAGGTCGATTACCTTTTTGAATTCGTCGAGAAGTTGATCGGAAGTGCAAAACAAATGCGCGTCGTCTTGAGTAAACCCGCGCACCCGGGTGAGGCCGTGTAGTTCGCCGCTCATTTCGTAGCGATAAACCGTGCCAAATTCCGACAATCTCAGCGGCAAATCTTTGTACGACCGAGGCTTGCTTTTGTAGATTTCGCAGTGGTGCGGACAGTTCATTGGCTTTAAGAGGTACTCTTCGCCTTCTTCAGGAGTGCGAATCGGCTGAAAACTATCCTTTCCGTATTTGGCATAGTGCCCTGAAACTTCGTAGAGTTCTTTAGAGCCGATATGCGGGGTAATCACAGCCTGATAACCCGCCTTTTTTTGAGCCGCTCGCAAGAAATTCTCCAGCCGCTCTCGAAGCGCTGCCCCCTTGGGAAGCCACAGCGGCAGGCCTTGTCCGACCCGTTGCGAAAAGGCGAAAAGTTCGAGCTCGCGACCCAGTTTTCGATGGTCTCTTTTTTTGGCTTCTTCGAGCAGCACCAAGTATTCGTCGAGCAGCGCCTTTTTGGGATAGCTAATGGCGTACACCCGGCTGAGCTGAGGGCGTTTTTCATCTCCCCTCCAGTAGGCACCCGCAATGTTCATCACTTTGACCGCCTTTACGAAACCGGTATCGGGCAGGTGGCCTCCTCGACACAAATCCGTAAAATCTCCGTGATCGCAAAAGGTAATCTCACCGTCTTGCAGTTGCTCGATCAACTCGGTTTTGTACGGGTTGTCTTTGTAGACTTCGAGAGCCTCTGCCTTGGAGACGGGGCGCATTTTGAACTCGGCTTTCAATCGCGCCAACTCGATCATTTTTGCCTCAATGGCCGGAAAATCTTTGTCGTTGGGAATCTCTCCTTTGAAATCGACGTCGTAGTAAAAACCGTTTTCGATGGCGGGCCCAATCGTCAGTTGAATTTGAGGATAAAGCGATTGCAAGGCCTGGGCGAGAATGTGGGCCGAGCTGTGCCAAAAAGCTTTTTTTCCCTCGGGGCTGTCCCAGGTGAACAGCTTCAACGCACCTCCTTTTTGTAGCGGTTGCATCAGCTCAATCGTTTCGCCGTCGAGCGAGGCCGACAAGGCGTTTCTGGCGAGCCCCTCACTTATGCTCAAAGCGACGTCGTAGGCGCGGCTGCCCTCGGGATACTCGCGCACATCTCCGTTCGGAAGGCTAATCGAAATCATTTTGCGTTGTTCTTGCCCGCCAATCGTTTGTTCGATTGGGGCGCTCAAAGTTAGTCAGCCAGTGGGCTGAACGTTCGGGATGAATCAAAGCGACAAATTCTCTAAAAACAGAAGTGACCTAGACCGGGCAGATTTTCTAAAGGTCTGTTTTTAAGCTCATCATCAAACGATGTGCGTCTCCGCTCAAATCGTTGATATCCGTTCTATTGCCATACAAATACTCGAGGCCGACGAGGGAATGAGCGGGCAAATGCCAGAGCAAATTGACCGCGGCGTAGGTGTTTTGAGAGATCAAATCTGTATTGTCCGAAAATTCCAAATGTTCTCCTCCATGACTCAACAAAAAGAGCGAAGACCACTTTTCTGACCAGAAGTGCTCGTACCCCAGATTCAATCCAAAGCCAAGTAGCGGTTTGATTTGTCCGTCAGAATCGGGTTCGGCAAAATTTCCAAAGCGTTGTCTCGAAATTCCCGGACCGTAAATCGCTTGGCCAAAGACTCGATTTTTATTTGAAACACCCATCGAGAAGCTCGTGTTCACTCCATAAGCTTCCACATTTTGGATCTTTCCGGAGTCGGGCAAAAAGCGAGCACGGGCGTAAAAGCCGGCAAGGAAAATTTGAGTGCGTCCGGACGTCCACACAAAACGCGTCACGAGGTCGGGCATGGGCGTCTCGACGCTCCCCTCAGTGGGTAAAACGATGGCTTTGGAGGGGTCTTCAACGGCCAAACTCCACTCCCACTTAGGCGAAATGGCGGTGGTATATCGAAGCTGAGCATGTCTTGCGAAGGCGTAGGCCGCGGGTTTTTCGAAGTCGAGGGTAGGTGGTATGATATTGACATCGGTAAAGGTGGACCAAGACTGACCCGCAAGCCAATGTTTGCCAAGGCTTACATAGGCATGTCTCAGTCGAAAAGAATTGCCGCTGCCGTAAAAATCGCCCTCGACAAATGCTCTAATTTCTCCGAGTTCGGTGGCCTTTCGAACATCGATGTTGAGGCGGGTTTCCATGGCTTGAAACCTGGCCGCTTGGCCCTCGGATTGATCGGTAGGGATTTGAGTTACATCGAAAAACGATGGAGACCCGATCGGCTTAAAATCATAGATAAAATCGGCCTTGACGTATCCGCCAAAGCGCAATTTGAATTCGCCGCCGGGAGCTTGCCACCAACCATCGACCTTATTTGAGGCTTCGGGTCGGACGGTGTTCTGTGCGTACAGATAACTTCCGAAAAAACAAGAAATCAAAGATGCTATGAGCAGGTAATTTTTCACAATCAGTCGACTTCTAATAGTTCAAGAGACTCGATTTTTCTATTGCTCATCGCTTGAGTAGGTCGATTGTTGGTTCCGATTCTGCGGTGGATTTCATGAATTTGTTCCGAGCTCATCTCCATGCTTTCGGCCAAGACCAGCCATTCGACCCCTTCGGTGCAAGGAGGCGTGGTGAGCGAACCGACATAGCGATACGCTTGGTCATTTTTGGGGAGGTGAAGCGAAAGATCGAGGCGGTGGTCTGATACCCGAACCGTGTCTCCTTTAGACTTGGGCAAGTGCTCGAACATCTTGCGAAACAATGGATTCTCTTTGCCTTCGCGAACCATAACGCCGACCACTGCCAATTTTTGATCAGCGCTTTGGTGCACAAAGTGAATTTCCATGGGCATTTTAACCCCGCCTATGCTGTGTTCGCTCGGGGTGTGGAAGTGAAATTGTTTGAGTGCATAAACCGCCCCGTCGAGCATCAATTCGCTCCCTTGTTCGACCGGAATTTGAATGGTATGTCCATTGTCAATCAATGCCTCCACGTGTTCGGTGTGATACATTTGAAGCGGAGTCTTTCCGTAGCGAAATTGCCAACGGGAAGTGGCCGAAGGGCCGGTGGAGGAAATGTCGATGGGAGACTGAAGAGTTCCCGTTCCGCAGAGTTGATACGCCGGGCTCAATTCGGCCCAAAAGCCGGGTCCCGTAGAATCTTCATAACTCCAATGCACTGGCCGAACGTTGGGCTCTTCTGGCCGCACTTGGAGGGAATCGCCGGCAACGACCTCTGATTCTTGCGTTTGTGAGCCGTGACAGCCTGTGGTGACGTATGCGGCTAAGGCAAACGATAAGGGGAAAACCGAGTTGAACAATCCGCGCATGATTTGGGTCCTTGATTTGTTGAGTTAGGGTTCGTGTACATTCGATGGATCGCTGAGTGCATCAAGCGCGCAAATTTGCGAATTCAAGCCGTACTTCGATGCGTGCCTCGGGTTTCCGGCAAAGCATAAAACGAACTTTGCAGAATGGATGCAGCGATCGAGCAGTTTTTAATGTTGGAGGAATATCCGATTCTCGACGTGCGCGCTCCGGCAGAATACGAAAGCGGCCATATTCCGGGCGCACGCTCGCTCCCCTTGTTCAGCGACGAAGAGCGGCATCAAATCGGGCTCTGCTTTGCCCAGAAAGGTCAAAGTGCTGCGGTGCGCCTCGGTCTGGAATTGATCGGACCGAAATTGGGAAGCTTGGTCGATCGAGCGCGCGCATGGGCCCCTTTGGGCAAAGTGGGCGTGTATTGCTGGAGAGGCGGAATGAGGAGTGGCTCCATGGCTTGGCTGCTCGAGACGGCGGGCTTTGAGGTCGTTCGCCTCCCGGGGGGATACAAATCGTATCGAACCAACCTTCATGCATTTTTCGAGCGCGAATTGCCGTTGGTGGTCTTGAGTGGGCCAACCGGAACCGACAAGACGGGCATTTTGGCATCCTTGGCCGCCAGGGGAGAGCAAATGGTCGATCTCGAAGCCATAGCAAAGCACAAAGGTTCGAGCTTCGGTTCGATTGGTGAAGCACAACAGCCGCCCAACGAACACTTTCAAAACAAGGTCTTCGAAGCTTTTCGCGCCTTAGACACGTCTCGGAGAATCTGGATTGAAGACGAATCGCATTCCATCGGCAAGGTGCGCCTGCCCGATGGTCTGTACGCGGGGATGCAGCGATCGCCTTGGATTTGGGTCGACCGCCCGTTTGAACACCGACTGGATCTGCTCGTGCAGTCTTACGGCAGTGCCCCGATATCTGAACTCCAAATGGGGGTCGAACGAATTCGCAAGCGACTGGGCGGGCTGGAATGCGACCGCGCGCTTCAGTTGCTCGAAGGCGGGCAACTCGCCGAATGTGCCGCACTTTTGCTGCGCTATTACGACAAGGCCTATCGGTTTGGAACCGAAAAGAAAAGGGCCGAGCTCGGACGGGTTGTGCACACCCGGTCGGTTTCGGCCGATGCCATTGCGCTCGAAATCATTGAATCTCTTCAAACAAAGTGAACCACAGACTTACTCAATTTAGCCATGGCGCGGGTTGTGGCTGTAAAATCGCTCCCGATCAGCTCGAGAAAATATTGTCGAACTCGGGAAATTCGAGCGTGTTTCCCGATTTATTGGTCGGAAACTCGACCAAAGACGATGCGGCGGTCTACAGGCTCGGCGATCAGGGAATTGTCTCTACCACAGATTTCTTTACGCCCATTGTGGACGACGCCTTCGATTTTGGCGAAATCGCCGCGGTCAACGCCCTCTCAGACATCTATGCCATGGGCGGCGAACCGATGATGGCTATCGCGATTTTGGGTTGGCCTATCGACAAACTGCCCGTTGAAACGGCGGGTGAGGTTGTGCGGGGCGCGCGCGCGGCATGCGAACGAGCGGGAATTCCATTGGCAGGGGGGCACAGCATCGACCTCGGCGAACCGATTTTCGGACTGGCGGCCACAGGGCGTGTCCCGCTTGATTCAGTCAAGATGAACTCAGGCGCTCAGGCCGGAGATATGCTCTATTTAAGCAAACCGCTGGGGATTGGTCTGATCACCACAGCGCAGAAAAAGGGGCTGTCGAAACCCGGCGACCTCAAAATAGCCATGGAGTCCATGAAAAAGCTCAATCGGATCGGGTCTGAATTGTCTCGAATAAAAGCGGTGAATGCCTTGACAGATGTCACGGGCTTCGGTCTGGCGGGGCATTTGCTCGAGCTCTGCGAAGCTTCCGGATTGTCTGCAGAGCTTGTTTTTGATCGTCTGCCGGTGTTTGAATGGGCTCGTGGCTACAGCGATCTCGGTTGTGCTCCCGGGGGTACCGCGCGCAACTTGAGGAGCTATGGCCGGCAACTGCATTTTAAAGATGCCTTCGAGCGCATGCTTTTGGCCGATCCGCAAACTTCGGGAGGGCTCTTGATCTCTGTGGCCCCTGAAGGAATGTCTGAAGTCGAACGAACCCTCACTGAGGCAAATTGCCCCCATACACCGATTGGGCGAATGAAATCCTCTGAAAATAAAAACCCCGGCGTTTGGCCGGGGTAGGATTTGCTTCTTTAAAAAATGAAGCTTCTCGGTCTGCTTCGATCGCTTAGTAGCGGTCGTTGCGACGCTCGTAGCCTCCGCCACCTCCGCCACCGCGGTTGTAGCCTCCGCCGCCTCCACCGCCTCCGCGGCTAAAGCCTCCGCCTCCGCCACTGCCGCCTTCTTCGCGGGGACGTGCTTCGTTGACGCGCAAATTGCGACCCTGAAAGTCGACTTCATTGAGTTGCTCGACGGCGAGCTTGCCTTCGGAATCGTTAGTCATTTCAACGAAACCAAAACCACGCGAGCGACCGGTTTCGCGATCCATGACGATCTTGACCGAGCTCACCTCTCCGTACTGCTCAAAAAGCGACCGGAGTTGGTTTTCCTCAACGCGATAGCTGAGGTTAGACACATAAATATTCATCACACTGAAAAGAGGTTAAATTGAACAAGGCCTTGAGGGAGAGAGGGCACAAACGACCTTGAGCTCTTTTCAGCACAAAAGACAGTACTTGGCACAGGCTTCCACTCAAAATGCGCTCAAAAGTAGTTCAAAACAGAATACCAAACACCTATGCACTTTTTAAGCTCGATATTCTCTGGGTTCTCTTGTTGGTTTTTGTCTCATTTGTGCAAGGGCAATCGGTTGCGATCGCGAGCGGTCAACGCCCACGGATCAAGTGAACGGACGATTTGTACAAAGTGACTCCGTCTCGAATCAACAATACATAATACGAGCCGTCCGGGAGGAGGTCGCCCCCTGAACTTCGCCCGTTCCAGTCGTTTTTGTAGTTGAGAATTTCTACGACAGGGCTTCCCCAGCGATTGTACACGGTCAAATTGGCGGGGCCGTCTTCGAGAAAAAGCGACAAATCGAGGGTTTCGTTGAGGCCATCTCCATTGGGGGTCAAAGTATTGGGCGGCGCACTTGGGTTTTCGATATCCAGCACAAAGACGCGCACCGAATCGATGCCGGCGCAGCCTTGAGCGTCGAGTACCCGAACATAGAAAGTAGTGGTGTCTTCAAAAGGCCAAACCGAAATTCCTTGCTCAAATCGCCCGCTATAACGGGCCGGAACATCGCTAAACCAATAGTATTCCGAGCCGCCGCTCGCATTCAGAAGGGCGTTTTGACCCAGAGCAATCGTCTGATCGGGGCCAGCGTCTACCGTCGCACTCAAATTGCTGATAAACACGCTGTCGGTAAGAATCACCTGGCAGTTGGGAGGATAATCTGCGAAAAATTCAACGACATGCCAGCCGGGAGTCGACCAACTCACGGGCGGAGGAACGAGTTGCCCCCAACCAATTGGGCTCGCATTGGGTCCAAAATCCCAGACGAATTGGGTTTGCGCAGGCCAATTGCCCACCGCTTCGAACTGAAGATTCTGAACTTCAAAACATGGAGTGCCCGTCCAAAGCAGATTGCCGGAAACGGGCGGTTGAACAATAAAATCGAAAAAAGCCGTGTCGCTGCACACAAAGCCCGGGTTTACAATGAGTTGAACCCTAAACGTATCGGCATAAGGATAGGTAAACTGGGGGTTCGGCAAATTCGAAGTGTCGTTGGTCGCTGTGGGAACCCCAAAATCCCAGAGCAGGGTGCTAAAACTGGGGCTTTGGTTGATGAAGTTCACCGTGAGGCCGTCGCAATTGATCGAAGGGTCTTCGATGGGCGTGACCATATCGGCGGTGATATTGCTGACACACTGGGTTACAATAAATTGATAATCAAGTTGTACGGTACTCAACAAGCTTCCTGCTCGGAATTCGCTCACGCAAACGCCGACCACATATCGACCGAGCTGATTGGGGGTGCCGAGCAATTTGCCCGTGCTGTCTTCGATCGAGATTGCGGGACTTCCCGGAATCGGGTTGAGCGCGCTGTAGCCCGGAGCAAAGGGGATGGCCGTAAAGGGAGGCGGACAAGACGGCTGGGGCACCACGGCATTGCATCCCCCGCCCGATTGACCGCCCCCGTTCAGAATTTCGCAGAATTCGTAAAAAAGGGAATCCCCGTCGGGATCGATGGCTTCAATTTGAAATTGCAAGGGGTCGCCAAGGCAGAGAACGATCGGAGAAGGGGCCGTGAACTGTGCCGAACTGTTGCAGTTTGCCCCCATGTCGGGGATGCGGGTAGAATAGGTATTGCCGAAGGCCCCCGAATTTTGAACGTTGTCGATGCCTGCATTGCGGCAGCAGCGTTGATGAACCAGAGTGTATCCGCCCGCGATTGGGGGCAGGTTGACCACGGTGTCGTAATCGGCGTATTCGGTGCAAAGCCCCGGAGGAGAGCTCAGGCAAGGGTTGCCCGTATTGTTGTTCGGAAGGATAAACTCGGTGCCCTTGGCAATTCCAATGTTGAGAATCAGGTTGTTCGAGGCATCGTAGACCGCCAGATCGGCAAAGGCATCAAAGGCCGCGCCGCCCCCTGCGCAGTCGCGATAAACGCGAAGTTTAATGTCGTAATCGCCCCCACCCAGGCACCTATATGTGATGTGCCCTCCGACCAAATGTGCCGCACGGCTGTTCTCGGGCTGAAAGAGCATCAGCGCAAACAGGCTCAAAACAGCGCCGGCCGAAATTCGATTTAGAATCATTTGCGGAAAATAGTGAAACCAAGGCCGCACGAAAAGCTCGTAGAGGCATCGAGCCCGAACGGTTTGCTCCGCATGGAATTGAACTACTCAAGGCATGCACCAAAGAAGCGAACTCTGCGCGGTGCGAATCGATCTCTGTCGACAAAGAATCGGCTGGGAAAGGGGGACGAGCCCACCGCTGACGGCATTCGGGGCATCAATCTTACGGCAAATGATTTGAAGCGGTGCTTTAGAGTTATCAAATCGAAATAGTGAATAGAAAAACGGAGCGGTGCCCGGGCTTGTGAATTGAATCGGTCTAACTTGGAATCAACATTAATAACACTCTTAAATGTCTCAAACCAGCGCTTTGCTTGCCCCGCTCGACATCGAGCACGAATCGAACCCGATGAAAGGTGCACGGCTCAAAACAGACTCCATTTCAGAGTCCGGGACCGCCAAAAAGACAGGGGTGAAGAAAACGGGGAAAATTAAGGACTCCGAAAAGAAAATATTTGTTCTCGACACTTCGGTCATTCTGTTCGACCACAACGCCATTCAGAATTTTGAAGAGCACGACGTCGCGATCCCAATCACGGTGCTCGAAGAACTCGATGAGTTCAAAAAAGGAAACGACACCAAGAATTTTGAGGCCCGAGAATTTATTCGTTTTCTCGATAAAAAAGTGGGCGACAAAAGCCTGCAAGATTGGAATGCCCTAAACGGAGGAACCCGAGGCAAGTTCAAGGTGATTATGAACACCGAAGGAAATCGCATCGACGCGACCCGCGTGTTTTCGATGCGCAAGAACGATCACTTCATTTTGAATTCGGCGCTGGCCATGATGGCCGAGGCCCCTGATCGAAAAGTAATTCTCGTTACCAAGGACATCAATTTAAGGCTCAAGGCCAAGGCCTTAAATATTCCCGCAGAAGACTACAAAACGGGGAAGATTAAGGACGTCAACAATCTCTTTACGGGCAAAGGGCAGATCGATAATTTTCCGCACGAACTCATCGACGAATTGTATCGAGAAGGGCGCATTGATGTCGATCGAGTGATTGAAAATTCAGAGCGCGGTTTTAAGCCGGTCAACAACCACTTTTACATTCTCAAGTCGAGCCGAAGCTCGATGTTGTCTTATTTCAACCCCTTTGACCAAGCCTTCGAACCTGTAGAGAAACGAACATTCTACGGAATCAAGCCGCGAAATGCCGAGCAGACGTTCGCATTGCATGCCATCATGAATCCTGAAGTCAAGCTGGTGAGTCTTCAAGGGGTTGCGGGTACGGGAAAAACGCTTTTGGCCCTCGCCGGTTCGCTCGAGCAGCGAAGAGAATTTAAGCAGATTTATTTGGCTCGCCCCATAGTTCCGCTCAGCAACAAAGACATCGGCTTTTTGCCCGGAGATATGAAGGCCAAGATCAATCCCTATATGCAGCCGCTTTGGGACAACCTCAAGTATATCAAAAACCAGTTTCGCGAACAGGACAAAGAGTATAAGCAAATCGACGAAATGGTGAACACCGAGAAGATTCTCGTCACCCCTTTGGCTTACATCCGGGGGCGTTCTTTGAGCAATGTGATATTTATTGTCGACGAAGCTCAGAACTTGACTCCGCACGAAGTCAAGACCATCATCACTCGGGCCGGCGAAAATGCCAAGTTTATCTTCACGGGAGACATTCACCAAATCGACACTCCTTACCTCGACGAACAGTCGAACGGTTTGAGCTATTTGATCGACCGTCTCAAGGGGAATAAGCTATTCGCGCACATCACCCTCGAAAAAGGAGAGCGCAGCGAACTGGCCAATCTCGCCAACGATTTGCTGTAGGTCTCGTTCCACTTGATCAGATCGATTCTCCTGACTAGGCTTCGGGAGAATCGCTTTCTGAAAATAGACCCGAATACAGATCGCTATATCGCGTGCCCGCAATCAATTTGTCGCGGTTGATCCGCGCGTGTTCCGAAAGCGCCCACAACACGAATTCCATCGCGAAGTGCAGGTCTTGATCGTCGAAATGGTGCCGCAGATTTTTCGCAAAATCGGACAAAGGCCTTTGAGATTCGAGCGCGCTGCGATACTGCGCATCTGAATCGTCAAAATTCAATTCGATGAAATCGCCCGAGCCAAACGCATTGATCATCCCGAGGTAGGGATTGTTCGGATCGCTTTGTTTGAGCTTCTCCATAGGGGGGAAGTACTTGGGCAAGAGTCGTTTGACTGCCGCTCCGATCAAATGCTCTGCCACGGCGTCCGGACCTTCTTGCTCGCCCTCGTACACGAGTTCCACCTTGCCGATAATGCTCGGAACAATGCCTGCAAAGTCGCTGAGACGAATGCGGGTTTCGGTTTCGCCGTTGAGCAACATCCTTCGCTCGGCCGCGCTGTACAGGTTCTCGAGTGCCGAAACGCTCAGGCGCGCACTGACCCCGCTCTTTGGGTCGACGAACTCGCTCTGCCTCGCTTCGAACCCGACTTGTTCCAGCAGTTCGGCGGCCAAATCGGGCAAGTGGATCCGTTCGCGAAGCCCCGGAGCGATGCGGGCCTCCTGACGCGTAATTTTTGAAGCAATCTCGATTTCTTCGGGATAATGAGTCAAAATTTGGCTGCCAATGCGGTCTTTGAGCGGGGTGACGATCGAGCCTCGATTGGTGTAGTCTTCGGGATTGGCTGTAAAGACGAATTGGATATCGATGGGCAACCTGAGCTGAAAACCCCGAATTTGAATATCGCCTTCTTGCAGAATGTTGAAGAGAGAAACCTGAATTCGAGGCTGCAAATCGGGCAATTCATTGATCACAAAAATCGATCGATGCGCCCGGGGAATCATGCCAAAGTGAATCACGCGTTCGTCGGAATACGACAGCTTTAAATTGGCGGCTTTAATCGGGTCTACATCGCCGATGAGGTCGGCCACGCTGACATCGGGGGTGGCGAGCTTTTCGAAGTAGCGATCGTCTCGATGCATCCACGCGATTTCTGTGAGATCGCCCATTTCTGCGATGTACTTTTTGGCCAAGCCCGAAATGGGCGCCAAGGGGTCTTCGCGCAGTTCAGTGCACGTCAAATAGGGCGTCCATTCGTCGAGAAGGGAAACCATGCTCCTAGCCAAACGCGTTTTGGCCTGCCCGCGCAACCCGAGCAGATTGATGTGGTGTCTCGAGAGAATGGCGCGCTGTAAATCGGGGATTACGCTGTGTTCGTACCCGTGAATTCCGGAGAATATCTCGGTGCCCGACTGAAGCGCAGCCATCAAATTTTCGCGCAATTCATCTCGAACGCTTCTGCTTCGATAATTCGACGACTTGAGCTGGCCGATGTTCTCGGCGATTGGGGGAGTGGAATGATTCATAATCAAGCCGCCATAGAGCGGTCAGAGCTTCTTTTTTCTGTTTTTCTCGTAGTCTTCAAACACCATGCTGCCGAGCCCTTTCAAGCCGGTGTAAAATGCCTTTCCCTTGTTGATTTCGGTAAAGCGGCGAACAAATTGCTGCAAAAAGGGGTCTCGCGCAATCATAAAGGTCGTTACCGGGATTTGGGCTTTTCGAAGTGAGGCCGCCCGCGACATGCACTTGCCGACGATGTAGTCGTCTAAACCGACGCTGTTCATGTAGTGGCTGCCGTCGGCTTCGGTGACACAGCTCGGCTTGCCGTCGGTGATCATCAAAATCTGCTTGTTCGCCGCCTTTTTTTTCCTCAAAATCTCCGCGGCCAAATCGAGGCCCGCCACCGTGTTTGTGTGATAAGGCCCCACCTGCAGATAAGGCAATTCGCGCAGCTCGATGGGCCAGGCGTCGTTGCCGAATGCGATGATGTCGAGGCTGTCTTTGGGATATCGGGTTTTGATGAGCTCGGCCAGGGCGAGGGCCACCCGCTTGGCAGGGGTGATGCGATCTTCTCCGTACAAAATCATCGAATGCGAGAGGTCGATCATCAAAACCGTGCTCAACTGCGCTTTGTGGACGCGTTCGTGCACCAGCAAGTCTGATTCGAGCAGCCATTCGGGCTCGATTCCGCGGAGTACTTGAGCGTTCTTCAGCGACTCAGTCAGCGCAATGGAATCGGTCGAATCGCCAAATTCAAAACTCCGCAATTCTGCGGTCGATTCGTCTCCCGAGCCCGTAAAGCGGCTGCGATGCTGACCGCCCTGAGAAGATTTTTTGAGCTTTCCGAACACCCGCTCCAAGGCACTCTTTCTGAGCTCTTGTTCGGTTTTCGGACTCATTCCCAAACCGCCTCCGCCTTCGACCGCCTCTCGGAGGTAGCCTTTTTTCTTGAGGTCTTCGATAAAATCGTCGACCGTGTACTCGTCGGTGGCGAGCTTGTGTTCTTTGTCGATGGCCCGCAGCCAGTCGATGGCTTCTTCAACGTCGCCCGAGGTGTGGAGCAACAATTCTTTGAAGAGCTCAAAGAGTTGTTCGAAGGGAGTTTTCTCTTTCCCGGTGTAGGCCGTAAATCGCAGACCGAATTGGGGCTTTCGCATGCCTAAAGATAACCTCGGGCGGGAGCTTTGGTTCGATGGGACTTTTTAATTCGCCCCCCATTATTTAGCTCCGCCCGAGAATGAAGTCTAAAAGCAAAAGCGATGGCGCATTCAAAAAAGGACGACCGTTGCCCGCGGCCATTCCTTTCGCGCTCAGAATTCGGGAAGCCGTTCTTCGCTTTGCAACTCGATTCCGTAGGGTTTTCGAACCCCTAAGTCGGGATATTTAAACTCGCCCGGTTTGATGTTGGGAATCTCGAGTTCGTATCGAACTTCGACTTCTTGTTTTCGACCCGGGGGAGCTTCGAGTGCAATTTGTCGGGGCCGTTCGCGCAATTCAAAAGCCCTCGCTCTCTCTCCGGGCTTGCTATGGGCGAGCGTTTCGCAGTCTTCGAGCAAAACGACGGTGGCTAGAAGATCGAGTTTTGGATAGTAAAAAGTGCCTTCGTTGCCGATGTCCTTTTGAATTCGACACCCCATTCGCTCCGCCCATCGAACCGTAAAGGGGGCGCAAAGTGCCCAGAGCGTTTCAATGCCAATTTGACTCGTCAAAATCACCGCCGCCCGGGTCGCAAAAAAGCTGCCGATCCCCATGCCCGCCACTTCCATGGAATTCCAGAGACCGCAGAGCTCGCCCGTGCCCACGGCCCGCAACTCGTGCACCCGATCGTAAATCTTGGAATCCATATAGCCCGTAGCTTCTTCGATGGGCAAGGGGTGGATGCCGTCCGCGACATGCACCCGGGCCCCTCCGTAGACCTTGTCGCCGTCTTCGCTCTCGACATTCACGACAAAGACATTCGGATTCTCGGCCCATTCGTTTCGGCTCGAAGTGACCTTTTTTACACCATGTGCCTCCAGAACCCTGCGGTGCCCGAGGATGAACCGCTGGGAGGCTGCCGGGTCGTCAATGGCCCGAAAACCGCGTATTACGACCATTGCTCCAGATCTATTTGTGAATAGTTGACTCGATGAATGTCCATTTCCACGAAATACCGACCCGACGGAATGTGTTCTCCCAGGAGAATTTTGCGACAGGCCGCCGCGGTATGTCCCGCACCCGACTGCACATCTGATGCCAGCTGAGGCCAAGTGAGGAGGTCTTTTCCGATCCGTTCGTAACTCTGTCTCAGTTCAGGGCTTAAATTCGGATAATCGACGATGCGCATCATCAATCCCAGTCGGTGTTCGGGGTCCATCAAGGTGAGGCCGAGTTGCTCGGGATGAGGTCCCGCCAAGCCGTGAAAAAGCGGTCGTTCGGGCTCGAGGTCGAAGCGCTCCACGTCGAGCATACCCCGGTCGGAAGTATCCATCAGCACCGGTATTTTTCTCTTTCGCGCTTCCATTCTGGCCAAGAGTTTGATGTCCAAGGCATCGCATTCTTCGATGAGCAGGTCGAGCTTGCCCACAAATTTCTTCACGTTTTTCATGGTGATCCCCTCCGGCAGCACCTCGATATTTAAATACGGGTCGAGCTCGGAGATCAGTCGCGCCGCCAACGCAGTCTTGGCCAGACCAATGTGCTGCACCCCCGCCCGCACCCGATTGAGGTTGCTCAGATCGAGATCGTCGTGGTCTGCGAGAATCAACGTGCCAAACGTCCGTTCGAGTGCCAATGTCATCGCCACGCTCTGCCCGACAGACAGACCGATGATGCCCACCGTTTTTGTGTGCAGAACAGCGGCTTGTTCCGCCGTTATTTTTAACCGATTTCTCGAAGTGCGAACGCGCACGAACTCTTCTTCAGGCAAAATCCGGACAGCGCGATTTAACCATGGAAAAAGCACCCAGTTGCCCAAGGGCTTTTCCGCTTGCGCTCGGCCAAATTCACTTGCCTCCTTGCGCATGCGCATCGGGTCGCGTCGGAGTTCAGGATGTTCAAGCGCATAAATTTCAGCCCATTGCGCATCGATTCGGTCGTAGACAGGGGGCTGAGTTCCATTGGTAAAATGGGGTCGTTCTCCGGGCTTTAGATCGGCACAACGAACAATTTCAGGTTTAAAGAGCGCGGGAGATTCCAAGGCGAATGTGTCCAATTAATCCTCGACGATGCTGCGTTTTTAAGAACGAAAAAAATTCCATTCCATAGACGTTAAAACCGCATTCGGTCAAAGTGTTTCACCCATCAAATTTAGCGGTGCACGCAAGCGATTTCAAACTTCTTTAAAAAACTATCAACAATATGATCCATTCAGCTTAGATTTACTTTAGCATTTGTGGGGAGAAGTAGCAGAAACGATTAAAGCAATCTGTTCAGGTGTCCGAATCAGAACCCTCTTTGAATAAGACCCCCCTTGAAACGGAGTCTGTCGAGCGCATCAAAGTCTTGTATGTGGACGACGAGATCGAGAATTTAAGATCGTTTAAAGCCTGTTTTCGGAGAGAGTTTGAAGTTGAAATTGCCCTTTCGGGAGCTGAAGGGCTGAACTTATTTGCCGAGTTTAAACCCGATGTGGTCATCACCGACCAGCGCATGCCGCAGATGACGGGCATTGAACTGCTCGAAGAACTCCAAAAAGTGAACTCCGCCCCCATGCGAATGCTGCTCACGGGCTATTCGGACATCAGCGCGGTCATCGACGCCATCAATCGCGGTCAGGTGTATCGATACTTCACCAAGCCGTGGAACGAATCCGAGCTTCGCAACGCAATTCACAGTGCCTTTGAAGTTTACGATCTTCGAAAGCGCAATGCCGACTTGCTCAGGGCGCTCGAACGAGCCAACGACCAACTGGAGTTCTTGCTCCGGCAAAAGCTTCTGAGCTAATTCTTCGTTTTTTTTTGATTTAGGGCGTGTCCCTGATCGGCTTTGCCGCGTCAGGGCCGGGCTCTCCGCTGTACTCCGAACGCCAAGCGTTTCGGGGTGCCGCTTCGATCTCTCACGCGCAGGGCGCAGGAGTTTTCTCAAATCATCGCCCTGAAGTCTATGCCTTGATCTAATCTAAGAAAACCCATGTCTCTGATTTCGACAGAAAAGAGATAATCCATGGGCTTTTGAAACGCGGTGTTCAAAACTCTGAAAGCCGTTTTCATGTACAGCGACTTCGTCGGTCTAACTTAAAACTCGGAAAACGATCTCAAAAACAGAGTCGATTTTCCTGAAAATCACAGAACTATAAAAAATGGATTCAACATACATCGAGCCGGGCGATGCACTCATACTCATCTTCGACACCGAAACGACCGGCCTTAAAATTGACGGCAAGGCTCCCCGCTTGGTTCAGCTGGCATGGCAACTGAGAAACACCCGGGGCGAACTCCTCGGTTTGGGCAACGAACTCGTGCGCCCCGACGGGTTCAACATTCCGTTTAAAGCGGCCCAGATACACGGCATCTCCACGGGCAAAGCCCTGCACTTTGGCAAGCCCCTGCACGAAGTTTTGGAGCAATTCGAACAAGCGCTTCAACAGGTCGTCCTCGTGGTAGGACACAACATCGAATTTGACCTCGATGTGGTGTTGGGAGAGCACGAACGAACGGGGTTTTCTTCAGTCCTAAAAAACATAAAAACGCTCGATACCAAAGAAGAAACCAAAGAACACTGCGCCCTTCCCGGGGGCAAAGGCGGGGGATTCAAATGGCCCACCCTCTCAGAACTCCATCAAAAGCTGTTCGGAGCAGAGTTTTCTTCGGCGCACAATGCTGCAGCCGATGTCGATGCCACGGCGCGATGTTTTTTTGAGGCCCTGCGCATCGGGGCTATGTCTGAGGCTCCTTTTTCTGCCTATAAATCAGATATAGAAGCTCTTAGACTCAAATATGTACGGGGAGTTCCCGCCCAAGACATCGTCCCCGACCCTTGGGGAGATTGGGCCGAAGAAAGCGATCTCGATTCGGGTTCCGAACCCATTCGGGGCAGCAGCTCAGGACCGGATCCCGCTTTGTACGTCCCCTTGCATGTGCACAGCCAATTTTCGGTTCAAGAAGCCGTGGGCGACGTTCGAAAACTGGTTCAAAAGGCCGCCGAAATGGGGATCAAGGCGATGGCTTTGACCGATTTCGACAATCTTTTTGGCGCCTTTGTCTTTGTGGACGAAGCCAAAAAGCGAGGGCTGAAACCGATTGTCGGCCTCGAGATTCACTTGTGCAAAGACCGAAGCGATAGGACGAAAAAAGACGATGGGTATCGACAAGTTCTCTTGGCTAAAAACTTGAAGGGGTATCACAATTTGGTCAAGCTGAGTTCGATCGCTTATTCCGAAGGTTTTTATTACGTCCCCAGAATCGATCGAGAACTCTTGCTCCAATACAAAGAAGGTTTAATCGCGACCTCCGGAGGCCTGGAGGGCGAAATTCCCTCTCTGCTGCTCAACGTCGGAGATCGCGAAGCGGAGCACGCTTTTGGCTGGTGGAAGAATCACTTCGGGAGCGATTTTTATGTCGAAATCAATCGACATGGCCTGGCCGAAGAAGAGGAAGTCAATCGGAGTCTAATCAAGATGTGTCGGGCGGAAAATGTACCGTTTTTCGCTTCGAGAGAGAGCTTCTATATCGAAGCTGAAGATGCCGAGGCTCAAGAGATTATGCTCTGCGTCAAAGACGGTCATAAAATGTCGACCCCGGTCGGAAGGGGCTACGCTTTTCGAAAGGCACTTCCCAACAAACAGTTCTTTTTTTCAGATCCCGCCGAGCTCGCCGAGCTTTTTCAAGATCTCCCCGAGAGTTTCGAAACCCTGGGGCACATTTTGGAACAAATCGAGGAGTACGATTTGAAACGCCCGGTCTTGCTTCCGAAATTCGACATACCCTCGGAGTTTGTCGACCCTTCGGATGCCGAATCGGACGGAAAAAAAGGAGAAAATGCCTATCTCCGCCACTTGACCTATCAAGGAGCTGCCAAGAGATATCCCGAGCTCAAACCCGAGATTCGAGAACGCATCGACTTTGAGCTTTCTGTAATTGAGAAAACCGGTTATCCGGGCTATTTCCTCATTGTTCAAGACTTCACCAACAAAGCCTGGGAACTCGGGGTTTCGGTGGGTCCGGGGCGGGGTTCGGCCGCGGGATCGGTGGTGGCTTATTGCACCGGAATCACCAATGTGGATCCGCTCAAATACGGCTTGCTCTTCGAACGTTTTTTAAATCCCGATCGGGTGTCTCTGCCCGATATCGACATCGACTTTGAATACAATGGCCGCGACAAGGTTATTAGCTATGTCTCCGAAAAATATGGAGCCGACAAGGTGGTGCAGATCATCACCTACGGCAGCTTAGCCGCAAAATCGGCCTTTCGCGATGCCGCTCGAGTGCTCGAAGTGCCGATCTCTGATGCGAATCTCTACGCCAAATTGATCCCAGACGGGCTGAGCATGGCCGATTTGCTCAGCCTGCCCGAAAAAGACCTCGCAGACAAAATGCGCAAGTCCGATCAAGTGAACGGAGCCAAAGAACTTCGAAAGCTGGCCGCGGGCGATTCGCTGGTCGGCCGGGCTCTGCGCGCGGCGAATAAAATTGAAGGGGCGCTTCGGAATACGGGGGTGCACCCATGCGGGGTCATCATTGCGCCCAAGGATGTCAGCGATTTGGTACCCACCATGAGCCCGAAAGACTCGAAAATGCCTGTGACCCAATTCGACAACGACGTGGTCGAAAGCGCGGGTCTTCTAAAAATGGACTTATTGGGCTTGAGGACCTTGAGCATCATTCAAACGGCGCTCGAGTTGATCGAACGGAATCACGGGCACAGCATTGTCTTGGACGACATTCCGCTCGACGACCGAGAAACCCTCGAGCTCTTTGCCCGAGGCGATACCAACGCCATATTTCAATTTGAATCGGTGGGCATGCAAAAAAGCTTGCGGATGCTCAAGCCCGACGTGTTTGAAGACATTGTCGCGATGAACGCTTTGTATCGCCCCGGGCCCATGGAATACATCCCCAATTTCACGAGTCGAAAAAACGGTCTGGAAGCGATTTCGTACGACTTGCCCGAAATGGAAGAAATTCTATCGGAGACCTACGGCATCACCGTCTACCAAGAGCAAGTGATGCAGCTGTCTCGAAAACTCGGTGGTTTTACGCGGGGCGAAGCCGATAAACTTCGCAAGGCGATGGGCAAGAAAATTCGCGCCCAGCTCGACGAGCTCAAGCCGAAGTTTATGGAAGGCGCAGAAAAGAATGGACATCCCCGCCCAACCCTCGAAAAAATTTGGACAGACTGGGAAAAGTTCGCCGAGTATGCCTTCAACAAATCTCATGCAGCCTGCTATTCAGTCGTCGCCTTTCAAACGGCCTATCTCAAGGTGCACTACCCCGCGGAGTTCATGGCCGCGGTGTTGACGCACAACATGGGAGACACCGAGAAAATCTCGTTTTTTCTCGAAGAGTGCATGCGCATCAACCTCTCTGTTTTGGGCCCCGACATCAACGAATCGATTGTTCAATTTGGCGCGAATGGCAAGGGCGTGATTCGATTTGGACTGCTCGGAATCAAGGGAATGAGCGAGAATGCCGTTCACAGCATTTTGGCGGAACGCGAGGCGCGCGGACCTTTTTCAAGTTTCAACGACTTTCTCAAAAGGCTCGATACCCGTTCGGTCAACAAGGCGGCTTTGCAGAGTTTGGTGCTCGGCGGGGCTTTCGATTCGGTTTGTGAAGGCAAAAGAGCGGCATTGGTGCACGAAGAAGACGGCAAGAGTTTTCTCGAAAAGGCGGTGCGTTACGCTCAAGCGGCTCGGGCCATGGGCGAAAGCGGTCAGGCGAGCTTGTTTGGAGACAGCCCCGAAACCGAGCTTCCCGACCTCATTCTGCCCGATGTACCCGAATGGAGCGAGCGGCAAAGGCTTCAGCACGAACGAGATGTTTTGGGTCTTTACCTCAGCGGCCATCCACTCGATCCGTACAAACGAGAGATTGCATTTTTTACCGACCGCGATCTCAACGGTTTGGCTGACTTGGAAAATGAAGGCGCCCGAGAGGTGGCTTTTGCGGCCATGGTCAGTTCTGCGCGTCACGGCACCACACAGCGAGACGAACCGATGCTCTCCACGGTGCTCGAAGACCAAAAAGGCCACTACGAACTGAGACTGTACGGAGAGGAATGCCTAAAGTTCAAGCACTGGTTCGAACCGGGCGAGAGCCTTTGGATCAAAGCTCAGTGGGAGGTCAAAACATATCCGGGCCGCGAGGGGGGAAGCGACGTTGTTCGCAAAAGACTGAGAGTTCAAAATGTGATGTTGCTTTCGAAGGTGATGCTCGAGCTTCCCAAGAGCATCAAGGTCAAGCTGCCCTTGGCCGAGCTGCTGTCGGGAATCAGAGAAGAGTTGGTCGCCTTGGTCAAAATCAACAAACCCGAACAGGGCAAGGGAATCGGCATCACTTTTATGGCTGTCTTCGACGACTACAGCCTTTCTTTAAAGACGAAGCCGGGAATGCGCATCGAACTCAACAAACAGGTTTTTGAATTTTTAGATTCGATGGGCTTGGAGTATTGGGTTCTTTAATTGATGTTTCCGATCGATTGATAGATCAAAGGTCCGTAGGCCGACCCTCTTGCTCGAGATAGGGGGTGTATCTTTGCAGTAGTCTAAACGAACCGGCCAAGCAATTGTCTTTTTCGTTCAAACTGTGTTCATTGTATCATTTAGAACAATTTGAAAATGGCGATCGAAATCACCAACAGCAATTTTGACGAACTCGTTCTCAACTCCGACAAGCCCGTCTTGGTCGATTTTTGGGCCGAGTGGTGTGGACCCTGCCGCATGGTCGGTCCGATGGTTGAAGAACTCTCGCACGAATACGAAGGCCGTGCCGTGGTCGGTAAACTGAACGTGGACGAGCACGGCGAGGTGGCGGGTCGCTTTGGCATTCGCAACATCCCGACACTTTTGGTTTTCAAAGGAGGCCAAGTGGTGGACAAACAAGTGGGAGTGGCTCCGAAGAATGTGTTGGCAGCCAAATTGGATGCCGCGATGTAATTCGAAAGTCTCTTGAAGAAGCCTGTCGAGCCCTGCGTTCGGCGGGCTTTTTTTTTGAGGTGAGGAGGGGCTTATTTTGGGTCACGGGATATTTCTGGGGAGAGACATGTTTTTCATGCAAACATTTAGGCAACACTGGAGCGAGCATGATTGAAATGCGCTGATTTTCTGTCTTGTCCGATTTTGTTTATTGAAGAATTGGATTCGATGTCTTCCGGCTTCGCCGATGAGCATTGTAAGATGACCTTCGCTGTTCATTCCCTCTCTACGACCTTGATGTGCACCCCCGCACAATCGTGCGGGGCTACATGTGTCCCTTGGTGTTAAAACGTCGCGGAGGCCTTCTTTCTTTGCTGCTCCAAAGAAAGAGTAGAGCCACGATGGCTCGTGGCTCTGTCGGAGATCCAACCCTGAATCTTTTCTACCGGTCGCGCTCTCTTGTCCTAGCTGGTTTTTGA
>JBGSOF010000041.1:0-36062 GCA_041739275.1 Schleiferiaceae bacterium | reverse complement strand
TGGACCTCGATGATTGTCTATCTCTTGCTTAAATACCTGCAAAACAGGGCCAAATACGCTTGGCACCTGTCCAATCTGTCCCGATTCTTGAGACTGGCCTCATTCGCCAAAATGGATCTCTTCCAATGGCTCGATCATCCTTTTGAACTTGAAAAACCACCCCCTGACCGACAGCAACTACTCGCCTTCTAAAATTTAGGGAGTACTCAAAATCAAAATCCGTCCAAAACCATCCCTAAAAACCTCAGGGACAGATACCTTTATGCCCAGCTTAAAACGTTTTGGACAGCTGTGTTATTGAAGATAAACAGGGCCATTCGATAGAGGAATTCATCCTTGTCGTCTTCATTTAAGCGCGCATAATATGGGCAAAAAGTACCGAGTATGATTCTTTCGGCGGGCTTGATCTGTCCAATCCATATCCATCGAAAAGGATCGGGCTTGTTGTTGTAAAGCGCCCCGGAGAGATACGAACGATAAACCAAGATGAGAAAGTTCCACAGCAACACCAGTATGCCAAAGGCAGCGAGTCCAAAGAGGAAAAAGGCCGTGTCTACGCGCCAGGGAACTTCTTCAGTCGCCATGGTGATGAATTAGGCCGCCAAACTAAATCCAATCGAGCACTAACTTCGCATCCTTCCCACACAAAGAATGCTTACTCCGCATGAATACTTCGTTTGATCTTGTTATTATTGGCTCAGGTCCAGGTGGTTATGTTTGTGCAATCCGCGCGGCGCAACTCGGTTTAAAAACGGCTTTGGTCGAAAAAGCCAAGCTCGGGGGCACCTGTCTCAATGTGGGTTGTATCCCTTCCAAGGCCTTGCTCGACAGCTCAGAACATTTTTACACGGCCACCAAGCACTTTTCCGAGCACGGCATCGATTTGGCCTCTGCTCCGGTGGTCAACTTAAAACAAATGATCTCGCGCAAGCAAAAAGTGGTCGATCAGACGGTGGACGGGGTTAAGTTCTTGATGGACAAGAATAAAGTGGAAGTCGTTTACGGTTTGGGTTCATTTGAGAGCGCGAACGTGGTGAAAGTGACAGCCGAGGACGGGAGTACCCGAATGCTTGAAGCAAAAAATATTGTGATCGCAACCGGTTCTGAACCCGGAAACCTTCCGTTTATCAAGCTCGATGGAGAGCGTGTGATCACTTCAACAGAGGCTTTGGAGCTCAAAGAGGTTCCCAAGAATTTGATTGTGATTGGCGGCGGGGTGATTGGCCTCGAATTGGGCAGTGTTTATGCGCGTTTGGGCTCTGAGGTACAGGTGATTGAATTCGCAGACCGCATCATTCCCGGAATGGACGGCAGCATGTCTAAAGAACTGACCAAGAGCTTGAAGAAAATCGGTGTTCAGTTTTACACTTCGCACCAAGTGCAGAGTGTGGAGCGCAAGGCCAAGGCGAAGACGGTTCAAGTGAAGGCCAAAGACTCCAAGGGGCAGGAGCTGTCTTTTGAGGGCGATTATTGCTTGGTTTCGGTGGGGCGCAAGCCGTTTACCTCGGGTTTGGCGCTCGAAAAAGCGGGTTTGAAAACCGACGACAAGGGTCGAATTGCCGTAAACGAGCATTTGCAAACCGAACAGGCGCATATTTACGCAATTGGCGATGTGGTGCGCGGGGCGATGCTGGCTCATAAGGCAGAAGAAGAAGGGATTTTGGTCGCGGAGTATATGGCGGGTCAAAAGCCGCATATCGATTACAATTTGATTCCGAATGTGGTCTACACTTGGCCAGAGGTTGCCGGGGTGGGGCAAACCGAAGAGCAGCTCAAGGCGAGTGGACGAGCCTATAAAGCGGGCAGTTTCCCGATTCGCGCGCTCGGAAGGGCTCGAGCGTCTATGGATATCGATGGTTTGGTGAAGGTTTTGGCCGATGCCCAGACCGACGAGGTTTTGGGTGTGCACATCATCAGTGCCCGCGCGGCCGATATGATTGCCGAAGCGGTGGTGGCTATGGAGTTCCGGGCCTCGGCAGAAGATATTTCTCGCATCAGCCATGCGCACCCGACCTATATGGAAGCGGTCAAAGAAGCGGCCCTGGACGCCACGGGCAAGCGTGCGCTGCATATGTGAGCAGGGGAGCAGCAGCTGGGCTTTCGGTTCGTTCTTGATTGGAGGCAATAAACGGTGGCTGATCTTCGCTGCCGAGGCTATTTGTAGCTCAGCTTCTTTGGATATGCTCCATGCGTGTGGAAGCTATGGTTCCATATTAAAAGAGTGCGGGTTAATTCTAGGCTAATCACAGTCGTAAAGAGCGATTCATTCCGGACTTGTACCGATACTTTTGATCGGTCGAACTTTTGAGAAGCGTACAGCATCAGTTTTTATTCTTTAGTTAAGAGCTCGGAAATCTGCTTACTGATTTCCGGAATTTTATTTTTAATTACATCCCATATACGATTGCATAATTAACTCCAATATAATCATGAATTGATCGATCTCTCATACCAGCCATATTCTTCCATTGAAAAATACTCCACTTTAATTTAAGATCAGCAGGAATTTTCTTTGTGGCTTCTCCAATAATCTCCAGACTTCTCACGAACGCTCTCTTCAAAGTTTCATCCTCCAAGAATTATTCAATTTCTAAATTTTTACTAATAGAAATGATATAAGAACATTCATCCTGAATGTGTCTTAAATATTCTTTGGACTATTTAGACATATTGAACTTCACTTAAAATTCTGGGCCCTATATATGGACTTAATCCATTTTTGGTCACGATCTCAATTTTTTCATCATTAAATATTCTTTCAAATAAATCACAAACGGCCATGAAATTGTCGAAGTTCTCTATTTCAGGTTCAAAATCGATCAATAAATCATTATCGCTTTCACTTGATTGTTCACCTCGAATGTATGAACCAAAAAGTCCAACATTTCGAATACCAAACTTCGAAAGTTCAAGCTTGTTCGATCTCAGTATGCCTAGAATGTTCTCTTTTGTCGTCATTTGAAACCTTTTTCAAAGAAACCAAAGTTTATCTTTTGTAAAAACGGGGGGTCAAAAATGAGTGCTGACGGTTTGGAGCATGGGACGGTGGGAGAATTCGGAACATCAAACTCTCTGCCAGCAGTGAGTTTAAATAGAATTATAAAGCTCTAAGTTTCAAAGTCAACCCGACTAACCAAAACCCGCGTTATGAATGAGTTCCATTTTGATGGACACGATGTAGTTCAGTTGTAGATGCAGTATGCACGAATAAGTAAAGTTTTATTCAAGTAAAATTATCTCAAAAGACATTGTTTATCAAATGTTTCTTTGCTCTGCCAATTTATGCTTTAATTCAACAGTTAAGTTTACACCTCTCAAAACCACTATTGCATCTTGGCAATATTGGGTTTTTCCTAGATATTGTTCGTACCCAGATGTTTTAATAGTGGCAAACTCTGTCCACTCCTTATTCTCCTGGGATAAAAATTCTCCACACAAGATAAAAATCTTTTCACTGTTTGAGGATTTGATATATCCAACTTTAACATGACGGAAATCAATAGGTGTCGGTGGTTGATGATTGCGAAAATCATTGGAAGCTGAAATAACTAAAAACTGAACAATGGAGTCAGGAATGCTTTCATTTTCAGAAATTGAGTTTGAAAAGTCCTTCGCTTCTTTTTTTTTATTGTAGTTACAACATATAATTGCCGATATAAGAAACATCAAGGCAATTGTTCTTAGGGTGTCTTTGAAAGTTTGTTTGGTCATTTCGTTTTTCAATATTTGTATTCTCGTTTGGTTGAAGACTCAGTCTATAGATTTCGGCTTAGTGAATGTGACGATTAGCAGCACAAATTTTGATGAGGATAACCAAACTTTGACTAACCAAGAATGTGTCATCGGAGCACTGAACCGCCATTTTTGCCAAACCAGTGTAGAGGATGCGTTGTTTCATGTCATGGTGCTGCCGTTTCTCCAATTAAAGCAATTGTATTTTGTACATTTAGTATTGAGCATTTCTTTGCTCTTTTAGACGCTTCGTCTAGTTTGTTAGCGAGAAAAACCATGCAACCTGAAACGGCACTAATGTCAGTAATATTCGGCATTCCGATAACTTTAATTTTTGGTTTTAATATTCGTCCTTTTTGAGAGAAATTATTTCGAAGACCTGCGATTTGATTGACGTCGGCAATTTCGTTTATCCAAATCAGCCATTGTTGCATATTTGTTCTATTTTTTTTAATGTGCTTCTTTATTCGTTATGTTAATGCTCAAAATTAGTACAAATTTATTTTTCGTAATATCCCTTTTTATTTGCTGTAAAGGTTATTGTGACTTATTGTTGTTCTCAGTCATTCTGAATTTTACAATTCGTTCAATTAGCGTGTATGGAATTGGTTGGTCAAGCGGAAATTGAACCGAACCTTTTCCTTGTTTATACTTTGAAAGTTCGTCTTGAAACTCGGTATGTCCTGTTGGTGTTGCATAGAACCCTATATGATTCTTAAATGCTGCAAAATAAACCAATGGTTTTTTGTTCGTTTTGTACCCAGGCATTCCGTAAGCAAACAATTCATCTGCATCGGGTGCATTGTCCTTTACCAACTGTCTTATGTTTCTCAAAATTTCCTGAACATTGTCGGGGAACTGCTGAATATATGTTTCAATTTGGTTCATTACTGTCGTTTTACAATGACCGCTAACTTAATTACCAGCCTAGTTTTCCTATCCCTTGACACCCCTCTTTGTTGTATCGGTCTCGTTTGAGTGCCGCTGAGGTCAAAGAGCAGTTCATGAAATGAGTTTCGGAGAAAAGGAATGATTGTTTGGCCAAAATTCGCTTCGTTCTCAATGTTTATTGCTGTGGTGAATGGGGGACTCGTGCTTGAGACTATAACCTTATAGACAGCTTTGACAGATCCTGAAAGTCCTTGCAAAATAGTGCTTTTCCACAATCGACATTCTTCAACGGGCATTGAGATATCCAGGTGCTGGCTGAGCATTTATGCCTGAGGCTTAACCCATTCCCATCAAGGCCACTGCGGCCAAAGCCACTGCGATTCCAAACCACGCCACACGGTGAAGAGCTTGGTGGAAGAGAAACCAACCCGCAAGCGAAGAAAAAAGAACAATCCCGAGATTATTAAGCGGGAAAACCAAAGCACTGTCAAGCCCCGAACCCAAAGCCCGAATCAAAAAAACAAGAGAGCCCAAATTGGGCAGACCCAGCATCAAACCCGCCCAAAGACTGAGACGAGCCACAGAAGAAGACGGTTTTGGAGTCCGAATGATCATCGCCCAAGTCCAAAAAGCCGCGACCCCAAAAACACAAGAAACAAAGAGAATCTCGTCTTCAGGCGGAACAAAATACACCCGGCTGTACTTCACCAAAGCTGTGCAGAGGCCAGTTCCAATAAAAATAATCAAGGTATCGACCAAGCTTTTGGAACTCACCACCGAACCCGCTTCGAGCTTCGGCGCACTTTGCCCGCGCACCAACAAAGCAATCGAAAGCAAGCCCAAGGCGATGCCGGCCACGCGAAAACCCGACATCGACTCCAAATAAAGCCAAGGAGCTAAGGCAACCGGCAGAACAAGAGACATTTGCGACGCAATTGTGGAAAGAGCCAAACCCCCGCTTTGCGTCAATTTTGCCATTTTGACAAACAAATAGGGAAAAGCAGAGCCCAATAGCAGCGCTGGCAACCACCAGGTCTCATCGAAGCGAGGCAAGCCCCGATTCGCAATCAACAGACCCGCCACAGCGCAAGAGCTATAATTGACCGCAACCCCGAGTCGATTGTCGACCCCCCAACGACCGAAAAAGCCAAAGGAAACAAAGATCCCCACCGAACTCAAGATGCTCAAGGCCAGCCAAATCATGCTCGTCTCGGGATCAAGAACTCCAAACGGTCGGGACCAATACGTTTCAAGTCTAACAGAACGCCCTCAATTTCAGGAGCTTTTAAGCCCCTGCCCAAACGAACCGGAGCAGTAATGATGCGGGCTTCATCCCACAAACCTCGATCAATCCACGATGAAAGCGTGTGCGCTCCTCCCTCGATCAAAAGCGAGCGAATGCCCAACTCGTTGCAGCGCTTGAGCAACGCGTCAATCAAATCTCCCTCCACGCGCACATCCCCATCAAAATCAATCTCCGGCCGGGCATCGACATCGATCAAACGCAAAGTCCTGCCGGGCGCGGAAAACATCTTCAAATTTCCAAGCACCCCCTTGGGATCCAATAAAAAACGAATCGGCGAATTTCCTGCCCAAAACCGAACATCCAAGCCCGGGTCGTCGACTTCGGCAGTGCGCCGCCCGACCAAAATCGCATCGCACTCGCTCCGCCAACGGTGCACCCACAGACGGCTGACCGAAGAACTCAGCGGAATGCTTCCAAGCTGACCCTCGGCCCGCAGAGGTTCCATAAAACCATCGAGCGATTGCGCCCATTTCAACACAATGCGCGGCCGGCCTTGCTCGATCGAAGTAAGGAAGTTCGCATTCATCTCGCGACAGCCTCGTTCGAGCACCCCTTCCATCACCTCAATTCCATGATCTACAAGCAGTTCAACACCTTTGCCCGAAACTCTGGGGTCGGGGTCGCGATGTCCGATCACCACACGACCGATGCCGCGCTCTACAATAAGGTTGGCACAAGGAGGAGTACGGCCCCAATGCGCGCAGGGCTCGAGGGTACAATACAAAGTAGCCTCGCCCAAAGGTTCACTTTCGTCGATTTGCCCAAGCGCGCGCACTTCTGCATGAGCCTCGCCCGCCACATGATGCCAACCCTCGCCCAAAATCTGAGAAGAACGCACCACCACCGCCCCGACTTTTGGGTTCGGACTACTCGTAAAACACCCAAGCTCAGCCAACTGAAGGGCGCGTCTCATCCATCGAATGTCTTCCTCGCCGGCGACTTGAGAAACCGCTTGACGATGCGAAATTTGCATGGCGCGAAGGTATCGGGAGCGCCCACGATCTCTGCTTTTCGTTTCTGTTTTTTCAAACTCTGCCATGACGCAAAGCGACCAAGCCCTCGAGCGACTCGAATTCAGCGCATCGCCAGTCTATCGAACCGCACAGGCGAAACTTCGCGCCTTGGGTTGGGAAGCTTCCGAAGCCCGTCAAGCGCTGCTCGAACTGCACAGTTCAAGGCTTGAGGCCGCCAATGATTCCGCCGCGACAAAGGCAGCGCAGCCGGTAGATTTTGATGCTGAAATTCTCAGAGGCGTCGATCGGCTTTTAGCGGGCGAACCCTTGCAGTACATCACCGGGCGCGCGCTTTTCGATGGTCATTGGCTAAAATCAGACGCGCGCGCCCTGATTCCGCGTCCCGAAACCGAAGAATTGGCCGCTTATGCATCTGCAGATGTTCCCGAGAACGCTCGGATACTCGATGCCATGACCGGAAGCGGTTGCCTAGCGATCGCTTTGGCACACAGACATCCCGACGCCGAAATCTCAGCTTTTGACCTTTCAGAAGAAGCCCTCGGCCTGGCGCGTGAAAATGCCGAACAGTTTGACAAAGAGATTTCCTTACACCTCGTCGATGCGCTCTTGGAGCCTTGGCATCGACTGGGGCCCTTTGACTTGATCGTTTCCAATCCCCCCTACATCCCCGTGCACGAGCGCACGAAAGTCGACCGGAACGTGCTCGAAAACGAACCTTCGATGGCCTTGTTCGCTCCGGAGCACAACGAGCTCGCATTTGTTGAAGCGATTCGAGATCAATCGCTTCTGGGTGCATTAAAGATCGGAGGCAAGCTGTGGATCGAACTGCATCCACCGCTTTCGCAGCCGTGTCTGGCGCTCTTTGAAAGGGGATGGGAAGCCGAAATTGTGTGCGATCTCAGCCAAAAACAGCGCTTTATCAAGGCGCTCCGCACCGCTTAATTTGCGCTCTATGAATGCGACATCGCCCCAAGCCGAAAAGGCCCGCATAGACGAGTTGCGCCTCTTGCTCGAAGAACACAATCACCGCTATTACATCCTCGACAGCCCGGCGATTAGCGACTTTGAGTTCGATGGTTTGATGCGCGAACTCATCGATCTCGAAGCCCGATATCCCGAGTTTAACGATGTGAATTCTCCGAGCCAAAGGGTGGGAGGGTCTGTGGTTAAGGGCTTTGAGACCGTAGACCACCTCTGGCCGATGCTTTCGCTTTCAAATGCCTATTCGACCGAAGAGCTCATGGATTTCTTTGAGCGCGTCGAAAGAGGAGTTCAGCAGTTTCCCGACATGGTGTGCGAGCTCAAATACGATGGAGCGGCCATTGGTTTGAGGTATCGCGACGGGGTCTTCGAGCGCGGCCTGACCCGTGGAGATGGTCAAAAGGGAGACGACATCAGCACAAACCTGCGCACAATAGGCTCAATCCCCTTAAAGCTGAAGGGCGAGGACTGGCCCGCGGTCTTTGAGGCTCGAGGCGAGGTGTACATGCCGCGCGAGGGCTTCGAAAAAATGAACCGAGAACGCCTCGAACAAGGGCTCGAAGCCTTTGCCAACCCGAGGAATTCGGCTTCAGGTACGCTCAAAATGCAAGACAGCGGCGAAGTGGCCAAAAGGCCGCTGGAGATTTTTATCTATCAGATTCAGAGCGAAGAAGCAGCGGCACCCACGCACTGGGAGCAACTTGAAAAAGCCCGGAGCTGGGGTTTTCGCGTCCCCCCGAAAACCTATCGAGCGCTTTGCCGCACCAAAGAAGAAGTGCTCGCATTTATCGACAAGGCCGATGCCCTGCGCAGCGAATTGCCCTTCGATATCGATGGGGTGGTGATCAAGATCGATCAGCTCGATTTGCGACAGAGACTGGGGTTTACGGCCAAAAGCCCGCGTTGGGCCATGGCGTATAAGTTTAAGGCCGAACAAGCTTTAACCCGTCTTGAAGAAGTCGTTTATCAAATTGGCCGAACGGGAGCGCTCACCCCTGTGGCCATGCTGCAGCCCGTGCAACTGGCGGGCACGACAGTCAAGCGCGCATCGCTGCACAATGCCGATCAAATCGCCAAGCTCGATTTGCGCATCGGCGACTGGGTCCGGGTCGAAAAAGGGGGCGAAATCATCCCCAAAGTGGTTGGAGTCGAAATGGAACGCAGAAATGCCGGCAGCGAACCCATCGAATATCCGAGCGTTTGCCCGGAATGCGGAAGCGCGCTCGAAAGGAGAGAGGGTGAAGCCCAGCACTACTGCCCCAATTGGAAGGCCTGTTTTCCGCAGATTCTCGGTCGCATCGAGCATTTTGTTTCTCGACGGGCTCTCGATATCGAAGGCCTTGGCCCTGAAACCATCGAGTTGCTCGTCAAGGCGCAGAAAATCGCGCTGCCCTCTGATCTCTACACCCTCGATTCGAGCTCGTTTGAAGGCCTCGATCGAATGGGAGACAAGACGATTTCCAATTTGCTCGAATCGATTGAACGCTCCAAAGAGCGCCCTTTTGAACGGGTTCTCTTTGGGCTGGGAATTCGACATGTAGGCGAAACGGTTGCAAAGAAGCTCGCCCAGCATTTTGGCAGTCTCGAACGCCTGAGAGAAGCCAGCATTGAAGAACTTCTCGAAGTCGGCGAAATCGGCACAGTGATTGCCGAGAGCGTTCGCGCTTTTTATGCCGATCCTGAAAAGAGCTCCTGGGTATCGGATCTCGCTCGCGCGGGCATCAAGACTCAAGTGGATGAAAAACCGAGATCGGGCAATGCGCTTGAAGGGCTTAAAATCGTGGTTTCGGGCAGCTTCGAGCGATATGGCCGAGACGAAATCAAAGAATTGATCGAACAACAGGGCGGAAAGCTCCTTTCGGGGGTCAGTTCGAAGACCGATGCCGTGGTGGCCGGCAGCGATATGGGCCCCGCCAAAAGGAAAAAGGCCACAGATCTCGGCATCCCCATTTGGAGCGAGGAAGAGCTCGAGCAAAAACTCGGATTAGGTTCGCTCTAAGACCGAAACGGTTTTTTCGGCCGACTTTTTTGAAAAGCGAACCGCACCCAATCTCAGACCACCCCAACCCGCTTGCACAATTCGACAGGGCGGTGCCGAAGCATGGGTCTGGACTTCGCCTTCTTCGAGAAAGCTATGGGTATGCCCGCCCACGATTAAATCGATTCCGGGGCATTCGCGCGCGAGCATTCGATCGCTCACTTTGCCCGATCGATAGTCGTAGCCCAGATGAGACAGACAAACGACGAGGTCACAGCCTTTTTTGCGCAAGTCCTGCACCTTTTGCCGCGCCACTTCAATGGGGTCGCGATAGACGGTTTCTCCATAGAGCGCCCCGGGAACCAAGCCCTTGAGTTCGATTCCAAGCCCGAAAACCCCTACTTGATAAGGCCCTCGTTTATAGATATTTGAATCGACGGGAATGCCGTCCATCGCCCCATTTCTAAACTCGTAATTGCTGCAAATCAAATCGAAATTTGCGTGAGGCCATTGGGCTGAAAAACCCTCGAGGCCCAAGTCGAAATCGTGGTTGCCCAAGGTGGCGGCGTCGTAGCCCATCGCGCTCATCAGTTTGATCTCCGGTTCGCCTTTATACAGGTTGAAATAAGGCGTGCCCTGAAAAATATCGCCCGCATCGAAGAGCAATACGTGTTTATACTGTTTTCGATAGGCCGAAATGAGGCGCGCCCGGGCTTCAGCACCTCCCTGACCCGCATAACGCGGATGGTCGGCGGGGAAGGGGTCAATCCGGCTGTGGACGTCGTTGGTGTGCAGAATGACGAGCGTTTCTCGGTCTATACTCGACCCGGCAGACACATCCCAAGGAAGGGCGAGCGAAAGCGCGGCGGCACCTGACAATTTTAGAAACGCACTGCGATCCATGCCTTGATTCGCTTCGTTTTGACGGATATCTATCTCAGGTTTTGCGTCCGACATCACGGTTTTCTTGGGTGAATAAACTGCTTCTTTCGACTGCGCCCGTCAAACAGGGGCAATCGATCGGGATGCTCTTCCCAATACCACAAATAGGCGTCTCGAATCATCACACCCGAAGTGCGAACCGAGCCCGCTCTAAAAAAATCCATTCGATCTCCGCCGGCTTGAAGGTAATCGACGGTAAGAACGCGCAAGGGCCAGCGCTTTTCGCGGCGTTCGACATCGATCAATTCCTCGCCTTCAAAAACATAGACCAATCCGCTCTGTGGTTGCACATTTTGAAGCAAATAACGCTTCATCTCCAGCCACATCAGGCTATCCAATTCGACCAGAACCAAGGCATTGTCAAAGGGTAGTGTTTCGTACACCGAGCGAAGTTTTACGCTCCCCGCGCCCAAATCGGCCCGAATTCCGCCCGAATTCAACAGGCACACCTCGGCATCCCAGTCGAGCGAATCTCGGGCAAACGCGAGTGCGGCATCGGTCAAGTGATTCCATATCAAGCGCTGGCCTAAACTGTCTGAAGTCCCGCCGCGTAGCAGGGGATAGGGCAAAAAACCGATTTCGCGCTCGAAAAGGCGGTTCATTTCGACTCGATACGGAGCCAGCCACGAAGCGTAGAGGGTGTCGGAAGGAAGAGCTCGCACCGAATCGAGTTGAGCGGTATTGGAGAAAGAGGGTTCAGACCCCAACGAGGCGCGGCAGGAAGCGAGATAATAACAATGCAGTGAAAAAATGAATATCTTGAATATCAAGTATATGCGATGATACATTTTTTATATTTGAAGTCTGTGTTACGGAATGATTAGCTTTGGTTCACAGCCTTGTCCTGAAATCGTTGTACAAACAGACAAGGCTCAAAGAATCAGATGATTGCCAATAGCATCGGCCGATATCTTCTGCAATTTGGTCGCCCGCGGGGCAATCAAATCCACTTTAACGGCTGGAATTCAGTTCGCCAAGTGGCTGTGGTCGGTTTGAAGAACGAAATCTGGAATGCTGATTTCTGGGAGCGATTTACGCAAAAAATAGAAGCGCAGGGCAAGCAATTAACCGCGGCGGTGTTCGATCCCGACATCGGCCGTTCGAATTCTTCGCCTGAAACGGCGAGCGGCCAGGGGCTGCATCGATTTGGGCGCAAAGACCTCGATTTGTTCAGCAAACCCAAGCCCAAGGTGCTCGAAGCATTTTCGGGCCGGGTGTTCGACCTGTTGATTTGCATGGCCGAAGAGCCTGTTTTGCCCGTGCTGTTCGCGTGCAACTCGGTGCAATCTCGCTTTCGGGTTTCGTGTTATGAGGACAGCCTCTCGGCCTGCGATTTGATGCTGATTCGCCCCGCAGATATGGAACTCGAGGTTTTTATCGAACAGGTGTTCGGATATTTGGAGCAAATCAACGCAGCGTGAACAGCTTCTTGCGCGGAACGGGGGTGGCCTTGGTCACGCCCTTCAACTCCTTTGGAACGATCGATCTCCCGGCTTTTGAACTCCTCATCGAGCATTGCATTCTCGGAGAAGTCGATTTCTTGGTCATTATGGGCACCACGGCAGAGTCGGCTGTTTTGTCGGGCGAAGAAAAGCGTCTTATTGCCCGAGAAGCAGTTCGGATCACGGCGGGTCGCCTGCCCCTTGTTTATGGCTGGGGAGGCAACCATACCGCGGCTTTGATCGAAGGATTTTCGAGCTTCGACTTAAGCGGTTTTTCAGCGCTTTTGAGCGTGGCGCCCTATTACAACAAGCCCACCCAGCAAGGAATGCTGAAGCATTTTGAGGCCTTGGCCGATGCGGCTCCTCTGCCGGTTATTCTCTACAATGTCCCCGGTCGTACCTCGAGCAACTTGAGCGCGGAAACCACTTTGGCTTTGGCTGGGCATCCGAACATTATTGGGATCAAAGAAGCTTCGGGCGATTTGACCCAAATTACTCGAATTTTGATGGGGCGTCCGGAGGGATTTAAGGTGCTTTCGGGCGACGACAACCTCACATTCGCCATGATGGCCCTCGGTGCCGAGGGAGTGATTTCGGTGATGGCCCAACTCGAGCCCAAGATCTTTTCAGATATGGTTCGCCACCTCGAATCGGGACAATACGCCGAAGCCCGTGCCCTGCACTTTGCCCTGTTCGAAGCCACCGAGCTCTTGTTTGCCGAAGGAAATCCCGCCGGTATCAAAGCGGGTCTGGAGCTCAAGAACATTGCTTCAAAAACGGTGCGACTGCCGCTCGTAGAGGCGAGTTCGGAATTGCAGAATCGCCTTGCCGAAAAGCTCGCGAGCCTCGCGTGAAAATCGCGGTTCTTTGCCTTCGACAAACCCCTGTGAATCGCCTGATCATCGATGAAGAAAACGGCCTGAAATGAGCAAAAAACGCCCTGTTGAAATCGCCATCGTCAGCGATGTCCACCTCGGCACCTACGGCTGCCACGGCAAAGAACTGACCCGCTATCTAAAAAGCATAGAGCCGGAAATCTTGGTGCTCAACGGAGACATCATCGACATCTGGCAGTTCCGCAAGCGCTATTTCCCGAAATCGCACCTCAAAGTGTTGAAGCAAATTCTCAACATGGTGGGCAAAGGAGTGAAAGTGTATTACCTCACGGGCAACCACGACGAGCTCTTGCGCAAATTCACCGATTTCGAAATGGGCAGTTTTACACTGGCCGACAAGCTGATTCTCGACATTGACGGCCAAAAAGCATGGGTTTTTCACGGGGATATTTTTGATGCCAGCATTCAGAATGCCAAGTGGATCGCCAAGCTCGGAGGTTGGGGATACGACCTCTTGATCTTGATCAACAGCTTCATGAACTGGATTTTGGTCAATCTCGGTCGAGAGAAGTATTCGCTCTCGAAGAAGATCAAAAACAGCGTGAAAAAAGCGGTCAAATACGTGGGCGATTTTGAAGAAACCGCGGCGGAATTGGCCATCGACAAAGGCTACGACTATGTGATTTGCGGGCACATTCACCAGCCGCAAATGCGTACCGTGGACGCGAAAAATGGCAGTTGCATCTACTTGAATTCAGGCGATTGGGTCGAGAACCTCACCGCGCTCGAGTACCATGAAAAAGAGTGGAAACTCTATCAGTACGTCGACGAACACTACGACCTCGAGCAAGACGACGACCCCAACGAGCCCATGAATCTCGATTTGAAGGGCCTGATTCGCAAAGTGACCGAAATGGAAGAGGATCAAGAGGTGATATCGAAACCTGCTTCGGGCCAAACCGATCGATGACGCCGCCTCGGTTGCGCATTCTCTATGCGGTACAGGGCACGGGAAACGGGCATGTGGCTCGGGCCCGAGAAATTCTACCCCTGCTTGAAGAGCATGGCCAAGTCGATGTTTTGGTGAGTGGAGATCAAAGCGAGGTCGATTTGGGGTTCCCTGTTCGATTGAGAAGCAAAGGCTTGACGTTTATTTACGATAAAAGCGGAGCAGTTAGTCTTCGCAAGACTCTGTTCAAGAACAACTTGATTCGAATCGCCAGAGAAATCGCGCGCTTTGATTTTTCGGCCTACGACCTCGTTGTCAACGACTTCGAGTTTATTACGGCTTGGGCGGGCAAGCTCAAAGGGAAGAGGGTCTTTGGATTCGGGCATCAGGCGAGTTTTTTGTCTGAAAATTGCCCGAGACCCGCCAAGCGATCGCTTCACGGCGAACTGATTCTGAAATACTACGCGCCCTGCAGCGATGCTTTCGGCCTCCATTTTGAACGCTACGACCGATTTGTCTATCCCCCGGTGATTCGCTCGGAGGTTCGTCAACTCAAGGCGAAGAATCACGGGCATTACACCGTGTATTTACCGGCTTTCGGAGCGGATGAATTAGCTGAAGCTTTGGTTTCAATCAAAGGGGTTGAATGGCACGTTTTCAGTAAGTTTTCACAACAAGAATCGAGGATTGGCTCTGTTTGGATCCGCCCAATCGACAACCGATTGTTTCTCGAGAGTTTCGCGAGCTGCGCAGGCGTGTTGACGGGGGCGGGCTTCGAAACACCGGCTGAGGCCATGTTTCTCGGTAAAAAACTCTGTTGCATCCCCATCAAGCGCCAGTACGAACAGTATTGCAATGCCGCGGCACTCGAAAAACTCGGAGTCCCGATTGTCGAAAAGCTCGACCCCGCGGGCATCGAACGCATTCGACTCTGGGTTCGTGAACACCAACCGATTCAAGTGAATTATCCCGACCTCAGCGCGGGCATTGTCGAAGAAATCGTCCGCGCACACAGCACATCACCCAAAGGCCACTAATTTGGAGCGCCTTGTCTCACGAACCGATTCGAAACCTAATCGATTGATCGAACAATGAATACCCTCGTTCTTCACCCCGATCATCCCCTGGATTTTGAACGGATTCACCGCGCGCGTTCATTAAACTTGAGAATTGAGCTCTCGGCCGAGGCCGTCGAGCGGATCGACGCAGGGCGAACCTGGCTCGAAAATCATTTGCGAGAAATCAATGGTCCCGTTTACGGCATCAATACGGGTTTCGGTTCGCTTTGCGACAAAAGCGTGCCCGACGCGGAGCTCGACCGGCTCCAAGAAAACCTGATTCTTTCGCACGCCTGCGGTTTGGGCGAAGAAGTTTCCGCCGAAGTGGTTTCTCTCATGCTTTTGTTTAAGGCACAAGCATTTACATATGGCCTGAGCGGTGTTCGATCAGCCGTTCCTCAGCGCTTGATCGATTTCTACAATGCCGATTGCCTGCCCTTGGTGTATCGCTTTGGGTCACTTGGAGCCTCCGGAGATCTCGCGCCTTTAGCCCATTTGTCTTTGGCGCTGATCGGGCGGGGCGAAGTTCGATTGAAGGGAAAGAAAATGCCGGCATCTGAAGCGCTTGCGATCTTGGGCCTGGAGCCCTTGGTCTTGAAGAGCAAAGAGGGTCTCGCGCTCTTGAACGGCACTCAGTTTATGAGTGCGCACGGGGTTGCAGCCCTGATGCGCGCGTACCGGTATTCGTACAGTGCCGACCTAATTTCGGCCCTCTCTATCGATGCCTTCGACGGGCGGCCTGAACCCTTCGATGATCGTTTGCACCGCATTCGCAAGCAGCCCGGACAAGCTCGATGCGCGCACCGAATTCGCGAATTTTTGGAAGGCAGCCCGAGCTTCGAAGCCCAAAAGGCACATGTGCAAGACCCGTATTCTTTTCGCTGCATCCCTCAAGTGCACGGCGCTTCGCTTGATGTGTTCGATCGCGTGCGCGAAGTGCTTGAATCTGAGCTTGATTCGGTTACAGACAACCCGACTGTTTTTCCGGACGAAACCGTGTTGAGCGGGGGAAACTTTCACGGTCAACCCCTCGCTTTGGCATTTGATTATCTCGCTTTGGCGATCCACGAGTACGCCCACATTTCAGAGAGGCGCACCTTTCAATTGCAGAGCGGTTTGCGCGGTTTAAAGCCCTATTTGGCCGCGAATCCCGGGCTCAATAGCGGCCTGATGATTGCCCAATACGCGGCGGCATCTTTGGTAAGCCGGAATAAATCCCTGTGCAGCCCTGCTTCTGCCGACAGCATTCCTTCTTCTAACAACCAAGAAGACCACGTGAGCATGGGGGCCAATGCGGCCACTCGCCTGCACGAAATGCTCGACCACTGGAGAGACATTCAGTCGATTGAGTTGATGCATGCCGCGCAAGCGCTGGATTTATGCGGTCGGACGAGTTCGCCCTTGCTCGAGGAATTTAAAAATGGATATCGCCTGCGCGTCGGCTTTTTAACTCAGGATGCTGAAATGAAGCCCTTGCTCGACGCGGGTTCCGAGTTCATAGATTCGATCGAACTCGAAGCCTTTCCCGAACCTTGAGGGGTCAACCAATCAAAATGCTTCCTCCTGAGCTGATCTCGGTTTTCTCGCAAATGTGCGATCAGGGATTCCAGCGCAGGGCTTTTTCTGCGGTCTTTGAGCCAGACAAGGCTCCATTGAATTGGCAGAGGGAAGCCGGGGACCTCGCACACTTTGAGCTCTTTGCGATCGAATTCTCTGCGCAATCCCACCAGCGGCATAAAGCCCACGCCCAACTCCGCCAAAATGGACTGTTTGACCGCTTCGAAGGAGTTTAAAGTCAAGCGGTAGTTCGGTTCAATGCCACTCGCTCGGAGCTTTTCAACCGTTGAACGCTGGGTTCCTGAATTCATCGATCGCCCAATGAGCCTCAATTCCTTGAGTTCTTTCATCGATTTGAGTGCATCCGGGTATTCGGCGGTTGCGGGCACGACCAATTGAACGGAGTCTTCGAGCAGCGTTTGTGTTTCGAGCATTGCGCCCTCGGGCAAGGCAGACAGCAGAGCCGCATCGTATTCAAAAGCTTCCAAACCTTGAATCACCTCATTTTTCTCTTTCACCTCAAACCGCAAATCCAGGGCGGGGTAAAGCTTGGCGAAATCAGACAAGAAGTAGGGCAGGACGTATTTGCCGGTAGAGGCACTCACGATTCGCAAACTGCCTGAGGTCAAGCGCTTATAGCTTTGTCCAACATCTTGAATTCGCCGGTGTTCTTCTAAGATTTTGCGGACCGCGGTTTCGAGCAGCCTTCCGTATTCGGTGATTCTCAGATTCCTCCCTTGCCTTTCGAAAATCGGGATTTCAAATTGCGACTGAAAATTTCTCAGTTGAATGGAGACTGCGGCCTCAGTCAAATTGATCGATTCGGCGGTGCGCGCAAGGCTCCCAAGCTTTGAAAATCGCTCAAAAACAATGAGTTGATGCAGTGTATAATTCACTTAAGAGTTTTTTAATGAAAATCTAAAAAACTTAATTCAAAATTAAACAATAAGAAATAGAACTTTGCCAATAAAAACCCAAATGAATCAAATTGCCGTTGCACACGGGGATGGAATCGGTCCCGAGATTATGGAAGCTGTGCTCCGCATTCTGCGCGCAGCCAAGGCTCCCGTGGAGTTCATACCCATTGAAGTCGGCGAAAAGGTCTACCTCTCCGGCGAGAGTTCGGGCATTTCAAAACAAGCCTGGGCCACGCTGAGAGAACACCGAATTTTACTCAAGGCTCCGATCACCACTCCTCAGGGAGGGGGCTATAAAAGCCTCAACGTGACCATGCGCAAGGCGCTCGGCCTCTTTGCCAACGTACGGCCGGTGCGCTCTTTACACCCCTGGGTTGAAACCAAGCACCCACAACTCGACACCGTCATTGTGCGCGAAAACGAAGAAGACTTGTACGCGGGCATCGAGCATCGGCAAACCGACGAGGTGGTTCAATGCTTGAAGCTGATCAGCGTTCCGGGTTGTGAGCGAATTGTGCGGTATGCCTTTGAGTACGCCCGGGCAAACGACCGCAAAAAGGTGAGCTGCATGACCAAAGACAACATCATGAAGGCCACCGACGGGCTTTTTCACTCGGTGTTTGACCGCATCGCGCTCGAATATCCCGAAATTCAAACCGACCACTGGATTATCGACATCGGGGCCGCTCGAATGGCCGATACCCCCGAACTTTTTGATGTGGTGGTCCTTCCCAATCTCTACGGAGACATCTTGAGCGATGTGGTCGCCCAAATTGCCGGCTCTGTCGGGCTTGCGGGATCTGCGAATATTGGTTCGGACTTTGCCATGTTCGAAGCCATTCACGGTTCAGCTCCCGACATTGCGGGAAAAGATGTGGCCAACCCCTCGGGATTGTTGCAAAGTGCCGTCATGATGCTCTTGCACCTCGGGCACAACGAAGTCGCTGCCAAAATTCAAAATGCGTGGTTGAGGGCGCTCGAAGACGGGTGTCATACGCGAGATATTTCCAAGACATCAGATGGCGCTTTGGGCACCCAAGCCTTTGCCGACGCGGTGATCGAACGGCTCGGACACTTGCCGAATCACTCTGAAGCCGTGAAGTTTGAAAACGCCAAAGTGCTGAAAATGCCCGAGTATCGCAGGGCCGCTCCAAAGCGCAAAGAACTGGTCGGGGTCGATGTGTTCCTCCACTGGACGGGCGATTCTCCCAATGTGCTGGGCGAGCGATTGAGCGAAGCGAGTTCCCAAGAGCTCAGGCTCGAAATGATCACCAACCGAGGGGTGAAAGTGTGGCCCAATGGCTTTGAGGAAACCTTTTGCACCGATCACTGGCGCTGCCGTTTCCAACACCCGAACTCGGCTTCTGTCCGACCCGGAGAAATCCCTGATTTGCTCAAGCGAATTGAAACTCTCGGGCTCGATTCCATCAAGACCGAGAATCTCTACACCTTCGATTCGGTTCCCGGGTTTAGCCTCGGACAAGGCCAATAAGCCTCGGCAGAGTATCGCTGATTGCCTACTTTCGACCACAGAATGAGTCGAGAGAACAGCTTTTGGGTGATTTTGGGATTGGCCTTTACCGGCTATTTCCCAACGATGGCTCAAGACAATCACTACGAAACGGTTCCGATAGGCACCGTCAATGCCTTGTTGAGCGGCTCGTCGATTAGCCTTCGCCTCGATCGGAGTGCGGTGGTGCTAAACCCTGCAACACTTGCGTTTCCGGGCGAAAATGGCTCGGGAATCAGCTTCAATGGCCTGACTTACAATTACGCGTACATCGATTACCGCAATGCCTTGGGCCCCGGGAACGATGTCGGCGTGAAGCTCGCCAATGTGCTTCCCGGAATGGTTGCGGGCGAAGTACAGTCTCCCTTGCCGCGCAGGTTGGGGAGTTTTGGCTACGCCTTGTATCAGAGAGGAATGGGGAGGGCGATTTACAATGGCCTGAGCAGCGACCGGACCGAGTGGTCGAGTGAAGAAGGTTGGGAGGGCGAAGAAGAATTGATCGGGCGCTACGAACTGTTGAGTGATTTGCGCGAGACCGTAGGGGTGTTTGGGGCAGGTTATCGGCTTTCCAAAAACTTCGGCTTCGGTTGGAGCCTGTTTGGCATTTACCGAAACCATTTGTTTGAGGAGTCGGCGCAATTTGACCTCAGACCCGGGAACCCGCAATCGCCTTGGGGTGTTTCGACCGGTCTCGACCGCGGGGTACGGCTGAATCAGGCCTCTGTTCAGCTCAAAACGGGCTTTGCGTGGCAAAAAGACAAATGGTCGGCCGGTTTCACCTTTTCGCTGCCCGCACTTTCTGTTTATCGCTCCGCCCGGTTCAAATACGATCGCCGAGAAATGGTGTCGACCTCTGATTCTTCATGGAATTTGCAAGTTTCGAGCGATCAAAGCGGTTTGAATTCGCTTTACAAATACCCTTTGTCCGCGGTTCTTGGGGTGAGCAGGCGCAGCGAGCTGTGGAGTTTGTCGGCCGCGCTGCATTTTGAGGCTAAAATTGACCCCTATGCCGTAGTGCCCGAAACCCGGCCCGACTATGTTCGCCCCGACGAATCCTCGAATTATATTCCCGGAGAAACCTAGGTGTGGGGTTCGAATCGAGCCTTGCTCAATTGGAGCATCGCGGGTTCCAAAACGCTGACCAAAGAGGTGCAATTGCTCTTCTCTCTGCGGTCGAATTTGAGTTTTGCGCGGGGATTGGAACCGGAGCAGGGGTTCAGACTCGAACGCATGCGCTGGGACCTTTATCACCTCAATCTCGGCGTACACTATGTTTGGAAGCGCACGGAATGGTTGATCGGTGCTCAGTTGAGTTATGGCGAAAGCCGGTCTTCAGAGGCCACAAACCAAGAAGGCCTGCCCGATCCCATTCAATTTCTCGAAAATCTAACGGCTCAAGGTGAAGTCCGGCATTACGGAGCAGCGGCCATTTTGAGTTTTGCGCTCAATTTTGGCGAAACCGAGCCTAAGCCCTGACCTCCGAACGCTTTGACTCGAGTGTCAAAAGCAGATCGCGCTGAGATGCAGCCTCGATAAAGTCGAGTGCTTTGGCTGCTTTTTCCATCTCTTTGCGCACCTTGAGGATTTCGCGTTCGAGCGATTCGCGATTGGCATAGATCGCCTTCGATTCCGCCACCAAGTTCGGGCGCATGGCCATTTGAGCGGAGTCGTAAGACGATGAAGCTCCGGCGGCTCGGCTCTGTGCAATAATCTGCTCTTTCGACTTGCGAAGCGCTTCGGGCTTTTTGCCGTGTGCTTCGTTATAAGCCTCTTGAATGCTTCGCCTTCGGTCGGTTTCAGAGATGGTGCGCTTCATGCTTTCCGTCATCTTGTCGGCATACATAATCGCGAGCCCTTCGATATTGCGTGCAGCACGTCCAATGGTCTGAACCAGAGATCGTTCAGATCTCAAAAAACCTTCTTTGTCGGCGTCGAGTATGGCGACTAAGCTCACTTCGGGCAAGTCGAGACCTTCGCGCAGCAGGTTGACCCCGATGAGCACATCGAACAAACCGAGCCTCAGATCTCTCATAATTTCGACGCGTTCCAGCGTGTCTACATCAGAGTGTACGTAGCGACACCGAATTCCGTATCGCGTCAAATACTTCGTCAGTTCTTCGGCCATGCGCTTGGTCAGAGTGGTCACCAAGACGCGTTCGTCTCTTTCGGTCCGCAACCGGATTTCTTCCATCAAGTCGTCGACTTGATTTTCGCTCGGTCGAATTTCAATTCTGGGATCGAGCAGACCCGTGGGGCGGATAATCTGCTCGACGAACGAACCTCCCGAGCGTTCCAACTCGTAATCTGCAGGGGTGGCACTTACGTGAACCACTTGATTTTGAAGCTCTTCAAACTCCTCAAAACGAAGAGGCCTGTTGTCGAGCGCCGCGGGCAGCCGAAAGCCGTATTCCACCAAATTCACCTTTCTCGATCGATCGCCTCCGTACATGGCACGCACCTGAGGCACCGTGACGTGGCTCTCGTCGATCACCATTAAATAGTCGTTTGGAAAGTAGTCGAGCAAGCAAAAAGGACGGGTTCCGGGTTCGCGCCCATCGAGGTAGCGGCTGTAGTTTTCGATGCCCGAACAATAACCCAATTCGCGGATCATTTCGAGGTCGAATTGAGTGCGCTCTTCAATCCGCTTGGCTTCGAGCAGTTTGGTCTGATCTGAAAAAAAGCGAATCTGCGAGACCAAATCGTCCTGAATCAGGCGAATGGCGCGATGGAGTTGGTCTTTGTCGGTGACGAATAAATTGGCCGGGAAAATTCGAATCGCGTCCAACTTTTCAAACATCCCCGGATCGATCGCATTCAACATTTCAATGCGTTCAATTTCATCACCCCAAAAATGAATGCGCACGGTTTGATCTCCGTAGGCGGGAAAGATCTCAACTAAGTCGCCTTTGACGCGAAACTGCCCGCGCCCGAGATCGGTCTCGGTTCTCGAATACAAGGCTGCGACCAGCGCGTGAAGGAGTTTGTTCCTCGGAATTTTTTGCCCCAGCGCAAGCTCGATCATCTGACCGTAAAACGAATCGGGATTTCCAATGCCGTACAAACAAGAAACAGAGGCGACGACCAATACATCTCTGCGGCCCGAAAGCAGGGAAGATGTCGTGCTGAGACGCATCTTTTCGATGTCGGCATTGATCGATAAATCCTTCTCGATGTACGTGCCCGAGCTCGGTATGTAGGCCTCGGGCTGATAATAATCGTAGTACGAAACAAAATACTCGACCGCATTGTCGGGAAAGAACTGCTTGAATTCCCCGTACAATTGAGCCGCCAGTGTCTTGTTGTGGCTCAACACCAAAGTGGGCTTTTGAACCCGTTCGATGACGTTGGCCATCGTAAAGGTCTTGCCCGATCCGGTAACTCCCAGCAAGGTTTGATACTTTTCTCCGCGCTCCAAGCCTTCGACCAATTGATCGATTGCCGCGGGTTGATCGCCCGTGGGTTGAAATTCAGAGCGTATCTTAAAATCCATGGACTCGAATTAAATCAAACGCTCTTGGCGAGTGTCTTGAGCTGCATTTTGATCTCTTCGAGGGTCTCTCGCTTCGATGCGATTTCGCTTTCGATTTGGGTTAAGAACGGATTGGCTTTTTTACCGCTGCTGAAGAACAGAATGTTGTTCTCCAAAAGCCTGAGGTCTTTGAGCAATTCGTCCATTTTTCTGCGCAGGCCTTCGCGTTCGCGGTCCAAAGCATCGACATCGCCCGCGCTCGACATGCGTTCGACTCTGCTCTTGAAATGCTTGCGCTCCAGTTCGCCCTGGTCGATGTTCAGCGCTTGGTACGCCTTGCGGGTCCACTGATCGAATTCTTGGTCGACCCCGCGGTGTTTTCCACCCCCGCCGCCCAAGGCTTTAAACTCTTCCGAAATCTGCTCCACGAGCTCTAGGCTCAGAGTTTCGGGCTTTTCAATGCTCGACTTCAACTTTTCTACGACATCGCGCTTCGAGCGGAGCAGTTGTTCAAACTGCTCTTCTTCGGCTTTGTATCGGTTCTTGAGTCGATCGAAAAAGTGATTGCACGCGGTTCGAAATGCGGTCCAGGTGCGTTCGGCGTCCTTGGCCGAAACGGGGCCGATGTTCTTCCAGTCGCTTTGAAGCCTGCGCAATTCATTGGCCGCATGGTTCCAATCTTCACTGTTCATCAAGGCTTCGGCTCGCGCAATCATTTCGTGCTTCTTCCGAAGGTTTTCTTTTTGACCCGCCTTGACCTCCTTGTAAAACTGATTCTTGGTGTGCAAGAAACCGCGGTAATGCGTCAAGGCGCGGTTCCAAAACTCTTCGCTTTTGGGATGCCTCGGACGCCCGAACTTTTTGAAGTCCTCGAACAGCCTAACTACTTGATCGGTAGCTCTTTGCCATTCGCCGTGCTTCGAGATTCCCTCCCACGAAAAACCCTCGAGTTCGGCCAAGGCCTTCTCTTGTTCGATCAATTTGGTTTCTAGCTCTTCGAGGCTTTTGCGATGCGCTTCTTCGCGGCGCAAGTGCATTTTGTGGGTCGCCTCCTTAAAACGCTGCCAAATCGGCTCGCGTTGCTCTCGGTCTACCGGCCCGATTTCTTTCCACTCGCGGTGCAGGTGATTCAGTTTTGCCAGAGCCTCGCCCAGCTTTTCGTCCTCAACCAGTTCTTCGGCCTTGCGACAAAGCTCTGTCTTAAGTGCTAGGTTGTGCTTGAAATCCAAATCGCGGAGTTCGCGATTGAGACGGACTAAATCGTAAAAGTTCTCTACATGGAAGTTGTACGTCTTCCAGAGTTCTTCGCTGTCTGACTTGGGCACGGGCCCTGCCGCCTTCCAGCGATCTTGCAGTGTTCGAAATTCTTGAAACGACGACCCCAAGGTGTCTTGGCGTTGTGCGAGGGTGCGGAGCTCTTCGATAATGGCCTTTTTGACCTCGAGGTTCTTCCCGAGCTGCGCCTCCATCAATTGATAAAACTCTCTCCGTTTGTTTTTGTAGGCCTGAAAGATTTTTCGGAATTCGATGCGCAGCGGAATGTCGGCTTTGAATTCGGCTTCTTCGGCTCCGGTGGCCTTAAATACTTCGAGCTGAGATCGATAATCGGTATCAAAACGCTCGGTCAAAATGACGTTGATGGCCTCCATCGGGTTGCGAAGGGCGGCAATGTCCTTTTCGGCCAACATTCGGGCGGCCAGGGCCACGAGTTCTTCAGATTCCAGCGTGCTCCAATCGCCTACTTCTTCAAGTTCTTGGTGATCCTCGCTCTCAACGGCTTCTGCCTCGGCCGTGTGATCGTTTTGATCGCTCGGCACTTCAGTTTCAGAGCTGCCCTCGACTTCGGATGTTTCCATCTCTGCAGAGATATTTGTAGCGGCCTCTATCTCCGTCTCAACGACCGATGCCTCGCTTTCGACCGAAACAATTTCTGATTCTTCTACTTCTACAGCGGGTGAAGTATTGATTGAACCTTCCGCCATCAACTCACTGCTAGAGCAAGAAATAGGTTCATTCAAATCCTCGTAAACTTCGAGGGGAGACACAGGTGTTTCTTCCGCAAGCGGTTCAGAAATCGGGGAGTCGGTTTGTGTCGACGGGTTCGCAGCAGAGTTCTCGGTCGGGAACTCCTCGTTGAGTACATTCTCCATAGGGAGCGCGGGCGTTGATAGGTTTCTCGCCAAAAATAGCGAAAGCCCCGCTCGAAGAGTACATTTTCGAGCGAAAGTGCATTCAGAATTCCGATAAAGTCTTCCAAATTCGCCAAGCTTCGAGCGCTTGAAATTCGAGCATTCGATAGCCATTGGTCGTTTTTAACCCGCGCAAACCGGCTTCGCGCATTAAAAAAGTTTCTTTAGGATTGTAGACCAAATCGAAGATCTTCTGACTCGGGCTGAGTTCGTCAAAGGGGATATCCGGACATTCACGAATGTGGGGATAGGTTCCGAGCGGGCTTGTATTGATGATGATTTCCCATTCTGTGAGGCGTCCCGACAGATCGCCATACTTCAGTTCTCCACTTCTCGAAACAGTCGAGAAAGGGATGTTCAGCTCCTTCAGAGCGAATGCCACAGCCTTCGAAGCCCCACCGCTGCCCAAGATCAAGGCCGAACCGGGCATGGAACTTCCTTCGCAAAACTCCTCAAGCGCATTGAGAAAGCCCAGCCAATCTGTATTAAAGCCGTAAAGACCCGAGCGAGCGACAAAAACCGTGTTGACGGCACCCATTTCAGAAGCTCTCCGATCGATGTACGAAAGCGATTCTAGGATGGACTCCTTGTAGGGAATGGTGACGTTAAAACCAAAGAGATTTTCACTTCGGATCAAAGCCGGCAAATCGTCGATTCGATCGAGCTCAAAAGGCCGATAACGCCATGCTTGCTTTTGAAAATTACGCGAAGAATGAGCCCAAAGTTGTTCAAAAAAGGCAGGGGAGAAGCTGTGGCTCACAGGTTTACCTATTAACCCCAATTCGAGCCGGCCGGACCTCGCTCCTCGCTTCACACCGCCTCTGAGCGATTAAATCGCTTTTCGATAAAGAGAATCAGTGCAAATCCAAACAGGGCAAGAGCCCCTGCGATTAGCACCTGAGGCTCGCCCTGATAAGCCTCCGGCAGCACGCTTTCGTAGCGAAAAGGAACCTCGACCCCTTTGGAATCGATCCGAGTTTCGAGTACGTTTTTCCAAGGCCAAACCACGGGCAATGAACCGATCATAAATCCGATCAACAAAGCGATGGTAGCATCGTGAAACTTCTTGAACAAAAAGCCGAGGAGTTTCGCAAAAGAGATCAGGCCAATCAAACAACCGGTCATGAAGACGAGAATCACGACGATTTCTCTGTTGTTGACCGCGTCGAGTATAAAATGATACTTGCGAAGCAAAAGCAAAATAAAGCTGCCCGAAATACCGGGTAAAATCATAGCGCAGATGGCCAAAGCGCCGCTAAAAAACACAAAGCCCAAATTCTCAGGAGTTTCGGCCGGGGTTACGGTGCCAATCCACCAAGCCAAAAGACTTCCCAAGACGAAAAAGACCAAGGCCAGTGCATTCTTTTGCTTGATTTTGTATCCGACCGCGATGGCGCTGGCGAGCACAAGGCCGAAAAAAAAACTCCAAAGACCCACTGGTTGATGTTCTAAAAGATAACCAATGAGCCGGGCCAAACTGAGGACGCTGGTTAAAATGCCTGCGAAAAGTGCCGATAAAAACCAGCCGTCGATGCGCTTCCAAAAAGCGGGCAAGCCCTCCTTAAACAAGATCTTGATTCCATCGAGGTCTATGGCTCGAATCGACGAAATTAGATGTTCGTAAATCCCCGAAATAAAGGCAATCGTACCTCCACTTACCCCCGGAACGACATCGGCCGCTCCCATCGCCATTCCCTTAAAATAAACCGGGAAAAGTCGAGATATATTTTCCTTCATCGCTTTCGCTGTCTGCTGTGTTGGTCCATCATCGCCATCACTCTCGGATGGTCGACAAACTGAGGAAAGAGGTCAAAAAAGTGTTCTGAGCGATTGGGGTCCACTTCGAGCGCTTGCTTGAAGTAAATCAAGCCTTCGTCGGTTTCTTGCATCGAGAGCAAATAGCCTGAAAGCCTGAAGCGAATGTCGGCCGAGAGCGGGTTGAGCTGTGCCCCTCGGTAAAGCAGATCCATTCCGTCTTCGATTTCATCCAAATCGAACAAAACTTCGGCATATTCCACATAGACATCGGGTTCGGTGTAGCCAAGTGCCAAGATCTCTTCGTAATAGCCTCCGGCCTCGTCCTTTAAGCCTACCCGATTGTGGATTTCGGCGCAAAAAAAGAGGTAGTCCGCGTTCTCCGGATCGAGCTGAACGGCTTTTCGCACGTGGTGAATGGCCTCTTGACTTTGGTCGAGTTCGTCGAGTACCAAAGCGAGCTCTAAATGTGCCTCGTCGAGGTCGGGATCTTCGGAAACAGCCTTGCTAAAAAAGACCAAGGCCTTGCGCATTTCCCCCATCTGACGGTAGCAATTGGCCATTTTGTAATAGCCATAGCCCGTAGGCTCGTCGTTTTCAAAGCTCTCTCGATAAGTCGAGGCGGCTTCTTCAAATCGCTCCAAACGCTCGAGGATTCTGGCCTTTTCATAATAGGCCGCAGTAAACTGATCGTCGATGAGCAAAGCGTAATCTATGGCCCAAAGCGCCTTGTCCATTTGCCGTTCTTTGGCATAGGTCACCCCGAGGTGATACCAGGCCTGTTCCATGTACGGCTCCTGATTGATAAAGCCGTTGAAGTACTCGATGGCCTTGTCGTTCTTGTTGATCAGATCAAAGCAAAGAGAAAGATTGTACAAGCTCAGGTCGTCTTCGGGATCGTTCCTGAGTATCTCTTTGTAGTGTTTGATCGCGAGCTCGTAGTTCCCGATGTTTTGGTATTCGTTCGCCAAATGAACGAGCACTTCTTCGGGGAATTCGTGCCGGGAGTACGCGAGTTTGAAAAGTCCAATCGCCTTTTGATGAAGCCCTTGTTTGCTGAAAATAGCTCCGCGCGCCATCAACATTTCGGGGTTTTCGGGATCGAGGTTTTCCGCTTTGGTCAAGGCCTCAAGCGCCTCGTCCACTTGGTCGGCCGCCGTGAGAAATTGGGCCCTTCGCAACGGAAATACCGACGAGTACGGATGCTGATTTTCGGCGCGCTCAATGGTGAGCAATGCCTTGTTCAGCTTTCCGCGATCGTAGTAATAATCTGTAATCTGTTCGTATTCGTCGGCATCGAAGAACATCGATCGATTCTGTTCGACCATCTCTTCGTAGCGGCGAACCAGCTCTTCAAGGCCGGGATCGTCGAATTCTTCCATGTGCGAAGCGGTTGAGGTTGACGATAGGAAAAATACCGACAAGCCTCTTTGCAAAGGTACGGCCGCTCTGAGGTTTTGAACGGTTTTGTGAACAGTGTCTCCGCCTGCTGCGGGCAGTATCTTTGCGGCAATAGCTTTTCTTATGACATTGATTCGGTCTATTTCGGGAATTCGCGGCACCATCGGCGGCAAGCCGGGAGAGGGCTTGAGTCCGCTGGATACCGTTCGCTACGCTTCGGCCTACGCTCGGTGGGTCAAAGAAACTTCGGGGGTCCAACCCGCGAAAGTGGTCGTCGGCAGAGACGCTCGGGTGTCGGGCCCCATGCTGATGCCATTAGTGGTTCAGACCTTGAGATTGAGCGGCATTGATGTGGTTGATGCAGGCTTATCTACGACGCCTACAGTAGAAATGGGGGTTCTTTTTGAACGCGCTCAAGGCGGAATTATCCTCACCGCTTCGCACAACCCAAAACAATGGAATGCACTCAAGCTCCTCAACGAGCGCGGTGAATTTGTCTCTGCGGCCGATGGGGCTCGTATTTTAAAATGGGCTGAAACCGACGATTTTGAATTCGCGTCGGTCGACGAACTCGGTGCTTTAACCACAGCCGACGACTTGTTGCAAAGACATATCGACCGAATTCTCGAGCTCGATTTGGTCGACCGGGAAGCGATTCAAGGCGCCGATTTTAAGGTGGCCATCGATGCGGTCAACTCTTCAGGGGGCTTTGCTGTTCCCGCTTTGTTGCGCGCATTGGGCGTTCGCAGAATGGTCGAAATACACTGCGAACCCAACGGACTTTTTGCACACAATCCCGAACCTCTGAAAGAGCATTTGGGCGATTTGCTTCAAGTCACGGCCGCCGAAGGCTGTCATCTCGGCATTGCCGTCGATCCCGATGTCGACCGACTCGCTTTGGTCACTGAAAAAGGCGATTTGTTTGGAGAAGAATACACTTTGGTGGCTTGTGCCGACTATGTTCTTTCGAGGCACAAGGCGCCCGCCGTATCGAATTTGAGCTCTTCGCGCGCACTGAGCGAAATCTGCTCGGCTCATGGAGTGGATTATCACGCATCTGCAGTCGGCGAAGTGCATGTGGTCGAAAAAATGAAAGACGTGGGCGCGGTGATTGGGGGCGAAGGCAATGGGGGCATCATCTTGCCCGAACTCCATTACGGACGCGATGCTCTCGTCGGTATCGCCTTGTTCTTGACCCATTTGGCCAAAAGTGGGCAGAGTTGTTCCGAACTCCGCAGTCGATATCCCGAATACGCCATGAGCAAGCAAAAGATCGAACTCGGCCCCGGAGCCGATGCCGCGGAATTTTTGCGCAAGGCCGCAGCCCGTTTTGCGGAAGAACGCATCACCACCATCGACGGCGTAAAAGTTGATTTTGAGCGCGGCTGGGTTCACCTTCGGGCGTCGAATACCGAACCGATCGTTCGCATATATTCTGAAGCCGAAAGTCCGGAACTGGCCGAACAATTGGTTGAACGAGTTCGTTCTGCCATCACAGCCGAATAATGGACGAGCTAAGTGCACATTTTGAGAAGTTTCGCGCGAACGTCGTGGGGATCGACCAAACGATCGAAACACCCTATGGAGTTCAGCCGCTGATTTACGCAGACTGGATCGCGAGCGGAAGGTTGTATCGACCGATCGAAGAGCGCATGCTCAACCAATTTGGCCCTATGGTCGCCAATACCCATACCGAAACGAGCTACACGGGCAAACTGATGACTCTTGCCTACCACGAAGCGAGAGAAAAAATAAAACGGCACGTTCATGCCAAGAGCTCGGATGCGCTGATCGCTTGTGGCACGGGAATGACCGCCGCCTTGGTCAAGTTTCAGCGAATTCTGGGGCTCAAGCTGCCCGAGCAGTTCAGAGATCGCGTCGGTTTAAAGCCCGAAGAGTGCCCCATCGTCTTCGTCACCCACATGGAGCACCACAGCAACCAAACTTCGTGGTTGGAGACCTTGGCTGAGGTGCGCATCATTCCGAGCAATTCGCAGGGTTTAGTCGATCTCGAAGCTTTTGAACGCGAGCTCGAGCATTGTCCTGAAAACCGCGTGCTGTTGGCGAGTGTCACCGCCTGCTCGAATGTGACGGGCATTGAAACTCCTTATCGCTCGATTGCACGGCTGATTCACCGAAAAGGGGGTCGCTGTTTTGTCGATTTTGCCTGCAGCGCCCCCTACGTTGAAATCGATATGCATCCCGACGATCCAGAAGAGCGTTTGGATGCTGTGTTTTTCTCTCCGCACAAATTTCTGGGAGGCCCCGGAACTCCCGGGATTCTGATTTTCGATTCGGCGCTTTATACCAACAAAGTACCCGACAATCCGGGAGGGGGAACCGTGGCATGGACCAATCCATGGGGGCGCCATCGCTATTTCGACGACATCGAAACCCGAGAAGACGGGGGCACACCCGGATTTTTACAGACCATACGCGCAGCTTTGGCCATCGAGCTCAAAGAGCGCATGGGGGTAGAAGCCATCCTTGAGCAAGAGCATCGATTGCTCGATCGGTTTTGGAAGGGCACCGAAGGCATACAAGGGCTGGTTTTTCTCGCATCTGAGCACAAAGAGCGCTTGGGGGCCCTTTCTTTTTACATCAAAGGGCTGCATTTTAATTTGGCGGTCCGGCTGCTGAACGATCGCTTTGGAATTCAGAGCCGTGGGGGTTGCTCTTGTGCGGGAACCTATGGTCATTATTTGTTGAACATCGACCAAGAGACCAGCGACACCATAACCCAATCGATCGATCGCGGCCAATTGCTCGACAAACCGGGATGGGTGCGGCTCTCTATTCACCCCACTATGCGTCTCGAAGAAATCGACCGCCTCGCCTTCGGCCTGCGCGAACTCGCGGCGAATTGGCGCGAATGGAGCAAAGACTACACCTACGTTCCCGGCTTAAACGAGTTTTCGCATCGCACAGACAGCTCGGCAGAGCTCGATCGGGTTCGTTCGTGGATGAGCCTATGAGTTTGTATTTCGACCATGCGGCCACAAGCCCTCTGGCTCCGGAAGTTCGAAATGCAATGATCGATTCTCTGGCGATTTTTGGAAATCCGTCGAGCCTTCATCGCTTCGGACGCGAGGCCAAATCCCGCATCGAATGGGCGCGAAAGCAAATAGCCTCCGATCTCTCAGTGAGTTCTTCAGAGATTGTCTTTCACAGCGGCGCCACGGAGTCTTTGTACAGCCTCATTCATCATTACATACAGCATCTCGGAATCGCCAAGGTCTACACCTCCAAGCTGGAACACAGCGCGGTTCTCGATAGCTTGAAATACTTCTCTGAACGAGGACTCGTCGAGCTTTGTTATTTTGAAAACGACGAGCGCGGGCAGCTGCTTTGGCGCGATTTGCCAGATTCGGCCTTTGGAAAAAGTGTTCTTTGGATGGCGATGCTGTACAACAACGAAATCGGAAATCGAAACCCGGTAGAGCAGATGTCCGCGCGCTGTTATGAAACGCAAACGGCCTTTGTGTGCGATGCTGTTCAAGGAGTTGGGCTGGATTTGCCCGATCTAACTCAGTGCCCGGGCTTGGATGCCTTGGTTTTTAGCGCGCACAAGTTCAACGGGCCCAAAGGAGTGGGTTTCAGCATGATTCGCCGAGGAGTTCACTATCAATCGCTCTTCAGGGGAGGGGCGCAAGAACGCGGAATGCGCTCCGGCACAGAGAATACCGTCGCCATCGAGGGCATGCTCAAGGCATGGGTGCTCGCGCGATCTCAGGCGGTCGAAAGACGCGCCAAACTCGATGAACTCAGAGCCCTTTGGATCTCGGAATCCGAAAAAAGGGCATGGGGCTTAAATGGAGATCCTCTGGCGGCCGAGACTCACCCCGGCATTCTAAATTTGCGCTTGCCTTATTCGGGGCGCACTTCGGTTCTACTCTTCAAGCTCGACCTCGAAGGTTTGGCTGTTTCTGAAGGAAGTGCCTGTACTTCAGGCAGCAGTCAAGGTTCTCATGTACTTAGAGCCCTGGGGAAACCGAAAGAACACACCGCCCACATCCGAGTTTCTATGGGTTTCGAGAACACCCGCCAAGAAGTGATCGAAGCCCTGAAGATCATCGACCGCGTACTCGAAAGGGCCTAAGGCTCTATTCGATGCTTCCGGTATCTTCTTCGTCGGTCAAAACGATCGCGGTTTCTTCGGGAGCCCGATATCCGAAGAGCTTCTTTTCCTTGATCATGGTGTCGACATAAGGGGGGAGGCAGCTTTGCCAACCGTCTTGTCCCAGTTTGATTTGCTGGAGAACGTGCCTCGAAAAAATGTGAAGAACTTCGGGATCAAAGGCCGTGATGTCTTTGAGTCTGTGGTTGAAGATCAAGTAGTCAAACAACGGCTTGAGCCTTGGGTGAATCCGCAGGTTTTTGAGATTTTCGAGCGGTTCGTCTTTTTTGGATTGAGAAGGGTAGATGTACATTTTCAAGTCATTTGAAAACAAGACCCCCATGGCTTCGAGCGTGCCTCCGGTCAACTCGCGATAGTACTTTTCGTTAAAGACCTCCTTGAGATTCGCCATCCCCATAATCAAGCCCGTCCGAAGTTTGGTGTACCTACTGAAGTATTCGACCAACTTGAAATACTCTTGATAGTTCGAAATCAGCACGGTTTGACCGAGAGAGCACAAAATCTCGGCCCGGTCCAGAAAGTCTTGCTCATCGATATCTCCTTCAGAACGAAGGTTGTTCAAGGTGATTTCGAACAACACGACGATGTTTTCTTTGTCGACCCGTTTTTCTTTTGAAAACAAGGCATAGCCCTTCTGAAGCATATCCATATTGACCTTGGTCACCGGACGAAAACTGCCGCGCATGGCCAAAATGTTCTTTTTGTACAGCAGGGCCGCAGGGAGTATGTTCTTGCCGTCGGGGCCAAAAATGACCGCGTCGGTCATGCCGTTTCGGATCAACTGCAAGCTCATCAGTCGGTTATCGACTCCGGCAAAGTCAGGGCCACTAAAGTTGATCATATCGATTTCGATGCGATCGGGCGCCAAATTGTCGTAAAGCGACAAGAGCAATTCCTTGGGGTTGTGGAGAAAGTGGAAAACTCCGTAAATCAGGTTCACCCCCATTTCGCCAATGGTCTCTTGTTGGAGCTTGGCGTCGTTTTCGCGCATTCGAATGTGGAAAATCACATTGTTGGGCTCGCGACCCGCGCGGCTTTGAAACCGAATCCCCATCCAGCCGTGTCCCTTGAAACTCTTGTTGAAATTGATCGTCGCCACGGTGTTGGCAAAGGCAAAAAAGCAGCGATCGGGGGTGGCTGTGTTGTCCAGGCGTTCCAAAATGAGCCCGTATTCGTGCTCGAGCATTTTGACGAGTCGAGTCTCCGTAACATAGCGGCCGTCGGGTTCCTTACCATACACGGCGTCCGAGAAGTCCTTGTCGTAGGCCGACATGGCCTTGGCTATTGTGCCAGAAGCACCTCCTGCTCTAAAAAAGTGACGCACGGTTTCTTGACCCGCTCCAATCTCGGCAAAGGTGCCGTAGATGTCTTTGTTTAAGTTGATTCGGAGGGATTTCTGTGCCGGGGTGAGCGCAAATCGGTCCATCATGGGGGCATGGGGATATCGACAAAAGTAGGCAACTCGATCAGCCTTCAAGCCTCTTTAGAGTTGAATTTAAGAGCATTTTGGCGCTGTACCTTTCGAGCGACATTTCACGGATGAAGAGTTTTGAACAGGGCGCTCTGCGATTTGTCGCACTCGGCACCGGAACCTCCCAAGGCGTTCCGGTAATCGGTTGTACGTGTGATGTTTGTACAAGCGATGATCCCCGCGACCGGCGATTTCGAAGCAGTGCCCTGATCGAATACCATGGACTCAGAATTTTAATCGATGCGGGCCCCGATTTGCGGCTCCAACTGCTCCGGTCTCAGATCGATAGGGTCGATGCATTGCTCTTCACCCACGAACATCAGGACCATACGGCAGGTTTAGACGAACTGCGCCCGCTCTACTTCAAGCAGAATAAGCCCATCGCCATTTACTGCACGGAAAGGGTAGAGGCGCGCCTCAGGCAGCAGTATGCCTATATTTTTGAAAACCCCAATTATCCGGGAATCCCTCAGTTCAATTTTTTCCGAATCGAAGCGGGGAATTTTCAAATCGGGCAGCTTTCTGTCGAAGCCATCCCGCTGCTGCATGCCTCTTTGCCTGTATTGGGTTTTCGCTTTGGCGACTTGGCGTATCTCACCGACTTCAATAAAATGGGCGAAGGAGCTCTGCGATCGATCGCTGGAGTTCGCGTTTTAATTGTGAGTGCATTGCACCGAACTCCCCATCACAGCCACCTACATCTGGATGCGGCGCTCGAACTGGGTCTCACCGCAGGTGCTTCTTCGGTTTACTTTACCCACATCAGCCATCGAATGGGCTTGGCGGCAGATCTCGAAACCGAACTCCCCGCGCCATTTCGACTGCTCAGCGATGGGGAAATTTTGGAGTTATGAGCCACATGTTCTTTGCCTGACTTTAACATCCAAAGCAAAGCTGATTTCTTGGGTCAGCGGAAATTTCTGGGGACTACGGAGATTTTATTTCGCCTTAAGCCCCTTGAACCGATTTGTCCGACAGCAATTGAGAGGATATGACCGTCATTCAGAACAATTCCATCCATATTATTCAATATCAAATAATTAAAACTCATTCTTACCAACGAGATGCCCGAGTATCAAGGTGCTTAAAGCCTCTCGACTCCGGGACCCGCAAGCGACGCCGAGTCGCACAACAGCCGCAACTTCCTTTTTAATATTCTGCGGCGGCGACCTCGGCCAAAGCGCACGCGGGTAGGACAAGAGAGCGCTGCGCCGGTCTAAAAAGCTCCTTTCTTTCCTTCTTTCTTTGGAGCAGCAAAGAAAGAAGGCCTCCGCGGCAGCGGGGAAGACATCAAAGGCGTAGAGAGGGAATGAACAGCGAAGACCATCTTAAAATGCTCATCGGCGAAGCCGGAAGATTTCTACTCGAAGACCCAGAAATATCTTGGAAGACAGGAGTTTAATCAATAAGTCGTAGACCTTATTTTCCAAAATCCGGAACCTTGAAATGATTGAAAAACATCTCTCCCCAGAAATATCCAGTGACCCGATTTCTTCAAGCACTTTCTTTCCCGGAGTGGTTGGAATATGTTTTCCAAGTTGGTGTGTACTCGTCAACCTGATTTCCCCAGCTTTCCCATCCCAACCTCTGACCACGAGCAAAAAGCTCTAAATAAGGACCCCTAGAGCACTTTTCGATTAAAGAATATTGCTCGTCAGCTTTTCTGCTGTGTTCTCGCTTTTGACTACTAATAATGTTTTCTTGAGATCGTCCCGGACTCAAAGTTCTCGCATTCTTGCCCCGGACGCCAAACAAAATGACTTCAGTGACATTTCTGAAATAAAAACCAACACCTCTCCGATCGGGGCCTCCATCCTTGCGAACCTTATACCAAATAAGATTGGATTTGTATTTAAAGCCCCATGCGTCCATAACCTCTAAGCCTTCCTGCAGCAATGCGTTCGGAACCCACAGATATAAATGTGAAGTACTCTCTGCGGCCGTCTGAATAGGTAAATCCTTAATGTCTTGAAGTGACATGGTCGGATATCTATTCAACCGCTTGTGCTCTGGGGCAACTTTTCCTGTGCGATTTTGAAACTGCCATGGCGGATCAGCCAAGATTGTGCTAAACTTTCGGCCGTTCAAAAAACCAATAAAATCGTCCGATGGGCTCATTTTCAATGATTCAAAATTGATGGTGTAATTCCAAAAACGAGCACGGGACACCCTCCATTTCTACCTGCCCGCAACCTAGGCAGAAGTTTTCCCATATGAGTCGTGCTAGCCCCATATTTCTTGGATATACCCAATCGCTCAAAGACTGCATCCATTTTGTTTGACCGTGTTAAGAGGACACCAACACTTATCGCGTCGAACTCAAAATAAGAACGAAAAGCATAGAGGTCTCGATCAAAAGTTTGATCCTTACTATTCCATTCAAGATCAAAAGATACACGACCTTTTAAATAGTCTACCTTATGAGTCCCATGCTCAACTAAATGGGTTGGATATCTTGCTTTCCCTTTTTGTTCGAAAACTTGCAAGGCCGCCCCTAGGTTCATTTCATCCCACCCCTTTGGCCGAAGAATGGACGAAAAATTTTTCGGGATCATACTTTCACTTC
>JBGSOF010000036.1:0-6841 GCA_041739275.1 Schleiferiaceae bacterium | reverse complement strand
TCCGCCTCGGCTGTGGCCTTGGCCACAATACGAATCCGCTCAGCCTCTCCTTCGTAACTCGCCGCAATCTTTTCGCGTTCTGAAGCATTGATGCGGTTCATGGCCTCCTTGACCTGAGAATCGGGATCGATATCGGTCACCAAGGCCTTGATGATTCCATAGCCATACTCGTTCATGCTCTCCTCGAGCTCCCGCCTGAGCGCAATCGCGATGTCGTCCTTTTTCTCAAACACATCGTCGAGCTTGAGCTTGGGCACCTCGGCGCGGACCACGTCGAACACATAGGCCGTAATCTGATCGTGGGGCAATTCGAGCTTATAGAAGGCCTCGTACACCTTTTCCTTGAGCACCAAAAACTGCACGCTCACCTTCATCCGGACAAAAACGTCGTCCTTGGTCTTGGTTTCGACCAGAACGTCCAACTGCTGAATGCGCAGATTGAGACGGGCGACCACCCGATCGACAAACGGAATGCGAAAGTGAATTCCCGGCAGGCGAAGGCCCAAGAACTTTCCGAAGCGTTCAATAATGGCCACCTGCTGTTGGCGGACGATGTACAATCCACTCAGAGCCACCAGCACAACCAACAAGACAATACTCAACTGAATCCAATTCATGGCGCGAAACTTGTTGGCACAATATACGGCTCGACTCCCGCGCTTTCAAAGAATTCGAACGGGCATTTTGGCCGATTTGCTTTGTTAAATTTCGGCCATGTCTGAAGAACGCGCGATTCAGGATCGCAAAATGATTCTCGAGCGCTACCGCGAGCTCATCCACGCCCTCGACGAACGCTCAACCCCCCAAGACCGCAAAATGGTGCGCCGAGCCGTCGACTTAGCTATTGACGCGCACAAAGGCGTCCGGAGAAAAACAGGCGAGCCTTATGTTTTGCACCCGCTCGAAGTGGCGCTGATTGTTTTGCGCGAAATTGGTCTGGGGCCGAGCTCTGCCACAGCTGCCCTGCTGCACGATGTGGTCGAAGACAGCGATTACACCCTCGAAGACATCGAGCGGCTGTTTGGCGAAAAAATTGCGCGCATCGTCGACGGTCTCACCAAAATCAAAGGGGTATTCGACCCTCAAGCCTCCGAACAAGCCGAGAATTTTCGAAAGATGTTGCTCACCATCGGAGACGATGTGCGGGTGATTTTGGTCAAGTTGGCCGATCGGCTTCACAATATGCGCACCCTCGACGGGATGCCCGAGGGCAAACAGGCCAAAATTGCCAGCGAGACGCTCTTCATCTACGCCCCCTTGGCGCACCGCCTGGGATTGTACAACATCAAAACCGAACTCGAAGACCTTTCGCTCAAATACACCGAACCCGAGGTGTATAAAGACATCGAGCGCAGGCTCAAGGCGAGCGTGGCGGGCGAATACCGCTATTTGAAGCGGTTCAGCGCCCCGATTCGCGCAATGATGGAGCAAGAAGGGCTGCGGTTTACGGTGAAAGAGCGCACCAAAAGCGTTTTCTCGATCCGTAAGAAGATGATCAATCAGGGGGTGAGCTTCGACGAGGTCTACGACAAATTTGCCATTCGAATTATCCTCGACACTTCTGAGGATCAGGAGAAAGCCTCGATTTGGAAGGTCTATTCCATGGTCGCCAACCTCTATCGTCCAAATCCGGAGCGCATGCGCGATTGGATCAGTTCGCCCAAATCGAATGGCTACGAATCTCTGCACACCACCGTGATGGGCCCCGACGGGCACTGGGTCGAAGTGCAAATTCGCTCGAAGCGCATGGACGAGCACGCTGAGCTCGGCATGGCCTCTCATTGGAAGTACAAGGAAGAAGAAGTGGTCGACAACCGGCTCGAATCGTGGATCAAAACCATTCGAGAGGCGCTCGAAAGCCCTGACAGCAATGCGCTCGAGTTTGTAGACGACTTCAAATTCAACCTCTTTAGCGACGAAATATTCGTCTTTACGCCCAAGGGCGAAATCCGCACCCTTCCCAAAGGCTCGAGCCCGCTCGATTTCTCGTTCGAGATCCACACCGACATCGGGCTCAGAACACTGGGCGCCAAGGTGAACGGAAAACTGGTTCAACTCAATTACAAGCTCAAAAGCGGAGATCAAATCGAGATCATCACCTCGGCCAAGCAAAAGCCCAAAGAAGAATGGCTGCACTTTGTGGTGAGTTCGAAGGCGAGAACCAAAATCAGGGCGGCGCTGCAGACCGAGCGGCGCATTATCGCAGAACGCGGACGCGAAATGCTGGAGCGCAAGCTCAATTTCGTCAAAGTGAAGCCGAGCGAAAAGGTGCTGCAAGAGCTGACGCGATACATGGAGTTGCCCGATGCGCAAGAGCTTTTCTACCAATCGGGTATGGAATTGCTCGACAACGAAAAGCTCCGGTCTTTTGCCCGCGAACACGGAGGCGGTTTCTTGACGCAGATCCGAAATCGCTGGCGACGGCCCGCAGGCGATCCCAAACCCGAGGCCCATGCCATGGCGGGCGCACAACCGACCCGACTGGTCTTTGGAAGCGACGAACAGGTGCTCGACTACAAGCTCAGCCCGTGTTGCAACCCCATTCAAGGAGACGCGGTCTTTGGGTTTATCAGCACCAGCGAGGGAATTAAAGTGCACCGAACCGACTGCGCCAATGCCATCGCGCTCCGCAGCCGATTTGCCGCGAGGGTGATGAGCGCGAAATGGATTTCGGCCGACGTCAGCGAGTATGTCGCGGTTTTGAGGGTACGCGGAATCGACACCGTGGGCTTGGTCAACAAAGTGACTCAGATTATTTCGAACGACTTGAACGTCAACATTCGAAGCATCAACATCCAAGGCGAAGGCGGTCTGTTTGAAGGCAGCATCACCGTAGTGGTTCGAAACAAGGTTCACCTTCAAAACATTATGCAAGAAATCCGCAAAGTGGACGGAGTGCGCAGCGTCGAACGCCACCTCAGAGAGTGAAGAAGGCCAAACATGCTCGATCGGAACGCTTGCACCTAACTTTGACCCATGGACGACAAAGCCTTTGAAACGGTCAAGGGGGTTTTTACAGAACACCTCGAGCGCAACGGGCACCGCAAAACCCCGGAGCGGTATGCCATTCTGCGCGAGATCTACCAAAGCGAGGAGCATTTCGACATCGAATCGCTCTATTTGCAGATGAAAAACAAGAACTATCGAGTGAGCCGGGCGACGCTCTACAACACCATCGAGCTCTTGTTGTCGTGCAGCTTGGTTCGCCGCCATCAGTTCGGTGCGAATCAGAGCTATTACGAAAAGTCGTATTTCAACCGTCAGCACGACCACATCATCTTAACCGACACGGGCGAACTCGTCGAATTTTGCGACCCGCGCATTCAACAAATCAAAGATGGCATTGCCGAACTCTTTGGTTATGAAGTACTCGGGCATTCTTTGTACATCTTTGCGCGGAAAAAAGGCAATGCCGGCGAAGTGGAAACACCTCAAGAGCGCGCTTCACGTTTGAATTGATTATGGCTATAGACGTTTTGCTCGGGCTCCAGTGGGGCGACGAGGGCAAGGGTAAAATTGTGGATGTTCTGAGCGGTCGCTACGATTTGGTCGCTCGTTTTCAAGGCGGCCCCAACGCGGGTCACACCCTTGAATTCGACGGAGCCAAGCACGTGCTGCACACCATTCCCTCGGGAATTTTTCAAAAGGCGGCCATCAACCTCATCGGAAACGGGGTGGTGATCGATCCTGTCATCTTTTTCGGAGAAATCGAAAAGTTGCGCACAGTCGAAGCGCGAATCACCGAGCGCTTGTTCATTTCGCGAAAAGCACATTTGATTTTGCCGACCCATCGCTTGCTCGACGCGGCCAGCGAAGCGGCGAAAGGCAAAGACAAAATCGGTTCGACGCTCAAGGGCATCGGCCCGACCTATATGGACAAAACGGGGCGCAATGGCTTGAGAGTAGGCGATTTAGAACTCAAAGATTTCGGCGATCGATACCGCGTTTTGGTCGACAAACACCTGAGCCTCTTGCGTCAATACCCCGATTTTCAATTTGAGCTTTCGGGGCTCGAAACGGCCTGGATGGAAGCCGCAGATCGCCTGAGAGGTTTGCACCTGGTCGATAGCGAGCATTTTTTATCAGATCACCTCGCTCAAAGCAAGAGGGTTTTGGCCGAAGGGGCTCAAGGCTCCATGCTCGATATTGACTTCGGTACTTATCCCTTTGTCACTTCTTCAACCACCACAGCGGCAGGTGCTTGCACCGGGTTGGGCGTGGCTCCAAACCGCATCGGGAAGGTCTTTGGTATTTTCAAAGCCTACTGTACTCGCGTGGGCAGTGGCCCCTTCCCCACCGAGCTCGAAGATGAAACAGGCGAACTCCTCCGCCAAAAAGGCCGTGAATTTGGTTCGACTACCGGTCGTCCGAGGCGCTGCGGTTGGCTCGATTTGCCCGCCTTGAAATACGCCATAGAGATCAATGGGGTCAGCGAGCTCATGATGATGAAGGCCGATGTGCTCGGAGATTTCGACCGCATCGCCATTTGCACGGCATACCGATATAACGGCCAAGAGGTGAGCCACTTGCCCTATAGAATCGACCCGGGTTTGGTCGAGCCCATCTACACCTGGATGCCGGGCTGGAAATGCGACTTGAGCTCGATCGAAAACGCGGCAGAGCTCCCCGCCCCTTTGCGCGAATACGTTTCGTTTATCGAAGGCCAAACAGGGGTGCCGATCAGCGTGCTAAGCGTTGGGCCCGACCGCAAGCAAACCCTGATGTTGCGCCCCGAGCGGTGAACAACGCCGCTTTTCACCCGCTTGTGCAAAGGGCATTCTTTTGGGTGCTTTGCGCTCTGTGTGCCGGGCTCTTGTGGCCGTCGCTTTCACCCGCTCAAAATCGCCCCATCGAAATCAGGCGTGCCAATAAAGGCTATTACAAGAAAAGCGAGCAGAGCAAAAACCGCTTGGTGGGCTCTGTTCTTTTTGAGCACGAAGGAGCGCTGCTCTACTGCGATTCCGCCTGGTTGTACGTTGAGGTAAACAGGGTCGAAGCATTTGGAAACGTGCACATTGCGCAACACGACACCCTGCATTTGTACGGCGATCGAATCGACTACGACGGCAACACCAAGATTGCGGTGGCCACGGGAAAACAGGTGGTGCTTCAGGATCCAAAAATGAAGCTCACGACCGATCGACTGATCTTTGACCGTCGAGATCAAACCGCGCGGTACACCACGGGCGGCACCATTTTGAATGCCGAGAATACCCTCACGAGCCGGCAGGGCATCTATTTCTCTGATCTGCGCGAATTCCGCTTCAGCCGCGAGGTATTGTTGAAAAACCCGCGCTACACCTTGAGCTCGGACACTCTGCTATACAACACTTCGAGCCGAATTGCGACTTTTTTGGGGCCGACCACCATCGTCGGGGCCGACGGAAATACCCTGTACAGCGAGCGCGGTGTGTACAATACGGTCACCGATCGGGCGCGTTTTGCAGACCGCTCGAAAATGGTCGACGGTCCGCGTACGTTGAGCGGAGACAGTCTGTATTACGATCGAAAAGCGGGTTTGGGAAAGGCCTATGGCCATGTCTTGCTGACGGATACGCTCGAAAAGAGCATCATTACGGGGGGCTATGGCGAATACCGCGAAGAACCTGAATATGCCTTAGTTCGCGACGAGCCGATTTACACGCTTTACGACGATCAAGACAGCCTGCATATTCATGGAGACACCCTTAGCTACAGGCTTTTGCCCGATGGGAGCAAGAAGATGAGGATTCGGCGCGGGGTGCGGATGTACCGTCGAGATTTGCAGGGGGTTTGCGATTCCATGGTGTACAGCGGCCGGGACTCGACTTTTAGAATGTACGAAAAACCCGTGCTTTGGTCCGACAAAAGCCAGTTGAGCGGCGATACGATTTGGCTCGAAATGCGCCAGGGTCATTTGGACAGCCTGCGAATTCACGGAAATGCATTTGTCATGGAGACCGATACCTTGTCTCGTTTTCATCAAATTCGAGGCAAGCGCATGAAGGGGGGCTTTGTAGACGACAAACTGAATCGGATGCGCTCGATTGGAAATGGGCAGACGGTTTATTGGGCGCGCGAGGAAGATGGGGATGAAGTGGGGGTCAATCGAGCCGATTGCAGCGATTTGTTGATGATTTTTAAAGAAGGGCGCCCGGTTCGGATTACGTTTCTCGTTCAGCCGGATGCGCACTTGTATCCTGTTTCTCAAGCTCCACCCGATCAGTTGATCCTCAAAGGCTTCAATCCGCGCTACGATGAACGGCCGCTGGGCAAGGGGGATCTGATTCAATGAAAATCGGCCGAAGGCCGTCAAACGCGACATCCGAATAAAAAAGGCGCGTAAAACCTCTCTCGCCCGGCACCCGCGAGCGTAAGCAGGGTCGCTCAAAGCCAAACGCTTTAGTCGTTTGGTCGCGCGACCCCTAATGGAGCGAAAAGCGGGTGGGCGAAGAGGGAGCGCCCAGGGCCTTTCTTGGGACAGCGGAAATTTCTGGGGATTGGGTGAAAAATGCATAATGGAGCTTTAAGAACATCCTCCAAGTGAGAAATCATATTAGGTTGACACAAGTCGATTAAGGGGGGCTTTTAGAAATTGCAGTTGCTGAATTACTTAGGCGAATTAAAGATCAACGAGGTGACAACACATCAAGGTGCCTAAAGCCTCTCGACTCCGGGACCCGCCAGCGACGCCGAGTCGCACAACAGCCGCAACTTCCTTTTTAATATTCTGCGGCGGCGACCTCGGCCAAAGCGTACCTAAAAAAAATCAAAAACCAGCTAGGACAAGAGAGCGCGACCGGTAGAAAAGATTCAGGGTTGGATCTCCGACAGAGCCACGAGCCATCGTGGCTCTACTCTT
>JBGSOF010000008.1:0-37074 GCA_041739275.1 Schleiferiaceae bacterium | reverse complement strand
TCCCTGCTCAAACTCAACGATGTGCCTGCCGATTTCCCAGTAAGTTTGGACTTGGGCGGTATCTGCGGCCCGTAGCACCTTCTGCCGGGCCTGAACGATCAAGCCACGAAGGGCTTCCAGCAAAGGGGGAATCCCTTCTGGGTGGGCGGATGATTTGGCGAGGTCTTGGCGAGGATCGGTCATGGCTGATGGTTCTTTTGCGTTGGTTTCACTGCACCATTTGGAACGCATTGCGTTCCATATTGGAGATTTCCCAATTCGCGACGCACTGCGTCACAAATTGAAACCGGGTGAAATCCGGCCCGGTTCATGCCCCCACCTCCTCCGGGGAGGGAAAAAGCCGCTGCATGAGGCCTTGCTTGTGGGTCTTGAGCGCGTCCAGTTTCCGCGCTTGCGCGGCGATCAGCTCGTCCACCGAACTCAGGCACTCGGCGATTTTTTGTTGTTCAGCGGTTTTGGGGACCGCCGTTTGGATCTTCTGGATATTGGTCTTTGAAAGGCTTGGAACGCCACCTGCCTCATTGTGCTTAAGCCAATCAATTTGCTGAAAAATCGCGAAGATGAACTTGGGCAGGCATTCCTTAAACGAATGGGTATAAAACAACGTGTCCACCGTCCAAAAGCGCCCGGTCAGGAACATTGGATTGTTGATGGTTCCCTTTCTGCCGATGCACACGCTTTCTCCTTCGTACAGATAATCGTTCACGGAGAGCATGTAGCCGCCCGAGCCATACACGGGCACATCTCCTGCCTCCAAGTGTTTGTAGTCTCTGCCGTTTCCAACGGTGAACAGTTCATCGAATGGTTTAACGGCCCAACCCTCCGCTCCCCGAAACTCCGGAAAGCGGAGGCGGGGTTGGGTTTCGCCTTCGCGGGGGAAAAGCTGCTGCATCAGCCCTTTTTTATGGGTCTTGAGCGCGTCCACTTTCCGCGCTTGCGCGGCCATCAGCTCGTCCACCGAACTCAGGCACTCTGCGATTTTTTGTTGTTCGGTGGGCTGCGTCGGAAGCGGCAAACGGCCAGACAGGAAAGTCGTGTTGGTGATCTGGAGCGTATTCTTCGCTCCCTTTTGGCAGAGCGGCGAAAGGAAGTCCTTCGACCGGTTTGGCGATTCAAAATAGGCCTCGATCATCAAACCCAAATGCGGGTTGGGCGGTGTGAAGACGCCGTAGAGTGGCGAGAGCGCTACTTCTCCGTCAAACTTGCATTGCTTCACGATGCCAAAAGGGAAGGCCTTCAGAGGGCTCTTCGTGTAAACGACATCGTAGCGCCGTCCGACGGTGTAGTGCGAAGTGTCAGCGGCTGCGTAACTGCGACCCAAGAGTTCGATCTGGTTGACGATGCCGTATTCCATTGAGACCGAGAAGACTTCCCGTCCGTCTGCGTTTTTGAGTTTGTGTTCCTTTAGAACTTTCGATAGCGGCTCGTAAGCCCATGAACCGCTGAAGCCGGGAAACCGCAGCTTCGGCACCAGCTCGGGCGTTGCCTCTTCCTTCGTGGCGGCGGTTTTGGTCTTACTGCTCATCATTTCAGCCGTTTGACGTTATGATCGGTCAACAGGGTGCGCATCTGGGTGATGGCAATTTCGTTGAGCTTGAGCAGGCGCTCCGGCTGAGGCAAGCCTTGGCGGATGAGCACGGAGTTGAGGCTTTCGAGGTTGGTGAGGACGACGAGTTGCTCCAGCGGGGCGTGGTCGCGGATATTGCCTTCGGCATCGGGGTGGGCATCTCGCCATTGTTTCGCGGTCTGACCGAAGAGGGCGACGTTGAGCAGGTCGGCTTCGCTAGCGTAAACGAGGCTGGCCTGGGCTTTGGTGACGGCGGCGGGAATGAGGGTCTCCTTGATGGCGTCGGTATGGATGCGGTAGTTGATTTTGGCGAGGGTGCGCTGGAGGTTCCAGCCGAGTTGGAGGCGGTCGTTTTCCTCGTCTTTGAGGCGCTGGAACTCCCTGATGAGGTAGAGTTTGAACTCGACGGAGACCCACGACGCGAATTCAAAGGCAATGTCCTTGTGGGCATAGGTGCCGCCGTATCGGCCTGCGCTGGAGCGAAGGCCAATGGCACTGGTTTTCTCGATCCATTGTTTCGGTGTGAGGACGAAGCTGTTCAGCCCGGTCTGGATTCTAATCCCGTCGAATTCGACGGGATTAAAATCGGGATTGTTGAGGCGCTCCCAGACCCCGAGGAATTCGACGGTGCTACGGTTGCGCAGCCAATTGCGGATGACATCGTCCGAATGGTCGGGGTTCTTAAGCTTGGCGATGTCGGTGAGGCTGAGTAAATCCTGGCGGTCGTGGGAGAGAATCGCGATGGATGTGCCTTGGACTTCGATGCTGGTGCGTTTGGCTTTGCTCATGGTCACTGAATTGGGGCTGGTGCAACTCTTAACCTCTCGATTTCGAGAGGTATAGCGCTGGTGGGCGGAACCATTTTGTTGACGTCAACAAAATGATCGGCAATCTCAGAGGATGGAGTCGTGTCTGTCATACTTCGTAAGCACTGAGTCCTGAAATGTCTCGGCCACCGGCGCGTTTGGTGAGGAGAGGGTGGAGGTCTGCCATGAGGGCGAGTTCGGCCTGAGTGCGGGCTTTCCAGCTCAAATTGAGCGGAGCCATTAAGTCGCTGAGTTGCTCTCCATCAAAGATCATGCGGTCGAGGATGCCATCCACAAAGGTTTGCAGGGCGGCAGTGGCGAGACTGTGCCGCGCGGCGATGGCGGCAAGTTCCTTTGCGTTCTTTTCGGACTTGAAGCGGTTGTAGCCCTCGCGGATGGCGGTTTCACTCAGACCTTCGCCAGCCTTCAACGAACCGATGTATTCGGCGATGTCGTCGCGCTCATCCATGAATTTGGCGTCCGCGCCAATGAGACCGATCAGTTGTTCTCGGGTCATTTTCGATTTGCCCGGCACCTTGGCAGAATAGCGAGCAATCAGACCCATAATGTAGTCGTAGTCTATCACCGCCGAAGCGAACAAAACAAGTTCGAAATCGAGTTGATCTAGGTTCGCATCCCGCTCGCCGTCTTGAGTGGGTTTGTTCTGCAAGGCCCGCAGTTTCTGAGCCATTTCAAGGTATTGACCCCGGAACCCCCGATGGTTTTCTTCGGGCAACAGCGTCTCTATCGAAACTTTGTCTTCTTCTGTCAGGTCTGTATACTGGGCCAACTGCGTTTTGAGCGACTGAACTTCCTTGAAATGCGTTATAAAGGCCGTTTTGGCCGCAGAGCCTTTCAAATTGGCCACCTCGGATGGCGAACAAGGCAGTCCTTGAGACCTCATAAACGCATCGAGCTTTTGCACCGCAGCTTCCAACCGTCCAATGACTACAGGAGCCTTGTCAACCAGCCAAATTTCGCGTGCTTGTTCTGCTGTTTTCTCTCCAGAAAACAAACCTATGGCAGCATCTACTGCGTCTTGTTGTTGCCGAAAGTCCAAAATATTTCCAGCGGGTTTGGTCATATTCAAAACCCTGTTGGTCCTTGAGAATGCTTGGATCAGTCCGTGGTATCTGAGATTCTTATCCACATAAATCGTGTTTAAGAATTTCGAATCAAAACCCGTTAAGAGCATGTCAACGACAATCGTGATGTCAATTTTGTGTTGCACAACCGTAGGGAAAGCTTTTCGAAGATCGGCAGTAGACCACTGTTGGTCTTTGATTCGCTTTTGTATATCCTGATAATACAGGTCGAATTCTCCAATTTTGTGATTGGTTCCGTACCGGGTATTGTAATCATCCAGTATCTCTATAAGGGCCCCTTTTTTGAATTCCTGATCTACTTTATTGTCTTCCCGTTCTTGGGGTAAGTCCTCCTGAATCTGACGCACATCAGGGTTTCCTTCAGCCGGTGGAGAGAAAACACACGCCACATTCAAGGGCACAAATTCCGGGTCAGAGATACACTTTTCTTCCTGAATCGCCTTAAACAACCGATAGTACTCAATTGCATCATTGATCGAAGCGGTAGCCAGAATCGCATTGAATTTTCTATCGGCTGTGGCCGCGCTGTGCTTTGATATAATGGCTTCGATTACTGCTTTTTTCGGAACTAATGCTCCCTTTTTGGGCGTATTTGGGCCTTCGGGTTTAAAATAGTCTACATGAAAGCGTAGAACATTTCCGTCGTCAATAGCATGGGTTATGGTATAAGCGTGGAGTTGTTTTTGAAAGACATCTTCGGTTGTCCGCATCATACCTTGATCGCCTTCCACTTTGGAGACGGTGGCATTGGTTTCGAAAATGGGCGTACCTGTAAACCCAAACAACTGAGCTTTCGGGAAAAATTCCTTAATCGCCTTGTGGTTGTCTCCAAACTGAGATCGATGGCATTCATCAAAAATGAATACCATCCGCTTATCCATCAGGGACTCGAGTTCTTCATTAAAAGTTTGTTGATCGTTTTTAGACCGTTGCTTGTTCCTTTTGCTGTTCTCATCCAGCGCAAGTCCAAGTTTTTGAATGGTGGTCACAATAACCTTATCCGCGTAATCATCGGATAGAAGTCGCCGAACTAAAGCAGCGGTGTGGGTATTTTCCTCCACACAGCCCTCTTGAAATTTATTGAATTCCTCACGAGTTTGCCGATCTAAGTCTTTTCGGTCGACAACAAAAACACATTTGTGAATGTGTTCGTTTTCCTTGAGCAGGGTAGAAGCTTTGAACGACGTTAGCGTTTTTCCGCTGCCTGTCGTATGCCAAATGTATCCATTGCCGTTGTTTTCCTCGATGCACCGAATAATATTTTGAACGGCATAGATTTGATAAGGTCGCATCATCATGAGCTTCTGTTCGGAAGCCAAAAGCACCATATAACGACTTAAAGTCTTCCCGAGGTCGCATTTTCTTAAGAATCGTTCCGCGAAGTCATCCAAGTGGGTGATTTTGCGGTTGTTTTCGTCTGCGAATTCATAAATCGGTAAAAATCGTTCGTCGGCATTAAAGGAAAAATGACGGGCGTTATTGTTGGCGAAGTAGTAAGTCGTGTGCCGATTGCTCACCACAAACAGTTGAATGAAGCACAACAAGGTTTTGGTATACCCATTGCCTGGATCGTTTTTATAGTCAACGATTTGTTCCATGGCTCTGCGCGGGCTTATCCCAATGGTTTTCAGCTCAACTTGGACACAGGGCACTCCGTTGATCAGCAACAGCACATCGTATCGATGGTGGCTGTGGTCCGTATTGATCCGCAGTTGATTGATAACTTCAAAGTCGTTCTTGCACCAGTCCTTTAAGTTGACCAAGCAATAGTTTAAAGGGGTACCATCGTCTCTAGTGAGTGTGTCGATACTCCGCAAACGCAGAGAAGCAGCAAATACATCTGAACCCACAACCTTATCTAACAGTCTAGCAAACTCGGAATCAGACAATTGTACCCGGTTCAGGCGTTCAAACTTCTCTTTAAAATTTTGTTCCAGCGCACTGCGGTTACTAATGTCTCGGCGGTAGGTATACTTCAGCCCTTCAAGAATGCCAATAAAACCATATTCCACCCCCTCTTCTCTTAAAATAGAACGGTCTGAAGAATGTGAATGGCTCTGCAGGTTGTCGTTGGAGACCGGCATTAGTCGTACGGGTTAATTCCTCGTTCAAAGAAGGGACAAAATGGGCAATGCAAGAGCCATGAATTTCGAAAACCTACAGAAATCTGCCAAGAGCTGCTCATGTCGTGATTTACATCTCGTATTGACTTAATTGCGAGGAGTTAGTAAAAAATCCAACTAGAAAACCCTCCCCTTCCTCCCCCTCAAATACCCCCGCACCGCCTCGTCTGTGCTCAAGGCAATGGCCCGGTCGTAGTCCAACTCGGCTTCGTGCCGGCGGCCGAGGCGGTAGAGCAGTTCGGCCCGGAGCGCGTAATACGGCTGATAGGGCCGTTCACCCCCGTCGCCCACGGACTCCAACAGCCGCAAACCCGTTTCCGCCCCCACCGCCTCGGCCGCTGCCGCAGCATGTGCCACCCAAGCCCCTCGGCTCGGCGCCACCCGAACCAAGGCCTCGTACAGTCGGTAGATCTCTGCGCTGTCTCGGCTGCCATTCAATCGATTCGTTACATGCGCCGATTGGATCGCCGCCTCGAGCGCATAGCGCCCCAGTCGACCCGAGTGTTTCACAGCCTCCGCCGCTCGGCGCACCAACGCCTCGGCCTCCTCAATCCTCCCAGCATCCCAGCGCGAAACATCCTGTTCGTCCAGCGGAACAAAGGCCCCATCGGCCGCGCGCCTCGCCGCATAACGCGCTTCGTGGTACTTCACCAACGCCCACAACCCCAACACCTCCGGGTGCTCGGGCAAACGCTCTACCATGGCCGCGCAGAGCATCTCAGCTTCTATAGCCAAACGCCTCTGGCCATCGGCCCCCGTCCAATCGTCCCAAGCCGCACCATAGGCCGCATACACCGCATCGAGGAGAGCCCCCAAACGGGTTTCGAGCTGTTCGGGTCCGGGCAATTCAAAGCGCAACCCGGCCAGTTTAATCTTGCGCTTGGCCCGAACCAACCGCTGCGCCATGCCCGCGGGCGAAGTCAAGAAAACCGAAGCCACCTGATCGGCCCGCATCCCCAGCACCGCTTGCAAAATCAGCGGGGCGTGTAGTGATGCATCCAAGGCCGGGTGGGCGCAGAGCATCATGAGCTCCAACCGATCGTCGGGCAAAACGTCGCCCCTCGAGGTTTCGGTTTCCATCGAATCAAAGTGCGCTTCAAAATCACTCTGACGGTCCATTCGCGATTCCTTGCGGGTTCGGTCCAACCACCGCCTTCGGGCCACGGCCATCAACCAGGCCTCGGGCTGCCGGGGCACACCTTCTGTGGGCCACTGCTCCAAAGCCGCCAAAAACGCCTCTTGGAGGGCATCTTCTGCCGCCTCCACATCGCGGGTACGGGCGGTCAGCAGAGCCACCAACCGCCCATAGGCCTCGCGTGCGCTGCGTTCAATCAGCGATTCGACCACTCCTCAATCACATCACCAAAAGCGGACGCACTTCCACCGAGCCTCCATATTCCGGCGCCGGACAGCGGGCCGCCCATTCCATGGCCGCATCCAAATCGGCCACCTCGATCAGGTAAAAACCCGCCAACTGCTCCTTAGTATCGGCAAACGGCCCGTCTTGGATTGCGTTTTTTCCGTCCACTTTTCGCAAAGTAGTCGCGGTTTCGGCCGGCTGCAGTGCCGCTCCACCCGTCATCACCCCCGCCTCGGTCAAGGCTTGCCCAAAGGCGACGTAAGCGCCCCAATAAACGGGGGCTTTTTCAGGATCTTGGCGAACGCCAAACACTTCTTCCGGTTCGTGAATCAACAATGCATATTTCATGGGGCACAAAAGTTTGGATGTGTCACCGAGACTATCCCGGTGTTCTCAAAGATGTCGTTCGACCCACCCTTGAATCGACACTGCAGATTGAACTTTTTTGGGATGGAGACGAGTTATTTTATAATATACTCATTATGAGTAACTTATTATTTCTATTCCGACTTAGGCACCTTCTCTTTTTTCTGAAATCACGATTTTTTCTTCTTCGGTTCTTTCGTCAATTCGCTCCTTTGGTGTTTTAAAAACGATCGAGCCACGCTACCCGGAAGGATGTACATACACCCCTCTTTGACACTCGTCCACATAAAGTTAAAGGGGCTCTTGTGCAATGTGCGCGGGGCGGTGTATTCCGCGTTTCGGTAGTGTTTGTCGCCCGGTAAGTTGGTTTTGTTGACAAACACCCCGGCCAGCAAGCCCAACAAAGCCTTGTCTTTGGGGTGCCATTCGTCTTCTTCGCGGTCGAGAATTTGAAAGTCGATGTCTTCATAGTCCAGCCAAAACTTGTTGGTCGAAACCGTGCTGTCGGCTTTCATGTCCAATTTGAGCCGGTGCACTTTGCCTTCCGTAATCCGCACCCCGCACCCCGGCCAAGGGCTCCAGGGTCGTGTTGAGCGCCGAAAGTGGCATGGGACCCATTTCGGCTTCCAGATGAAAACGTTCCCCTCGATAAGGCACCTCGAGCCGGGCCTTGAGCGCCCCGCTTCCGTTAAAACGGGTCCGCAAATAGGCCACTAACTGCCGGTGTTCCCGTTGATATGTCTTCAAATTGCTCAGGTGGTAGACCTCGGCTTCAAAATTGTCGAACACAATCAGCCCGGGCTTGGCGTAGTGCTCTGCAATTTCCCGGTACTCGATTCGGCTGTTTCGAATTTCGACTGTATCGAGCTGAAGGGGTACGGGAATGCGGCGCAGCATCCCGTGGAACATCGGTTTATATTCCTTTTTTTTCAGAGGCAGATTCTTGTTTTTGTAATCGAAAAACCGCATGCCCGTGAGACTCAATTTGTGCGCATCGACCTCCAAATCTTCGAAGATGCGGTTGAGTGCGCGGATTCCGGTGATGTCCAAAGCGTCTAGTTCGAGTTCGAAAAGGTCTTTTTGTTCGCCCATTTCGCGGCTTATCTCCACCCAGTTTCGCGTGTGCTGCCATTTCACCGATCGCAAGGAGAGCTTGTTGTGCTCAGAGTCATAATCGATCGCTCCTGTTTGGAGCTCGGTGTTTCCCGAAGGCTGAGCGCGAATGCTGTCGATTTTTAAGCGAAAGCGATTCAATTCAAAAGGCACCGGGCTGTCCCAATGCATTCGATCGGTTTCAATTCCCGTGGCGTGGAGGTGAAGGCCGAACACACGGGCAAATTCCACGGTGTCTCGATCGATTAAATAGTAGGCCGCGTAGGCCTCAGATACCAGAAAATCAGACAACTCACCGCGTTTCAACAAATCGGTAAAGACGCTTTGCAAGCCCCGTTTTTGAGCCGGTTCCGAGCGGTCGGAAACTGCGATGTCCGAGCGCATATCGGTGGGCTTTGCTCGTCGATAAACCCGAAAGTGAGGGCGTTTAAATTCAATCGATTCCAAGATCAACTGCCCTTCAACCATCAGAGCATACCACTTCAGGCCCTGAATCGATGCCCTGTCGAGTTCCCCGAGCACAGACAAATCGAGACTGTCGGCAAATCGCGGGGTGATGGTGATGTCCAAGAGTTCTACTCCCGAAAATCCCGCTTGAACCACGAGTTTGCCAAATTTGAAATCGTAGGCCCGATCGGGTCGGTCGTTGATCGTCGACCGAAGTCGGGCTTCGAGCAGTTGTCCCGAAAAGTGCAAAATGGCCCACCACAAACCCACGAGGCTCAGGGCAAGGACACTCCAAACGACCCAGCGTCGGTTCATTCTGCCAAATCTAACCCTTGCGAAGGCTCCTGTTCCGTGAAATCAGAACGCGCATTTTGTGTGCGCGATCGCGTTCGTCTGATATCCCCTCTGTCGCCTTTCTTCGCTGCGTGAACACGCCTTTGGAATCTGAAGTCTTCGATGTGGGGGTTATTGGAGCCGGTCCCGCGGGTTCCGGTGCGGTTTGGCGGCTTAAAGACAGTGGATTGCGCATCGTATGGTTCGACCGTTCCACTTTTCCCAGAGACAAAATTTGCGGAGATGCCATTCCCTACGAAACCTATGCCGTGCTCGACCGGCTCGAGCCTGGAAGCGCAGACGAACTCCGCGCCCGGGGCGGTTCAGAGCGTATTCAGAAATCGCGATTGTTCCTTCCGTCGGGCAAAGGGCTCGAAATTCGCTGGAAAACCCTAGCCGTCAATTCTTCGCGTTTTGATTTCGACCATTGGCTCGTCCAAAAGGCCTTGTTGAAAAACGAGGATGTTCAGCTCGAATTCGGTCAAAAAGTGCGCGCAATTCAAAGAGAAGGAGCGCATTTTTCGGTGCAAACCGAACAGAAGACCTTCAACTGCACCTACTTAATCGGGGCAGGAGGGGCGCATTGCCCGCTGGCTCGTATGGCCAATCTCGAAATTGCGGCCCGATCTTCGGTTCGAAAGCCGGAGCGCGCACACAAATTGGCGGCCGTTCGCGCCTATGCCCGGGGAATTCAAGGTATGGAGCCCGGAACCAACGAGGTTCACGCGTTTAAAAGCATCCTGCCCGGCTATTTCTGGATTTTCTCATTGCCCGGCCAAAGAGCCAATATCGGACTCGGGATGCTGGCCACTGATTTGGCTCGTTCTAAGCTCGATCTCAAGAGAGTGTTGACTTCTATTGTTACCGAAGGGCCTCTAGCCGAGCGATTTGAAAAAGCCCAAATCGAAGTCGTTCAGGGTTTTGATCTCCCCTTGGGCTCCTCGGGTTCCGCCCGGAGCGGACGCGCTTATTTTTTGTGTGGAGACGCCGCTTCGCTCATCGACCCCATCGATGGACATGGCATTGGAACGGCCTTGCATTCAGGCGAATTGGCGGCCGAGGCCCTCGTCCAAATTCGAAACGGCGGTCGAGAAGAGCACATTCGCAAAGCCTACGAATCCCGACTCGACGCACTTTATTATCGAAAACACAGACTGCATCGAAGGCTGCTCTATTTCGCAGGCAATGCATTTGTTCTGAATAGCTTAGGCAAGGCCTCCACGCTAAGAGCCCTTGGGATGGATGTCCGTGCAATTGAATCCTGATTCTACATTTGTGCAATTATTCTGTATTATTGCACCTACATTTTCAAGCAAGTTCCGTTTTACCGCCCGCGCATCGGCTCAAAATCCTATTTTTAACCCGACACTTTGTTCACAATCCCAACCATGGCACCCCTTTCTTCCGAAATCAAGCTCGTGGAACAGCTCAGGCATGGCTTTGAGCGCAGTGGTTTTGAAGTGTGTTCGCGGCTCGGATATCGAATGGGGATTCCCGCCTCGAGAATTCGAATGTTTTTTGTGTCTGCCAGTTTTTTGGCCTTGGGCAGCCCGATCGTCATCTACATGGCGCTCGCTTTTGTTCTCGAGATCAAGAAAATGATGAACCCCGGCTTCCGCAGTTTGCGCGAACTGTGATGTCCTTGTTTTTCACCAAGCGAAATATTTCTCTATGCGCATTTTGTTGACCGGATCCAACGGCTTGCTCGGACAGAAACTCATTGGCCGGCTGTCTACTCGAACAGATGTTGATTTGATCGCCACTGCCCGTGGCGAAAATCGAGCAGCGCTGCGCGAGGGCTATCGCTATCATTCGCTCGACATTACTGCCCGCGAAGAGGTTCTTAAAACCGTGGCGCATTTCAAGCCCGATGTTTTGATCCACACCGCGGCCATGACCCACGTCGATCAATGCGAGCAACAGCTTGAAGCGTGCCTTCTTTTGAATGTCAGCGCGGTAGAGTACTTGGTCGAGGCCTGTGCCGCAAATCGCGCGCATCTGGTGCACCTCTCCACCGATTTTGTCTTCGACGGAAGTAAGGGGCCTCTGGACGAAAGTGCGGTGCCCGGTCCGATCAGTGTTTACGGGCAGAGCAAGCTCGAAGCGGAGCACATTGTCGAAGCGGGCTGCGACTCGTATTCCATTCTTCGCACCATGCTCGTCTACGGTTTAGCCGACGAAATGAGTCGTTCCAATATTGTGTTGTGGGCCATCGACTCGCTATCGGCAGGCAAAGCCATCAAAGTGGTTCACGATCAGTTTCGCAGCCCCACTTGGGCCGAAGACTTGGCCGCGGCCTGCGAATTGGCGGCTTTATCGAGGGCCAAGGGCATTTTCCACATCAGTGGAGAGCGAACTCTCAGTATTCTCGAATTTGTTCACGAGGTGGCGCGTTTTTGGAACTTAGACGAGTCCTTGATCGAAGCCATCGATTCGGCCTCGCTCGCTCAGCCCGCGCGGCGACCGCCCAGAACAGGATTTATTATTGAGAAAGCGAGGCGAGAACTCGGCTTCATTCCACACTCTTTGGCCGATTCTTTCTCGAAAATTCAAGAGCAGCTCAGCGAAAGAGCCAAACGAGCGCAAGTCTGAACTATCGCTACGGTTAGGTGAGATTGAAAAACGAAAAAGGGAACGAGGAGATGGCAGTCGAAAAGGAACAGTGGGGTTCGAGAATTGGACTCATTTTAGCAATGGCCGGAAACGCGGTCGGTCTCGGAAATTTCCTCCGATTCCCCGTGCAAGCCGTTCAAAATGGGGGAGGGGCATTTATGATCCCTTACTTGGTCAGCTTCTTGTTGATGGGCATTCCCCTGCTTTGGGTCGAATGGGCCATGGGTCGTTACGGGGGTAAATACGGAGATCACTCGACCCCATTTATTCTCGACAACATGACCCACCGGCGGTTCTGGAAGTACTTCGGGGTCTTCGGAATCTTTACCAACATCGGGGTGATGGCGTACTACACCTACATTGAAAGTTGGACCCTCACCTATGCGTTTAAATCCATCAAAGGCGATTTCTTGGGGATGCCGCTCGATGCGGTCGGGGCTACCTTCGATCGATACGTAGACCTCGGCAGCGATATCAATCTGCCATGGGGAGCTTTACTGGCGTTTTTGATTACGCTCTCGATCAACATCTACATCCTTTCTAAAGGGCTCTCGGGCGGGGTCGAACGCGTGGCCAAGATCGGTATGCCGCTCTTGCTCGTCTTCGGGGTTTTTCTGGCCATTCGCGCCATCACTCTGGGCGATACCGGGCGTTGTGTCGATTGCAATTCTCACCTCGGTCTCGATTTTTTGTGGCGGCCTGAGTTCGGTTCGCTGTCTGATCCCAAAGTTTGGCTTGCCGCGGCCGGCCAAATTTTCTTTACCCTCAGCGTAGGCATGGGGACCATACAATGCTACGCTTCGTATGTGCGCCCCAAAGAGGACATCGCACTCAACGCCATGAGCGCGGGCTGGATGAACAGTTTTGTCGAAGTGGTGCTCGGTGCCAGTGTCGTTATCCCGATTGCCGTGGGCTATTTAGGACTCGATTGGGTCAAAGAGAATGCGGGATTTATGATGGCATTTAAGTCGATGCCTTATTTATTTGATCAGTTTGGGCCCGCCTTGGCTGTCCTCAGCGGGCTGGCTTGGTTCGGCTTGCTCTTTTTCGCGGGCATTACCTCGAGTCTCGCGATGGGCACTCCTTGGATGGCCTTTGTCGAGGACGAATTCAAATGGTCGAGAAATAAGGCAGCGCTTTCACTTGGCCTCGTCATTTTAGTGTTGTCCTTGCCAACCATTTTGTTCTTCGGCAAAGGCGTTTTCGACGAATACGATTATTGGACAGGCACCGTCGCTTTGGTCGTGTTCGCCCTGGCCGAAGTCATCTTGTTTGCTTGGGTGTTTGGGATGGATAAAGGCTGGACAGAAATCACCACAGGTTCCGACATGAAGGTTCCGCTCATTTACAGGCCGATCATTAAGTATGTTACCCCATTGTTCATCCTCATCATTTTTTTGACGTCCCTCTTTAAGCCCCTTTCGGGAGGACTGAGCGACTGGGGCACTGCGGTCAATCAGTTGAGTTCGGGCGGAGGCTGGCCATGGGCGAAGGACTCCATTGTCAATCAGCTGTTTCATCTCGACACCGGGATCAAATGGTTCGAAAACGGAGCCGCGACGACCATGCTGTACATCGATCTCTCCAGATTCCTTCTGTTGTTCACGTTTATCGGGCTCGGAATAATGGTCGCTATCGCATCACGAAAACGCAAATTGAACGCATGAGCAACTCGGCTTTTGTCTTTATGATTCTTGTTCAGGGTTTGGTTACTGCCGTAACCATCTACTTCTTTATCAAGGTTTTGAGAGCTCCTTCGAAACCAGAATCCGACTCATTCACTGAAAACGATTAACCGAGGCATTCAGCCGGCAGCGCGAAATGGGCATTTGGACCTTGTTGAGATACGAATCCTCTGCACGCAAGTCTCTGGCGCTGTGGATGGTTCTTGCGCTCCTTACCATGTCGTTCAGCCGAGTTCAACATCGTTTGTTCCCGCCGAGTTCGGCTTCGGGCGATTCCGTAGAGTGGGTGGCCTTGCTCGATTCGCTTTCCGCATTTCAAAAAGCTGAATACCAGCGTTTAATTCCTTTTTTCGACCCCAATCGTCAAGACAGTATTTCATTGGTTCAAATGGGCTGCGAACCCTATGCTATTCGGCGTTGGATGAGCTTTTTGAGCAAAGGTTATTCCTTTCGAGACACCGCACAATTGCGCAGAATTGCCCGACCTGCCGGCGATTGGTGGCAAGTGGCATCCACTCGAGCTCGATTTGCCGAATCTTCCCAAAATGGATATCGCTCTTGGGGTGAGGCAGATGCGTTCCGGGACTCCGATCGCTCTCGCGCTAAATTGCCCGAGAGATTGTCGGCTTTTTCGACCGACACCCTAAGCGTCGAAGACTGGGTCGGCTTGGGTCTCAGCGAAGCCCAGGCCGCCGTAGCACAGAGATTTGTCGGAGGACGGGCCTTGGATGCCCGGGCCCTGAGCAAGCTCAAAGTGCTCCGCCCCGAACTTCTCGATCTCTGGAAACCGCACCTTCGCACCCATCTCGCAGATTCGCTTTCTCGCACCGAACCACAGGCGCTCGATTTCGACTGGAACGAGATTGACGCGGCCGAACTCGGCTTGGCTTTGGGCTGGGATGCGGAACGGGCCGATAAGCTCATAAACTATCGACAGCGAATGGGCGGATTCAAATCTTTGGAGCAGCTTCGGGCAGATCGCAAACTGAGCGCCCGAGAATACGAAAAACTGTCGCAGTCAGGAAAAACCAAGTTCGGCGGGCTTCAGTCGCTCGATTTGAATCGAAGTGCGCTTGAGGAATTGGCAGAGCATCCGTATATCGGCTATCGAAATGCGCGGTCGATTGTTCAGTTTCGGGAATCTGTTCGTCCGTTTCGCTCGATCGAAGAGTTGCGAAAACTTCATCTGATGGAGGACTCATTATGGGTTAAACTTGCGCCGTATTTGGTCGTTCGCTATTAATGGGTTGAACAATCGCCAAATCGAATCGTTTTCATCCTAAAGTTTTTTTCATGGAACTCGTCTCCAACCCCGCCGTCTCAATGATTTCTGAAACCGTTCGCGACTTTGCCGAACGCTCTATCCGCCCGAACATCATGGATTGGGACGAACGCCAATACTTTCCGATCGATTGCATGAAATCGCTCGGCGAGCTGGGCTTGTTGGGGATGCTGGTGCCTGAAGAATACGGAGGCAGCGGTTTGACCTACGACGAATATGTCGAAGCGATTATCGGTCTGTCGAAGGTGGACCCCAGCGTGGGCTTGTCGATGGCCGCACACAACAGCCTGTGCACCGGGCACATCCTTCAACACGCCTCTGAAGCTCAAAAGAAAAAGTACCTGCCTAAATTGGCGACGGGTGAGTGGATCGGCGCTTGGGGACTGACGGAGGCCAATACGGGCTCGGACGCACTTCGAATGAAGGTTACCGCGAAACGCGATGGCGATCAGTGGGTTTTGAACGGCGCGAAGAACTGGATCACCCACGGCATCAGCAGAGATGTGGCGGTGGTTTTGGCACGCACCGGCGATTTGCTCGACAGCCGAGGCATCTCGGCCTTTATCGTCGAGAGAGGCACCCCGGGCTTCAAGGCGGGCAAAAAAGAAAACAAACTCGGCATGCGCGCTTCCGAAACCGCCGAAATGGTTTTTGAAGATTGCCGTATCCCGCTCGAAAACTTAATCGGAAACGAAGGCGACGGTTTTATTCAGGCCATGAAAGTTCTCGACGGGGGCCGTATTTCGATCGCCGCGCTGAGCGTGGGCATCGCCAAAGGGGCGTACGAAGCCGCCCTGAAATACGCCAAAGAGCGCGAGCAGTTTGGAAAACCCATTGCGAGCTTTCAAGCCATCGCATTCAAACTCGCCGATATGGCCACAGATATTGAGGCAGCGCACTTGCTCACGACGCATGCGGCCTACCTCAAGAACAACGGCAAAAAAGTGACCCGAGAGGGAGCCATGGCTAAGTACTTTTCGTCTGAAATTGCTGTAAAGGCTTGTAACGAAGCAGTCCAGATTTTTGGCGGATACGGCTTCACCAAAGACTTCCCCGTCGAGAAATTCTACAGAGACGTCAAGTTGTGCACCATCGGCGAGGGTACCTCCGAAATTCAGAAGCTCGTTATTTCGAGGGATTTGCTGAAGGATTAATTCAGATAGAAAACTGCGCAAATTTTCTATCTTTGCAGCCGCTCAAATTGAAAATCAAGAAATGATCATCATTCAGGTAAAAGAAGGCGAAGCCATCGACCGCGCGCTCAAGCGCTACAAGCGGAAGTTCGACAAAATGGGTACCGTTCGTCAATTGCGCAAGCGCAGTGCGTTCACAAAGCCCTCGATCGTACGTCGTTCGCAGGTCATCAAGGCAACCTACATCCAAGGTCTGCGTTCTGCCGAAGAGAATTGATTTGATCTCGCGCGGCTTTAACTGAGCCTACTTTTTAAAAAAGCGACTTTGAGGATTATCTTCGAAGACGCTTTTTTATTTTGGAAGAATTCCTTCGTCACCTCAGATTTCAGAGAAACCGCTCGCCCCACACCGTTGCGGCATATGGCTCCGATTTAGAACTTTTCTCTGAATTTCTTTCTCAAAAAGGCCGGACACTCGGCAGCGCGAGCGCGCTCGAAATACGAATGTGGGTCGTGTCTCAGATCGAATCGGGCGCAGAGGCTTCAAGCGTCCGTCGGCGATTGAGCAGTTTGAGGGCCTTTTACCGATACATGCTTTCTACAGGTCAAATCGAGAAAGACCCCTCCCTTACCATCAGGAGTCCAAAACAGCGAAAGCGCTTGCCCTCGGTCGTTGCCGAAGGCGAGTTGACCGCATTGCTCGACTCGGGTGTTTTTCCCGAAACCTACGAAGGCAGACGAGATCGATGTGCCATTGAGCTTTTGTACCGCACCGGCATGAGGCGTTCAGAACTCGTGGGGCTGAGCTGGAAGGATGTCGAAGCGAATCAAGGCGAAATTCGCGTTTTGGGAAAGCGCTCCAAAGTCAGACTGATTCCGATTGATGCCCAGATGCACGACTTGCTCAAAGACCTTCGCGCTCGCCCGGACCGTCCCGAAGGTCTGGATTCGAACGATGCCGTGTTTTTGAACAGCTCGGGCCATCGAATGAGCCCCGCTCTTGTTTATTCGATCGTGCGTCATTACCTTTCTTTTACGCATTCCGAAAAGCGCAGTCCGCATGTTCTCCGGCACAGTTTCGCAACGCATATGCTCTCGGCGGGCGCCGATTTGCAAGAGATTCGAGATTTGCTCGGCCACTCGGGCTTGGCCGCTACCCAAGTGTACACCCAAACGAGCATCGAGCGATTAAAAGCAGTGTTTAACCGGGCTCATCCCAGAGCCGATAATAACCCAGAGTCATGAGAGTTCGTGTCCAATCTGTCAATTTCAACGCTCAACCTGAGTTGATTGAGTTCATTCAAAAGAAACTCGACAAACTCGATCAAGTGCACAACCGAATCATCGAAGGCGAGGTGTTCCTCAAGGTTGATAATTCTCACGATCGGCTCAATAAGATTGCCGAAATCAAATTGAATGTTCCAGGCAATGAGTTGATCGTCAAGAAGAACTGTGAAACTTTTGAAGAAGCGACCGATCAAGGTGCCGAGGCTTTGCGCAAGCAGCTCGAGCGCTACAAAGACAAGATGAAGGGTATTTAAGAAGTTTTTGAAATGAGCGTTTGGTTCGCTCGCTTTCTTTTCTACATTTGCAGTCCGCTTTTCGAGGCGCACTGTGTCGTTTAAAGAAAGTCGAACTCCGGACTCAGGCCGGTATAGCTCAGTTGGCCAGAGCAGCTGATTTGTAATCAGCGGGTCGGGGGTTCGAATCCCTCTACCGGCTCGGCTGGGTGGTTCGAGTTCGAGGGTGCTGCAATCTCGCAGCTCTATTTAAACCGCGTCCGTTTGAACGCAAAGTGCTCTTGCGAACCGTCGCATTGTGATTCGTTCTTTTTTTAATGCATCGATTTAACAAGGGTCTTCTAAAGGGGAGATACTCAAGTGGCTAACGAGGACAGACTGTAAATCTGTTGGTTTACACCTTCGCAGGTTCGAATCCTGCTCTCCCCACGGATCAACCCTGTTTTTGAAGAAAGTACGCGGGCGTAGCTCAGTTGGTAGAGCATCAGCCTTCCAAGCTGAATGTCGCGGGTTCGAGTCTCGTCGCCCGCTCCACCTTCTTCAAATGATCAAATCAAGCCGGTGTAGCTCAGGGGTAGAGCGTTTCCTTGGTAAGGAAAAGGTCAGGGGTTCAATTCCCCTCATTGGCTCTATGTTCGAATTCGAGCCGGGCGACCGGTGAGAAAAATCGAACAGAATTTAGACTCTCGAGCAAAGCGCTATTTCACGAACTGAGCAGAACCCCGAGCAACCACTAACCAAGCAAAACAAACAAGCAGAGCAAAATGGCAAAGGAGAATTTCGTACGCAACAAGCCACACCTCAACGTGGGCACCATCGGTCACGTCGACCACGGAAAAACCACTTTGACCGCTGCGATCACTGCGGTATTGGCCGAAAAGGGTTTCAGCGAGAAGCGCTCGTTTGACTCGATCGACAACGCACCTGAAGAAAAGGAGCGCGGTATCACGATCAACACGGCACACGTGGAGTATCAAACCGAGAACCGCCACTACGCGCACGTCGACTGCCCAGGTCACGCCGACTACGTAAAGAACATGGTTACGGGTGCCGCCCAAATGGACGGTGCGATTTTGGTCGTCGCGGCAACGGACGGTCCAATGCCCCAGACCCGCGAGCACATTCTTCTCGCCCGTCAGGTAGGTGTTCCTGCCATCGTGGTGTTTATGAACAAAGTAGACATGGTTGACGACGAGGAACTCCTCGAGCTCGTCGAAATGGAAATCCGCGATTTGTTGTCGTTTTACGACTACGACGGAGACAATGCTCCGGTAATCCGCGGTTCGGCTCTCGGAGCTTTGAACATGGAGCCCAAGTGGGTAGACACCGTCATGAATCTCATGAACGCGGTCGATACCTACATCCCCATGCCCGAGCGCGATGTGGAGAAGCCTTTCCTGATGCCCGTCGAAGACGTTTTCTCGATCACAGGTCGCGGTACCGTAGCCACCGGTCGTATTGAAACAGGTATTGCCAACACCGGCGATCCGGTTGAGATCATCGGTTTCGGAGACGAAAAAATGACCTCTACCATCACAGGGGTTGAGATGTTCCGCAAGATCCTCGACCGCGGCGAAGCAGGCGACAACGTCGGTTTGCTGTTGCGCGGTATTGAAAAGAGCGACATCCGCCGCGGTATGGTTATTTGCAAGCCAGGCAGCATCAAGCCACACACCAAGTTCAAGGCTGAGGTCTACATCTTGAAAAAAGAGGAAGGTGGTCGTCACACACCTTTCCACAACAAGTACCGTCCGCAGTTCTACTTGCGCACCACCGACGTTACTGGCGAAATCACCCTCCCGGACGGCGTCGAGATGGTAATGCCCGGAGACAACCTCACCATCAATGTCAACCTGATTGCCCCCGTGGCGATCAACAAAGGTCTCCGCTTCGCAATGCGCGAAGGAGGCCGCACGGTTGGTGCAGGTCAGATTACGGAGATCACCGAGTAAAATCGGGAGACTTTGGATTGACTGGACTTTGGTCGCAGTCTCTTCAAAGAGATATTCAAGTGTCTCAAGGTGTTCGGTTTCGGCCGGACACCTTGATCACTAAAAATACGGGTGTAGTTCAAGGGTAGAATAGAGGTCTCCAAAACCTTTGATGGGAGTTCGAATCTCTCCACCCGTGCAACGGACAAGTGGATAAAGTGATTCAAGGGTTTGGGGTTCGATTCGAAAAGTCGCGCTCTAAATCAAACGGACCGAGAGGTCAAGGTTCAGATAAAGAAAATGAATAAAGTCAAGGCTTATTTGCTCGAAGTCAACGAAGAATTGGTCAAAAAGACCAGTTGGCCCAGTTGGCTCGATTTGCAGCGCAGCGCCGTGGTCGTAGCCGTTTCTTCGGTCATCATCTCTTTGGTGATTTTTGGAATGGACAAGTTGATCAGCGAGGTGTTGAAAATCGTCTACGACTTTTTTAAGTAAGCGATTGTGGCAACGACGATGACCGACAGTGTCAAGAAGTGGTATGTGGTTCGCGCAGTGAGCGGACAGGAGAACAAGGTCAAAGCGCACATCGAAAGCGCGTTGACTCGCGAGGGCTTGACCGATCGCGTCGAACAGGTCCTCATCCCGAAAGAAAAGGTCATTCAGATTCGCAACGGCAAGAAAGTCAGCAAGGAACGTCCATATTTTCCCGGGTACATCTACATCGAGGCCTTGTTGTCGGGAGAGGTAATGCACGTCATCCAAGACATTCCCGGTGTCATTGGTTTTTTGAGTGAGAAGAAAGGGGGAGAGCCTACGCCTCTGCGCCATGCAGAAGTAAACCGCATCCTCGGAAAAGTAGACGAATTGATGGAAACGGGCGAACAGCTCGCCATTCCGTTCACCGTCGGAGAAACCGTCAAAGTGGTCGATGGCCCCTTCAACGGCTTTAACGGCACCATTGAAAAGATCAACGAAGAAAAGCGCAAACTCGAAGTGATGGTGCGCATTTTCGGACGCAAGACTCCGCTGGAGCTCAACTTCATGCAAGTCGAAAAAGAATAAACGAACTCCTCGGAGATGTGAGCTCCGACGGCCCCGAGGGTGCTTCCAACCCAGAGGATCGCAATCAATCCCGATCAGACCAACAACCGCTAGCAAGCAATGGCAAAAGAAATAAGCGCAATGATCAAGCTCCAGGTAAAAGGGGGCGCCGCAAATCCATCTCCGCCCGTCGGACCGGCTCTCGGTTCGAAAGGCGTGAACATCATGGAGTTTTGCAAGCAGTTCAATGCGCGAACTCAAGACAAGCCGGGCAAGATCCTCCCGGTGCTCATCACTGTATTTGCTGACAAGTCTTTCGATTTTGTCATCAAAACTCCTCCGGCTCCGATTCAGTTGCTCGAAGCCGCCAAAATTCAATCGGGTTCGGCCGAGCCAAACCGCAAGAAAGTGGCCAAAGTAAGTTGGGAACAAGTCCGTGCGATCGCAGAAGACAAAATGCCCGACTTGAACTGCTTTACCATCGAAAGTGCGATGAGCATGGTCGCGGGCACAGCTCGCAGCATGGGCCTTACCATCACAGGCGACAAGCCTTACTAACTCCTTTCGAAATGGCAAAACTCACTCGCAAACAAAAAGAGACCGCCTCGTTGATCGAGCGCAACAAGGTCTACTCGCTCGAAGAAGCTTCGGGCTTGGTCAAGAAGATTTCGGTCACCAAATTCGACGCTTCGGTCGATGTGGCTGTTCGCCTTGGAGTCGACCCCCGCAAGGCCAATCAAATGGTTCGCGGCGTGGTTTCTCTACCCCACGGAACAGGTAAAACCATTCGCGTTTTGGCGCTTGTCACCGCCGATAAAGAAGCCGAGGCGCGCGAAGCCGGAGCCGATATGGTCGGTTTGGACGACTACCTCGAAAAGATCAAGAATGGTTGGACCGATGTGGACGTCATCATCACCCTGCCGAGCGTCATGGGTAAACTCGGACCACTTGGCCGGATTCTCGGACCGCGCGGTTTGATGCCGAACCCCAAGACGGGCACCGTGACCATGGAAGTCGGCAAAGCCGTGGCGGAAGTCAAGGCGGGTAAAATCGATTTTAAAGTCGATAAATACGGTATTGTTCACGCGTCGGTCGGCAAGGTCTCTTTTGAGCCGGCCAAGCTTCGCGAGAATGCCGAAGAACTCATCAAGACCTTGGTGCGCCTCAAGCCTGTGGCCGCCAAAGGTCAGTACATCAAGAGCATCTATTTGTCTTCGACCATGAGCCGCGGAATCGCGGTCGATTCGAAGTCGGTCGCATAACAACGAATCTGAGCGATGACCAAAGAAGAAAAAAACCAAGCAATCGACGAACTCGCCGAGCTTTTGAAAGTGTCGACCACCGTTTACGTGGCGGACATCTCGGGCTTGAACGCCGAAAACACCCACGCCCTGCGCAAGCTTTGCAACAACCGCAAGATTGCTTTGAACGTGGTGAAGAACACCTTGCTCCGCAAGGCCATGGAACGCTCCGAACGCAACTTTGAAGAACTGTTCCCCATCCTGGTAGGCAATACCAGCATCTTGATTTCAGACACCGGGAATTTGCCCGCCAAACTGATTCAAGAGTTCCGCAAGCGCTCGGACAAACCTGTTTTGAAAGGCGCCTGGATTGAAGAAGCTGTGTTTATCGGCGACGGTCAGCTGGATACACTCAGCAAACTCAAGTCGAAGAACGAGCTCGTCGGCGACATCATCGCCTTGCTCCAATCTCCCGCCAAGAATGTGGTCTCTGCCCTGAAGTCAGGCGGAAACACACTTGCCGGCTTGCTCAAGACCCTCGAAGAGAGGGCCGCTTAATCTCGTACGCACTCAGCTTCCCGATAAATCACAACCGTTAAACCGAAAAGCCCACAACAATGGCTGACATCAAAGAACTAGGCGATGCCCTGGTGAACCTCACTGTTAAAGAAGTAAACGAGCTCGCAGGTTATCTCAAGGATACCTACGGAATCGAACCCGCCGCAGCCGCTGTTGCCGTAGCCGCTCCTTCGGGAGGTGGAGGCGACGCTCCCGCCGTTGAAGAGAAAACATCTTTCGATGTAATCCTCAAGAGCGCCGGCGCATCGAAATTGGCCGTGGTAAAACTGGTCAAAGAAATGACCGGTCTCGGACTGAAAGAAGCCAAGGAATTGGTAGACGCAGCCCCCAAGCCACTCAAAGAAGGCGTCGCCAAAGACGAGGCCGAAGCGCTCAAGGCCCAGCTCGAAGAAGCCGGAGCCGAGATCGAGGTCAAGTAAGATCCCGAATTTTTTTACCGGGTTTGAGTCTGCGGGTTATCCGCCCGCAGGCTTGAACCTTTTGGTGTTGTATAAGGTTTTTGTCTGAATCAACCCTACGTTCCTTGGCTCTCCCAACCCATTCCACTCGCATTTCGTTCGCTTCGATCAAGTCTCAGATCGACTTTCCTGACTTCATGGATATTCAAATCCAGTCGTTTAAGGATTTCTTTCAACTTGAAACCAAGCCTGAAGATCGAAACGCCGAAGGTCTCTTCCGAACCTTCAGCGAAAATTTCCCCATCACCGACGCACGGAATCAATTCGTGCTCGAATTTATCGACTACTTTGTCGATCCGCCTCGTTATTCGGAAGACGAGTGCATTGAACGCGGACTCACGTTCAGCGTTCCCCTCAAGGCGCGGTTGAAGCTCTATTGCACCGACCCCGAGCACGAAGATTTCGAGACCATCGTTCAAGACGTGTATCTCGGCACCATTCCGTACATGAGCCCGAGGGGCACATTTATCGTCAATGGAGCAGAACGCGTTGTGGTTTCGCAGCTTCACCGTTCGCCGGGCGTATTTTTCGGTCAGAGCTATCACGCCAACGGAACCAAGCTCTACAGCGCTCGGATCATTCCGTTTAAAGGCTCTTGGATTGAATTTGCGACGGACATCAACAATGTGATGTACGCCTATATCGACCGGAAGAAAAAGCTTCCGCTCACCACTTTGCTCCGGGCCATCGGCTACGAGCGCGACAAAGACATTTTAGAGATTTTTGATCTGGCCGAAGAAATCAAGGTTTCCAAAGCGGGTCTCAAAAAAGTGATCGGCCGTCGTTTGGCTGCCCGTGTTTTGAAGACATGGGTTGAAGACTTTGTGGACGAGGATACCGGAGAAGTGGTCTCTATTGAGCGAAACGAGGTGATTCTCGACCGCGACACCACCCTCGACAAAGACCACGTCGAAGCCATTATCGAGGCTGAGGTGCCGAACATTCTCCTGCACCGCGAGAATGTCGAGTCGGCTGAATACTCGATTATTTACAATACGCTGCAAAAAGACCCGACAAACTCTGAAAAGGAGGCTGTTGAGCACATTTACAGACAATTGCGCAATGCCGAGCCACCGGACGAAGAAACGGCTCGCGGCATTATCGACAAGCTCTTTTTCTCTGAAACGCGCTACAACCTCGGCGAGGTCGGTCGTTATCGACTGAACAAAAAGCTGGGACTTCAAATTGCCAGCGACGTTCAAGTACTGACGAAAGAAGACATCATTCGCATTGTTCGCTATCTGATCGAGCTGATCAATTCGAAGGCCGAAGTCGACGACATCGACCACTTGAGCAACCGCCGGGTTCGCACCGTTGGAGAACAATTGGCCAATCAGTTCAGCGTAGGTCTGTCTCGTATGGCGAGGACCATTCGCGAGCGAATGAACGTCCGCGACAACGAAGTGTTTACGCCGATCGATCTGATCAATGCCAAGACGCTTTCGAGTGTGATCAATTCGTTCTTCGGCACCAATCAGCTGAGCCAGTTTATGGATCAGACGAATCCCTTGGCTGAAATCACCCACAAGCGCAGGATGTCTGCACTCGGTCCGGGCGGTTTGTCTCGCGAACGCGCCGGCTTCGAAGTCCGCGACGTACACTACACCCACTACGGTCGGCTATGCCCGATCGAAACCCCTGAAGGCCCGAACATCGGCTTGATTTCTTCGATGTGCGTTTTCTCGAAGGTCAACAAGATGGGCTTTATCGAAACGCCGTACAGAGTTGTACAAAACGGGATTGTCCGCCTCGATGTGGCTCCCGTCTATCTGAGCGCCGAAGAAGAAGAAGGCAAGGTCATTGCCCAGGCAAATGCACCGGTCAACGAATTGGGCGAGTTTTTGCGCGAGCGTGTCAAAGCTCGAGACGAAGGAGATTTTCCGGTTGTGGAGCCTTCTTCGCTCGACTACATGGACGTCGCTCCAAACCAAATCGCATCGATTTCGGCTTCTTTGATTCCCTTCCTCGAGCACGACGACGCCAACCGAGCCTTGATGGGTTCGAACATGATGCGTCAGGCCGTTCCTCTTTTGATTCCGGAAGCACCGGTGGTCGGCACGGGATTGGAGCGCCAAGTGGCCAGAGATTCGCGCGTGCTCTTTAACGCAGAGGGACCCGGAGTGGTTGAATCTGTGGATGCGCGCCGCGTGGTGATCAAGTACGACCGCACCGAGGACGAGTCTTTGGTGAGTTTCGAAAGTGAGTACAAGACCTACGATATGGTCAAGTTCCGCAAGACCAACCAAGGTTCGACCATTTCGCTTCGCCCCATTGTCCGCCGCGGGCAAAGGGTTGAAAAAGGCGACGTGCTCTGCGAAGGCTATGCTACCGAAAAAGGCGAATTGGCCTTGGGTCGCAACCTGAAAGTGGCCTTCATGCCGTGGAAAGGGTACAATTTCGAAGACGCCATCGTGATCAACGAACGGGTGGTTCGCGAAGACTTGTTTACCTCTATTCACGTAGACGAGTACACCCTCGAAGTTCGAGACACCAAACTCGGAATGGAAGAGCTTACGCCCGACATTCCAAACGTGAGCGAGGAGGCGACCAAAGACCTCGACGAAAACGGAATTATCCGAGTGGGCGCCGAAATCAAACCCGGCGATATCTTGATCGGAAAGATTACCCCCAAAGGAGAATCGGACCCGACGCCCGAAGAAAAACTGCTCCGCGCCATCTTCGGAGACAAGGCGGGCGACGTCAAAGACGCTTCGCTCAAGGCCTCGCCTTCGCTCTATGGCGTCGTTATCGACAAAAAGCTCTTCTCGCGCAGTGTGAAAGACAAGCGCACCCGCGTAAAGGACAAAGAAGAACTCGACATCCTCGAGCAGGAGTACAGAATGCAAATGGAGACCTTGCGCAATCAATTCCTCGACAAACTCAATGGCTTGGTCTTGGGCAAAACCGCACAAGGGGTTTCAAACGATTTGAACGAGGTGGTGATTCCGAAAGGAACCAAATTCACCCAGAAAATTCTCAACGGAATCGACGACTTTACCCGACTCACCGGAGGGCAATGGACGACCGACGACGACAAGAACAAATTGGTTCAGAACCTTCTCCACAACTACAAGATCAAGGTGAGCGACCTCACCGGGGTCTATCGCAGAAAGAAGTTCACCATCAGCGTAGGCGACGAACTGCCTGCGGGAATCATCAAGCTCGCCAAAGTGTACATCGCTCAAAAGCGGAAGCTCAAAGTGGGTGATAAAATGGCGGGTCGCCACGGAAACAAGGGTATTGTCGCGCGGATTGTCCGCGACGAAGACATGCCTTTCTTGGCAGACGGAACTCCTGTCGATATCGTCCTCAACCCCTTGGGCGTACCCTCGCGTATGAACATCGGGCAGATCTACGAGACGGTTCTCGGATGGGCCGGTCAAAAGCTCGGAATGAAGTTTGCGACCCCGATTTTTGACGGCGCAAGCATCGACGACATCAACCGCTATACCGATCAAGCCGGGGTGCCGCGTTATGGCCACACCTATCTGCACGACGGAGGAACGGGAGAGCGTTTCGACCAACCCGCCACCGTTGGAGTGATTTACATGCTCAAACTCGGCCACATGGTCGACGACAAGATGCACGCTCGGAGCATTGGCCCATACAGCCTCATTACCCAACAACCCTTGGGCGGAAAGGCTCAGTTTGGCGGACAGCGCTTCGGAGAGATGGAGGTCTGGGCGATCGAAGCCTTTGGCGCTTCGAACATCTTGCGTGAACTGCTCACCGTGAAGTCCGACGACGTGGTTGGCCGCGCCAAGACCTACGAGTCGATCGTAAAAGGCGAGCCATTACCCGAACCCGGATTGCCCGAGTCGTTCAATGTATTGCTGCACGAGTTGCAAGGATTGGGACTCAAAGTGGCGCTCGACTAAGAGCACATCGCTTTGAATTCTCTCTAACCGTTTCGTTTTTAACGACAGATTTAAGCAGACTTTGCCCACCATGCTCAGAAAAGAAAAGAACACCAGCGGTTCGTTCACCACCATCACCATCAGTCTCGCCTCTCCCGAAGACATTCTGGAGCGTTCGAGCGGTGAAGTGCTCAAACCCGAAACCATCAATTATCGCACACACAAACCCGAACGCGACGGTTTGTTTTGCGAGCGCATCTTCGGCCCGGTAAAAGACTACGAATGTTTCTGCGGCAAGTACAAGCGCATTCGCTATCGCGGAATTGTTTGCGACCGCTGCGGAGTTGAAGTCACCGAGAAGAAAGTACGTCGCGAGCGCATCGGGCACATCAGCCTGGTGGTTCCCGTGGCGCACATTTGGTATTTCCGCTCCTTGCCCAACAAAATCGGCTATCTGCTCGGACTTCCTTCGAAGAAGCTCGACATGATTATCTATTACGAGCGCTATGTCGTGATTCAAGCGGGCACTGCGACCAAGGCCGACGGAGCCAAGCTCGACCCGATGGAGTTCTTGACCGAAGAAGAGTACCTCGAGATTCTCGACCGGATTCCTCAAGAAAACCACTACCTCGACGATTCTGATCCGAACAAGTTCATCGCCAAAATGGGCGCCGAAGCTTTGATCGGACTCTTGGAGCGCCTCAAACTCGACGAACTGAGCTACGACCTTCGCCACCGCGCAAACAACGAAACGAGCCAGCAGCGCAAGCAAGAGGCACTGAAGCGTTTGCAAGTGGTCGAAGCCTTCCGCGAGGCCAACGAACACATCGTAAACAAGCCGGAGTGGATGATCATGAAGATCGTTCCCGTCATTCCGCCCGAATTGCGCCCACTGGTGCCATTGGACGGCGGACGTTTTGCGACTTCCGACCTCAACGACTTGTATCGCCGGGTGATTATTCGCAACAACCGCCTCAAGCGCTTGCTCGAAATCAAAGCGCCCGAAGTGATCCTTCGCAACGAAAAGCGGATGCTTCAAGAGTCGGTCGACTCTCTGTTCGACAACACCCGCAAAGCCAGTGCGGTAAAGACCGAATCGAACCGCGCACTCAAGTCGCTTTCAGACAGCCTCAAGGGCAAGCAAGGTCGCTTCCGTCAAAACCTGCTCGGCAAGCGCGTCGACTATTCAGCGCGATCGGTGATTGTGGTCGGGCCTGAATTGATGTTGCACGAATGCGGCTTGCCCAAGAATATGGCGGCCGAGTTGTTCAAGCCGTTCATCATCCGCAAACTGATCGAGCGCGGCATCGTAAAGACCGTGAAGTCGGCCAAAAAGATTATCGACAAGCGCGACCCGGTGGTCTGGGATATTCTCGAGAATGTGATGAAAGGCCACCCCGTTTTGCTCAACCGGGCTCCGACATTGCACCGATTGGGTATTCAGGCGTTCCAGCCCAAGCTGATCGAAGGCAAAGCCATTCAATTGCACCCACTCGTTTGTACGGCCTTCAACGCCGACTTCGACGGAGACCAAATGGCCGTGCACCTTCCGCTCGGGCCGGCCGCCATTCTGGAGGCGCAACTCTTGATGTTGGCATCGCACAACATTCTAAACCCCGCCAATGGTTCTCCGATCACCGTTCCTTCACAGGACATGGTTCTCGGATTGTACTACATGACCAAAGCGCGTCGCGGAACCCCCGAACGCAAGGTCAAGGGCGAGGGAATGACGTTCTATAGCGCAGAAGAAGTTCAAATAGCGCTCAATGAGGGGGTTGTGGAACTCCACGCCATCATCAAGGTCCGTACCCGGGTCGAAGAAGGCGAACAGCTCGTAAACCGAGTCATCGAGACCACTGTCGGACGCGTGTTGTTCAATGCCGCTGTTCCAAAGACCGTGGGCTTTATCGATGCGGTTCTCACCAAGAAGGCGCTTCGCGAGATCATCGCCGATATCTTGAAGAAGACCAACGTGGCGACCACGGCTCGCTTCCTCGACGACATCAAAAACCTCGGTTTCCGCACGGCCTTTAGAGGTGGCTTGAGCTTCTCTTTGGAGAACATCATTATCCCACACGAAAAAGACGAATTGATCAAGCAGGCCAACGAGTTGATCGAGAACATCTTGGCCTCGTACAACATGGGTTTGATCACCAACAACGAACGCTACAATCAGGTCATCGACGTTTGGACCAACACCAATGCTCGACTCACCGAAAGGGCGATGTACTATCTGAGCTCAGACGATCAGGGGTTCAACCCGATCTTTATGATGCTCGACTCGGGCGCGCGGGGTTCGAAAGAACAGATTCGCCAGCTTTCGGGTATGCGCGGGTTGATGGCCAAGCCCCAGAAATCGGGTTCGGGAGGAGGAGAAATCATCGAAAACCCGATTATTTCGAACTTTAAAGAAGGCCTTTCGATTCTCGAGTACTTTATCTCGACTCACGGAGCGCGTAAAGGTCTGGCCGATACCGCTTTGAAGACCGCTGATGCCGGGTATTTGACCCGTCGTTTGGTCGACGTGGCTCAAGACGTCATCATCAACGAAGAAGACTGCGGAACCCTTCGCGGCTTGGAACTCACAGCGCTCAAGAAGAACGAAGAAGTGGTCGAGTCGCTCTACGAGCGGATCGTCGGTCGGGTATCGCTTCAAGACGTGCAGAATCCGCTTACCGGAGAGATTTTGGTCCGCACGGGTGGCGAAATCACCGAAAAAGTGGCCGCCGCAATCGAAGAATCGCCGGTTGAAATGGTCGAGGTGCGTTCGCCTTTGACCTGCGAATCGAAGAGGGGAATTTGCGCCAAGTGCTACGGCCGCAATCTGGCCACTGCACGCATGGTTCAAATGGGTGAGGCCGTGGGCGTTATTGCAGCTCAGTCCATCGGAGAACCCGGAACTCAGCTCACACTCCGCACCTTCCACGTTGGTGGAACGGCGGGCAACGTGGCCGAGGAGTCGAAGTTGATCGCCAAGTTCGACGGCATTTTAGAATTGGAAGAACTCCGTGCGGTCGAGAACGAAGATTTGGGCGAAAAGTCTGAAATCGTGATCGGACGTACAGGCGAAATGCGCTTGGTCGACGAAAAGACGCGCATCACCTTGGCGACGGGTTTGGTTCCCTACGGTTCTACACTGCGCGCCAAGACTGGTCAAAAGCTGAAGAAGGGCGATGTGATCTGCGAATGGGACCCATACAACGGGGTCATTGTTTCAGAATTCGGCGGGGTGATCCACTACGAAGACATCGAACAAGGCCAGAGCTTCAGGGTCGAAATCGACGAACAGACGGGATTCCAAGAAAAAGTAATCTCTGAATCGAGAGGTAAGAAGCTCATCCCGAGCTTATTGATCAAAGACAAAAAAGGAAATACGCTCCGCTCGTACAACCTGCCAGTGGGTTCTCACTTGGTGGTCGAAGACGGAGAAGAAATCAAGACGGGCAAGGTGCTCGTCAAGATTCCGAGAAAGAGCGCGAAAGCGGGAGACATTACCGGTGGTTTGCCGCGGGTAACCGAACTCTTCGAAGCGAGAAATCCTTCGAACCCCGCCATCGTCAGCGAGATCGACGGAATTGTGTCGTACGGCAAGATCAAGCGCGGCAACCGCGAGATCATTATCGAAGCGCGCAGCGGTGAGGTCAAGAAGTACCTCATCAACTTGAGCAAACAGATCCTCGTTCAAGAGAACGACTTCGTCAAGGCAGGCATGCCCTTGAGCGACGGTGCCATCACCCCGAGCGACATCCTCGCCATTCAGGGGCCCACCAAGGTTCAGGAGTACCTCGTAAACGAAGTGCAAGAAGTGTATCGCCTGCAGGGTGTGAAGATCAACGACAAGCACTTTGAAGTGATTGTGCGTCAGATGATGCGCAAAGTGGACATTCAAGATTCGGGCGACACCTTGTTCCTCGAAGGTCAATTGATCCACAAAAACGACTTCATCCTCGAAAACGACGAGATTTTCGACAAGATGATTGTCGAAGACGCGGGCGAAAGCGAGAACATCAAACCGGGTCAGGTGGTGAGCAGCCGTCAACTCCGAGACGAGAACAGCCTGCTGAAGCGCCAAGACAAGGCCCAAGTAACGGCTCGCCCGGCGCGTCCCGCAACCGCGACGCCTGTCCTTCAAGGAATTACACGTGCTTCGCTTCAAACCAAGTCGTTTATTTAGGCCGCTTCGTTCCAGGAAACCACCAAGGTTTTGAACGAGGCCGCGGTGAACGCCAAGGTGGACTATCGCGAGGGCCTCAAGGAGAACGTCATCGTCGGACACCGCATTCCTGCAGGTACGGGTCTGAAGCGCTACGTCAATACCTTGGTCGGCTCAAAAGACGAACTCGATCGGATGAACGAGCGCAGGGAGCAAGCTGAATTGGCGAGAGCCTAAGATTTTTCGAAATGGAAATCAACGAGCAACAACCGAATCTAAACATCGAAATCAAAGAAGACGTCGCCGATGGGATTTATTCCAATCTGGCGGTGATCAATCACTCGGTGATGGAGTTCGTGGTCGATTTTATCCAAATGATGCCGGGCGTGCCCAAACCGAGGGTGCGTTCTCGAATCATTCTCAGCCCGATGCACGCCAAGAGGTTTGCCATGGCCATGGCTGAAAACGTGCGTCGCTATGAGGAAACCCATGGCGAAATCGACGAGCCCAAAGGACCGGCCATGCCGCTGAATTTTGGACCTACAGGTCAGGCTTGATATGCTTTGAGCGTCGGATTTGATTCCAACACACACAAACCGCCTCAGGGATTCCGTCCCGAGGCGGTTTTTTATTTAGGGTCGGTTTTAAAAACTCCGGTTTTTGGCTAAAACCGAGATGGCAATTCATTTCGGTGAGCATTGCTGTTCGCGCGATACCGGTTTATCCGGGTGTTTCGCGAGTGATGCCGCAACCGATTCCTTTTGTGAGACTTCCAAGAGGAGTACTGTGGGACAGCGGATATTTCTGGAGATCCGATTTGCTTTTAGGGTTGCCTTTCACAAGATTCGGGGTCATCCTCAGGCTCTCGGGTGGCAGATTGCTATTTTGATCTAAACGGCGGCATGGATTCATTCTTCAAAAACGCTTTTCAAATACTCGGTGTGATCTTTCAACATGAGCATCACATGAATCGGGTAACAGGATATTTCTGGGGAACGCTGTCTATTCCGGCAGATCAATATTCAATCTTTGGTTCGTAAAAGGCGTACAAACGAATAAATGAACTAAGGTCATACAAGGTATATCTGGGTCTTCGGGAAGATATCTTCCGGCTTCGTCGATGAGCTACGACCTTGATGTTCACCCCCGCACAATCGTGCGGGGCTACATGTGTCCGTTGGTGTTAAAACGTCGCGGAGGCCTTCGATCCATGTGTTTTCAAAACAATAGAATAGGACCAGATATGTCGCCCATGTAGGGCTCGAATGATTGCGATTCTGCGCCCACCGCGTTGCGGTGGGCTGATATAGACCGCCCTTTCAGGGCGAGTAGAGTCGCATTCGCTGCGACTCGGCGTCGCTGCCCTTGGGTTTTCTAAATCAATATACCCGGAGTCGAGAGGCTTTAAGCACCAAGATGTGCGGTCTCCTCGTTGATTTTTAATTCGTTCAAGTAATTCTGGGACTATCATTTCTAAAAGGAACCCTTAATCGACTTGAGGCAACCCTTAAGAATTTCTCACAAAGAGGATGTCCTTACAGTCTCATTGCGCATTTTTCACCCAGTCCCCAGAAATTTTGTGAACCAGTGTTTTATAGGTTACAGATTTTCAATGTCATAAGAAACTCTCTTCAAGTCGTTTTCGAACCGAGCGTCGTCTAAAGCGCATCGCTCAAGAGAGCAGTCGAATTCGGTATTCGTCTTCGACCCGCACCAATTCGATGAGTTTCCAGTAGAGAAAATCCCCGAGACGGTTCAGAACGGCGTTTCTCGAAAGCCCCGAGGCCTTGACCAGGGCGTTGAGTTTCCATTCAGATTGGGTTCCCAAGAGTTTAAGCATTTCGGTTTCACGGGTTCCAAAAGCCGAGCGCTGGGTGAGTGTTTCGCCTTGAGTCCGCCTCCACAGCGCGAGGTGCACGGGGCTCGCCAAGAAATTCCGATCACCCGAACGCACGTAGGCCCAAGGTTTGCCCTCGGCATCGACCGCTTTGATGGGCTTGTTTTCGGAGGGAAGCACATCTACGACCAGCACTTCTCGGTCTTCGGCTTCGACTACTTGATAATGAACTTCGGGCTCGGGGCTGCAGTACATCTCGGCCGCGGCCTCGACCATGTACATTTCTTCGTCTGAGCGCACCCCCGCCAAGCGCCCGTTGTCTTTGACGCCTACCAAGAGACGCCCGCCTTCGGTGTTGGCAAAAGCCGAAAGCGTGATCGCGATTTTGCGCGAATCGTTAATGGCAAATTTGAAATCTTGTCGTTGATGTTCGCCTTCTGCGATCCATCCGAGCAGCTCTTCCATCGCTCGAAAGGTAGTATCGCAAGGCGATTGGAGCTCGAGGGCGGGGCAGAATCTCGAAGGGCTGTGGTCAGGCCGTAATCGATACCCCTGAAGAGGCGCGGGGGAGGCCTTTTCCGAATGCCGGGAGTTTTACGGTAGAGGGTTGCAGGCTGCTCACCGGGCGGCGATCTTCGAGGTCGAGGAGGGACTTTAAGAAGCCTTCGAATTGAGAGAGGAGCTCTGAAATCATACGGGGTTCGATTGAGTTCTGTTTCGTTGAATCGCTGACGAAGATCGCATCTGTTTATATGTTGTAGTATGAAGATTATATAAAAAATGTGATTCTCCTCCTGTTTTGTACTTGAGTACGGACTATTTTGAGGAAGGTCTCTTGCGCGCTTTCGATAATTCGCATGTTTTTTCCATGAGTCTCTGATAAATATTAGTTCTTTAAATTAATGCTAGATAAGAAGTTAATTTCATATCAGCGAGATTTCTGAGTATATCTTATTTCTATGAGTCAATAATTTATAGAATAAGAATTCCCATTCATTTTATAGACTCCGTCGAACTGTTTTTTAATTTTTGAGTCCGTGGGCTCGGGCTACCTTTGAATTCACGTTAAAACGGCCGCGCTCATGCTCAAAGAAACCAATACCCCGAGGGGAATTCACGCTGCGACTTCACAAAGGGCCATAGAACTGGATGAGCGCTACGGAGCCCACAATTATCACCCGCTCCCCGTGGTGTTGAGCAGGGGCGAAGGGGTGTATGTCTGGGACCCGGAAGGCAAGCGATATCTCGACTTTCTCTCTGCCTATTCGGCGGTGAATCAAGGCCATTGCCATCCGCGTTTGGTCGAGGCCCTGCGCGAACAAGCCGGGCGATTGACCCTTACGTCTCGCGCGTTCTACAACGACACCCTCGGTGCCTATGCCGAATATTTGTGCGCATATTTTGGATTCGAGCGCATGCTGCCGATGAATTCGGGGGCCGAGGCGGTGGAAACGGCGATTAAGTTGGCTCGCAAGTGGGGCTATCAGCGCAAAGGGGTGGCAGAGGGCCGGGCCAAGATTGCCGTTTGTTCAGAGAACTTTCACGGGCGCACCACCACCATTGTTTCGTTTAGCAGCGACCCTTCGAGCAAGGATGATTTCGGCCCGTATACCCCGGGTTTTGTCACCGTGGCCTATGGCTCGATGGCCGCGCTGAGAGAGGTTTTTAAAGATCCGGATTTGGTGGCCTTTTTGGTCGAACCGATTCAAGGCGAAGCGGGGGTGGTGGTTCCTCCTGATGGCTTTCTCGAGCAGGCGCACGCCTTGTGCAAAGAATCGGGGGTGCTGTTTATGGCCGACGAAATTCAGACGGGAATTGCGCGCACGGGCAGTCTTTTGGCGATGTGCGGAGACTGTTCTTGCGCCGGACATTGCGAGCGAACTTCGACTTATTGCAAGCCCGATGTTTTGATTTTGGGAAAGGCGCTTTCGGGTGGGATGTATCCGGTGTCGGCGGTTTTGGCTGATTCTGTGGTGATGGATGTCATCAAGCCGGGCGAACACGGGAGCACTTTTGGTGGAAATCCGTTGGCGGCTCGCGTGGCGATTGAGGCTTTAGAGGTGGTGCGAGACGAGCGATTGGCTCAAAACGCGCGCAAAATGGGTGCGATGTTCCGCGCGGGCATTGAGGATTTGATGAAAATCTCTCCGCTGATTGCCTCGGTTCGGGGGCGGGGTTTGCTCAATGCGGTTTTGATCAACGACACGCCCGAGAGCAGCACGGCTTGGGATTTGTGTGTGGGTCTAAAAGATGCGGGGCTTTTGGCCAAGCCGACCCACGGCAACATCATTCGCTTTGCGCCGCCTTTGGTGATCGATCGGCAACAAATGGAGGAGGGCTTGGAGATGATCCGTTCGGTCTTCCTCGGTTTTTCGAAGCCGAACTAATCGACGTTCTTCGAGGGTTTTAGAGCAATAATTCGGCTGCGATGGCGCGGCCTTTGTCTCGGGCATACCAGAGGTGGAGTTGCTCTTTGGCTGCGTTCATATCGCTGCCTTCGCGTTTGGCCTGTTCGATGAATGCTTGGCCCATGGCGGGACGAGGGCCCCATTGACCGAGGAGTTCGAAGTTTTGATTGAGCCGAATGAGTATGGGAATGCTTTTGGTGCCTCGAAACAAATGGGCGTCCATGAGTTCGGGGTTTTCGTCTCGCAACAACATGCGCATGTGGATGTTGCCTCCGGCTTGTGCGATGTGCCAGAGCGCGGGGATGATTTGCGCTGCGTCTCCGCACCATGCTTCGGTGATGACGAGCCAGTATTCGTTTCGAGGTTTTTGCTCGAGGGCTTGGAGTTGTTCGGGGCTCCATTCCCAGGTTTTTTCAATTCTCTGTATGCGCTTTTGGTTGAGGCGGGTATAGTCGAGTAAACCCTGACTTTGATCTGGGCCCGACGTGCGGTTTTCGCTGACGAGTTGGTCGATGAGTACGCGGTATTCGGCATAGCTGAGCCCGTGGTTGTAGTAGTGTTGGTACTGGGTGGGGCTGAGGGTGTGCACGGGGGGTTCCATTTCCACAGTAAACGGTTGTTGAAGGTTGTTGTTTCAATAACCGCTGCAAAGGTCGGGGCGGGAAACGGGCTGTTCTGTCACTTGGAGGACAGTAGGGGAGAGGGAGCGCGAAGAGGTGCGGTGACTCTCGCAGGAGCAAAGGGTTTGAGGTGAGGTCGAAGAATTCATAGTACATTGGACACGGCCTCATTTAAATTAAGTCCAGTCAAAAAAGAAACGAATTCGTATGAGGTGGCCTAGTCTCTTCGGACAGTTTTCTAATCAAATATAGTTGATGTTGAAAAGAGGGGGTCTGGGGGAGACTTAAAACTCTTTGTTTTTGTTGAAATCGCTCAAGAGGCTTTTCTATACACCTGATATGGAGCGGAATATCCTAAGCTGGAGTGTTCTCTTCTTTGGTTGTAGTAGTCGATAAAGGTGACGCAGTTGTGGTAGAGCTCCGTTCCGTTGGCCTGTTCCTGGAGATAGAGTTTCTCGTATTTAAGCGTTCTAAAGAAACGCTCAATGAAGGCATTGTCCGTCGCTCGGCCCTTGCCGTCCATGGAAATTTGCACCGTCTTGAGGCTCTTTACAAAGCCTATGTATTGGTCTGAGGTAAACTGGCTTCCTTGGTCAGAGTTGATGATCTCAGGCGCCCCCCAGGCCTCTACGGCATCGTTCAGGGTCTTGACCACCCATTCGGCTTCCATGGTGTTCGAGAGGCTCCAGCCGACGATGTAGCGACTGTATAGATCCATAATGGCCGTCAAGTACATATAGCCTCTTTGCATGGGTATGTACGTGATATCCAAAGCCCAAACCTGATTGGGCTTTGTAATCTTCAGGTTGCGAAGCAAGTAGGGGAATTTATACTTGGCCGGATCCATTACCGTGGTGCGAGGATGACAATACACCGTCTTGATGCGCATCAGACGCATGAGACTCCGCACCCGGCAACGGCCTATTGAATAACCCTGTCTTTCAAGACCGGCGACCATTCTACGCACCCCTCTCGTTGCATCCTCTTCATAAAGATCGTCCAAATGCCTCGTCAAGACGAGATCCTCCTCCAACAAGCCGGCAGAGGGTGTATAGTACCACGTACTGCGGTTAATCCCCAATAGGGCGCACTGCTGGCTGATACTGTACTGCTCATCCGACTTGTCAATCAGCTTTTTACGCTGGTCAAGAGGCGTTAGAGCAGCTTTTTTTTTAACCAGTCGTTCTCCACCTTCAGCCTACCTATTTCCTTATACAGCTCATCCTGTGTCTGTTCAGACTCCTTCAGCCGTTTGGCATCTTTTGACACACCAAATCCATTCTCAGCACTGGCTAAAAACTCCTTCTTCCAAGCCGATATCTGATTCGGGTGTACTTCAAACTGCTCCGCCAACTCCGAAACAGTGTAACGCTCCTTAAGTGCCTCTAAGACAACCTTTACCTTGAACGCCATCGTCAATTGCCGCCTTTTCCTTTTCATGACAGAGAAATTAAGAAAGTTCAACTTTTCTGTCCAAAAAAGTTAGACCACTACA